>NZ_JBIATE010000001.1:895079-1362861 GCF_042891445.1 Streptomyces sp. NPDC001890 | reverse complement strand
GACTCTATCAGACTCTTTCGTGTCCGATTCCCGGTCGAAGCGGGATCCTGCTTTTCGCTTTCCAGTTCTTCGCTTTCGCGTTTCCCTTTCCGGCGGTTCCAACCTTACCAGACTCTTTTTCGTTCCGTTTCCGGTCCGAATTTGAATTCCGGTGGCCTTTGGAGGGGCCTTGCCTTTCGGCGTGTCCACTACATTAGCCGATTCCCTTGGCGACTCATAATCGAGGCGAAAGGGATTGAATTACGGCATGCCGAATTCGCACCCGCCAGGGTGATTCGTAGGTAGTGGTTGGCCGCTCCGGGATGCTCGGATGGGGTCCGATGGACCTCATCGACAGCAGCACCCGTTTCAAGCGGCTCGGACTACATTAGGGATCCTTCAAGGGCGAGTCAAGTTGCGCGGCGACGGGGCACATGGGCCCTGTAGGGGCTCACCGTGGGGTCCCCGTCGATCCAGAAGCGCCAGGGATGTGTGGCGCCGTCGCCGCCCACTCCGGTGCGGGGGCCGTTGCGTACCTGGTCACGTGGTGGTGGGGTGCCGTGCAGTACGGACAGCGCGGCGCCGGGATGGGCGATGGCGTCGGTGCCGTTCAGGGTTCGGTCGACGTCGAGGGCGGTGGCCAGGCGGGCCGGGCCTTTGGCCAGTTCCTTGTCGTTGCGGGCCGAGTTTCGACGTTCGCGGGTGAGTTCGGCGCCGACCTGGATGTCGCCGGCGCGGAGCAGGACCCCGCTCGCCCTGCCCTCGGGGCCGCACACCAGGTTGAGGCAGTGCCACATGCCGTAGGTGAAGTAGACGTACGCGTGGCCGGGCGGTCCGAACATGACGCCGTTGCGTGCGGTGCGGCCTCTGAAGGCGTGCGATCCGGGGTCGATCTCACCGGCGTACGCCTCCACCTCGGTCAGGCGCAGCTCGATGGGTCCGTCCGGTGTGGCCCGCACCAGGGTCCGGCCCAGGAGGTCGGGTGCCACTTCCAGTACGGGGCGGTCGAAGAAGTCGCGCGTCAGCGGCGTACGGTCCAAGCCCACGATCATGGCGGTCGAGGGTACCGGGAACCGACTACGGTCGTTGCGCGTATGTAGGGGTCAGGACCAAGGAGGAGTAAATATGGGCTTCAAGCGGCTGCTCGCCAGTCTGGGTGCCGGTGGCGCTTCGGTGGAGACCGAGCTTTCCGAGCTCAACGTCGTACCGGGCGGGGTCGTCCAGGGCGAGGTGCGGATCCAGGGCGGTTCCGTGGATCAGCAGATCGAGGGACTTTCCGTGGGGCTGCAGGCCCGGGTCGAGGTCGAGGGCCAGGACACGGAGACCAAGCAGGACATCGAGTTCACCAAGCTGCAGCTCGGTGGCGCGTTCGAGGTGCGGGCCGGTGCCGTGCACGTCGTACCCTTCGGGCTCGAAATTCCGTGGGAGACGCCGATAACGATGTTCGCCGGTCAGCATCTGCACGGCATGAACATCGGCGTGACCACGGAGCTGGAGATCGCGCGGGCGCTCGACTCGGGCGACCTGGACCCGATCAATGTGCACCCGCTGCCGGCCCAGCAGGCCATTCTCGACGCCTTCGGACAGCTCGGCTTCGGATTCCGCAGCGCGGACATGGAGCGCGGTCACATTCGCGGTACGCGTCAGCGGCTGCCGTTCTACCAGGAGATCGAGTTCTTCCCGCCGCAGCAGTACCGCGGGCTGAACCAGGTGGAGCTGACGTTCGTCGCCGACGACCGCGAGATGGATGTCGTCCTGGAGATGGACAAGAAGCCGGGGCTCTTCAGCGAGGGCAGCGACTCGTACCGCTCCTTCAAGGTCGGGCTGAACGACTTCCAGGGGACCGACTGGGCGGCATACCTCAATCAGTGGCTGGCGCAGGTCGGCGGTCAGCGCAACTGGCTCTAGGGTCGGTGGAAGATCCACCGACAGCAGAAAGCGATCAGGAGAGGTGCTGACGTGACCGAGCCGAAGAGGGCGCCGCTGCCGCACGACTTCCATCCGGAGGTGCCGTCGTTCACGGTGGTGAGCGAGGATCTCGCCCCCGGCGCCGTGCTGGCGGACGCTCAGGTGTTCGCGGCCGGGAACACCTCGCCGCAGCTGCGGTGGGAGGCGTTCCCGGCGCAGACCAAGAGTTTCGCCGTGACCTGCTTCGACCCCGATGCTCCTACCGGCAGCGGGTTCTGGCACTGGGTGGTCTTCGACATCCCGGCGTCGGTCACGGAGCTGCCGGCCGGTGCGGGCAGCGGGAAGTTCGAGGGGCTGCCCGCCGGTGCCGTGCAGGTCCGCAACGACTACGGGTCGAAGGAGTTCGGCGGTGCCGCGCCGCCGGCCGGCGAGAACCACCGCTACGTGTTCACGGTGTACGCGGTGGACACCGAGAAGCTGGGTGTCGACAGCGATGCGTCACCCGCGGTCGTCGGGTTCAATCTTCGGTTCCACACGCTGGGCCGTGCTCAGCTGATCGGTGAGTACACCGGTCCCGCCTAGTACTGGCCTGGTACTGGGTGAACCCGGAGTTCCCCTGCTGTTTGCCCTGCCCTGGTCCTGGAGAGATCAGGGCAGGGCATTTTTATTGCGTTGTCCATCACGGCCCGCCCGGCCAGAGTTGATCCGGGCCTGCCAGGGGGCGGGCGGCACACGGGAGGTGGGCGAGATGCGGGACACGCTGGTACTGAACGCGAGCTTCGAGCCGCTGTCGACGGTGACGCTGAACCGTGCGGTGGTGCTGATTCTGCAGGACAAGGCCGTCGTCGAGCAGTCGCATCCCGATCTCCGCATGCGTGGTGCCGCCGTGGACATTCCGGTGCCCCGGGTGATCAGGCTCTGCCGGTACGTACGGGTGCCGTTCCGAAGACATGCCCCGTGGTCCCGGAGGGGTGTGCTGATACGGGACCAGCACCGGTGCGCGTACTGCGGGCGGCGGGCGAGCACCGTCGACCATGTCGTGCCGCGCGCCCAGGGTGGTCAGGACACCTGGCTCAACACGGTGGCGTCCTGTGCCGAGGACAATCACCGCAAGGCGGCCCGGACGCCGGAGCAGGCGGGGATGCCGCTGCTGCGTCAGCCGTTCGTACCGTCGCCGGCGCAGGCGATGCTGCTGGCGCTGGGTGCCGGTGAGCGGTCGGAGCTGCCGGAGTGGCTGGACCGCGCCGCGGCGTAATCGGCGTACGTACTTCGTCGTGGTGGAAGCCCGTCTCCGGGGGGAGGCGGGCTTCCGGGTGTCAGCGGAGCAGCAGCTGGACGATGGCGACCGTGCCGACCGCGACGATGAGGACGCGCAGGACGGTGGGGCTGAGGCGGCGGCCTATCCTGGCGCCGATCTGGCCGCCCAGCGCGGAGCCGACCGCGATCAGTACGACGGCCGTCCAGTCGAAGTCCGCGACGAAGAGGAAGAAGAGCGCGGCGATGCTGTTGACGACGGCCGCCAGGACGTTCTTGACAGCGTTGAGGCGCTGCATGGTGTCGTCGAGCAGCATGCCCATCAGGGAGAGGTAGATGATCCCCTGGGCGGCGGTGAAGTAGCCGCCGTAGACACTGGCGAGCATCAGCCCGACGAACAGGAGCGGTCCGCCGTCGGGGTGGGCGGGGGTGCCGCTGTGGTCGCGTCGGCGCTGGACCGCTTTGCTGATGCGTGGTTGCAGGATGACCAGGACGAGAGCCAGGGCCACCAGTATCGGCACGATCGTCTCGAAGGCCGTGGAGGGCAGGGCCAGCAGCAGGGTGGCACCGGTGAGGCCGCCGATGAGGGCGCCGACGGCGAGCTTGAGGACGCGGCGACCCTGTCCCTTGAGCTCCTCGCGGTAGCCGATGGCACCGCTGACGGAACCGGGGATCAGGCCGAGGGCGTTGGAGACGGTCGCCGTGACCGGGGGAAGACCGGTGGCGAGCAGCACGGGGAAGGTGATCAGCGTTCCCGAGCCGACGATCGTGTTGATCGTGCCGGCGCTGATGCCCGCGGCGAAGACGGCGAGCATCTCCCAGATGTTCATTGCGGATCCCCCGTGCGTGATCGGTGCTTGGTGCACTGATCATGCACGGGGCGTGTACGCGTCAGTCGACCGGGGGCTGTTCCCGGCGCTCCTTGCCCGTGTCGAACCCGGGGGCGCCGTTGCCGAGGTTGCCGAAGGCGCCGCTGAGGCCCTTGAGGGCGTCACCGATCTCGCTGGGCACGATCCAGAGCTTGTTGGCGTCGCCCTCGGCGATCTTCGGGAGCATCTGGAGGTACTGGTACGAGAGGAGCTTCTGGTCCGGGTCGCCGGCGTGGATGGACTCGAAGACCGTACGGATCGCCTGGGCCTCGCCCTCGGCGCGCAGGGCCGATGCCTTGGCCTCACCCTCGGCGCGCAGGATCGCGGACTGCTTCTCGCCCTCCGCGGTGAGGATCGCGGACTGGCGCGTTCCTTCGGCCTGGAGGATCGCGGCGCGCTTGTCGCGGTCGGCGCGCATCTGCTTCTCCATCGAGTCCTGGATGGAGGTGGGCGGTTCGATCGCCTTGAGCTCCACGCGGTTGACCCGGATGCCCCACTTGCCGGTGGCCTCGTCGAGGACGCCGCGCAGGGCCGCGTTGATCTCCTCGCGGGAGGTCAGGGTCCGCTCCAGGTCCATGCCACCGATGATGTTGCGGAGGGTGGTGACGGTGAGCTGCTCGATCGCCTGGATGTAGCTGGCGACTTCGTAGGTCGCGGCCCGCGCGTCGGTCACCTGGTAGTAGATGACGGTGTCGATGTTGACGACCAGGTTGTCCTGGGTGATCACCGGCTGGGGCGGGAAAGGCACGACCTGTTCACGGAGGTCGATGCGGTTGCGGATGGAGTCGATGAATGGAACGACGATGTTCAGGCCCGCGTTGAGCGTGCGGGTGTAGCGGCCGAAGCGCTCCACGATGGCGGCGCTGGCCTGCGGGATGACCTGGATCGTCTTGATCAGGGCGATGAAGACGAGCACCACCAGAATGATCAGAACGATGATGATCGGTTGCATCGTGTTCCTCGTTGCCCTTCGGTTGCCGACGGATCGCGATGATCGAGGTCGAGGTCGCGGGAGGGACCGGCTGTCGGGCCGGCCCCGATCTCATGATGATCGACTTCGAGTCTGACAGAACGCGCTCTGCCTTGTGGGTGGTTCGGTCACATGACGACTGCCGTAGCTCCGTCGATGTCGACGACATCGACCTGTTGGCCGGGTTCGAAGCTCTGGCCCTCGTCGAGTGCGCGGGCGGACCAGACCTCCCCGGCCAGTTTGATCCGGCCGCCGCTGCCGTCGACCCGTTCCAGGACGACGGCCTGACGGCCTTTCAGCGCATCGATGCCGGTGGCGAGTTGGGGCCGGTCGTCGCGGTGTCTGGCGGCGATGGGGCGGACCACGGCGATGAGCGCCACCGAGACCACGACGAACACCAGTACCTGGGCCACGATGCCGCCGCCGAGTGCCGCGACGACTGCCGCTGCGACCGCTCCGACGGCGAACATGCCGAACTCGGGCATCGCGGTCATGACGAGTGGGATGCCCAGTCCCACCGCGCCGATCAGCCACCACACCCACGCGTCGATGTCCACGTGGTCATGGTAGAACCGCGAACGCCCTCGCGGACAGGGCGCAGGCAGGCCGCTCGGCCCGTTGGGCCCTTCGGGCCGGAAGTCGTCGCCGGTCGTGCCCGGGAGAGCGGCGGGCCGTACCTACGAGAGCGGCAGGCCGTGGGCCGTGTAGCGGTCGCCGGTGCGCTCGACGACGAGCGGCAGGCCGAAGCAGAGGGAGAGGTTGCGGGAGCTGAGTTCGGTCTCCATGGGGCCCGCGGCGAGCACCTTGCCCTGGCGGATCATCAGGACGTGGGTGAAGCCGGGGGCGATCTCCTCGACATGGTGGGTGACCATGACCATGGAGGGGGCGTACGGGTCGCGTGCCAGCCGGCCCAGGCGGCGGACCAGGTCCTCGCGGCCGCCGAGGTCGAGTCCCGCCGCCGGCTCGTCGAGGAGCAGCAGTTCGGGGTCGGTCATCATGGCGCGGGCGATCAGGGTGCGCTTGCGCTCGCCCTCGGAGAGGGTGCCGAACTTCCGGTCGAGGTACTCGGTCATGCCGAGCCGGTCGAGGAAGGCGCGGGCGCGCTCCTCGTCGACGGCTTCGTAGTTCTCGTGCCAGGTGGCGGTCATGCCGTACGCGGCGGTGAGCACCGTCTGCAGCACGGTCTGGCGCCGGGGCAGCTTCTCGGCCATGGCGACGCCCGCGATGCCGATGCGGGGGCGGAGCTCGAAGACGTCGGTGCCGACGCCGCCGAGCTGCTCGCCGAGGACCTTGGCGGTGCCGGTGCTCGGGAAGAGGTAGCTGGAGGCGATGTTGAGCAGGGTGGTCTTGCCGGCGCCGTTGGGGCCGAGGATGACCCAGCGCTCCCCCTCCTTGACCGACCAGGAGACGTCGTCCACCAGAGCGCGTCCGTCGCGGACCACGGATACGTCCACCAGCTCCAGTACATCGCTCATGGCGCGTTGTCTCCCCATGCAGTGTCGAGATCGTCGGTACCTGTGGGCACAGCTCCCAGGGAAATCTACGCCACCGCGCGAGTGCTCCCGGCGCTGGGCCCGAGTGAGGACAGGCCCCGGGCTCGTTCCCTAGGGTGTTCCCATGCTTTCGGAACCACGCTCAGGGCTGTTGGCCGCTTGGGGAAACGCGCTTCTGGCGGGACTGGTGTCGCCGGACGAGGCGGCGCTCGCCATTGTCGGGGAGGACGCGGTGCACCGCGTGGAGGGACTGCCGGGCGAGGCGGGGCCGGTCGGGCTCACGCTGGCGCTCGGGCGGTTGCGGAGTCTGGGGGTGACGGGTTTCCGGGTGGCGCTGCCGGCGCCCGGTCATCCGCTGGGGCTGAGCGGTCCGCCGGACTTCAACGCGCGGGCGCTGGAGGCCGAGGAGGCGGTGGTGGCCTTCGGGGCACCGTACGGGCTGATTCCCGAGGTGCACGAGGTGGGGCCGGCCGGGGATCTGCACATCGAGGTGGTGTGGCGTTGTCTGCCGGTGCGGGAGGCGCCGCCGGCCGATGTGCCGTCGCTGGGCGAGGCGGAGCGGGAGCTCGCCGAGGCGTTGCGGGACGCGACGGCGGTGCTGTCGCGGCTGGATGTGGCCGGTTCGGGGCCGGTGGCCGAGGCTGCGGTGGACGCGTACCGGGCGCGGGCGGAGCGGGGCCGCGAGGTGCTGGCTCCGGGGTATCCGCCGCGGGCGGTGCGGGTGCTGGAGCTGGCGCAGCGGGTGGGGCTGCTGATCTCGGTGGCGTACGAGAACGGGCACGGCGGCGCGGTGAGCGCTTCGGAGATCGCGGCCCGGGGTGAGGCGCTGCGGCCGGTGGAGCGGGTGGCCCGGCGGGCGCAGGTCGCCGCGTACAACGCGTATGTGGAGGAGCGCGAGCGGGGGCGGTAGGGCCTGCCGGGGCGGATCGGGTTCGCGGATACGCCCCGGGCCTCGGCCGGGCGGATGGCGCGGGTGCGCCGGACGGGCTCGGTGTGCCCGTCCGGCGCAGGTGTGACGGCGAAGTGTGACCGTGGAGCCGGCCCCGGTCGGCCATGGAGCCGGTCGGCCGGCCGGTCGAGTCGGTCAGCCTGCCATGGGGGGTGGTCAGCCGTTCAGGCCGAGGTTGCCGAAGGCCGGGTTGAGCAGGCCGACCACGTTGATCGTGTTGCCGACCACGTTCACCGGGACGTGCACCGGGACCTGGACGACGTTGCCGCTGACCACGCCCGGGGAGTGGGCCGCGACACCGTCGGCGCCCGCGCCGTGTCCGGTGGCGGAGGCAGCGCCCGCGCCGACGGCGATGATTCCACCGGCGATCATGGTGACGGCAGCGGCCTTCTTCAGGTTCTTCACTTCAGGATCCTCCTAGCGTGGCTGCGGCCGGCCGCCGCAGCACCCTGGAGAACGCCTCGGAGCCGAGCAGGTTGCGCCGTCCGGGTGACATACACCCGACAGTATGAATCTCAGTCCGGAGCTAGACGGCCCGCTTCCTCGCCGGTCCGCTTCCGCACTGCCGTCCGCCTCCGCGGTGCCGTCCGCTTCCTTCCCGGTCCGCCTCCGCGGTGCGGTCCGCTTCCTTCCCGGTCCGCCTCCGCGGTGCGGTCCGCTTCCTTGCCGGTCAGCCCGCCGCGCCGTGCCGGACGGCCCACAGGGCGGCCTGGGTCCGGTCCGCGAGGTCCAGCTTCATCAGGATGTTCGAGACGTGCGTCTTGACGGTCTTCTCGGAGAGGACAAGCGCTCGCGCGATCTCGCGGTTGGAGCGGCCGTCGGCGATCAGACCCAGCACCTCCCGTTCCCGTTCGGTGAGCGTGCTCCCCCGGCCCGTACCGCCGCCCGAGTCCTCCTGGGCGAGCAGGGCCCCCGCGACCTCCGGCTGGAGCAGGACGTGGCCCGCGTGCACCGAGCGGATCGCGCCGGCCAGGGCGTCCGGGTCGACGTCCTTGTACACGTATCCGGAGGCTCCGGCGCGCAGGGCGGGGACCACGGTGCGCTGCTCGGTGAAGCTGGTGACGATGAGGACCTTGGCCGGGTTCTCCAGCTCGCGCAGCCTGCGCAGCGCCTCGATGCCGTCGGTGCCGGGCATCTTGATGTCCATCAGGACGACATCGGGCCGGAGCTCCTCGGTCCTGGCCACCCCCTCGGCACCGTCGGCCGCCTCGCCGACCACCTCTATGTCGTCCTGGATCTCCAGGAACGTACGCAGGCCACGGCGGACCACCTGGTGGTCGTCGACCAGCAGCACCCTGATGATCTTGTCAGCCACCGGGTACCTCCATCTCGATCGTGGTGCCCTTGCCGGGCGCCGATTCAACGGTGAGCCTTCCGCCGACGCCATTCGCGCGGTCCCGCATCGACACCAGGCCCAGATGCCGGCCCGCCTGCCGGGTCGCCGCGGGTTCGAAGCCGCCGCCGTCGTCGGTGATCCGCAGCAGCGTGCCGCTGCCGTGCCGGGCCAGGGTGACGCCGACGTGCTCCGCCCCGGAGTGGCGCAGCGCGTTGTGCAGGGCCTCCTGGGAGACCCGCAGCAGCGCCTCCTCCTGGGCGGCGGGCAGGGCCCGTATGCCCAGGCTCTCGAAGGTGACCCGGGCCGTGTGGGCCCGGTCCAGGACCTGGATCTGGGTACGGAGGGTGGCGACGAGGCCGTCCTCGTCGAGCGCGGCGGGGCGCAGCTCGACGACGGCGGCGCGCAGCTCGTCCACCGCCTCGGCGGCGAGTGCGGCGACCTGCTGGAGCTCGCCCTTGGCACGGGCCGGGTCGCGGTCCACCAGGGCGGTGGCCGCCTGGGCCGTCAGCCGCAGCGAGAACAGCTTCTGGCTCACCGCGTCGTGCAGCTCGTGGGCGAGGCGGGAACGCTCCTCGGCGATGGTGAGCTCGCGGCTGCGTTCGTAGAGCCGGGCGTTGGTGAGGGCTATCGCCGCGTGCTGGGCGAGCATGCCCAGCAGTTCCTCGTCCTCGGCGGTGAAACCGCAGCTGCCCTCGGGCTTGGGGCAGCGCTTGTTGGCGAGGAAGAGCGCGCCGATGATCTCCTCGCCGTCCCTGATCGGCAGGCCCAGGAAGTCGGACATGTCGGGGTGGGCGTCGGGCCAGCCCTCGAAGCGGGGGTCCTTGCGGACATCGGCGAGGCGCTCGGGCTTCGCCTCGTGGAGCATCGAGGCGAGGATGCCGTGCTGCCTGGGCAGCGGGCCGATGGCCTTCCACTGCTCGTCACTGACTCCGTCGACGACGAACTGGGCGAAGCCGCCGTGGTCGTCGGGGACGCCCAGGGCCGCGTACTCGGCGTCCAGCAGCTCGCGGGCCGAGGCGACGATCGTCTTCAGGACGTCACGCACTTCGAGGTGCCGGCTCATGGCGAGCAGCGCGGCACTCACGGCGGCGAGACCCGACGGTGGGCGATGGCTCATGGCCTCACCGTACCGGCGGGATTCGAACGCCGTATCGGCCTGTGGACGGCTGCGGATTAGGGCGCTGGGACTAGGTCCGTACGCCCGCGCATGAGGAGCGGCCCCGTGCGCGTGAGGAGCAGCTCCGTATGCGTGAGGAGCAGCTCCGTATGCGTGAGCCGCGGCCCCCTGTAAAGAGGAGCGGCCCATGCACGGGAGCGGCAGCCCTGCCGAACACCCCGCCCAAATACGGAATCTCACACTCCGAATTGCTGAAGCAACGGTTGGTGAGGTTGTTACACGTCCGATGTGAGGCCGCACATAGGACCCACATCACTTACGAAGCCTGCTAGTGGATACACAGGTGCCACATCAGTGGTCATGAGCGCGGCCCGACACGTTCGAGCGGGGCCCCGGTCCACTACCCGGGTTCGTACGTCACACCTTTGCCACCAGATTTTGCTGGCGCTAAGAATTGCTCTCGTCCCCGACGGAGATGCCTGACCGCTTCCCGTCTTCGTCCTCCGTGAGGACTTCCGCGATTCGAAGAGGTATGCCTGCATGTCCATGTCCAGCATCCCCGGCCGCCGTCGTCGACTGAACAAGACCCAGAAGCTCTCCGTCGCGGGCATCTCCGCCATGGCCGTCGCCGCGCTCTCGTTCTCGCTCGTCCCCGCCAACGCCGACCCCAAGCCCGAGGCCGCGACCCCCGTGTCCGCCGAGCCCGTGGTCCTCGCGTCGGTCGCCGGTAGTCCGCAGGCCAAGGCCGTGCAGGCCAGCATCATCGAGCAGCACTCCACCGCCGAGAACCTGGTGAAGGCCGCAGACGTCGCCAGGGCCAAGAAGGCCGCCGCCGCGAAGGCGAAGGCCGCCGAGGCCGCCAAGATCAAGGCCCAGGCCGAGGCAAAGGCCAAGGCCAAGGCCGCCGCCAAGGTGAAGGCGAAGGCTGTCGCCGCCGAGCGCACGCAGACGCAGGCCGCCAGCCGCTCCGAGGCCCGCACCCCGGTGTACGCCAACAACCTGGACGGCTGGATCAGGGAGTCCCTGGACATCATGCGGGCCCACGGCATCCCCGGCTCGTACGACGGTCTGCACCGCAACATCATGCGCGAGTCGACCGGCAACCCGAACGCGGTCAACGGCTGGGACATCAACGCCCAGAACGGCACCCCGTCCTGCGGCCTGCTCCAGGTCATCCAGCCGACGTTCAACGCGTACCACGTCCCGGGCACCTCGTGGAACATCTACGACCCGGTCGCCAACATCACGGCCGCGGCCAACTACGCGGCCGACAAGTACGGCTCGATGGACAACGTCAACAGCGCGTACTGACCGGCGCCGCGCGTCACCGGCCGGCATCCGCATACGCCGAAGGGCGGCACCCCGCGCGGGATGCCGCCCTTCGGCGTCCGGTGCCGGGGTCCGCGCTACTTGCGCATGACCTCCGGCTCGTGGCGGCGCAGCAGTCGCGCGACCACGACGCCGCAGACGATGCCGAGCAGCAGCAGTACCGAGATGTTGATCCCCCACTGGGAGGCCGAGTGCTCCCACAGCGGGTCGAGATCGGTCGGGTTCTTCGGGTCCCACGGCGCCATGAGGTGCGAGAGGTCGAGCGTCGTGCCCGCGCCGGCGATGGCCCAGCGGGACGGCATCAGCCAGGCGAACTGCTCCAGGCCGGGCGAGCCGAACACCTGGAAGAGGATGCCGGTGAAGACGACCTGGACGATCGCGAACATGACCAGCAGCGGCATGGTCTTCTCGGCGGTCTTCACCAGCGAGGAGATCACCAGGCCGAACATCATCGAGGTGAAGCCGAGCACGATGATCGTCAGGCAGAGCTCGACGGCCGGCGGCATGATCAGGCCCTCTTCGGGCAGCTCGCGGGTGGCGAAGCCGATGCCGCAGATGATGACGCCCTGGAAGGCGGTGATCACGCCGAGGACGATCACCTTGGACATCAGATAGGCGGAGCGGGACAGGCCGGTGGCCCGTTCCCGTTCGTAGATGACGCGTTCCTTGATCAGTTCTCGTACGGAGTTGGCCGCACCGGAGAAGCACATGCCGACCGCGAGGATCAGCATGATCGTTCCGGCGGCTCCGTTGAACCGGGACGGCGGCTTCGGCGGGGCCAGGCCGAAGTCGGCCGGGATGACCACGCTGACGACGCCGAGCACGGCGGGCAGGATCACCATCAGGCCCATGAAGCCCTTGTCGGACGCGATCACCGAGACGTAGCGGCGCATCAGCGTCCACAGCTGGGCCGACCAGCTCTGCGGCTTCGGCGGGCGCATCTGCTGCGGGGGCGGCATGTGTACGGACTGTGCGGCGACGGCGTCGATGTCCGCGGCGTACATCTGGTAGTGCTGCGATCCGCGCCAGCGGCCCGCCCAGTCGTAGTCGCGGTAGTTCTCGAACGCGGAGAAGACGTCGGCCCAGGTGGTGTAGCCGAAGAAGTTGAGCGCCTCCTCCGGCGGGCCGAAGTAGGCGACGGAACCGCCCGGCGCCATGACCAGCAGCTTGTCGCAGATCGCCAGCTCGGCGACGGAGTGCGTGACGACCAGGACGGTGCGGCCGTCGTCGGCCAGTCCGCGCAGCAGCTGCATGACGTCGCGGTCCATGCCCGGGTCGAGGCCGGAGGTCGGCTCGTCCAGGAAGATCAGCGACGGCTTGGTGAGCAGCTCCAGGGCGACGGAGACGCGCTTGCGCTGACCGCCGGAGAGCGAGGTGACCTTCTTGTCCTTGTGGATGTCGAGCTTGAGCTCGGCGAGGACTTCGAGGATCCGGGCCTGGCGCTCGGCCTCGGTGGTGTCCGCGGGGAAGCGGAGCTTGGCCGCGTACTTGAGCGCCTTGGTGACGGTGAGTTCCTTGTGCAGGATGTCGTCCTGCGGGACCAGACCGATGCGCTGGCGCAGCTCGGCGAACTGCTTGTACAGGTTCCGGTTGTCGTAGAGGACGTCGCCCTGGTTGGCGGGCCGGTAGCCGGTGAGCG
Source organism: Streptomyces sp. NPDC001890 (assembly GCF_042891445.1). NCBI lineage: Bacteria > Bacillati > Actinomycetota > Actinomycetes > Kitasatosporales > Streptomycetaceae > Streptomyces > Streptomyces sp. NPDC001890. The sequence goes on along the minus strand of NZ_JBIATE010000001.1, from coordinate 1,350,018 downwards.
CCTTGAGCAGGGTGGACTTTCCGGATCCGGACGGGCCGATGACCGCGATGAGCGACTTCTCCGGGACGCCGAAGGAGACGTCCTTGAGGATCTGCTTCCCGCCGTCGACCGTCACCGTGAGGTGGCGGGCGGAGAAGGAGACCTCACCGGTGTCGACGAACTCTTCGAGCCGGTCGCCGACCAGGCGGAAGGTCGAGTGACCGACGCCGACGATGTCGTTGGGGCCGATGAGCGCGGAGCCGGACTTGGAGAGCGGCTGACCGTTGACGTAGGTGCCGTTGTGGGATCCGAGGTCACGGATCTCGAAGCGGCCGTCGGGGGTCGCGTGGAATTCGGCGTGGTGGCGCGAGACCTGGAGGTCGGAGACGACCAGTTCGTTCTCCAGCGCACGACCGATGCGCATGACGCGGCCGAGGGCCAGCTGGTGGAACGTGGTCGGGCTGCGGTCTCCGTACACCGGCGGAGCCCCCGCGGCTCCGCCCGCGCCGGGCGTCCTCGCCATGCCCTGCTGCTGCGGGACATGCGGTTGTACGGGCTGCTGCGGCGGCACTCCCTGGGGTGCCTGCTGCGGCCAGCCCTGCTGCGGCTGGGCGGGGGCCTGCTGGCCGGGCCAGCCGGCGCCGCCCTGCTGGGGCTGCTGGGGCTGCTGGACCGGTGCCTGCTGGGCACCCGCGCCCTGCCCGCTGTACACATCGGCACCCGCCGTGGCGGTGAGGCTCAGCCGCGGGCCGTCAGTGGCGTTACCCAGGTGCACGACGGAGCCGGGGCCGATCTCCAGCTGCTGGATCCGGCTGCCCTGCGCATAGGTGCCGTTGGTGCTGCCGTGGTCCTCGATGAACCAACTCCGGCCATTCCAGCTGATCGTGGCGTGCCGCCACGACACCCTGGCGTCGTCGATCGTCAGGTCGCCCTGCGGGTCGCGCCCGAGGGTGTACGACCTGGACGGATCGAGCGTCCAGGTCCTGCCATTCAATTCCAGTACGAGTTCCGGCACTCCGCGCCCCACTAGTTGTCCCCCGAGTCGCCCCCGTCACAGGGGGCCTAGGGATGCTGAACATCGTGAGGAACTATTCCAGGAGCAGTCCCCGATACGAAAGTCGGGCGGGGTGAAGACCCTGCCGAGACCTGCATCGTTACGGTGCCGACACGAATCCGGGCGGCGGCGCGCGGCCAAAGGGAGCAGGGCGCGGCAAGCGGCCCGAGTACGTACGAATCATCGGCGACCGGGGCATCCCGGTCACCCCTGCCCACCGCGTCCCGGCGGCCCCCCGGGTCCGCCGCACCCCCTCCGCGACCACTGGCTGGATCCGGACGCGCGCGGTCCGTCACCGCGGGCGTGCGCCGGGCCGGGTACGGGTCCGCCGCGCTGTCCGGTCCTCGGGACGGGCGCCCGGAGCCCCGGCGCGGACCGATACGGTGGAAGCACCATGAGCGCATCTCAGCCACCTCGGTCCTCTTCGTCTCCTGAGTCCCCTGAGTCCCCCGGGTCCCGCAGTGAGCCCCCCGAGTCCTCTCGGGGCGCCGACACTCCCACCCTTCTCGTGAAGATCTTCGGGAAGGACCGGCCCGGTATCACCGCCGGGCTCTTCGACACCCTCGCCGCCTACTCGGTCGATGTCGTCGACATCGAGCAGGTCGTCACCCGTGGCCGCATCGTCCTGTGCGTACTGGTCACCGCCCCGACCGCGGGCGGCACCACCGAGGGCGACCTGCGGGCGACCGTGCACAGCTGGGCCGAATCGCTGAAGCTCCAGGCCGAGATCATCTCCGGTACCGGTGACAACCGGCCGCGTGGCCACGGGCGTTCCCATGTGACGGTGCTCGGGCACCCGCTGACCGCGGAGTCGACCGCCGCCATAGCGGCCAGGATCACTTCCACCGGCGGCAACATCGACCGTATCTTCCGGCTCGCGAAGTACCCGGTCACGGCGGTCGAGTTCGCGGTGTCCGGCGCCGCGACCGAGGAGCTGCGGACCGCGCTGGCCACGGAGTCCGCCGGAATCGGTGTCGATGTCGCGGTGGTGTCGGCCGGGCTGAGCCGCCGGGCGCAGCGGCTGGTCGTCATGGACGTCGACTCGACGCTCATCCAGGACGAGGTCATCGAGCTCTTCGCCGCCCACGCGGGCTGCGAGGACAAGGTCGCCGAGGTGACCGAGCAGGCGATGCGCGGTGAGCTCGACTTCGAGCAGTCGCTGCACGCGCGGGTGGCGCTGCTGGCCGGGCTCGATGTGTCGGTGGTGGACAAGGTGCGCTCCGAGGTACGGCTGACACCGGGCGCGCGCACCCTGATCCGTACGCTGAAGCGGCTCGGCTACCAAGTCGGCGTGGTCTCGGGCGGGTTCACGCAGGTCACCGACGATCTGAAGGAACGGCTCGGGCTCGACTTCGCCTCTGCCAACACCTTGGAAGTGGTCGACGGAAAGCTCACGGGACGGGTCGTCGGCGACATCGTCGACCGGGCCGGCAAGGCCCGGCTGCTGCGCAGTTTCGCCGAGCAGGCCGGGGTGCCGCTGGCCCAGACCGTCGCGATCGGTGACGGCGCGAATGACCTGGACATGCTGAACACCGCCGGGCTCGGGGTGGCCTTCAACGCCAAGCCGGTGGTCCGCGAGGCGGCGCACACCGCGGTGAACGTGCCGTTCCTGGACACCGTGCTGTATCTGCTCGGCATCACCCGCGAGGAGGTCGAGGCCGCCGACGGTCTCGTCGACTGACGCCGTCCGGCACGATCGCGGGCGTGTCCGGCACGATCGGCACGGTCGCGCGTACGGAGCAGGGCCCCGGTGCTTACGCATCCGGGGCCCTGCTCCGTACGACGCGGTACCAGTCGTTGTCCGGTCAGCTGCGGTCCAGTCGTTGCTCAGTCGTTGGGCGTCCAGTACTCGACCAGCTTGCCCACGCCGTGCTCCACGCCCTTCCAGGAGCCGGAGAACTCGACGACGGCGAAGGCGGCGGTGGGAAAGCCACCGCGGGTCATCCGGGCCAGGGCGTCGCCCTCGGACGATTCCGAGAGCGCGTCGGCGATCGCGTGCATGCCGGGGTTGTGGCCGACGACCAGGAGGTTGTGCACGTCGTCGGGGGTCTCGTTGATCAGCGCGATGAGCTCGCCGAGGGACGCCTCGTACAGCCGGTCCTCGTACACGGTCCTGGGGCGCTGCGGCATCTCGTGGACGGCCAGCTTCCACGTCTCGCGCGTCCGGGCCGCGGTGGAGCAGAGGGCCAGATCGAGGACGATCCCGGAGTCGACGAGTCTGCGGCCCGCGACGGGGGCATCCTTGCGGCCCCGCTCCGCGAGCGGTCGCTCGTGGTCGGAGTCCTGCGACCATTCCGCCTTTGCATGCCTGAGAAGGACGATCCTGCGAGGTGTATCGACGCTCATACACCTCAGCTTCGCATGAAATGTGCCGCCCGGCGCAGGGTGTTGATGGGCTTCCACGGGGCGCGCGGGCGAGGTCAGCCGGTCACCAGGGCCGTGATTCGCGCGAGCAACCGGCTGATCGCCGGGTCGGCGGTCGCGGCGTGCGCCTCGCCGGATCCCATGATCAGCAGCAGCAGTGCGGCGAACGCGATCGCGGGCAGCGCGATGGCCCACCACGGCAGCCTGACCTCGACGCTGCCCGTGGCCGGGTGGGTGGTCGGGGTGTGCGTTCGGGCCGGCATGTCCGCCTCCGTGGGTCTTCGGTACCGATACCGAAAAGCTACGGATCCGGGGCCGCCGGCCCCATCCGGCGACCCACCCACTTCACCCTGAGCCCTGCCCCCTAGGGGATGGTGGTGCCAGCCCTACCATCGAGGGCCGGCGGCCGCGCGGCTCGGCGCCCGGCTCGGGCTCAGGGGGACGCGATCGAGGCGATCACTGCGACGATCACGGTGATCAGCAGCATCGCGCCGAGCACGGCGAGGAGCTTCTTCTGACCGTTCTGGGGATTCGGGTCGAGCACAGGAGACATGGGACCAGTCTCGCACTTCAGCATTCGTCCTCGATGGTCCGGTCCCGCCCGGCCAGGATTCCGACCGCCATCTGCGGCACCATGAGGCCCGCCATCAGCGCGATCGGCAGCTCCCAGCCGCCGCTGTGCTGGTAGAGCACACCGATCAGCAGCGGTCCCGGGATCGAGATCAGATACCCGACGGACTGTGCGAACGCGGACAGCCGGACCACTCCCGCGCCGGTGCGGGACCGCATGCCGATCATGGTCAGGGCGAGCGGGAAGGAGCAGTTCGAGATGCCCAGGAGCACCGCCCAGGCCCAGGCCCCGCCGGACGGCGCGAGGTAGAGGCCCGCGTAGCCGATGAGGCCGCAGCTGCCGAGGAAGACGACGATCGCGCCCTGGTTCTTCATCCGGGTCGCGACCCCCGGGATGACGAAGGCGAGCGGCACGCCCATCGCCATGGTCACGGCGAGCAGCACACCCGCCGTACCGGCCGAGACCCCGGCGTCGCGGAAGATCTGCGGCATCCAGCCCATGGTGATGTACGCGGCCGTGGCCTGCAGCCCGAAGAAGCAGGCGAGGGCCCAGGCGGTACGGCTGCGCGTGATCTTCAAAGTGGGGGCGCCCGGCTGCTGGGCGGCCTGCTGCGCAGGGGCGCCGCGCCGGTCCCGTACCACCGGGATCCAGGGCACGATCGCGGCGGCGGAGAGCACGGCCCAGACGCCGAGCCCCAGCCGCCAGCTGCCGCCCATCGCGCTGGTCATGGGCACGGTGACCGCGGCGGCGAGCGAGGTGCCCAGGGCCAGGGCCATCGAGTAGAGCCCGGTCATGGAGCCCACCCGGTCCGGGAACCAGCGCTTGACGATCACCGGCATCAGGACGTTGCTGACGGCGATCCCCATGAGGGCGAGGGCGCTCGCGGCGAGGAAGCCGGCCGTACCGCCGACGAGCGGCCGTATGACCAGACCGGCGGTGATGGCGGTCATGCCGGCGCAGACCACCGCGCCCGGACCGAAGCGGCGGGCCAGGCGCGGCGCCATGATGCCGAAGATCGCGAAGCAGAGGGGCGGTACGGAGGTCAGCACACCGGCGACGCTGCCGCTCATGTGCAGCCCGTCGCTGACCTCTTCGAGGAGGGCGCCGAGGCTGGTGATGGCGGGGCGGAGGTTGAGCGCGGTGAGGACCAGCCCGACGACGACCAGCCGGAGGAGCCAGGGCGAGGCCCCGTCGGCGGCGGGTGCCGTCCGGGGGGCCTGCGGGATTTGTGCGGTTGTTGGGGTTTTCGTAGGGCCGTCCACCGTGGCGGCGGGGGTCAGGGTCCGGGTCTGGGGCCGGGTCTCGTCGTCGGGCATGAGGCCCATCATAGAATCATGGGATGATTGATTGTCCAATCAGCCGGGAGCCCTTCTGAGACGATTCGCCCCAGGCACCGCAACCGAACCCCCGGGCGACTCCCGTCCCCGTCACCGCCCTCGCCACCCCCTCATCTCCCGCCTCCCCTCATCACCACCAGCAACCCGACCAAGGAGCACCATGACGCTGACGTCTCCGCGGCGTTCGGCCCTCGCCGACCAGGTGATTGCCCAGCTCAGGAATCAGATCACCTCGGGCGAGTGGCCCGTGGGTTCCCGCATTCCCACCGAGCCCGAGCTGGTGGAGCAGCTGGGGGTGGCCCGCAACACCGTCAGGGAGGCCGTGCGCGCCCTCGCGCACAACGGCCTGCTCGACATCCGGCAGGGTTCGGGCACCTATGTCGTCGCCACCAGCGAGCTGGCCGGGGTGATGCACCGCCGCTTCGCCTCCGCCGATCCGCGCCATGTCGCCGAGCTGCGGTCCACCCTGGAGTCGTCGGCGGCGAGGCTCGCCGCCGCCCGGCGCACCGAGCGGGATCTGAAGCAGCTGGACGCGCTGATGGCGCGCCGGGAGGAGACCTGGGCCGCGGGTGACGCCGAGGCGTTCGTCGAGGCGGACGCGACGCTGCACCTGGCGGTGGTCGCCGCCTCGCACAACGACGTGCTGACCGGGCTCTACGCCGATCTGGGCGATCTGCTGCGCGACTATCTCCGGGGCGACATCGGTCAGGAGCTGCGGCCGGAGAACCACATGGACCACGGCCGGCTGGTCGAGGCGATCCGGGCGGGTGACGGGGAGGCGGCGGCGGCCGAGGCCGCGAGCCACGCGCTGAGCTGTCTGGTCGACCAGGTCTGAGACCTGGATGCGTGGGCTGTCCGGCGGGCAGGGTCTGGGGGCCTGAATGCGCGGGACTGTCCGGTGGACCGGGCCCCATGCCCGTCCGGCGGCCCTAGACCGCGTCCTGCACCTGGTGCGTGACCCAGGCCGAGCCGACTTCCTTCCAGCAGCGGTCGTCGATCCGCACGGTCCGTCCGGGGCCCACGTCGACCGGGATGGCGTCGGCGTCTATGTCCCACCAGCGGCGGCATTCGGTGTGCAGCTGTACGCGGTCGGTGGAGGGGTACGGGTTGTGGCAGTAGGCGACGACCCGGGAGCCCCGGACCGTCGTACGGCATTCGGCTCCGGCGGGGTCGGGGGTGGGAGCGGCGGGGGTGGGCGCCCCGGCTCCCATCCGCCCCGCCACGGATATCCCCACCGGGGCGGCGAGTCCGGCGACGGCTATGGCGGCCGCCAGCAGGGCGCAGGTCCGGCGGCGTACGGCGCGCACGGCGACCTCCTCCCCGTAGCCTGACCCGAAGTCCGGTTCACCACATTCTGCGGTGGATCGACCGTCTTTTCGACTTGAGCGGGCCGGAGCCGGGCCCTTACACGACACAGCCGCGTACCGCCTGTTCCCAGGCGATACGCGGCTGTGTCAGGGCCCGTCGTGCTCGATCAGGCACCCATGATGTGCACGCCGCCGTCGACGTGGATGATCTCGCCCGTGGTCTTCGGGAAGAAGTCCGAGAGCAGCGCGACGATGGCACGGCCGGCCGGCTCCGGGTCCGTCATGTCCCAGGACAGCGGGGAGCGGGTGTTCCACACGTCCGCGAGGTCGGTGAAGCCCGGGATGGACTTCGCGGCCATGGACTTGAGCGGACCGGCGGAGACCAGGTTGCAGCGGATGTCGTCCTTGCCCAGGTCCCGGGCGAGGTAGCGGGAGGTGGCCTCCAGCGCGGCCTTGGCCGGGCCCATCCAGTCGTACTGCGGCCAGGCGAACTGCGCGTCGAAGGTGAGGCCGACGACCGAGCCGCCGTCGCTCATCAGCGGCTTGCAGGCCATGGCGAGCGACTTCAGCGAGAACGCCGAGACGTGCATCGCGGTGGCGACCGACTCGAACGGGGTGTTGAGGAAGTTGCCGCCGAGCGCGTCCTGCGGCGCGAAGCCGATGGAGTGGACGACGCCGTCGAGCGAACCGAGCTCGTCCTTCACCAGACCGGCGAGCCGGTCCAGGTGCTCGGTGTTGGTCACGTCCAGCTCGATGACCTTGGCCGGCTTGGGCAGCTTCCTGGCGATGCGCTCCGTCAGCGTGGGCCGCGGGAAGGCGGTCAGGATGACTTCGGCGCCCTGCTCCTGGGCCACCTTCGCGGCATGGAAAGCGATGGACGACTCCATCAGCACACCTGTGATGAGGATGCGCTTGCCGTCGAGAATTCCGCTCATGGTGATCAGTGACCCATGCCCAATCCGCCGTCAACGGGGATGACGGCTCCAGTGATGTACGACGCGTCGTCGGAGGCGAGGAAGCGCACCGCGGCGGCGATCTCCTCGGGCTGTGCGTAGCGGCCGAGCGGCACCTGGGACACGATGCCCTTGCGCTGCTCCTCGGTGAGCACCTGCGTCATGTCGGTGTCGACGAAACCGGGTGCGACGACGTTGAAAGTGATGTTCCGCGAACCGAGTTCACGGGCCAGCGACCGGGCGAAGCCGACCAGACCCGCCTTGGACGCGGCGTAGTTCGCCTGCCCGGCCGAGCCGAGCAGTCCGACCACGGAGGAGATGAGGACGACGCGGCCCTTCTTGGCGCGCAGCATGCCGCGGTTGGCGCGCTTGACGACCCGGAAGGTGCCGGTGAGGTTGGTGTCGACGACGGACGTGAAGTCGTCCTCGGACATCCGCATCAGCAACTGGTCCTTGGTGATACCGGCGTTGGCGACCAGCACCTCGACGGGACCGTGCTTCTCCTCGATCTCCTTGTAGGCCTGCTCCACCTGTTCGGCGTCGGTGATGTCGCAACGGACCGCGAGGACACCGGCCTCGGTGAGCACAGCGGGCGGCTCGCCGGAGCGGTAGGTGATCGCGACCTTGTCGCCGTTGTCGGCGAAAGCGCGGGCGATGGCGAGGCCGATGCCCCGGTTTCCTCCGGTGACGAGAACCGAGCGGCTCATCGGATCACCCTTTCCCTAGCGGTCTGGTACATCGAAAACCTATCGGTACCAGGAGCTCCGCGAGCAATCGCCCCCTGACAGCGCCGCCCCCCGGGCACTGTGGGGTTCCTACAGACGGCCGCCCGTCGAACCGCGCCCGGTCCGGGCCGCGTCGGGCGGCATCCGGTATCCCCGGCACGGTCACCGTCCGGCGTGGTTCACTGCCGTGGTGTATCGAGAAGGGAATCCCCTGTGCCCCATGAGGTAGATCAGTCGTTCCTGGCCCTGCCGCTGCGGGCCCTCGCCGACGCGGCGCTCGCCCGCGCGCGTGCGCTGGGTGCCGTGCACGCCGATTTCCGTCTGGAGCGGGTGCGCAGCGCGTCCTGGCGGCTGCGGGACGCCCGGCCCTCCGGGTCCTCGGACACCACCGATCTCGGCTACGCGGTGCGGGTGGTGCACGGCGGGGCGTGGGGGTTCGCGTCCGGGGTGGACCTGACGATGGACGCCGCGGCGAAGGTGGCCTCGCAGGCCGTCGCCATGGCGAAGCTGTCGGCGAAGGTGATCGCGGCGGCCGGCTCGGACGAGCGGGTCGAGCTGGCGGACGAGCCGGTGCACGGCGAGCGGACCTGGGTGTCGGCGTACGACATCGATCCGTTCGAGGTGCCGGACGAGGAGAAGGCGGGGCTGCTCGCCGAGTGGAGCGGCCGGCTCCTGGGCGCCGAGGGCGTCGCGCATGTGGACGCCTCACTGATGACCGTTCACGAGAACAAGTTCTATGCGGACACGGCGGGCACCGTCACCACCCAGCAGCGGGTGCGGCTGCATCCGGAGCTCACCGCGGTCGCCGTGGACGGCACGACCGGCGAGTTCGACTCGATGCGGACGATCGCCCCGCCGGTGGGCCGCGGCTGGGAGTACCTGACCGGGACCGGCTGGGACTGGGACGACGAGCTGGCACGGATCCCCGGGCTGCTGGCCGAGAAGATGCGGGCGCCGAGCGTCGAGGCGGGAACGTACGACCTGGTCGTCGACCCGTCCAACCTCTGGCTGACCATCCACGAGTCGATCGGCCACGCCACCGAGCTGGACCGGGCGCTGGGGTACGAGGCGGCGTACGCCGGGACCTCGTTCGCCACCTTCGACCAGCTGGGGAAGCTGACGTACGGCTCCCCCGTGATGAATGTGACCGGTGACCGCACCGCCGAGCACGGGCTCGCGACCATCGGGTACGACGACGAGGGCGTCGAGGCGCAGTCCTGGGACCTGGTCAAGGACGGGACGCTGGTCGGGTACCAGCTGGACCGGCGGATCGCGAAGCTGACCGGTCTCGGCCGTTCCAACGGCTGCGCGTACGCGGACTCTCCGGGCCATGTCCCCGTCCAGCGGATGGCCAATGTGTCGCTGCGGCCGGATCCGGGCGGGCTGTCCACGGAGGACCTGATCGGCGGGGTGGAGCGCGGTATCTATGTGGTCGGCGACCGGTCGTGGTCGATCGACATGCAAAGGTACAACTTTCAATTTACCGGGCAGCGCTTCTTCCGGATCGAGAACGGCAGGCTGGCCGGGCAGCTGCGCGACGTCGCGTACCAGGCCACGACGACGGACTTCTGGGGCTCGATGGAGAAGGTCGGCGGCCCGCAGACCTATGTCCTGGGCGGCGCCTTCAACTGCGGCAAGGCCCAGCCGGGCCAGGTCGCGGCCGTCTCGCACGGCTGCCCCTCCGCCCTCTTCCGAGGCGTGAACATCCTCAACACGACGCAGGAGGCCGGACGATGAGCGGTCACCACGGAACCGGCTGGGGGCCCGGCCCGCGGCGCAGCCGCAATCGGATGCAGTGTCCCCCGGGGCAGCACAGTCTCAACACGACGCAGGAGGCCGGACGATGAGCCGCGTCAGCAAGCCGCACGAGATCGTCGAGCGGGCGCTCGAACTGTCCACCGCCGACGGCTGCGTGGTCATCGCCGACGAGGAGTCGTCCGCGAACCTGCGCTGGGCCGGCAACGCGCTCACGACGAACGGGGTGACGCGGGGACGGACCCTGACCGTCATCGCGACCGTCGACGGTGCGCAGGGCACCGCGTCCGGTGTGGTGTCGCGCTCCGCGGTCACCGCCGACGACCTGGAGCCGCTGGTGCGGGCCGCCGAGGCCGCGGCACGTGGGGCCGGTCCGGCGGAGGACGCGCAGCCGCTGGTCACCGGGGTGCCCGAGTCGCCCGACTTCACGGACGCACCGGCCGAGACCGGCTCGGACGTCTTCGCCGAGTTCGCCCCGGCGCTCGGCGACGCCTTCGCCCGCGCCCGCTCCGGCGGCCGTGAGCTGTACGGCTTCGCCAACCACGAGCTGACCTCGACCTACCTCGGTACGTCGACGGGGCTGCGGCTGCGCCACGACCAGCCGACCGGCACCCTGGAGCTCAACGCCAAGTCCCCGGACCGCACCCGTTCGTCCTGGGCCGGCCGTTCGACGCGCGACTTCAAGGACGTCGACCCGGCCGAGCTGGACGCGGAGCTGGCGCAGCGGCTGCGCTGGGCACAGCGCCGTGTCGAGCTGCCCGCCGGGCGGTACGAGACGTTGCTGCCGCCGACCGCCGTCGCCGACCTGCTGATCTACCAGCTGTGGTCCTCGGCCGCGCGGGACGCCGCGGAGGGCCGGACGGTGTTCTCCAAGCCGGGCGGCGGGACGAGGATCGGCGAGCAGCTCTCCGGGCTGCCGCTGACACTCCGCAGCGACCCGAACGCACCGGGCCTGGAGTCGGCCCCGTTCGTGATCGCCCACGCCTCCGGGGACAGCGCCTCCGTCTTCGACAACGGCCTGCCGCTGGCCCCGACCGACTGGATCCGGGACGGCAGGCTCGACCACCTGACGACCACCCGGCACACGGCGGGGCTGACCGGGCAGCCGGTCGCGCCGGCCATCGACAACCTGGTGCTGGAGGCCGGCGGTGAGCGGTCGCTGGAGGAGATGGTGGCCGCGACGACCGGGCGCGGGCTGCTGCTGACCTGCATGTGGTACATCCGCGAGGTCGATCCGGCCACCCTGCTGCTGACCGGGCTGACCCGTGACGGGGTGTATCTCGTCGAGGACGGCGAGGTCGTCGGCGAGGTGAACAACTTCCGGTTCAACGAGTCGCCGGTGGACCTGTTGTCGCGGGCCACGGAGGCGGGCCGTACGGAGAAGACACTGCCGCGCGAGTGGGGCGACTGGTTCACCCGGGCCGCGATGCCCGCGCTGCGGATCCCGGACTTCAACATGAGCTCGGTGAGTCCGGGCGTCTGACCCGCCTAGACTGAGCGGGAAAGCCATTACCCGTACCCGTACGCACCACGAGGAGACACGGAACCGTGACGGACATCGTCGACGAGCTGAAGTGGCGTGGGCTGTTCGCCCAGTCCACTGACGAGGACGCACTGCGCAAGGCTCTCGCGGACGGTCCCGTCACCTTCTATTGCGGCTACGACCCCACCGCGGCGAGTCTGCACGTCGGCCATCTGGTACAGGTGCTCACCATGCGCCGGCTCCAGCAGGCCGGTCTGCGTCCGCTCGCCCTGGTGGGCGGGGCCACCGGTCAGATCGGTGACCCCCGGCCGACCGCGGAGCGCACGCTGAACGACCCGGAGACGATCGCCGGCTGGGTGACGCGGCTGCGGTCCCAGATCGAGCCGTTCCTGTCCTTCGAGGGCGAGAACGCGGCGGTCATGGTGAACAACCTGGACTGGACCTCGGGCATGTCCGCGATCGAGTTCCTCCGGGACATCGGCAAGCACTTCCGGGTCAACAAGATGCTGACCAAGGAGTCCATCGCCCGGCGGCTGGAGTCCGACGAGGGCATCAGCTACACCGAGTTCAGCTACCAGCTGCTCCAGAGCATGGACTTCCTGGAGCTGTACCGGCGCTACGGCTGCACCCTCCAGCAGGGCGGCAGCGACCAGTGGGGCAACCTCACCGCCGGCCTCGACCTGATCCACCGCCTGGAGCCGGGCGCCGAGGTGCACGCGCTGGCGACGCCGCTGATGACGAAGGCGGACGGGACCAAGTTCGGCAAGTCCGAGAGCGGGGCCGTCTGGCTCGACCCGACGATGACGACGCCGTACGCCTTCTACCAGTTCTGGCTGAACGCGGACGACCGGGACATCTCCCGGTACATGCGCATCCTCAGCTTCCTCAGCCCCGCGGAGCTGGAGGAGCTGGAGAAGGTCACCGAGGAGCGTCCGCAGGCCCGGACGGCGCAGCGCGCGCTGGCCGAGGAGCTGACGACGCTGGTGCACGGCGCCGATCAGTGCGCCGCGGTCATCGCGGCGTCGAAGGCGCTCTTCGGCCAGGGTGAGCTCGGCGAGCTGGACGAGGCGACGCTGAGCGCCGCGCTGTCCGAGGTGCCGCACGCGCGGGTCACCGAGCTCGGCCCGCTGGTGGACCTCCTGGTGGAGGTCGGCCTGGCGCCGAGCAAGTCGGGCGCCCGCCGCACGGTGAAGGAGGGCGGTGCGTACGTGAACAACGTCAAGGTCTCGGACGGCGAGAGCGCGCCGGCCCGCGAGGAGCTGCTGCACGGGCGCTGGCTGGTGCTGCGCCGCGGCAAGAAGAACCTTGCCGCCGTCGAGGTCACCGGCTGATCCCGGACGCACAGGCGACTCGGCCGGACACGCGTCACGCGTGTCCGGCCGAGTCGCGTTCGGGTGCCCGGTGGGTCAGGTCCTCTGTTTGGGGCGGCGGATCGAGGCCCACAGCATGTCGCCGACGCCGACGACGACCACCGCCCCGATCAGTTGGAACAGGTGGCGGATCCAGTCGATGCCCTTGGTGTCGTTGACACCGATCCAGGTGGCGACGGAGTTGCCGAGGACGCTGCCGATGATGCCGAAGATGATCGTCAGCCAGAGCGGGATGTTCTGTTTGCCCGGCAGGATCGCCTTCGCGATCAGACCGAGCACCAGACCCACGATGATTGCCCACAACCAGCCCATGTCGCCTCCTCGTGCGACGGATGTCGCGCATGTGGGCCCAGTCTCGGCCCGTGGGGCGTACGCCGCATGCCGGAGGGGCCCGTACGTGCGGCACGGATACCGATATGTACGAACAGGGTGTGCCCCGGTCTCGAAGCCGCCGGGCGCCGGGCGTACCGTGGTTCCGGTCCGGTCCGGGGAGCGTCCGGTGCGGGAATGAGGTGTCCCCCGGCCCGTCAGGCGCTGGGGGAAGGGTGATGGAGACGTGATGCGAAAGCAGAGCGGCGGTGAGGTCTTCCGGATCACGGGGGCCCGGCAGGGGCTCGCGGACGATGTGCGCGGCAGGCAGCGACGCTATGTGATCTCGATGTCCGTGCGGACGGTCTCGGTGATCCTGGCCGCGGTGCTGTGGAACGTCGAGCGCTACGTCGCGATCGTGGCGCTCGCGCTCGGGGTGCTGCTTCCCTACGTGGCCGTGGTCATCGCCAACGCGGGCCGGGAGAACACCCCTTCGCTGCCGTCCACCTTCGTACCGGCGCCGATGCGGCCGGTGCTCGACGCGGCGCCGGTGGCCGGTGGAACGGAACCCGGTCCGGAGGCCGGCGGGGTGCGCCGCGGCGGGGAATCGGCCTGAGCCCGGTTGGGTGCGCACTGCACCCGAGGCTCAAGAAAACCTCAGATCAATCGTGAAGTTACGGTGCACCGCACCCCGGTCTGCGTGACATACTTCGTAGGCGCTCCGCATCCCCCGTCGGAGCGACGGACCGACGCCGGGCAGCTCCCCCCGTGGCTGCTCGGCGTCGTTTTTTCTGTGGTCGCTGCCGCCCTCCGGGCGACGACGGCGGTTCGACGACAGGCCCTAGGGTTGAGTCCGTGAACTCCCCTGAAACCGCGCCCGACAGCGCCGCCGCCGCTCCCATCTGTTCCGCCAAGGGCTGCCGGGCCGCTGCCGTATGGGTGCTCGCCTGGAACAATCCCAAGCTGCACACCCCGGAGCGCCGCAAGACCTGGCTGGCCTGCGAGGAGCACCGGGAGCACCTCTCCTCGTTCCTGGACGTCAGGAGTTTCCTCAAGGAGGTCGTGACGCTCGCGGAGTGGGAGTCGCGCGCCGACGACCCGGGCCGGGGCCGCGGCTGACGAGCCCGTCAGCCGCCGATCGCCGACATGGGCCGGTCCGGCTGGAGGAAGGACGGGTCGTCCAGACCGGATCCGGCCTTTTTTCCCCACATCGCGAGTGTCCAGATCCGGGCGATCTCCTCGTCCGGCGCGTCCGAGCGCAGGGCGCCGCGCAGGTCGGTCTCCTCGCGGGCGAAGAGGCAGGTGCGCACCTGGCCGTCGGCGGTGAGCCGGGTGCGGTCGCAGGCCCGGCAGAAGGGGCGGGTGACGGAGGCGATGACGCCGACCCGGTGGGGGCCGCCGTCGACGGTCCAGCGCTCGGCGGGGGCGGAGCCGCGCTCCCCGGTGCTCTCCTCGGTGAGGGTGAAGCGGGTGCGCAGCGACCGAAGTATGTCGCCTGCCGTGATCATGCCGTCGCGCTTCCAGCCGTGCTGGGCGTCGAGCGGCATCTGCTCGATGAAGCGGAGCTCGTACCCGTGCTCGACGGCCCAGGCGAGGAGCTCGGGGGCCTCGTCGTCGTTGAGCCCCGGCATCAGGACGGTGTTGACCTTGACCGGGGTGAGCCCGGCTGCGCGGGCGGCTTCGAGACCGGCCAGCACGTCGTGGTGGCGGTCGCGGCGGGTGAGGGTCTTGAAGACGTCGGGGCGCAGGGTGTCCAGCGATACGTTGACCCGGTCGAGACCCGCGGCCTTGAGTGCGGCGGCGGTGCGCTGCAGACCGATGCCGTTGGTGGTGAGCGACATCCTGGGGCGGGGGGCCAGGCCGGCGCACCGCTCGACGATGGAGACGAGCCCGGGGCGCAGCAGCGGCTCCCCGCCGGTGAAGCGGACCTCCGTGATGCCGAGCCGGGTGACGGCGATGTCGATCAGGCGGACGATCTCGTCGTCGGTGAGGAGGTCGGGCTTGGCCAGCCATTGCAGGCCCTCTTCCGGCATGCAGTACGTGCACCGCAGGTTGCACCGGTCGGTCAGCGAGACACGCAGGTCGGTGGCTACCCGGTCGTAGGTGTCGATGAGCATGTGGGCCCCCTCCCGCGATTGTTTCCCGGCGCCGATTCCGCTCTCCGTACGGCCCTTCCGGCTGACTCCTCCGAGACTACGCGAGAGCTGTGACATCGGCGGGGCCCGTTTGACACGAGGTGCGGCGCGGCCGTGTCGTAGGACCCTACGACACGGCCGCGGAGCGGGAGGGGGACCCGGGGCGCGGCCAGGGCCTCTCGTCCGGGTCGGGCCGGGCTCGCGGGGCCTGGTCCGATCCGGTCGGAGGACCCTCGCTCAGTGCGCTCCGACGCCGGTGAGGGACTTGACCTCCAGTTCGGCGTACTTGCCCTTGTCCGGCTCCTCCTTCGAGAGGAGGGAGCCGATCCAGCCGAGCAGGAAGCCCAGCGGGATGGAGATCAGGCCGGGGTTCTCCAGCGGGAACCAGGCGAAGTCGACGCCCTTGAACATCGACGTCTTCGGGTTGCCGGAGACGACCGGTGAGAACAGCACCAGGATCACCGAGGTCGCCAGACCGCCGTAGATCGACCAGAGCGCGCCCTGGGTGGTGAACCGCTTCCAGAAGAGGCTGTAGAGGATGGTCGGCAGGTTGGCGGAGGCGGCGACGGCGAACGCCAGCGCGACCAGTCCGGCGACGTTCATGTCGCGGGCGAAGGCACCCAGGGCGATCGCGACCGCGCCGATGAGGACGGTGGCCCAGCGGGCCGCCCGCATCTCCTCCTTCTCGGTGGCCTTCCCCTTGCGGATGACGTTGGCGTAGATGTCGTGCGCGAAGGAGGACGAGGAGGCGAGGGTGAGGCCCGCGACGACGGCGAGGATGGTGGCGAAGGCCACGGCCGAGATCACGGCGAGCAGCACGGCGCCGCCGGTGGTGCCGACCCCGCCGAGGTATTCGGCGAGCTGCGGTGCGGCGGCGTTGCCGGCCGGGTTCTTCGCCTTGATCTCGTCGGGACCGATGAGGGCCGCGGCACCGAAGCCCAGAGCGATCGTCATCAGGTAGAAGGCGCCGATGATGCCGATGGCCCAGTTGACCGACTTACGGGCGGCCTTGGCGGTCGGCACCGTGTAGAAGCGGATCAGGATGTGCGGCAGGCCGGCGGTGCCGAGGACCAGGGCGATGCCGAGCGAGAGGAAGTCCAGCTTCGAGGTGCCGGTGGCACCGTACTTGAGGCCCGGCTCCAGGAACGCCGCACCCTGGCCGCTCTTCTCGGCGGCCGTGCCCAGCAGGTCGGAGATGTTGAAGTCGAACTTCAGCAGCACCAGGAAGGTCATCAGGAGGGCGCCGGCGATGAGCAGTACGGCCTTGACCATCTGGACCCAGGTGGTGCCCTTCATGCCGCCGATGGTGACGTACACGATCATCAGTACGCCGACGAGGGCGACGATGAGGATCTTGCCCGCGTCGCTGGTGATGCCGAGGAGCAGGGAGACCAGGACGCCCGCGCCCGCCATCTGGGCCAGCAGGTAGAAGATGGAGACGACGATGGTGGAGACGCCGGAGGCGGTGCGGACGGGGCGCTGGCGCATCCGGTAGGCGAGGACGTCGCCCATCGTGTAGCGGCCCGAGTTGCGCAGCGGTTCGGCGACCAGGAGCAGGGCGACGAGCCAGGCGACGAGGAAGCCGATGGAGTACAGGAAGCCGTCGTAGCCGAAGAGGGCGATGGCGCCGGCGATGCCGAGGAAGGACGCGGCGGACATGTAGTCGCCGGAGACCGCGAGTCCGTTCTGGAAGGCGGTGAACTGGCGGCCGCCCGCGTAGAAGTCGGCGGCGCTCCTGGTCTGCCGTCCGGCCCAGACGGTGATGCCCAGGGTCGCGGCGACGAACACGGCGAAGAGCGTGATGATCAGCGGCCGGTGCTCGGTGGTCGAGGAGGCGGCCAGCTGGACGGCGGTGTGCGAGTGGTACGCGGCGCTCATGCGTCGGCCTCCATACGGGACTTGATGGCCTCGGCCTTCGGGTCGAGCTTCGCGGCCGCGTGCCGCGAGTAGAACCAGGCGATGAGGAAGGTGGTGACGAACTGGGCGAGGCCGAAGACGAAGGCCACGTTGATGTTGCTGTAGACCTTGGTGCCCATGAAGCCGCCCGCGTAGTTGGACAGCAGCACGTAGAGCAAGTACCAGAGGACGAACGCGATGGTCAGCGGAAAGGCGAACGAGCGGTAGGAATGGCGCAGTTCACCGAACTCCCCGCTCTCCTGCATCTCGATGAAGTCCTCGGTGGTGGGCTGGGCAGGGCGGGTGTCCGTACTGGCCTTGGGCGGGGATGCATCGGTAGCCACGGAATCTCCTCGCGACGCGGGTGCGGTGGTGTCGGTGACGGTGGATCTCACTGGGAACGCTGGGTGCCGGGGGTGTCGGTGCACCTCCCCCGACAACGGCACGGAGTGCGCGGCGAAGCGGTTCATCCCGGCTCCGTACTTCTCCCAGACGCCGTTTCGCATCCGTCCGGCCGAACCCGGTCCCGCGAACTCATTGAACAGCGGGGATGATCAGCGATAACTTCCTGGTCATGTACGCGACTGGATGCGCCCCGTGTCCGGTCGCTTGGCACGGATGATGTGGAGACCCCATGGCTCATCTGGGTTCCAGACGGACGCGCGCACTGTCGTTGCCCGTCGGATTGGCACTCACGGCCTCGCTCGGCTTCCTGCCGACGGCGGCCGCCTCTGCCGCACCCCTGGACGCGCAGCCCACTGCTGCGGTGTCGACGGACGGCCCGAAGCTCTCGTACGTGGTCAACACGCGGGGCGGCCACGGGACCGTCAAGCAGGTGAAGAAGGCGATAGCCGCGGCCGGCGGCACGGTGGTGGTCGCCTACGAGCAGATAGGCGTCATCGTCGTCCACTCGCAGAACCCGGACTTCGCGCAGTCGATCCGCCGGGTCAAGGGTGTCGATTCGGCCGGGGCCACCCGCACCAACCCGATCGTTCCCCAGGCCACCACGGACACCGGGGTCGAGCAGCCGCTCACCGCCGCGCAGGCGGAGGCCGCGTCGGCCGAGGCGACGGGCGACCAGGATCCGATGGAGCCCCTGCAGTGGGATCTGCCCGCCATCAAGGCGGACCAGGCGCACAAGCTGACGCTCGGCAGCAGCAAGGTCACGGTCGCGGTCATCGACACGGGCGTCGACGACACCCACCCGGACCTGGCACCGAACTTCGACCGCGGGGCGTCGGCGAGCTGCGTCTCCGGGGCGCCGGACACCACGGACGGGGCCTGGCGCTCGGCGCCGACCGAGAGCAACCACGGCACGCATGTCGCGGGCACCATCGCCGCCGCGAAGAACGGCGTCGGGGTGACGGGGGTCGCCCCGGGCGTCAAGGTCGCCGGTATCAAGGTGGCGAACCCGGACGGCTTCTTCTACACCGAGTCGATCGTCTGCGGCTTCGTCTGGGCCGCCGAGCACGGTGTCGATGTCACCAACAACAGCTATTACACCGACCCGTGGATGTTCAACTGCAAGAACGACCCGGACCAGGGCGCCCTGGTCGAGGCCGTCGCGCGCGCCACGCGGTACGCGGAGAGCAAGGGCACGGTCAACATCGCCTCGGCCGGCAACAGCAGGTTCGACCTGGCCTCCGACGCGATCGAGGACACCACCAGCCCGAACGACACCTCGGCCGTCACCCGGACGATCAACCCGAGTGAGTGCCTCGACATCCCGGTGCAGCTGCCGGGCGTCGTGACGGTCTCCGCGACCGGTGCCAAGGGCCTGAAGGCCTCGTACTCGAACTACGGGAACGGCGTCATCGACGTCGCGGCCCCGGGCGGCGACTCCACGGTCTACCAGACGCCCGCCCCGCCGGCCACGAGCGGCCTGATCCTGTCCACGCTGCCGGACGGCAAGTACGGCTACAAGGCCGGTACCTCGATGGCCTCCCCGCATGTCGCGGGTGTCGCGGCCCTGATCAAGTCGACGCACCCGCACGCCTCGGCGGCCGCGGTGAAGGCGCTGCTGAGCGCCGAGGCCGACGCCACCGCGTGCGGTGCCCCGTACGACATCGACGGTGACGGCAAGATCGACGCCGTCTGCGAGGGCGGCAAGAACCGCAACGGCTTCTACGGCGCCGGTGTGGTGAACGCGCTGAACGCGGTCCGCTGGTAGTCGGAACGCGGCGCGACGGAAGGGCCGGCCGGAGTCTCCGGCCGGCCCTTCCCGCTCGGTGGCACTCAGTGCCATAGTGCGGGGATGAACCACGCACCCCTGTCCGGCACGGAGCAGGCCTGGGCGGCGCTCGGCGGCGACCCCGCGCTCCTCGCGCGCATCGGGTCTTCTGCGCAGCCCAGTTCCTCCGAGCATCTCAGTTCTTCTGCGCGCCTCGGTTCTCCCGAGGACCTCGGTTCTTCAGAGGACCTCGATGCGTGCGGCTCCGACAGGCTGCTTCCCGCCCGGCTGCCCGTCATGGAGCTGGCCCGTTCCGCCGTCGCGGTCTGTTCGCTGGCCGCCGCCGAGCTGGCCGCGCGCCGCACCGGGGGCCCCGTGCCACGGGTCCGCATCGACGACGGCGCGGTGGCCACGGCGTTCACCAGCGAGCGCCATCTGCGGATCGACGGGCGCGCGGCGACCACGTTCGCCCCGCTGTCCCGGTTCTGGCGCACGGCCGACGGCTGGGTGCGCACGCACGCCAACTACCCGCACCACCGGGCCCGGCTGCTCGCCACGCTGGGGCTGCCCGCCGACACCCCCGACGACACCGCCGTGGACACCGCCGCCGCCTCGTTCGCCGGGCGCCCGAGCGACGAGATCGAGCGGACGGTGTACGCGGCGGGCGGCCTGGCCGTGGCCGCCCGTACGCCCGGTCAGTGGGCGGCCGATCCTCGGGGTGCGGCGCTCGCGGGCACACCGCTGGTGGGCAGGGGCCGCATCGACGGTGCGCCGGTGCGCCGGACGGCGGCGCTCACCGGTGAACCGCTGCTGCCCGCCGCCGGGTTGCGCGTGCTGGACCTCACCCGGGTCATCGCGGGGCCGGTCGCCACCCGTACGCTCGCGCTGCTCGGCGCGGACGTCCTGCGGATCGACGCCCCGCAACTGCCGGAGAGCCCGGACGCGCACAGCGACACCGGTTTCGGGAAGCGGTCGGTGGAGCTGGATCTCGCCGGCCGCTCCGGCCGGGCGGCCTTCGAGGAGCTGCTGGCCGACGCGGACGTGGTCGTCGTCGGCTACCGGCCCGGTTCGGTCGAGCGGTTCGGGCTGACGCCCCGGTCCCTGGCCGCGCGCAGACCGGGGCTGGTGATCGGGCGGCTCTCGGCCTGGGGACACGGTCCGTGGGCGCGGCAGCGCGGCTTCGACAGCCTGGTCCAGGTGGCCACCGGCATCGCCTCCGTCGAGGCCGTCGGGCCCGAGGGCCGGCCCGGGGCGCTGCCCGCCCAGGCGCTCGACCACGGCACCGGCTATCTGCTGGCCGCGGCCGTGCTGCGGGCGCTGACCGAGCAGCACGACGAGGGCGGCTCCCGGCTGGTCACGCTCTCGCTGGCCCGCACCGCCGCCTGGCTGCTCGACG
This sequence comes from Streptomyces sp. NPDC001890, assembly GCF_042891445.1. Lineage (NCBI taxonomy): Bacteria > Bacillati > Actinomycetota > Actinomycetes > Kitasatosporales > Streptomycetaceae > Streptomyces > Streptomyces sp. NPDC001890. The sequence goes on along the minus strand of NZ_JBIATE010000001.1, from coordinate 1,329,214 downwards.
GACTCCCGGCCCGCCGGGAGCCGAACGCGGACACGGCTGCGGCTGCGGACACGGCTGCGGATCCGTCGTACGACCCGGAGAAGTGGCTCACGGAGACGGACGGCCCGCTGGGCCGGCTGCGGCACGCGCTGCCGCCGGTCGCCTTCGACGGCGCCCCCGCCGACTGGTCGCGCCCGCCCGGCCCGCTGGGGGCGGACGCGACCGCCTGGCTCACGGCTTGATGAGCACCTTCAGCGCCGTGCGCTCGTCCATCGCCTTGTAGCCGACCGGGACGTCTTCGAGGCCGATGGTCAGGTCGAAGACGGGCGAGGGGTCGATCGTGCCGGCCAGGATGTCGGGGAGCAGCTCCGGAATGTACGTGCGCACGGGGGCGACGCCGCCGCGCAGGGCGATGTTCCGGTCGAACATGACGCCGAGGTCCAGTCCGGTGCCGCTGCCGTGCGGCACGCCGACGTAGCCGATGGAGCCGCCGTCGCGGGTGATCCCGACCGCGGTGCGCATCGACTGTTCGGTGCCGACGGCCTCGATCACGGCGTGTGCGCCCTCGCCGCCGAGCAGTTCCCGTACGGCCTCGACGGCCGCCTCGCCACGTTCGGCGACGACGTCGGTGGCGCCGAAGGTGCGGGCGATGTCCGTGCGGGCCCGGTGGCGGCCGAGCGCGATGATCCGCTCGGCGCCGAGCCGCTTGGCGGCCATGACGCCGCAGAGCCCGACCGCCCCGTCACCGACGACCGCGACCGTGGAGCCCGGCTTCACGCCCGCGCCGACGGCGGCGTGGTGTCCGGTGCCGAGCACGTCGGACAGGGCGAGGAGCGAGGTGAGCAGGTGGTCGTCGGCGGCCGCGGCGGCGGGGAGCTTGATCAGCGTGCCGTCGGCGAACGGGACGCGCACGGCCTCGCCCTGCCCACCGTCGGAACCGACCGAGCCCCAGAACCCGCCCCGCGGGCAGGAGGTCGTCAGCCCCTCGGCGCAGTAGGCGCAGGTGCCGTCGGACCAGACGAACGGGGCGACGACCAGGTCACCGACGGCGAAGCCGGCCACCTCGGAGCCCGCCTCCTCGACGATCCCGAGGAACTCGTGCCCGATGCGCTGGCCCGGCTGCCGGGCCGACTCGCCCCGGTACGCCCACAGGTCGCTGCCGCAGATGCAGGCCCGCAGGACCCGCAGCACCACATCGGTGGGCTGCTGGACCGTGGGGTCGGGGACCTCCTGCACGCGTATGTCGTGGGGGGCGTGGATGACGGTGGCGCGCATGCGTGGGGGTCCTTGCCGTTCTCAGCTGCTGGTACTCCGTTCACGGTACGCCCCGGCGGTGACACCGCCCCATTTCGGCCCCGGTGCGAGCACGCCGACGGTCAGCAGGAACTGCGCCGCGATGTAGGTGAGCATGATCCAGAAGTCGGGGGCGGGCAGCTGTGGCCAGTCCGCGATGCCGGTGGCGATCAGCGCGTCGGAGAGCAGGAAGAGCGCCCCGCCGGTGGCCGCGTACCGGCCGAGGGTGCCGGCCCGGAACGCCATCGCCGTGAGCAGCACGCTGTAGCCGGTCACCGGGATCCGCAGATCCGCGGGCAGCCCGTCCCAGAGCAGCGCGACGAAGACGGTCAGGACGACGGCGTACGCGATCCCGGCGGGCAGCGAACCGCGCGCCCGTCCGAAGAGCCACAGGTAGCAGACGTGCCCCGCGGCGAAGGAGCCCATCCCGACGAGGAAGGCGGCATCGGAGTCGGCCAGCAGGAACGTGTCGCCGCCCCAGCCGAACAGCAGCGCCGCGACGAGCAGCCGGGGCCCGCGCCGGGCGGCGGCGTACCCCGCCAGCAGCGGCATCAGCAGCGGCTTGGCGACCAGGTGGGCGGCCGGGACATCGGCGAGCAGGCCGACGAGGTCGACGGCCGAGGCCACGAGGAAGGCGATGAACAGCGGGCGTACGAGGCGCTCCCGCCGGTCCGGTACGACGTCCGCGCTCATCCGGCACTCTCCTGGGCGGGGGCGGCCTTGCGGGCCGCCGTTCCGGCCGGCTGCCAGCCGGGTCCGCGGAAGATCCGCCCGGCCCGCTCGCTCCAGCTGCCCGCCGAGCGCAGGTCACGGGCGATGGCGGCGTACTCGTGGGTGGCGACGCGGAGCGGATTGAAGGTGTCGATGTTCTTGGTGAGCCCGAACACGGGCCGCTCGGTCTCTGCGGTGAAGGATCCGAAGAGCCGGTCCCACAGGATCAGGATGCCGCCGAAGTTCCGGTCCAGGTAGCCGCCCTGCGAGGCGTGGTGCACCCGGTGGTGGGAGGGCGTGTTCAGTACGTACTCGAAGGGCCTGGGGAGCTTGTCGATGCGCTCCGTGTGCACCCAGAACTGGTAGACGAGGTTCGCCGACGAGCAGAAGGCGAGCGCCGCCGGATGGACTCCGCACGCGATCATCGGCAGGTAGAACGGCCAGACGGTCAGCGAGGTCCAGGGCTGGCGCAGCGCGGTGGAGAGGTTGAACTTCCGGCTGGAGTGGTGGACCACGTGGCAGGCCCAGAGGATCCGGATGACGTGGTGGCCGCGGTGCGACCAGTAGTAGAAGAAGTCCTGCGCGAGCAGCATCAGCAGGACGGTCCACCACAGCACGGGGACGCGGAGCGGGGTCAGTTCGTAGACCGCGGTGTAGATCGCGACGATGGGCACTTTCCACAGCAGGTCGAAGACCAGGCTGCCCAGCCCCATGGTGATGCTGGTGACGGCGTCCTTCGCCTCGTACCCGGCGGCGTCCTCGTCGGGGTGGAAGCGGTGCAGGGCCATTTCCAGAACAGTGAGCAGGACAAAGGCCGGTATGGACCAGAGCACTACATCGGGCAGGTTCGTCGGCATGCCTGCACCGTAGAGCCGCAGGTCGGCCCGGCACCAGACGTAGTTACCAACAAGTATGCGAGACGCGGTGTCAGCAGTCTTTGGTGACTTCTGCCAACAGTCACGTCGTACGATCCCTGCACCGAGCTTTCCCGGGGGAAGGAACCGCCGTGCAGGGGCTGGAAGTTGCGCTGGTACGACTGGCGACGACGGTGATCGGCACGGTGACCAGGTCACTGGTCACGCCGAGGCCCGGCGCGGGCCTCGTCCCGGATCCGGTGCGCCCGCTCCCCCGCCCGGCGAAGCCGGACCGGCTGGCGCGGGTGCTCGGCGGCCGGCTGGCCCAGTCGTACGCCGGGCTGCCGGAGCACGAGCGGCTGGCCGCCGTGGACGCGGTGCGGGACACCTTCGTGGCGGCGGGCGAGCTGACGGCGGACCGGCTGTTCGCCGTGGACCTGGATCCGGAGCGGCTGGCCGCCGAGCTGCCGCCGCCCGCCGCGGGGCTGTCGGAGCGTGCGGCCGGGCTGTACGGGGAGCTGCTCGGCCGGTGCTGCGCGCATGTCGTGGAGCAGCTGACCGCCGAACCGTCCTTCGCGGCGCGCGCGGCGGTGGAGCAGACCCGCGCGGCGGAGCGGACGCGGGAGCTGGTGGAGGACGTACGGGAACGGGTCGGCCCGCGCCCGGACGCGGCAGCCCTGGACTTCGAGCGGCGGTACGCGCAGTTCATGGCGGCGACGCACTGCCGGATGGGCCTGTTCGGGCTGACGCTCGGGCGGTCGGCGGCCGAGTGGCCGCTGGAGACCGCCTACATCAGCCTGTCGGTGAGCGGGAACGGTGCCCGGCAGGACTGGCTGGAACACCCGGCCACGGTGACGGTCTCCATCGAGCAGGCACTGTCCGGGACGGACCGGCTGCTGCTGCGGGGGCCGGCCGGCTCGGGCAAGAGCACGCTGGTGCAGTGGCTCGCGGTGAACGCCGCCCGCCGTACCTTCGGCACCGACCTGATGGACTGGAACCGCTGTGTGCCGTTCGTCCTGCGGCTGCGCGCCTTCACCTCGCACGAGGCTCTGCCCACGCCCGAGGAGTTCCTGCGCGCGGCCGGCGTCCCCCTGCACGGGGCGGCACCGGCCGGCTGGGTGGACGGTCTGCTGGCCTCGGGACGGGGCCTGGTGCTGGTGGACGGGGTCGACGAGGTCCCGGCGCGGCTGCGCCGGCGTACCGAGAAGTGGCTGAAGGACCTGATCACGGCGTACCCGGAGTCCCGGTACGTGGTGACGACCAGGCCGTCCGCCGTTCCGGAGAGCTGGCTGTCCGGCATCGGCTTCGAGGCGCACTCGCTGCTGTCGATGAACCAGAAGGACATCCGCTCGTTCCTCGGCCACTGGCACACCGCCGCCCGGTCCGAGTGCCTCTCCGCCGAGCAGCGCGAGCAGCTCGACGGATACGAGGCCTCGCTGCGGCGCGCGGTGGGAACCCGCCGCGACCTGGGGCGGCTCGCGACGAACCCACTGATGTGCGCCCTGCTGTGCGCGCTGAACCGGGACCGGCGGATGCAGCTGCCCCGTGCCCGCAAGGAGCTGTACGACGCCGCGCTGGACATGCTGCTCGTGCGGCGCGACACGGAGCGCGAGATCGTCGGGGTCGAGGGCGTCGACCTGACCCGGGAGGAACAGACGGCGCTGCTGCAACGGCTGGCGTACTGGCTGATCCGCAACGGACAGGCCGAGGCGGACCGCGACGAGGCGCTGGCCATGGTGGCCGAGTGGCTGACGGCGATGACCCAGGTGCGCGGGACCGCCGAGGAGGTCTTCTCCCACCTCCTGATCAGGAGCGGCCTGCTGCGCGAACCCGCGCCGGGGGCGGTGGGGTTCGTGCACCGGACGTTCCAGGACTACCTGGGTGCCAAGGCGGCGGTGGAGGCCCGCGACTTCGGCGTCCTGGTCAAGCACGCGCACGACGACCAGTGGCACGACGTGGTGCAGATGGCGGTGGGCCACGCCCGCGCCGACGAACGGGCCCGGCTGCTACGCCAGTTGCTGAAGCGGGCGGGCCAGACCCGCAAGCACCGGCACCGGCTGGTGCTGCTGGCGGCGGCGAGCCTGGAACACGCGCCGGAGCTGGATCCGGCGGTGCGTGCCGAGGTCCAGGAGCGGACGGCGGAGCTGGTTCCCCCGCGCAGCAAGGCGGAGGCGGAGGCGCTGGCCGAGGTCGGCGAACTGGTCCTCGGCCTGCTGCCGGGGCCGGAGGAGGTGGAGGGCGAGTACGCGGCGGGGTACGTGGTGAGGACGGCCGCTCTGGTGGGCGGTGACGCGGCGTACGAAGTGGTCAAGGGGTACCGGGACGACGAGCGGACGTGGGTGGCAGCCGAGTTGTCCGACGCGTGGGGCTCGTTCGACGCCGACGACTACGCCCGGGAGGTACTCGCGGCGAGGGCCTGGGACAAGGTCGGCGTGTCCGTGGAGAACGCCGACCAGATGGCGGCCCTGCGGTACGTGCCCGAAGCACCAGGGATCATCTTGCGGGGCAGCCACCCCGACCTGTCCCCGCTGACTGCCCGCCCCGGGACGGAGGCACTCTTCGTCTACGACAACAAGGACCTGACCGACATCTCCCCGATGGCCTCGATGCGATCACTCACGGAGGTGGGTCTCAGCCTGTGCCCCGGGGTCCGTGATCTGAGCCCGCTGGCGGACCTCCCGCTGGACTGGCTCTCCTTGGTCCGACTGCATCCCGATGTGCCGAAGGAACAGCTTGAGCCGCTCACGAACGTCCGCAGTTTCCACCTGGGCCATGTCTTTCCCGTCAGCGACATCGGTGAACTGGCCCTGGGCCAGGGGCTCAGAACGCTGAGCCTCACCCGGGATCTCGAAGGCATGGGCCTGGAGGGCGTGGAGCGATGGACCGAGCTGGCGGAGCTCAGCCTGCAAAGCTGGCGGCACCTGCAGTACGTGTGCCGCACCCCGTTCTTCCAACGACTCGACCAGCTCACTCTTCGCCTGCAGAACATCCCGGACCCGGCCGTCCTGGCCGGCCTCACCGGCCTGAGAACGCTCACCCTCAATCGCTGCCGGCTCCCGGGCGGGCTGGCGCCCTTGCGGGACCTGCCCGCTCTGACGCGCGTACGTCTGTACGCCCCGAACGACGAGGAACCGCTCGACCTGACCCCCCTGGCCGGTCTCGGCCGGCTCACGATCACCCTCGGCAGCGAGACTCCGGCCATCGGCACCGAGCTCTTCCCGCCCGGGCGGATCATGCGGGTCGCGTAGAGCCCTCAGACCCCCACCGCCCCCAGCAAATGCCCCGCCCCATAGGTCACCGCCATCGCCAGCGCTCCCCCGGCCATGTTCCGCAGCACCGCCGGCCCCACCCGCGCCTCGCCCAGCCGGGCGCTCCACCAGCCGGTGAGGGCCAGCGCGGCCAGTACCGACAGCACGGTCACCAGGAGCCGCAGCGACGACGGGGGCAGCACGATCGCCAGCAGCGGCAGCAGCGCGCCGACCGTGAACGCCAGGAAGCTCGCGCCCGCCGCGTGCCACGGGTTCGTCAGCTCGTCCGGGTCGATGCCCAGCTCCACCACCGCGTGGGCGCGCAGCGCATCGCGTTCGGTGAGCTGGAGGGCCGCGTCCCGGGCGACTTCGTGGCTCAGGCCCTTGCCCTCCAACAGGCCGGTCAGCTCGACCAGTTCCGCCTCGGGGGCCTCCTTCAGCTCCTGCTTCTCCGTCGCCAGCGCGGCCATCTCCGAATCGCGCTGGGTGGAGACTGACACGTACTCGCCCGCCGCCATCGACATGGAGCCGGCCAGCAGCCCCGCCAGGCCGGCGGTGAGCAGGGTGCCCCGGTCGGCCGTGGCACCGGCCACGCCGACGACCAGGCCCGCGGTGGAGACCACCCCGTCGTTGGCACCGAGGACCGCGGCACGCAGCCAGTTCAGCCGCGTGCCGAGGCCGTTGCCGTGCGGTTCGTGGTGCGCCTGGGTATCCGTCACCCCGGGATGGTCTCACTCCGCCCGGTCACCGGACGCGTACCGACACCACGCTCAGCACCGTGGTGTCGGCGTGAGCGACCGGACATCACCTGCCGGTATGCGTCGCAGCTTCCCCTTGCCGCCCGTCCTGACGGTCACCGCGTCGCCGTTGCTCAGCACCAGTTCGCCGCAGGTGATGCCGACGGGTGTGGAGACCAGGACCTTCGGCCCGGCCGGCTTCTCGTCCTTGGCCGCTTCGGCCGGTACGACCCAGGAGACCGCGATGGCCGCCACGATCGCGGACAGCCCGACGACCGAGCAGCGCCGGGCCGTGATCAGCACGTCCTGAGTGTGCTCGACCTCGTCCATCACGGCGGACATCAGCTTGTCCCCGCTCAGCCACATGCGCTGCCCGAGCTGACCGTGCGCGGCACGCACCGCGACGAGCGCCCCGGTGAGCAGCAGGGCGAACGCCAGGACGAGGAGCGCCGCCGTCGTCCAGCGCCATACCGCGGGCATGCCCGCGACGCTTTCGCGCCCCTTGAGGACGAAGACGACACCGACGAGCCCCGTCAATGCCGTGAGTCCGTTCCGCCAGCCCTCGGCCTGCTTCCGTACGGCGGTGAGCTGTTCGAGCTGGAGCTGCTGGCCGAGCTGCGCGAACCTCTTCCTCGTCAGATCGGTCACGGCACCGGCACGTCCCAGAACGCGCCGCAGCCGGTGTCCGGCGACTCGGACGGCCGGTCCGGATGCGGGAATCCGCACTGGCAGTAGACCAGAATGCTGCCGGTGAGCCGCTCCGGCGCGCGCCGGCGGCCCTTGTACGGGCCGAGCACGCCGTACGCCACCCGGAACACACTGCTCGCGTGGCAGTTCGGGCAGGGGCCGGTGACCGTGTACCAGCGCCCGTCGGCGGAGCGCACGACGGTGGGGCTGCCGGCCGGTGCAAGCTCCTGTTCCCGGAACGGTGTCAGATCGTGGGCCGGGGTCATCCGGTGCTCCTCTCGTGCTCCGCCGCGCGGTACGGCTGCGCGGGCGGTGTCGGTGCGGGGACGTCGGGGTACGTGTCGGGCACTTCCAGACCGAACACTTCCGCGTACAGCCTGAGGCGCTCGACGACCTCGGCGGTGGTCCATTCGAGCTCACGTGCGCTGACGGCGATCCGCTCACCGGACACCGGGCCGCCGAGTGCCGGGGCGCGGCCGGTGTACTCCTCGGTGAGCAGGATCAGATCCTGCCACAGCGGGATCTCGGAGAACTCCGGTCGCTCGACGAGCAGTTCGACCCCGAAGGGACGGTAGAGCGCGAGCCGGTCCCAGGCCCGGTCCATCGGCCAGCCGAAGCGCGCGGCGACCCGCAGGAGATCGATCGGGCCGACCGGCCGGTCGCCGGCCAGATCGTCGAGGAACATCGCCGTGTCGTGCGGCGTCGGACGCCACCGCGCCCACTCCGCGGTGGCCATGTCGTCCTGGGGCGTCCACGGGCTGCCGAGCACGGCGAACCGGCTCAGCTCCCGCACGCTGTCGCCGAGCGTGCCCTCCCTGCTCCGGGCGTGCTCCACCAATTTGCGCACATCGGGCCCCGGGAGCCATTCCGGCCCGTCCGCCACCGCGGCGCAACTGGCCTCGAAATCTGCCATGGTGACGCGGGCGTCGACGAGTTGCGCGGGCAGCGGGCTGGTCTCCGGCTCCATGCCCAGCAGTGGTCCCAGTTCGGAGAACTTCGCGTACACCGAGCCGAGCGGGAGTTGGCACGCAGCGGCCACCAGCAGTGCGTAGGCGGAGTCCAGGCAGGTCGGGCCGCCCGCGCTCCTGAGCCACTTCACACCCCACGACCACGGCATCAGCAGGCTCATGTCCTCCTGGGGAACGGTGAGCCAGCGACCGACGAACTCCCCGGCCCTGTCGTCCACCAGCCCGGACTCCGCCAGGTTCGTCAGACTTGCGACGATTTCGGCCGTGCCTGCCTGGGACCTGCGCACATTGACAGCGATTTCGGAGAGCGGCGCGAGATAGGGGGGTGGGATCTCCCGTCCGCTGCACACCTCGAAGGACTCGGCAGGGATGGTCGGATCCTCCAGCAGCTCGGCCTCCAATTTACTGAAGACCCTGTCCTTCAGGCCACCCGGTTCAGGAAGCTGCATTTCTCTCGATTTGAACCACGGAGCGAAACGCTCGTACACCTCGCCTACGGTTTCCGATTCCACAGAAGAAGCCCTGGCCCAAGTCCGCAGAGCCGGACCACGCTTTTTCCAGAATCGCTGCCCGAATGCGACACCCACCTCCTCGAATGTCAGGGGCGATTTGCCCTCGGGAGCGACCTCTACCAACTCGTCGTCGGTCGAGATCCCGAGCCATTCGTATCGAGTCACCACATTTTTGTACTCTTCCCAAGAAAACATCTCGTCGCCTTCGGCCCGCCACCCCATTTCGATAAACTTCGGGTGGCGGGATAGGATCGAAATTTCTCGACGAGTCGCGACCGAATGCTCAGGAACGTCTTCGAGATCAACACCCAACGGGTCCAAAGGAAATCCTAGTGAGATGAGCCGCTTGGCCCGCACCAGCGACTCACGCCAAGAAAGATCCCCCTGCACCGAGAAGCGCCTCAGCACATACAGAACATCACCGAACGGTCGACTCTCGTCCTCGTCCACCTTCGCCCACAGCCGGACCAGCGGTGTGCCGAATCCCTCTCGACTCTCCGTGAGCAATGCACAATCCACCGAGTCGAGTTCCGTGCCGTGCGCGACTTCGGGATCGGGAACAGAAGGGACTCGAACACCGGCAATCGCGTACCGCCGCAATCGGCGCAGTAGTTCCGCGAATGTCAGAGGGCGATCCCCGTTCCGTGACACCATCGCCTCTTCGAAGTGAACTCTTTCCCCGAAACGAAAGGCGGCCATCCGACTCTCCCAGAAAACCGGCTGCGGGTACCCTGCCAGCGAGTCCGGCACCGGCGCGTCGGCCCATTTGCTGCCCACCGGGATACGGACAGAATGCAGGACAGCAACCCGCCACGCCAGCAGTCCGGGTGTGACCCACTCAAGGATCTCCCTCAGATAGCTGGGGAGCGTCCCGTTTCTGAGCATAAAGATGTCCATCGGAATGCATCCGACTTTACGCAGTGGAACTTCCGCACCCCGATCCCAGCCACTCGTACTGACTAGCAGCGCATCGTCATCGAGAAGTCTGGTGACCAGCAGTTCCGCACTGCCGAAGTCGCTGATCGCGAAGTTCCACAGCCACTCCACGGTGAACCACGGAGGAAGCTCCATGCGCCGAGCCAATTCACGGACGTGATTCGTCATCCATTTTTTGTCGAACTTCAGGATCTGGGTCCTGCTGGTGTTCAGATCGGGAGAATGAGTCTCCCTGAGGTCCACGACGCAACCGTACGGAACCGCATCCGAAGACGAATAGTTCCCCGCATACCCGGATGACCTGCTCGGCGCCTCTTCGCGGCTGTTCGTCGGCGTCCAGATGCCGTCGACGAGCAGGCAGCCCTGCCCGGGAACCCACCACACATGCTGACCAGCCCTTACCGGCCCCGATGCCTCCCCGTCGTAGTAGAGGACGTCCTTCTCCCACTCCTTGACCACGGCACCGCTGCGCTCCACCCGCATGGTGTAGTCGCAGAGCCATACCCGCTTGGCCAGTTCGTTCGCCACGTCGATCGCGTCGCCGTTGAGATAGAGCCGCACCCGGGTCCCGCCGCCCGGCTGGGCGGCGTCGCTCTCCTTGATACGGAAGAGGCTTCCGCTCGACGCGATGTCCACCCGCAGCCCGCGGCTGGATTCCGGGCGGCCGAACTCGTCCGTGACCCGGGTCCAGATGCTGATCTCGTCGGCCAGCATGAAGTAGCTGAACACACCGATCCCGAAGCGGCTGTTCGGATAGACCCTGAGGTCCTTGTCCACCGCGCGCCAGCGGGCCTGTTCCCTGCGGTACTCCCTGGACTGCTCGAACCGGCGGCCCGCACGCGAGAAGGTGCTGCGCAGCGCGGCCTGGCCCATTCCCACGCCGTTGTCCTCGCACTCCACGTACGGGCGGCCGAACTCGTCGACACCTTGCCGGAAGACGATCTCGCCGTCCCAGCCCTGCCGGATGCCTTCCTTCCGCTCGCCGTACCGCACCCGTGCGTCGCGGTAGCGGCAGGCGTCGAGGGCGTTCTGGTAGAGCTCGCGCAGGGCCAGGTTCCGGTCGCCGTACAGCTGGGAGCCCATGAGGAGTTCACGCATCTCGTCCTCGGCGAGGCTGAAACGCATGAGCGGCAGTCCGTAGGCGTCGCCGCGGCCCGCGGCGTCGTACTGAGGACGCAGTTTGCGGCAGGTCACACGTTCGGGGAGGTAGGTGAGAGGGCCTCCGGTCTCGCCCGGCACGAGGTGCTGCTTGATGTGCTGCACGGCGTCGTCGGCCCAGCCGGTCAGCGTCTCCAGTGCGGCGTGCACCGCGGGGTGCGGGCACGGCAGGTCCAGGTCGAGCGAGTTCCCGAGGCGGTCCCTGGACCAGCGCAGCTCCTGGACACCGGCTACCGCCTGGGCGGGGACGAGGCCGTCGGTGACCCCGATGTTGTCCACCAGGACGCCCGGCATGTCGCGGAGGTCTCCACCGAGGAGGCCCGCGAGGCCGATCAGCCAGGACAGTTCACGCGGCCGCCACCGTTCGGCGGGGCCGTTGCGCGGCAGGACCTGCTCCGGGCGCTGCGGCCCCTCGGCGGGTTCGCGCTCCCCGGTGTACGGCTGCGACGGCACCACGGCGGTCTGGCGGCAGACCCGCATCAGCCCGTCCATGAGTTCCGCGGACCGGGCGGACGCGTCACCGGTGCCGAGCAGGGCGGTGGCGAGCGGGGCGAGCAGGCCCGGTGCGTAGGTGTCCCAGAGCTCCTCGCGCCCCGCGACATGGCGGTGCATCAGCCAGGCGGCGACGGCCCCGGCCTCCTCCTTCGCGCCCCGGCCCGCCAGTTCGCGCCCCTTGCGCCAGATCAGCGGGTGCGCGGCGAAGGTGTGTTCGAGGTCGATCCGGGCCTCGACGCGCCCCGGTTCGCCCGCCGCCGGTTCGAGCTGGAAGGGACGGGCGACCGTCGCAGCCTTGACGCCCATCGCGTAGACGGCCTCGCGGACGAACGGCGCGGCCATGAGCACGGCGAGCTCCGACGGGTCCAGCAGCGGACCGCCGTGGGTCACCGACGGGGCCAGCAGCGCCCGCAGTCCGCTCGTCAGCACCCGTACCGGGAAGCCGTCGTCGGCCCAGGGGTCGGGGTTCTCGGTCAGTGACTGCGCCCGCAGCTTGGCGCAGTCCAGGACCAGCTTCTCCAGGGCCTGCTGGAGTTGGCCCCTGCGGTCCTCGCCGCACTGGACGGCCGCCCAGAGCTCCGGGTCCCGGATCGCGACGGACCACTCCTCCTGGAGCGTCTTCCCGGTGCAGAGTTCGGTGCGGGCGATCGCCTCGGGGCCGCTCGGCGCGTAGTGCACGGTGGGGCGTTGCTCGTGCTGGGCGGTCCGCGCGAATTCGGCGGTTCTGCGGACGGTGTGGGAGATGACCTCGCTGACGGTCCGCGGGGAGGTGTCCGAGGCCAGGGCGTCCGCGAGGGCCCGGGTGAAGTGGCTGCCCAGGGAGTCGTCCGAGCCGCACGTCTGGCCTGCCGCACAGCCGAAGACGACGGCCACCCGGTCCCGCCACGCCGGAAAGTTGGTCGCGGGCCCGCCGAAGGAGCCCTCACCGTCCGGTTGTTGCGCATCGCGGCAGGCGTCGACGGTGAGCAGGACCGTGCCGGCCTTGCAGCCCTTGAGCAGCGTCGTCAGATCAAGACCGATCAAGCCGGCGGCGTCGACATGCGGCGGATCGGTCGACCAGTTGAGCTGGGCCTCCGAGGGCACGAGGTAGTCGGCGCCGTCGACGGAGAGTCCATGGCCGGTGAAGTGGATCAGTACGGTGCCGTCCTCGGGTGCCGTGCAGCAGACCCGGCTGATGGCGCTGACGATCCGGGAGCGCAGGGCAGGCCGGTCCGGGGAGAGCCCCAGCGTCTCGACGCTGTATCCGGACGAACGCAGCGCGGCATCCATCAGCTCGATGTCCCGCTGCACGGGTTGCGTCAAGTCATCGAAGTGATCGCTCAGTTCGTACTGCGGCACAGCGATGAGCAGTGCCTGCCTGCTGATCCCCACGGCCGTCGCCTCCCCCCGTCGGGCCTGATCGGTGCAGATCACCATGCCACAGGTGAACGGCGGCCCGGACGGGGTTCGACGACTGCGGTTCACCAGACGCGTACCGACCCTCCCCGTGCGAAGGCGGGGCTGGTCGCGCCTTCCGGGATCTCCTTCAGCGGTTCGGCGATCTCCTCGACCGTCGGGCCGACCTCGGCCGCGATGCGGTCGAGCGCCGCCAGGTCGAAGCCGTAGACGCGGGCGGCGTTGCCGCCGGTCATCGTCGCGACCTCGTCGGGCGGTACCCCCGCGTACGCGATCCGCAGGGCCTCCCGTGTGTACGGGGCGGTGCCCTCGTCGTGCGGGTAGTCGCTGCCCCACATGATCTTGTCGAGGCCGATCCGGTCGCGCAGCGGCACCTCGTGGGGGCGCATGAAGCTGGCGCCCACGTAGCAGTTGTCGCGCCAGACCTCGCTGGGGCTCGCGCCCATCGCGGCGGCCAGGCCCGCACCGAACCTGGATTCGGCGGTGGTCGCCCGGGTCGCCGCCGCGACCAGGCGGCCGTGGTAGTAGTCGAGCATCTCGACGACGCCCGGGATCCAGCCGGAGCCCTGCTCGGTGAGGACCAGTTTGAGTCCGGGGTGGCGGCGGAAGGCCCCGCCGAAGACCAGGTGCCACAGCGCCCGGTGGGAGAACCAGGTCGTCTCCACCATGAAGACGGCGCGGGCCGCCGGTTCGTCGCCGAGCGGCGGGGAGGCCGAGCCGCCGTGGTGGTTCACCGGTACGTCCAGCTCCGCGCAGACCGCCCACAGCGGGTCGTACGCCTGCGAGTACAGCTCCGGGACGCCCGAGCCCGGCGGTGCACCGGGCAGCAGGATGCCGCCGGTGAGGCCCGCCTCCTTGGTGCGGCGGACCTCGCGGACCGCTTCCGCCGGGTCGTTGAGGAGGATCTGTGCCACGCCCGCGCGCCGGCCCGGTGCCTGCGCGCAGAAGTCGGCGAGCCAGCGGTTGTGGGCGCGCAGGCCGGCCCAGCGCTGTTCGTACTCCTGCCGGGAGGGCGCGGGGGCCATCAGGGAGGCGGAGGGGAAGAAGGGCGGGATGGTGTTCGGGAACACCACTTCCGCGACGATGCCGTCGGCCTCCAGCTCGGCGAGGCGGCGCTGCGAGTTCCAGTTGCGGTCGGCGGTTTCGGCGACCAGGTCCTCGTACGGGTTGACGTAGGCCGCCGCCCAGGCGTCGAAGTCGTCGTGGTGCTTCGACTCCAGGTAGGGCCGGTAGTCCAGGAGGTCGGCGCCGGCGTGGCAGTCGGCGGAGATGACGGTGTAGCGCTCGCGGGGCATCAGCCGGCCCCCAGGACCGGGAAGTCGTGGCCGGTCAGCCAGTGCCGGCCGGTCTCGCGCGAGCGCGCCCAGGACGCCTCGACCGCCGCCTGGTCGGTGCTCTGGCCCAGGTCGGCCGGGGTGGGGCCGATGCGTTCGGCGATCGGGGCGAGCTTCGCCGTGTCGAAGCCGAACACCTCGGCCGCGGCGAGACCCAGCATGCGGCGGGTCTCGGCGACGGGGATGTCGTGGAAGGTGTCGCGCAGCCACTGGGCGGTGTTCGGCCAGGTGCCCTCGGGGTGCGGGAAGTCGCTGCCCCACAGAATGTTGTCGACGCCGATCTCGTACCGCTGGGCGAGTTCGCGGCGCTTGGTGTTCGTGGCGCAGACGAAGACCTGGCGGTCGAGGTACTCGTGCGGGGGCCGCTTCAGCTCGGCGAACGGGGAGAGTTTCTTGCCGCCGTGGGCGCCGAGGTAGAGCCGGTCCATGAACCAGAGGAGGTTCGGCAGCCACCAGCAGCCGGACTCGGCGACGCCGAACCTCAGCCCGGGGTGGCGTTCGAAGGCGCCCGACCAGAGCAGGAACCAGAGCGGGCGGGACGGCCACCAGGTGACCTCGGAGACGTAGATCCCGAGGTGGTCGCCGTACTCGTGGCGCGGGGCCGCGCCGGAGTGCGTGACCACCGGCATCCCCGTCTCGGCGGCGGCCGCCCACACGGGGTCGTAACGGCGGTCGTGGTAGGGCGCCTTGTCCACCCACATGGAGGGGATCATCAGCGCGCCGAGGCCGGACTCCTTGGCGCGGTGGACCTCCGCGACGACCCGGTCGACCTCGCCGGTCACGGGCAGCAGGGCGACCCCGCAGTGGCGTTCGGGGTTCTGCGAGACGAAGTCGGCGAGCCAGCGGTTGTGGGCCTGCGCGCCCGCCATGCCCAGCTCGGGGTCCTGGTCGCCGGAGAGGCCGAGACCGACGCCGAAGGGCGCGGCGGTGCGGCTGTCGACGGCGTCCGCGTCGGGGAAGACAACCTCGGCCGCCACCCCGTCGCCGTCGAGTTCCTTCAGGCGCCTGCTGGCGTCCCAACCGCCCTTCAGTCCCTCCTCGTTGTCGTGGAACCACTTGTCGGCGAAGGCCTCGTTGCGCACGCCGAGGCGGGTCATCTCCTCGCGGCGGCGGTCGCGCCCGGCGAGGAAGCCGTCGAAGTCCCGGTGGAAGCGGGGGTCGAGATAGGGCCGGTACTCCTCCGTGGGCAGACCGGCGTGGCAGTCGGAGGAGATGATCAGGTACGGGTCGTCGGTCATCGCTCGCTCCTCAGTCGAGTATGAAACTCTCCAGGTACGACGGGTTGGCCCGCTCCAGCATCGACTGCGACCTGGCGCGGATCTGCCGGTCGCTGTGCTCGCTGTCCGGCAGCATCCAGAAGCGGTCGGCGCGTATCCCGTCCACGACGGTCGCCGCGACGTCCTCCACCGGGGTGAACTCCACCTCGTGGCCCGCCGCCCGCATCGCGGACTCCCACTGGCCGAGGCTGCGGTACGGGGTCCTGCGCGGGTGTTCCTTGGCGTACCGCTCCGGCCGGTTGCGGTGCGACTCCCACAGCCCGGTACGGAGCATGTGCGGGCCGGGGAAGAGCACCGAGGCGCCGACCGCGACGCCCTCCGCCTTCAGATGTGCGTACAGCGACTCGGTCATCGTGACGACGGCGGACTTGGTGACCGCGTACACGGAGGCGGTCGGCAGCGGGGCGATCCCGCCGTCACCGGAGGAGGTGTTGACGACGTGGCCGGGGGCGCCGTCCGCGATCATGCGCGGCACGAACGCCTGGATGCCGTGGAAGACACCCCAGACGTTGACGGCGAACGCCCATTTCCAGTCGTTCGGTTCGTGGTCCCACATCCGGCCCTCGGCCCCGGAGCCGACACCGGCGTTGTTGCACAGCACGTGCACGGCGCCGAAGGTGTCGTACGCGGCTTCGGCCAGGGCCTGGACGGAGTCGCGTTCACCGACGTCGACGGCCCTGGCCAGTACCCGCGCACCGTCCTGGCGCAGTTCGCCCGCCGCCTTGTCGAGCGCGTCCTCCTCCACGTCGGCGAGGACCACCTTCAGCCCCTCGGCGGCGAACCTGCGTGCCATCGCGAGGCCGATGCCGCTCGCGGCGCCGGTGACGACGGCGACCTGCCCCTCCTCCAGCCTCATCGGGCGCTCCCTTCCGGCGGGCCGTCGTGGATCTGCTGCGGGTCGTCGTAGCGCTGGTGGATGTACGGCAGCAGGGCCTTCGCGCTCACCCGTTCCACGGCCCTGCCCCGCTGGTCGCTGGTCTTCTCGCCGATGGTGAGTTCGACCAGCCGCCGTACGGGGAGGTCGGCGACCGGGTCGTACACCGACTCGCGCAGCACCACGTCGCCCGAGAGGCGTTCCAGGCGGCGGACCTTCTCGTGGCGGGTGCAGTGGATCAGCACGGGGTCGGAGTCGAAGCCCTCGCCGTCCACAGCGGGCAGGAACTTGAAGTAGAAGTCGAGTTTGCCGGCCGGTTCGGGCAGGGGCAGCGGGCCGCTCACCGCGCCGCGCACCTCGACGAACTCGATGCCGTGCCGGGCGAGCGCGGCCCGGACGACGAGGCCGTCGCGTTCGACGGTCACCTCGCCGAGCTTCTTCGGTTCGCCGAACACCTCGCGGCCGCCGGTCAGCGCCCGTTCATGGGTCATCGGCATGACGAGCGGATACCAGCCCTCGTGGCCGTCGTGGACTGCGGCGACCGCGACGGAGCCGGCGCCGAGCGGGTAGCCGGGAAGTTCGACCGTGCTGATACTGGCCCGGACGAGCGGGCGCCCGGCCGGTTCGAGGGGCGGCGGCAGGACGGCCGCCACCGCTTCGGGGTCGCTCTCCCAGAGGGCCACCACACCGGTGGACCAGATGTCGGGGAGCTGGGAGCGGGCCGTGCGGGCCGCCGCGATCTCGGCCTCGGTGCGCGCGCCGTACCGTACGCGTGCCATGTCGTACCACCCTTCTCGGTCGTCCGTGGATCGGTCTCCGTGCCGGGTTCTGTAACACAGTTACACCGATGCCGATGAAGGGTAAATAGGCATGCACGTAACGGAGTTCGAGAACCAAGGAGCGTTGTGGCGCGATCGTCGCTGACCCGCGAAGAGGTCCTGGACACGGCCGCCGCCCTGGTGAGGCGGCACGGGCCGCAGGCCCTCACCATGCGCGCCCTCGCCACGGAGCTGGGCACCGCGGTCACGTCGATCTACTGGCACGTCGGCAACCGTGAATCGCTGCTGGACGCCCTCGTCGAGCGCACCGTGCGCGAGATGGGCACCCTCGGCCCGGCCGGCCGGACCCCGGCGGCCCGCATCGTCTCCGTCGCCCGTGGCCTGCGCCGCGAGCTGCGGGCCAGACCGCATCTGATCGCGATGGTCCACGAACGGGGGCTCACCGAGCGGATGTTCCTCCCCGCGCAACAGGCCCTCGTCCACGAGGTGCACGCCGCGGGGCTGCGCGGGGCGCGGGCGGCGGCGGCGGTGCGGGCGGTGCAGTTCCAGACCGTCGGCTTCCTGCTCGTGGAACGCAACCGGGAGCGGTCCCCCGTCCAGTCCCCCGGCGAGGGCGATCTGTGGGCCGCGTCCACCGCGGACGACGACCCGGCGCTGGCCCGTGCGCTGGCCCGGCCCGCCGACCCGGACCGGCTGTTCGCGGATTCCGTACGGGCCCTGGTGGAGGGGCTGCTGGCGGGCCCCGGGCAGCGGGGGCCGGGGCCCGGCACCGGGGCCCGGGGGCGAACGGCCGAATAGGAGACTGTCAGTGGCGGCCCGTATTCTCTGTGACCATGCTCGACGACCGCCAGACCGCAGCACCGTGGCCGACCGCCTACCCCCAGGGGTACGCGGTCGTCGACGTGGAGACCACCGGACTCGCACGGGACGACCGGATAGTGTCCGCCGCCGTCTACCGTCTGGACGCGCAGGGCGATGTCGAGGACCACTGGTACACCCTCGTCAACCCCGAGCGCGATCCCGGCCCGGTCTGGATCCACGGCCTGACCAGTGAGGTGCTCGAAGGCGCCCCGCTGTTCCCGGAGATCGCCGCGCAGCTCTCCGAGCGGCTCGCGGGCCGCGTCCTCGTCGCGCACAACGCGGCCTTCGACTGGTCGATGCTGGCCCGGGAGTACGCACGGGCCTCGGTCGTCGCCCCCGTCGAGCAGCGGCTGTGCACCATCGCGCTCGCCAAGGAGCTGCGGCTGCCGCTGCCCAACCACAAGCTGGCGTCGCTGGCCGCGCACTTCGGCGTCGTGCAGCAGCACGCCCACCACGCCCTGGACGACGCCCGGGTGCTGGCCGAGGCGTTCCGGCCGAGCCTGCACGCGGCGGCGCGGGACGGGGTGCGGCTGCCGCTGCTGGAGTGCCGGCCGCTGACCGAGTGGTCGGACTCCCCGGTCACACCGAGGATCGGCTATCAGGCTTCGTACGGTCAGACCAGCTGGCGCCCCTCGCGCAAGCGCCCGGCGTGCCCGTATCCGAACCCCGGGCGGTACCAGAAGGACAAACCTCTCATGCAGGGCATGCGGGTGGCCTTCTCCGGGGACACCTCCGTCGACCGCGAGCTGCTGGAGGACCGGGCCGTGGAGGCCGGGCTCCATGTGGCGACCAGCGTCTCCCGGCTGACCAGTCTGCTGGTCACCAACGACCCGGACGCGGCGACGTCGAAGACCGTCAAGGCGAAGTCGTTCGGCACACCGATCCTGGACGAGAGCGCCTTCACCCATCTGCTGCGCGACGTGGCACCCGCCGGCGCCCAGGTGCCCGCGCCGTCATCGGAGTGAACCGGCGGCGACTCGCCCGCCCACGCTCGCCCGCCGCCGCCCCCGCGTCCCACCCTGTGGCGCATGGCACGTTGTGAGGTTTGCGGAAACGACTACGGCATGTCGTTCGAGGTGCACGCGCAGGGCGCGATCCACGTCTTCGACTGCTTCTCCTGCGCCATCCACCGCATGGCGCCCATCTGTGAGCACTGCCGGGTCCAGATCATCGGCCAGGGTGTCGAGGTCGACGGGCACTGGTTCTGCGGCGGGCACTGCGCCCGCGCCGAGGGGAAGGTGGGCATCATCGACAAAGTCTGAAGCGCGGTCGTGTCCCCTTCCCCGACCCCTGCGCGTCGCACCCCACGGCACAGTTGTACGGTCGTGGGGTGTACCGCTTCCTGTTGACCCGGCAGTGGCTGATCCTCGCCCTCCTCGCCCTCGTCCTGATGCCCACCATGGTCGAGCTGGGTTTCTGGCAGCTGCACCGGCATGAGCACAAGGTCGCGCAGAACTCCCTGATCTCCCGCAATCTCAAGGCGGAACCGGTTCCGGTCGCCTCGCTCACCGCTCCGGGTCACACGGTCCCGCGCTCCGACTACTGGCGCACGGTGACCGCCACGGGTACATACGACACCGCGCACCAGGTGGTCGTGCGCCGCAGGACCTCCACCGACGGCCGGATCGGTGTCCATGTGCTGATCCCGCTCGACCTCAAGGGCGGCGGCACGGTCCTGGTCAACCGCGGCTGGGTGCCCTCCGCCGCGAGCCAGCAGGCCTTCCCCGACGTACCGGCCGTGCCCGGCGGCGAGGTGACCGTCACCGGACGCCTCAAGGCCGACGAGACGACCGGCGCCAGCGGCATCAAGGACATCTCGGACCTCCCGGACCGCCAGGTGATGCTGATCAGCAGCACCCAGGAGGCCAAGAGGCTCTCCCGGCCGGTGCTCGGCGGCTACATCGAGCAGACCGCGCCCGAGCCCGTCGGCGACTCCCCGGAACTGATCGAGGCCCCCGACGACGGCTCGATCGGCCCGCACATGGCGTACGCCGTGCAGTGGTGGCTCTTCGCCGCCGGTGTCCCGGTCGGGTACGTGGTGCTGGCGCGCCGGGAGAAGCGCGACCGGGCACAGGCGGCGAAGGCCGCTGCCGGGGAGCAGCAGCCCGCCGAGCCGGAGAAGCCGGAACCCGCCACGGCCTGACACCGTTTCCGCCGGATGCGGGCCGGACATACCGGCCGGGTGACCCACGCCGCCCGGATCTGCTTAACGGGGCCCCGGTTCGGGAACACGCCAGAACGTGACCCCACGCATCGAGGACTACGCCCTCATCGGCGATCTCCAGACAGCCGCCCTGGTCGGCAGAAACGGTTCTGTCGACTGGCTCTGTCTGCCCCGCTTCGACTCGGGAGCCTGCTTCGCCGCCCTGCTCGGCGACGAGGACAACGGCCACTGGCGGATCGCCCCGAAGGGTGCGGAGACCTGTACCCGGCGCGGCTACGCGGGTGAGTCCCTCGTCCTGGAGACGGTCTGGGAGACCCGCACCGGGACGGTCAAGGTCATCGACTTCATGCCGCAGCGCGATCAGGAACCCGACGTCATGCGGATCGTCGAGTGCGTCAGCGGCACCGTCGAGATGAGCTCCGTGATCCGGCTGCGCTTCGACTTCGGCTCGGTCGTGCCCTGGGTGCGCCGCTCGCAGGGGCACCGGGTGGCGGTCGCGGGGCCGGACTCGGCCTGGCTGCGCAGCGAGCCGCCGGTCAAGACCTGGGGTCAGCAGTTCTCCACCTGCTCGTCGTTCACCGTCTCCGCGGGCGAGAAGGTGGCGTTCGTACTGACCTGGCATCCCTCGCACTCGCCCCGCCCCGAGCTGGTCGACCCGTACGCGGCGCTGGAGAGCACTCTGTCCGACTGGGCCGAGTGGTCCGCCCGGTGCAAGTACCGGGGCCCTTACCGGGAAGCGGTGATCCGCTCGCTGATCACGCTGAAGGCGCTGACCTTCGGCCCGACCGGCGGCATCGTGGCGGCGCCCACCACCTCGCTGCCGGAGGAGATCGGGGGCGTCCGGAACTGGGACTACCGTTTCTGCTGGCTGCGGGACTCCACGCTGACCCTCGGCGCCCTGATCTCGGCCGGCTACCTGGAGGAGGCCGCCGCCTGGCGGGACTGGCTGCTGCGGGCGGTCGCCGGGGACCCGGCCGACCTCCAGATCATGTACGGGCTCGCGGGAGAACGCAGACTGCCCGAGGCGGAGCTGCCGTGGCTGCGCGGATACGAGAGCTCCTCCCCGGTCCGGATCGGCAACGCCGCGGTCCG
The DNA here is from genome assembly GCF_042891445.1 of Streptomyces sp. NPDC001890. NCBI lineage: Bacteria > Bacillati > Actinomycetota > Actinomycetes > Kitasatosporales > Streptomycetaceae > Streptomyces > Streptomyces sp. NPDC001890. Next base: position 1,307,860 of record NZ_JBIATE010000001.1, on the reverse strand, counting down.
TCAGCGTCAGCTCGATGTGTACGGGGAGGTCATCGACTCCTTGCGGCTGGCCCGTGAGGCGGGTCTCGACGACAAGCCGCACGCCTGGAGTCTGCAGCTCAGCCTGCTCGGCTTCCTGGAGTCCACCTGGCGGGAGCCGGACGAGGGGCTGTGGGAGATCCGCGGCCAGCGCCGTCACTTCGTGCACTCCAAGGTGATGGCCTGGGTCGCGGCCGACCGTGCCGTGCGCACCCTGGAGAACAACCCCGCACTGGCCGGCGACGCCGAGCGGTGGCGGGCGATGCGGGACGCCGTGCACCGGGAGGTCTGCGAGAAGGGGTACGACCCGGAACGGAACACCTTCACCCAGTCCTACGGCTCACGGAACCTGGACGCCGCGACCCTGCTGATCCCCCGGACCGGTTTTCTGCCGCCGGACGATCCCCGGGTGATCGGTACGGTCGACGCGGTCCGGGCCGAGCTGGGCCGGGACTGCCTGGTCCGCCGCTACAGCACGGACGGCGGCTCGATCGACGGACTGCCCGGCAGCGAGGGGGCCTTCCTGGCGTGCTCGTTCTGGCTGGCCGACGCCCTGCGCCTGACCGGGCGCACCGAGGAGGCCCGGGATCTCTTCGAACGGCTCCTGGCGCTCCGTAACGACGTGGGGCTGCTCGCCGAGGAGTACGACACCGTCGGCCGCCGCCAGCTGGGCAACTTCCCGCAGGCGTTCAGCCACATCGGCCTCGTGGGCACCGCCATGGCACTGGCCGGGGAGGACACGCTGGAACCCGACGGGGCAGGATAGGGGCCATGGATCTTGGACTGAAGGACCGCGTGTACATCGTCACCGGAGCGACCCGGGGGCTCGGCAACGCCACGGCGCGGGTGCTCACCGACGACGGGGCGAGGGTGATCGTCACCGGCCGGGACGCACAGCGCGCCGAGGCGGCCGCCGCCGACCTGGGGCCGGACGCGGTCGGCCTCGCCGCCGACAACGCCGACCCCGCGTCCGCGCGGCGTCTGGTGGACGAGGCGCACGAACGGTTCGGCCGGCTGGACGGCATTCTCATCAGCGTCGGCGGGCCGGCCCCCGGTTTCCTCGCCGACAACACCGACGAGCAGTGGCAGTCGGCCTTCGAGTCGGTGTTCCTGGGCGCGGTACGGCTGGCCAGGGCCGCGGCGGCCGTGCTCGGCGAGGGCGGTGTGATCGGCTTCGTGCTCTCCGGCTCCGTGTACGAGCCGATCCCCGGGCTGACCGTCTCCAACGGGCTCCGTCCCGGCCTGGCCGGTTTCGCCAAGTCGCTGGCGGACGAGCTCGGTCCGCGCGGCATCCGGGTGGTGGGCGTGCTGCCGTCCCGGATCGACACGGACCGGGTGCGTGAGCTGGATGCCCTCTCGGGCGACGCGGAGGCCGCCCGGACGGCCAACGAGGCGCAGATCCCGCTGCGGCGCTACGGCACCCCGGAGGAGTTCGGCCGGACCGCGGCGTTCCTGCTCTCCCCCGCGGCCTCGTATCTGACGGGCATCATGGTGCCGGTCGACGGCGGCTCCCGGCACGGCTTCTGAACCGGAGCCCGGCCCCGGTCGCGGCGGCAGCGGCGGTCAGCTCACCCGTTCCGCACGGTGCCTGACCGCCCTCAGCCGCACCTCGGCCGGCAGCTCGGCCAGCCCCGCCGAGTCCCGCGCATGGGCCAGCGCCTCGTCGGTGAGGCGGCCGAGCGCCTCGTCCGGCGCCGCGTGCGGTTCCATCAGCAGGCGGATCCTGGCATGCGGCGAGCTGCGCCGGCCGGTCAGCGCGACCTGGGCGCGGGCCACCCCGTCCAGCGTTCCCGCCTCACCGGCGAGCACCCCTTCCAGGGCCCGGCCCCGCAGCAGCGCCCCCTCGCCGTCCCCGCTGTCCACCAGCACCTCGGCAAGGCGGGCGCGGCGCAGCTGGGCCAGCAGCCACCACAGGGCGAGGACGACCACGACGGCGAGGACGGCGATCACCGCCGGCCACCACCAGCCCTGGTCGCGCCAGCGGTTCCGGTCGGCCGCGCTGATGAGCACGTCGCCCTTGCCGTACCAGGGCCACCAGGACGGCACGGCGAGGCCGAGACCAGCGGCGAGCACCGCGCCGCCGCCGCAGATCAGTACCAGCCCGGCGAGGCCGAGCAGTGCCCGGTTGACGGTCCTGAGCAACGGGCTCACCCCTTCTTCGTGGGCCGGCGGACATGGACGGACAGGCTCGGTGGCCGGGCCAGCCCGAGTTCCCTCATGCCGGTCCCGAGCACGGTGTCCAGATCGGCCCGTACGTCGTCGAGTTCCCGGAAGTGCGAGACGGCGCGCACCACCGCCCGGCCCCGGCCCATCCGGACCCGTACCGACTGCACTCCGGACACCTCGACGGCCCGGTCGCGCAGGACCAGTGCGGCCGCGGACCGGTCGAGTGCGGCCCGTACGGCGGGACGGTCGCGGCGCATGGGCAGCAGGGCGCGGAGTCCGGGGGTGACGGCGAGCACGAGGAGCCAGAAGCCGATGGCCACGGCGAGCGCGGCGGCGGCGAGCAGCCAGGCGTTCTCCAGGGGGCGCTCGGCGAGCTGGTCGGCCAGCGCCCGGCGCCACCGCATCGCCGGGCGGTCGGCCCGCACCGCGGCCACGTCGTAGAGCAGCAGCCCGCTGCCGCCGAGGACCACGAGCGCGAGGAGCGTCGCGGGGATCCGGCGCGCCGACCAGAAGCGGCCCGCCCCAGCGGCGTCCTCCTGCCGCGCGGGCTCGGGGTCGTACGCGGCCGACGAGGCGGACTGGTCGAGTTCGAGCACGTCCCCCTGCTCGGCGGCGCCGTCGGCGGGCGGCCGTCCGGTGCGGTGCTCCGGTTCGTGGGGCTCGGTCACTGGATCCTCCCCTGTGCCGCGGCGCCGGCTCCTGTCGGATGCAGGCGCTCGACCTGTACGGCCACCTCGGGCACTTCCATTCCCGCCAACGCTTTCACCCGTTCGGCGACATGGCGACGCACCCCGCCGCACTGGCGGCCGATGTCGCAGGGATATCCGAGCTCCAGGCTCACCCGCACCCGGGCGGCGCCCCGGTGCACCGTGACCGTGGCGCGCGGTGCGCCACCCTGTTCCGGCGGCTCGTCGATCGCCTCCTTCGCCGCCTGCGCGGCGATCTTCGCGACCACCCGGTCGGCGATCCGGGTCTCCCCGCGCTCACCGGCGGCGATCCGGTCCTTCACCCCCGACAACGCCGTCACCGCCGTCGGTCGCCGCGCTCGCGACTGCGGAAGAAGTCGCCGAGCTCCAGGTCACCCTCCAGGAGACGGCCGGCGACGAAGCCCACCGCTCCCAGGGCGGCCACCAGCAGGAAGGCCCCGAACCCGCCGAAGTACCCGGCGAATGCGAGCGCCATGCCGGCCACCATGCCGACCACAGCCATGCTCATCGTGCGCTCCTCAACTGCCTTGCGCCGGAGGTCTAATGGAGACGTGACTCGGACTGGTCCTCTTCGTCGGCCTCGTCGGGCAGCTTCACGTCGCTCACCGCGATGTTGACCTCGACGACCTCCAGCCCGGTCATCCGCTCGACCGCGGCGACCACGTTCTCCCGTACGTCACGGGCGACGTCGGAGATCGAGACGCCGTATTCGACGACGATCTCCAGGTCGAGCGCGGTCTGGGACTCCCCGACCTCCGCCTTCACTCCGCGGGTGACGGACTTGCCGCCGCCGGGCACCCGGTCGCGCACGGCTCCGAAGGTGCGCGAGAAACCACTGCCCATGGCGTGGACGCCGACCACGTCGCGGGTCGCCATTCCCGCGATCTTCTCGACCACACCGTCGGCGATGGTCGTCCGGCCACGGGTGGCGGGGGCGCCCCCGCCACGCCTGGTGATCTGGGTCGATTCCTTGTCGGGGCTCTCCGGGCGGTTCCGCTGAGTGGTGTCGGTCATCGCCATTTTTCCCTTCTGGGCAGGTTGGACCTCTTTGCCCACATTAGGTGTGCTTGCCCCGTCTCGCGCCGTGAATGCGGCAGGCTGGGGCAATGACGACGGCTGACGACCCGCGCAGGGCGGACGGATGGACAGCGGCGGTCCGGCAGCGGCTCGGTCTCGGTCGGCTGCTTCCGCTGGGCGGTCCGGCGGACGGGGCCTGGATCTCCGAGCGGGCCGCGGTCGCGGTGCTGCGCGGGGCGGTGGCGGTGGCGGGTCCCGGCCCCGTGCTCGGGGAGCTCAGGATCTCGGTGGCCGATCCGGACGGGGCGCCCCTGGCGGAGGTGGAGGCGCCGCCGAGCGCGCTGCGGCCGGGTCCGCTGCGGATCGAGGCGGCGATGTCGGCCGTGTCCGGTCAGCCCCTGCCTGCCGCGGCCGAGGCGCTGCGCGCGGCGCTGCTGACGGCGGCCGGACAGCGCCTGGGCCTGGTGGTTGCCGCGGTGGACGTCCGGGTGACGGAGCTGCTCGACACGGCACCGGAACGACCGGCTCCCGCCCCGGCCGAGGTGCGCCCTGCACCGGCGGAGGGGGTCGCGGGGACCGCGGCTGCGGGCGTCCCCGGCGTGGTGACGCCGACCCGGGCGCTGGGCCATGCGGTGCACGCGCGGCCGGGCCATGTGCGGGTCGAGCTGGCGACGGCCTCGGACCACCGGGCGCTCGACGTGGCCCGTGCGGTGCGGGGCGCCGTGGCCGCGGCGGTGGAGGGGCACCCTTCGGTCGCGGTGCTGGTCACGGCGGTGGTGGAGCAGGGCTGAGCGCGGGGCGGGGCACGACCGTGGCGGAACAGGGCACGACCGTGGCGGAACAGAGACGAGCGCGGGGCGGGGCCGGGGTCCGGGCCCGCCCGTGAGCGCGGCACGGAGGCGCTGACCGGCCGCGCCGATGATGGGAGTGCCCGGCCCCGCGACGCCGCCCCGTGACCGGCCGGCCGGTCTCAGTCGGTGATGCCCGCCAGATCGCGCAGCCGGCGGCCCTGCGCGGCGCGTTCGGCGACGCGCTGCTCCTCGTAACCACGGGAGACGGCACCGCTCAGCAGCGCCTTGGTCTCCACGACGGCGTCGCGCGGGGCGGCCAGCAGCGCGCCGGCCAGATCGCGGGCCGCGGCGTCCAGCTCACCGGCCGGAACGACGAGGTTGGCCAGGCCGGTGCGCTCGGCCTCCTCGGCGTGCACGAAGCGGCCCGTGGCACAGATTTCGAGCGCACGGGCGTACCCCACCAGGTTCACCAAGGGGTGCGTACCGGTGAGGTCGGGCACCAGACCGAGGCTGGTCTCACGCATGGCGAACTGCACGTCCTCGGCGACGATCCGCAGATCGCAGGCGAGGGCGAGCTGGAAGCCGGCACCGATCGCATGCCCCTGGACGGCCGCGATCGACACGATGTCGTTGCGGCGCCACCAGGTGAACGCCTCCTGGTACTCGGCGATGGTCGCGTCGAGCCCGGCCTCCGAACCACGCGCCATGTCGAGGAAGGACGGCTCGCCGTCGAACCCCTCGGGGGTGAACGCCTGCCGGTCGAGTCCCGCGGAGAAGGACTTGCCCTCGCCGCGGAGCACGACGACCCGCACGCTGCCGGGCAGTGCCCGTCCGGCCTCCGTCAACGCCCGCCACAGAGCGGGGGACTGAGCGTTGCGCTTGGCCGGATTGGTGAGGGTCACCGTGGCGACCGCGTCGTCGACGGTGAGTCGTACGCCGTCCTTGTCGAGCACAGAGTCGAGCGAGGTCATGGGGCGCCTCCGGATCGGTTCAGTCAACGTGAAGAGCTAAGTGACTGAACAGTAACCACCCGGACGGCATCGCTGCCGACCGGGTGGCCACCACCGAAATCCGGTGAGCCCCGGGGCGGGCCGCACGGCCTGCCCCTCGACCCCGGGGCGTCAGGCCGTGGCGGCCTTCTTGCCCCGCGTCGCTCCGCCGCGTCCCCGCAGCGTGACTCCGGACTCACTGAGCATCCGGTGGACGAATCCGTAGGAGCGGCCGGTCTCTTCGGCCAACGCCCGGATGCTCGCACCGGAGTCGTACTTCTTCTTCAGGTCTGCCGCGAGCTTGTCGCGCGCGGCGCCGGTAACCCGGCTGCCCTTCTTCAGAGTCTCGGCCACCCGTGCCTCCTCATGGGAAGTGCGCTCTGGACTCTCATGATCACCCCTCACGAGCTTCCTGGCCACCCATTCGGCAAGGTCCGTACGAGCGGGTTCCCGGCCGGGGAACGGGCCGACACGACCGGAATTTCGCATTCCGCCGGGCTGTGGCGACAGGCGGGCCGAGGCCCTGAACCGAACCGGCAGGTCAGGGCCACACGGGGTGCACGGCCGCCATACGGGTGCGCCCGGCAGGTATCTGCCGGGCGTCGCGCCAGGGTACGAGACGCACTCACGCAGATGATGGATCACGCGTAGGCCGAATGATCCAGACGGAGTGGATCAGACGGCGGCGACCCGGATCAGGCCAGTGCGACCAGGTCCTGGTAGTCCGCGCCCCACAGGTCCTCGACGCCGTCGGGCAGCAGGATGATGCGCTCCGGCTGGAGCGCCTCGACCGCGCCCTCGTCGTGCGTGACGAGGACGACGGCGCCCTTGTACGTGCGCAGCGCGCCGAGGATCTCCTCGCGGCTGGCCGGGTCGAGGTTGTTGGTCGGCTCGTCCAGCAGCAGCACATTGGCGGAGGAGACCACCAGGGTGGCCAGGGCGAGACGGGTCTTCTCACCGCCGGAGAGGACACCGGCGGGCTTGTCGACGTCGTCGCCGGAGAAGAGGAAGGAGCCCAGCGTCTTGCGGACCTCGACGAGGTCGAGATCGGGCGCCGCGGAGCGCATGTTCTCCAGGACGGAACGGTCCGGGTCGAGGGTCTCATGCTCCTGGGCGTAGTAGCCGAGCTTGAGACCGTGGCCCTCGATCACCTCGCCGGTGTCGGGCTTCTCGGCGCCGCCGAGAAGCCGCAGCAGTGTGGTCTTGCCCGCGCCGTTGAGGCCGAGGATGACGACCCGGGAGCCCTTGTCGATGGCGAGGTCCACATCGGTGAAGATTTCGAGCGAGCCGTACGACTTGGACAGGCCCTCCGCCATCAGCGGGGTCTTGCCGCACGGTGCGGGCTCGGGGAAGCGGAGCTTGGCGACCTTGTCGGAGACCCGGACGGCCTCCAGACCGGACAGCAGCCGCTCGGCGCGCTTGGCCATGTTCTGCGCGGCGACGGTCTTGGTGGCCTTCGCGCGCATCTTGTCGGCCTGCGAGTTGAGGGCCGCGGCCTTCTTCTCGGCGTTCTGCCGCTCGCGCTTGCGGCGCTTCTCGTCGGCCTCGCGCTGCTGCTGGTAGAGCTTCCAGCCCATGTTGTAGATGTCGATCTGGGCGCGGTTGGCGTCGAGGTAGAAGACCTTGTTGACGACCGTCTCGACCAGCTCGACGTCGTGGGAGATCACGATGAAGCCGCCGCGGTAGGTCTTGAGGTAGTCGCGCAGCCAGACGATCGAGTCGGCGTCGAGGTGGTTGGTCGGCTCGTCGAGCAGCAGGATGTCGGCGTCCGAGAAGAGGATGCGGGCCAGCTCGACGCGGCGGCGCTGACCACCGGAGAGCGTATGGAGCGGCTGTCCGAGCACCCGGTCGGGCAGGCTGAGCGCGGCGGCGATGGTGGCGGCCTCGGCCTCGGCGGCGTAACCGCCCTTGGTGAGGAACTCCGTCTCCAGGCGCTCGTACTTCTTCATCGCCTTCTCGCGGGTGGCGCCCTTGCCGGTCGCCATCCGCTCCTCGTTCTCCCGCATCTTGCGCAGGATCTCGTCGAGGCCGCGGGCGGAGAGGATGCGGTCGCGGGCCAGCACGTCGAGGTCGCCGGTGCGGGGGTCCTGCGGGAGGTAGCCCACCTCGCCGGAGCGGGCGATGGTGCCGCCGACGGGGTTGCCCTCGCCCGCGAGGCACTTGGTGAGCGTGGTCTTGCCCGCTCCGTTGCGGCCGACGAGGCCGACGCGGTCGCCCTTGGCGATACGGAAGGAGGCGGACTCGATGAGGATGCGGGCGCCGGCACGCAGCTCGATGCCGGAAGCGGTGATCACGGTAAAACTCCAGGGCGGTTCGGACGGCTGACGGGACGAGGGCGGAGGTGTCTCGACGCCGCTAATGCACAAGGAGAATTGCCATACGGGCCATTCTACTGGCGGTGTGCAACTGCTTTTCCGCATGCGTCCACGGCACCGGCCGGACGGTCGCCCCGCGCCACCGTCCCACCCCACCGCGCAATGAAAAAGGGCATAGCGGTGTGAACTATCCGATACTCGGCGAAGGTGCGGAGGCGATGGGAGCACCGCGGCCGGAGCGGAGGGTGGTGCCCCATGCAGTTCGACGACGACGCCGACCTGGACACGTCCGAGGTCCAGGACGTGCGCGGCAGCCGGATCCCGGGCGGCAGGGCCACCGTGGGCGGCGGCATCGCCGGCCTCATCGCGCTGATCCTGGGGCTGTTCTTCGGGGTCGGCCCGGAGCAGCTCGGCCTGTCGGACGGCGGTCCGGACACGACGCCGACCGCGTCGACGGCGGCACAGGTGCAACAGTCCTGCCGGACCGGGCAGGACGCGAACACCAGGGACGACTGCCGGACCGTGGCCGTGGTCAACAGCGTGCAGGACTTCTGGCAACAGGAGTTCCAGCGGCGCCGGGGCACGTACACGCCGTCGCGCACCGTCCTGTTCAGCGACCGGATCGGCACCGCGTGCGGCTCCGCGACCTCGGCGGTCGGGCCGTTCTACTGTCCGGGCGACCGGCAGGTCTACCTGGACCTGGGGTTCTTCGACGAACTGCGGACCAAGTTCGGCGCCGGCGGCGGCCCGTTCGCCCAGGCCTATGTCGTCGCCCATGAGTACGGACACCATGTACAGGACCTGATGGGGACGCTGGAACGGTCCCAGGACGGCCGGACCGGCGAGAACAGCAACGCGGTCCGGGTGGAGCTCCAGGCGGACTGCTACGCCGGGGTCTGGGCGCACCACGCGACGACCACGCCGGACGAGTCGACCGGGCGGCCGCTGATCACCTCGCTGACGCAGGCGGACATCCGGGACGGGCTCGACGCGGCGGCCGCGGTCGGCGACGACCGGATCCAGGAGAAGTTCCAGGGCCGCGTCACGCCGGAGTCCTGGACGCACGGCTCGGCCGCGCAGCGCCAGCAGTGGTTCACCACCGGCTTCCGCAGCGGCGACATGGCCGACTGCAACACCTTCCGCTGAGCCCGGAGCCGGACCGCACGGCCGCCGCGCCGGGCCGTTGTCGGTGGCGGATGGAAGACTGAGACGCAGATCACAGAACCGGGTCACGGGAGTACGAAAAGGGGTGAGCGTCATGGCAGGCGCACCGGCCGGCGTTCCGACGATCTATCCGACGATTCTGTACGACGACGCGAAGGCCGCGATCAGGACCTTGACCCAGGGCCTCGGCTTCACCGAGGAAGCGGTGTACGAGGGCGAGGGCGGCCAGGTGCTCCATGCCGAGCTGTCCTGCGGCAACGGCAGGGTGATGCTGGGCTCCAAGGGCCGCGAGGGCGTCTTCGCCAAGGCGATGCAGGGCGCGGGCCCCGCCGGTGTCTACGTCGTGGTCGACGAGGTCGACGCGCACCATGCCAGGGCGGTGGAGCACGGGGTGGAGATCCTGATGCCGCCCACCGATCAGGACTACGGCTCGCGCGACTACATGGCGCGGGACGCCGAGGGCAATGTGTGGAGCTTCGGGACGTACGCACCGGGGTCGGCGGACTGACGGCCGGACCGGCCCCGGGGCGGGGCCCGTCCGGCGCGGGGTGTCAGGCGCCGCCGGTGTGCACCTGGAACGCGGCCCGGCGCACCGCCTTGGCCAGCGCCGGGTCCGGGTGCGCGGCGGCCAGGGCCACCAGCACCTGCACGGTGCGCGGATGGCCGACGGCCCGGACCTCGTCCAGCAGGGCCGGCACCGTGCCCTGGACGGCCGAGTCGAGATGGCGGACCAGCAGCCCGGTCTCGCCGTGGTCGGCGACGGCCGCCGCGGTGTCGACCCAGAGCCAGGTGGCCTCCTCCCGGCTGAGGACGTCCTGGGCGTCCTCGGGGTCGGTTCCGTCGTACTCGGCCAGCCAGAGCAGTGCGTAGGGGCGCAGCGAGGGGTCGGCGACGACGGAGCGCACCTCGGGTTCGGCCGGGGCGCCGACGACCCGGAGCGCCTCGAAGGCGAGCCCGCGCAGGAGCGCGTCCTCGCCGCGGGCAACGGCGATGAGTTCGGCGACGGCGCTGCCGACGGGACGGGCGGCCAGCCAGGCCCGGTACTCGTCGCGGGCCGGGCCGGGGGTGAGCCGGGCGCAGCCCAGCAGCATGTCGGCGGCGGACTGCTCGATGTTCCCGGCCGGGCTCTGGGCCGCGACGCAGATCTGTTCCAGCTTGACCCAGACCGCCCAGTTGCCGAGCGGGGTGAGGGTGGCGTGGCCGGTGCCGAGGGTCAGCGCCCCGACGGCGGCCAGTCCCTCCAGGGCCCAGTCGAGCAGGAGCGCCACCAGGGCGGCGGGGTGCGCGGCCGGTGCGGTGTCGGCCGGTGCGGGCAGCGGCCGGGGTCCGTAGGGCACCTCGCAGCGCTCCTCGCGCAGTTCCGCGACGCGCTGGCCGAGCAGGTCCAGCAGGGCGGGCACGGTGACCGGGCCGGCCGAGAGCTGGAGGAGGGAGAGGACCTGCGGCACGGCCTCGACGGCCTCGGCGACCGCGGTGGACTCGATGTCCGCGGGCGCCGGGTGGACGAGCGACCAGGCGTCGAAGAGCGCCACCCAGCCGCGGAGCACGGCGGAGTCGTCTCGGTCCCAGGCGCGCAGCCGCCAGCCGGGGCGTGCGGTGTCGCCGTGCAGTTCGACGAGGCCGGCGAGCCTGGCGCGGTCCCAGCCGGAGCGCACCTGGGCCGGGGACAGTTCCAGAGCGGTCGCGGCCCGTTGGAGTGCCTGGGCGGCGAGCGGTGGTGCGCCGGGGATCGCGCCGTCGGCCGCCCAGCGGGCGATCCGTACGGCGTCGGCGAGGGCCGTCCTGGCCTGCCGGGCCAGTTCCGACCGGGGCGGAGTGCCCTCCGGTGGGCGGGGTGCCGGCCTGGTGCGCCGGGTGGTCACGGCCTTGCGGGCGGTCGCAAGGGGTCGCGGGCGGACAAGTCGCAGCCTGGAGTCGCGCGGGTTACGGGACGTCACGGGAGCAGTCTTGCCCCTGACGGCCCGAAAGCCCAAACGGAACCCGAATTCCCGGTGGAGGGGCTGGTGGACGGGGCCCTGGACCAATCGGCCGAACCCGCGCATCACCTCACATCAGGGGCGTGAGGAAGCGGCGCAGGGTCTCTTCGTAGTGGTCCGGATCGGCATTCCACATTGCCGCATGCGGAGCCTGCGGTACGGCGTGCAGGGCGATCAGCTCCGGGCGACGGGCGGCGAGGTCGCGGGAGGGCTGCCAGGGGGCGAGCCGGTCGTCGGGGCCGTGGAAGATCAGGGTCGGGGCGCGCAGTGCCGGGGCGAGGGAGCCGTCGAGCAGCCGGGCGCCGCGCAGTCCGGTCTGCCCCTCGGCGGCGCGGACGGCGAGCGGCAGCAGGGCTGCCGGGACGCCGCGGGCGAGGGCCAGGGCGCGCAGCGTGGTGGCCCAGTCCAGCACCGGGGAGTCCAGGACGAGGCCGCAGATCCGGTCGCGCAGCGCGGAGTTGACGGCCGCGAGCAGCGCCATGGAGGCGCCGGTGGACCAGCCGTGCAGGATGACCTTCTCGGCTCCGTACCGCACGGCGAAGCGGATCGCGGCGTCCAGGTCGCGCCATTCGGATTCGCCGAGATGAGCGAGGCCGTCGGGGGACCTCGGGGCTCCGGCGTCGCCGCGGTAGGCCAGGTCGAGCACGGGCAGCCGCAGGCCGTGCAGGAACCTCATGACGTTCATGGGGTGTTCCCGGGTGGTGCCGATGCCGTGCACGGTGATGACCCAGGTGTCGCGGGGGCCGGGCAGGAACCAGGCGGGCAGGGTGCCGAGTTCGCCGGGGATCTCGACGTCCCGGTGGTCCAGGCCGAGGGCCGAGGACGGGTCGCCGCTGTGCAGCTGCGGGGTGACCCGGACCTTGGCACCGGTCTCCAGGCTGCCGCGGTCGACGCGTTCCAGTCTGCGGACGACGGTGTCGGGGGCGTGATGGGCGTGCTCGATCACCGGGCCGACCACGGCGTGGACGTCCTTGCCCGTCAGTCCGTACGTGCCGGGCCGCAGGGCGGTGAAGGAGCGGGTCAGGGTGACCTGCCCGGCCGCCGTGGCGTGGACGGTGAGTCTGCGGTCGGCGGGGAGGGGTCGTCCGGACGGCGCCCTGAGGGCGGCGTCGCTGGCGTACCGGCCGGCCGCGACCGCTGCCGCACCGACGCCGAGGATCGTGGTGACGGCTGCTGCCGTAACTGTTGCCGGGCGCACCGCTTCAGTGTCGTGGCGGGTGCGGGACCCTGCCAGCGGGCGGGGCGGCCCCTACGCCGTCCGGTGGACCGGACCGGCCGGTCGGCCCGGTTGTCCGTACGCCTTCAGCGCCTCCTGCACATCCTGCAGCTGCTCCGGGGAGAGCAGGCTCGGGCCGCGTCCGGGGACGGAGCTCGCGGCGAGCCAGAGCCTGCAGAGCCATTCCAGCTGGGCGGTCCGGTCGTAGGCCTGGTCCAGGGTGGCTCCGTAGGTGACGGTTCCATGGTTCTGGAGCAGGCAGCCGGTGCGGTCGCGCAGGGCGGCGAGCATGTTCACGGCCAGTTCCTCGGTGCCGTAGCGCGCGTAGGGGGCGACGCGGACGGGGCCGCCCAGCATGGCGGCGGCGTAGTGGACCGGGGGGACCCCGGGAACCAGTGTCGAGACGGCGGTGGCGTGCACCGCGTGGGTGTGCACGACGGCGGCCGCGTCGGTGTTCCGGTAGACCGCGAGGTGGAGGGGCAGTTCGCTGGTCGGGGCGAGTTCGCCGAGCACGCGGTTGCCCTCCGGATCGACGCCGACGGCGTCCTCGGGGCCCAGCCGGTCGTACGGCACCCCGCTCGGCGTGACCAGGATGGTGTCGCCGACCCGTGCCGACACGTTGCCCGAGGTCCCGACGACGAGGCCCTCGGCCGCCGTCCGCCGGGCGGTGGCGACGACGCCGTCCCAGGCCCGTCCGATCGCGTCCCGCTGCTGATCGCTCATGCGCCGATCCTGTCAGCCCCGAGGGCGAACGGGTATGCGATCGGCCACAGTGACGCCCCGCCGCAAGCCGCCGTCCCGCCCCTCCGGAAGCCCCCGTCACTCCTTGCCGCACGGCCCGGACACTCCCCCGCCGGCAATAAGCGGAATACTCTGGCTCCAGTTTGGAACACCACAGCGACCTGCCCAGTTCACCTTCCGTTCACCCAGGTTGCCTACGGTCCACGTGCCAATGACGTCGAACGATTGCCTGGGTAAATGGAACACATCACGCTGCTACTCGCGATTGTGATCGTGACAGCTCTAGTGTTCGATTTCACGAACGGTTTCCATGACACCGCGAACGCGATGGCGACCACCATCTCGACCGGTGCACTCAGACCGAAGACAGCGGTGGCCATGTCCGCCGTTCTCAATCTCGTCGGCGCGTTCCTGTCGGTGGAGGTCGCCAAGACGATCTCCGGCGGGATCATCAACGAGGACGGGCTGCGGACAGAAGTCATCTTCGCGGCACTCGTCGGCGCCATTCTGTGGAACCTGCTGACCTGGCTGGTCGGACTGCCGTCCAGCTCCTCGCACGCCCTGTTCGGCGGTCTGATCGGCGCGGCCGTGATGTCGGCCGGCTGGTCGTCCGTCAACGGCGGCACCGTCGTCACCAAGGTGCTGCTCCCCGCGGTCGCCGCCCCGATCGTCGCCGGTCTGGCCGCGCTGCTGGCCACCAGGCTGACGTACCGGATCGGCGGCAAGGTCCGCAACGACGCCCAGGAGAAGGCCACCGCCAAGGGTTACCGGGCCGGCCAGATCGCCTCGGCCGGACTGGTCTCGCTCGCCCACGGCACCAACGACGCGCAGAAGACCATGGGCATCATCACCCTGGCCCTGGTCACCGGCGGCGTCCTGAACCCGGGCGCCAACCCGCCGGTCTGGGTCATCGTCTGCGCCGGTACGGCCATCGCGCTCGGCACCTACCTGGGCGGCTGGCGCATCATCCGCACCATGGGCAGCGGGCTCACCGACCTCAAGCCGCCGCAGGGCTTCGCCGCCCAGACCAGCGCGGCCACGGTCATCCTGGCCTCCTCGCACCTCGGCTTCTCGCTCTCCACCACCCAGTCCTGCTCCGGCGCCGTGATGGGCGCGGGCCTCGGCCGGCAGGGCGGTGTGGTCCGCTGGTCCACCGCCACCCGGATGTTCGTCGCCTGGGGTCTGACCCTGCCGGCCGCCGGTCTGGTCGGGGCGGGCGCGGAGCTCCTCACCAAGCAGGGCACCTGGGGTGTCGTGGTCGTCGCGGCGCTGCTGGTCGCGGGCTCCGGTGCCATCTGGCTGGTGTCGCGCCGCAAGCCGGTCGGCCACGGCGACGTCGCCCCGTCGGACGGCGACGCCGAGCCCGCGGGCGTCGTCACCCAGGCCATCGCCGCCGTCAGCCCGCCGCCCACCGCGGCCGCGGCCCAGACGCCGGACCTGAACCTCACGACCACCATTCCGGCCCCGGCCGGAACCACCCAGGACCCGGCGCGACCCGCCACCGTCTGAGCCGTCCGACAGGCCGGCCGTCTAAGGAATCAGCATGAACATCGACTGGGCAGCCCTCGGCTCCGTATTCGGCGTCTCCCTCGTTGTCACCGTCGCGCTGGTGGGCCTCTTCACCCTGGGCATCGTCGGCCTCTCCAAGCAGCCGGAACCGGCGGCGCAGGGCGGCTCCGGCGGCTCGCTGCTGCTGGCCCGCGCCGGCGCGTACGTCTGCTTCGGGCTGTGCGCGGCGGCCGTCGCGTACGGGATCTATCTGATCGTCGCCTGAGCAGCTCCCGCGCACGCTCCCCCGTCGGGCCGGACACCATGTGTGTCCGGCCCGATGTGCGTCTCAGCACACTGCGCCGCCGCAGGTCAACGGCAGGTTGACGGGCGTTCGCAGAGCGTGGTGGACTGCCGGAGCCAATTACGGCGACAGCAGAGGAAGCCGGTGCGAATCCGGCGCGGTCCCGCCACTGTCACCGGGGAGCGGTCCCCCACACCGGAAGTCACGGCTCGCGCGAGCGGGCTGGAAGGCCGGGGGAACCGCGGATCCGGGAGCCAGGAGACTCTTGTCGCCGGTCACGTCGAACCAGGGCGCGGACCCTGAGTGAGGACATATCGCCATGCCCGGCTGCCGTGCGTCCGCTGTCCCGGTGCTCTCACCGAGAGCCTCCTGTACGAAGGTCCGCCGAGGCGCGAGCGCCGGCTGAGCCGTGCGAGCCGACCGCATCTTCGCGTACGGCGCCACGGCCGGTCTGATCGGCGACCTGCTGCTCGGTGACCCCCGCAGGGGACACCCGGTCGCCGCCTTCGGGCGGGCCGCGGCGGGCGTCGAGCGCCGTCTGTGGCGCGATCACCGCGGCTGGGGCGCGCTGCACACCCTCGTCTGCGCCGGAGGCGCAGCGGGTGGTGCCGCGCTGCTCACCCGTGCCGTGCGCCGCAGTCCCGCCGCCTCCGTGGCGCTGACCGCCGCCGCCACCTGGTCCGTCGTCGGCGGTACGTCCCTGGGGCGCGAGGCGCGGGCCATCGGCTCCGCCCTGGCCGCCGGTGACATCGAGCTGGCCCGGGAGCGGCTGCCGCATCTGTGCGGACGCGACCCGCACTCCCTGGACGGACCGCAGATCGCCCGCGCCGTGGTGGAGTCCGTGGCGGAGAACACCTCGGACGCCGTGGTCGGCGCCCTGGTGTGGGGTGCGCTGGCCGGGGTTCCCGGGCTGGCCGGATTCCGGGCCGCGAACACCCTCGACGCCATGGTCGGGCACCGCTCGCCCCGGCACCTGCGCTACGGCTGGGCCTCGGCCCGCCTCGACGACCTCGCGGGCTGGCCGGGCGCCCGGCTCACGGCCCTGCTCGCCGTGGCCGCCGGGGGGCGCCCGCGTGGCGCGGTCCGCGCCTGGCGGGCCGATGCCGCGAAGCACCCGAGCCCCAACGCGGGCCCGGTGGAGGCCTCGTTCGCGGGTGCGCTCGGCGTACGGCTCGGCGGCACCCTCGCCTACGGCGGCCGGGTGGAGCACCGCCCCGTGCTCAACGGGGAGACGGGCCGGGCGGTGGAGACCGCGGACATCGAGCGCGCGGTACGGCTGTCGCGCCGGGTGAGTGCGCTGGCGCTCGGCGTGTGCGTGGCGGGACGGCTCGGCGCGGCCCTCGCCGCACGGCGGATCGCGGGTCGCCGCAGCACGACGAGGAACGGCACGGGACCTCGCCCCACAGGACGGAGCAACGCATGAGCGGCGGACTGCTGGTCGCCGGAACCACCTCCGACGCGGGCAAGAGCGTCGTCACGGCAGGGATCTGCCGCTGGCTCGTGCGCCGGGGCGTGAAGGTGGCGCCCTTCAAGGCGCAGAACATGTCGCTCAACTCGTTCGTCACCCGGGAGGGCGCCGAGATCGGGCGCGCCCAGGCCATGCAGGCCCAGGCCGCCCGCGTCGAACCGAGCGCGCTGATGAACCCGGTCCTGCTCAAGCCCGGCAGCGACCGCTCCAGCCAGGTCGTCCTGATGGGGAAGCCGGTCGGCGAGATGAGCGCCCGCGGCTACCACGGGGGCAGGCAGGAGGCGCTGCTCTCCACGGTCGTGGACTGCCTGGAGCAGCTCCGGGGCACGTACGACGCGGTGATCTGCGAGGGGGCGGGCAGCCCGGCCGAGATCAATCTGCGGCGCACGGACATCGTGAACATGGGCATCGCGCGGGCGGCGCGCTTCCCGGTGGTGGTGGTCGGCGACATCGACCGCGGCGGGGTCTTCGCCTCGTTCTTCGGTACGACGGCGCTGCTCGCCGCCGAGGACCAGTCGCTGATCGCCGGCTATCTCGTCAACAAGTTCCGCGGCGACGTCTCGCTGCTGGAGCCGGGCCTGGAGATGCTGCGGGACCTCACCGGCCGGCCGACGTACGGTGTGCTGCCCTTCGCCCACGGCCTCGGCATCGACGAGGAGGACGGGCTGCGGGTGTCGCTGCGCGGAGCCGTGCGCGAGTCGGTCGTCGCGCCGCCGCACGGCGAGGACGTGCTGCGCGTCGCGGTGTGCGCGGTGCCGCTGATGTCGAACTTCACCGATGTCGACGCGCTGGCCGCCGAGCCCGGCGTCGTCGTCAGGTTCGTGGACCGCGCCGAGGAACTGTCCGACGCGGACCTGGTCGTCGTGCCCGGCACCCGCGGCACCGTGAAGGCGCTGGCCTGGCTGCGCGAGCGCGGCCTCGCCGACGCGCTGGTGCGGCGCGCGGCCGAGGGCCGGCCGGTCCTCGGCATCTGCGGCGGCTTCCAGGTCCTCGGCGAGCACATCGAGGACGAGGTCGAGTCGCGGGCCGGACAGGTGGCGGGCCTCGGCCTGCTCCCCGTACGCATCCGCTTCGACCGCGAGAAGACCCTGGCCCGGCCCGTCGGCGAGGCGCTCGGCGCGCCGGTCGAGGGATACGAGATCCACCACGGCGTGGCGGACGTGCGGGGCGGTGAGGCGTTCCTGGACGGCTGCCGGGTCGGCTCCGTGTGGGGCACCCACTGGCACGGCTCGCTGGAGAGCGACGCGTTCCGCCGCCGCTTCCTGGCCGAGGTCGCGCGGGCCGCCGGCCGGCGTTTCGTCCCCGCTCCGGACACCTGTTTCGCGACGCTGCGCGAGGAGCAGCTCGACCGCCTCGGCGATCTCGTCGAGGAGCACGCGGACACCGACGCGTTGCTGCGGCTCATCGAGTCGGGCGCGCCGGTGGGGCTTCCCTTCATCGCTCCGGGAGCCCCCGCCGCCCCCGCGGCTCCGGGCGGCCGCCGGTGAACAGCGTGTCCCGAGACCGCCTTCTTCATGCCCATTCACCCGCAGGAGGGATCGCCCCGTGAGCACGCATTTCCCGTTCACCGCCGTCGTCGGGCAGCAGGACCTGCAACTCGCCCTGCTCCTCAACTCCGTCGCACCGAACATCGGCGGCGTCCTCGTGCGCGGGGAGAAGGGCACCGCCAAGAGCACCGCCGTGCGCGCGCTCTCGGCGCTGCTGCCGGACGTGGACGTCGTCTCCGGCTGCCGCTTCTCCTGCGACCCCGCGTCGCCCGACCCGGCGTGTCCGGACGGCCCCCACGAGGCCGGGACCGGTGTGTCGCGCGATGCCCGGATGGTGGAGCTGCCGGTCGGCGCGTCCGAGGACCGGCTCGTCGGGGCGCTCGACATCGAGCGGGCGCTCGCGGAGGGCGTGAAGGCGTTCGAGCCGGGCCTGCTCGCCGACGCGCATCGCGGGATCCTCTACGTCGACGAGGTCAACCTGCTCCACGACCACCTCGTGGACCTGCTGCTGGACGCGGCGGCGATGGGTGCCTCGTACGTGGAGCGCGAGGGCGTCTCCGTACGGCACGCGGCGCGTTTCCTGCTCGTGGGGACGATGAACCCCGAGGAGGGCGAGCTGCGGCCGCAGCTGCTCGACCGTTTCGGGCTGACCGTGGAGGTCGCCGCGTCCCGGGAGACCGATCAGCGGGTCGAGGTCGTGCGGCGGCGGCTCGCGTTCGACGACGACCCGGCGGCGTTCGCCGCCCGGTGGGCCGACGAGGAGGACGCGTTGCGGGCGAGGATCGTCGCCGCGCGCGCCCTGCTGCCCGGAGTGCGGCTCGGCGACGCGGCGTTGCGGCAGATCGCGGCCACCTGCGCGGCCTTCGAGGTCGACGGGATGCGCGCGGACATCGTGATGGCACGGACGGCCACCGCGCTGGCCGCCTGGGCGGGGCGCGAGGACGTGCTCGCCGAGGACGTGCGGCAGGCCGCCCTGCTCGCCCTCCCCCACCGGCGCCGGCGCAATCCGTTCGACGCGCCGGGCCTCGACGAGGACAAGCTCGACGACACGCTGGAGCAGAACGGCGGCGAGGACGACGACCCGGACCCGGACGGCCCGGGTGGCGGCGGCCGTCCTCCGCGGGGCGACGGCCCCGACACGCCGCCGGACCCCGGGGGCGAGTCCGGCGACACTCCCGCTCCGTCCGTCCCCGGACAGGGCCGGGAACAAGGGCAGGGGCAGTCCTCCGGGGGCGGTGAGCGGCAGCCGGTGGGCGCCACCGAGCCGTTCCGCACGAAGATGCTGAGCGTTCCCGGGCTGGGCGAGGGCGCGGCGGGGCGGCGCTCCCGGGCCCGTACCGAGCACGGGCGTACGACCGGCGCGCGGCGTCCGCAGGGTGCCCTGACCAAGCTGCATCTGGCGGCGACCGTGCAGGCCGCCGCCCCGCACCAGCGGACGCGGGGCCGGTCCGGGCGCGGGCTCGTGGTCCGGCGGGACGATCTGCGGCAGGCGGTCCGGGAGGGGCGCGAGGGGAACCTGGTGCTCTTCGTGGTGGACGCCTCCGGGTCGATGGCCGCCCGGCAGCGGATGGCCGCGGTCAAGGGCGCTGTCCTCTCGTTGCTGCTGGACGCGTACCAGCGGCGGGACAAGGTCGGGCTGATCACCTTCCGGGGCAGGGACGCCGAGGTGGCGCTGCCGCCGACGTCGTCGGTGGACGCCGCGGCGGCGCGGCTCGAACTGCTGCCGACCGGTGGGCGCACCCCGCTCGCGGCCGGGCTGCTCAAGGCCCACGAGGTCCTGCGGGTGGAGCGGTTGCGCGATCCGTCGCGGCGGCCGCTGCTGGTCGTGGTGACCGACGGGCGGGCGACCGGGGGGCCCGATCCGGTGGCGCTGGCCGCCCGGGCGGCGCGGCTGCACGAGGCGGAGGGCGTCGCGTCCGTCGTCGTGGACTGCGAGTCGGGGCCGGTACGGCTCGGCCTCGCGGGAAGCCTCGCGCGCGATCTCGGGGGCAGCGCCGTCACGCTCGACGAACTGCGGGCCGAGGCGATCGCCGGGCTCGTCAAGGACGTTCAGGAAACCAACAGGAGGGCCGCGTAATGCCGCAGGGACAGCCGACCACCGTGCCCGACGACGGGCTCACGACCCGTCAGCGCCGCAATCGTCCGCTGCTGATGGTGCACACCGGCATCGGCAAGGGGAAGTCGACGGCGGCCTTCGGGCTCGCGCTGCGCGCCTGGAATCAGGGGTGGCCGATCGGCGTCTTCCAGTTCGTCAAGTCGGCGAAGTGGAAGGTCGGCGAGGAGAACGCGCTGAAGGTCCTCGGGGCCAGCGGCGAGGGCGGGTCCGTCGTCTGGAACAAGATGGGCGAGGGCTGGTCGTGGGTGCAGCGCGACGGCCAGCTGGACAACGAGGAGGCGGCGCGCGAGGGCTGGGAGCAGGTCAAGCGCGACCTGGCCGCCGAGACGTACCGGCTGTACGTCCTCGAC
The DNA here is from genome assembly GCF_042891445.1 of Streptomyces sp. NPDC001890. Lineage (NCBI taxonomy): Bacteria > Bacillati > Actinomycetota > Actinomycetes > Kitasatosporales > Streptomycetaceae > Streptomyces > Streptomyces sp. NPDC001890. The sequence continues at coordinate 1,287,547 of NZ_JBIATE010000001.1, read as the reverse complement.
GAGTTCGCGTACCCGATGCACTGGGGGTGGGTCGACACCGACGAGGTGGTCGAGGTGCTGCGCGAGCGCCCCGGTGCGCAGCACGTGGTCATCACCGGGCGCAACGCGCCGCAGAAGCTGCTGGACGCCGCCGATCTGGTGACCGAGATGTCGAAGGTCAAGCACCCGATGGACGCCGGTCAGAAGGGTCAGCGGGGCATCGAATGGTGAGGCACCGGCAGTGAACATTCCTCGTCTGGTGATCGCCGCTCCCTCGTCGGGCAGCGGCAAGACCACCGTCGCCACGGGGCTGATGGCGGCCTTCGCGGGGCGCGGTCTCGCCGTGTCCCCGCACAAGGTCGGGCCCGACTACATCGATCCCGGGTACCACACGCTGGCCACCGGCCGGCCCGGACGCAATCTCGACGCGTACATGTGCGGCCCCGACCGGGTCGCCCCGCTGTTCGCGCACGGGGCGCGGGGGTGCGACCTGGCGGTGGTCGAGGGCGTGATGGGGCTGTACGACGGTGCGTCGGGGCAGGGCGAACTGGCGTCGACCGCCCAGGTGGCGAAGCTTTTGCGGGCGCCCGTGGTGCTGGTCGTCGACGCGTCGTCGCAGTCGCGTTCGGTGGCCGCGCTGGTGCACGGCTTCGCCTCGTGGGATCCGCAGGTGCGGCTCGGCGGGGTGATCCTGAACAAGGTCGGCTCCCAGCGGCACGAGGCGCTGCTGCGGGACGCGCTGGAGGAGTCCGGTCTGCCGGTGCTCGGGGTGCTGCACCGGGCCGAGCAGGTGGCCGTGCCCTCGCGCCATCTGGGTCTGGTGCCGGTGGCCGAGCGGCGCGGCGACGCGGTGGGCGCGGTCGAGGCGATGCGGGAGCAGGTGGTGGCGGGGTGCGATCTGGCGGCGCTGATGGCTCTGGCCCGGTCCGCGCCCGCGCTGCCGGGCGAGGTGTGGGACGCGGCGGCGGAGATCGGCGGCTGCGGCGGGCCCGTGGAGCTGTCCGCCCCCGCCGGGCGCCCGGTCGTGGCGGTGGCCTCGGGCGCCGCGTTCACCTTCTCGTACGCCGAGCACACCGAGCTGCTCACCGCCGCCGGGGCCGAGGTCGTGCCGTTCGATCCGTTGCGGGACGAGGCGCTGCCCGAGGGCACCGGGGGGCTGGTCATAGGCGGGGGCTTCCCGGAGGTGTACGCGGGTGAGCTGTCCGCCAACGCGGCGCTGCGCGGGGCCGTCGCCGGGCTGGCGGAGTCCGGGGCTCCGGTGTCCGCGGAGTGTGCCGGGCTGCTGTATCTGGCGCGTTCGCTCGACGGGCTGCCGATGTGCGGGGTGCTCGATGCCGAGGCCCGGATGTCGAAGCGGCTGACGCTCGGTTACCGGGAGGCCGTGGCGGTCTCCGACAGCGTGCTGGCGGCCCCCGGCACCCGGGTGCGCGGGCACGAGTTCCACCGCACCGTGCTGGAGCCGGGTGCCGGGGCCGATCCGGCGTGGGGCATGCACCAGCCGGAACGGCGGGTCGAGGGGTACGTGCAGCGGGGGGTGCACGCGAGCTATCTGCATACGCACTGGGCCTCGGCGCCCGGCATGGCGCGCCGGTTCGTCGAGCGGTGCCGGGGGTGAGGCGCGTGCGGCACTCAGTCCGCGATGCCCACCACGAGCCAGATGAAGCCCACCCCGGCCACGGTGCACAGCAGCGTGGAGCGGGCCGGGTGCCGGTGGTGCGCCTCGGGCAGGATCTCGGCGGCGGCGAGGTAGAGCAGCGCGCCGCCGAAGAAGCCGAGGTAGCAGCCGAGGAGTTCCGCCGGAAGGGTGAACAGGAGCGTCGTCGCGGCGCCCACGATCGGCGCCAGCGCGTCCGCGAACAGCATGATCATGGCCTTGCGGCGTTCGTTCCCGTACAGGCTGGTGATCGTGTACGTGTTGAAGCCGTCGGCGAAGTCGTGCGTGATGACGGCGAGCGCGACGGCGGCTCCCATGCCGGCGCCCACCTGGAAGGCCGCGCCGAGCGCGACGCCGTCCATCAGGCTGTGGCCGACCATCGCCGCCGCTGCCGTGAGCCCGACCTGCGGCACCCGTTCCTCGCCCGCGCCATGTGCCGCCTGGCGTACCGCGAGCAGCCGCTCCACGAGGTGGGCGAGGAGAAAGCCGCCGACGAACAGCAGCAGGGCGGCCGGGACGCCGAAGACGGGTTCGCCCGCGGCCTCGATCGCCTCCGGCAGCAGATCCAGGCCGACCACCCCGAGCATCAGCCCGCCGGCGAAGCCGAGCACCAGGTGACGGCGGTCGGTGACGCGCTGGGCGACCCAACCGCCTGCCAGGGTCATCAGGAACGCGCCGAGCGCGACGAACACCGCCATGCGCTCTTGCTAGCCGATCGACCCCGGTGCGCGCATCTCAGCGCGCCCGCGCCCGTGCGCTCCTTTTGGACCGCGCACTCGCTGTGAACCGCACACTCCTTGCGATCCGTGCGTTCCTTGTGAACCGTGCGCTCCTTGTGAACCGCGCACTCCTGTGAAGGGAAACCGCTCCATGTCCGAAGCCGTCGCCGCGGCCGGCGCGCCCGGCGCGTCGCTCGCCGTCGGGGTCGGCGCGTCCAGGGGCGCACCGGCCGACGAGATCCTCGGGCTGATCCGGGACACCCTGCGCGAGGCCGGGCTCTCGCCAACGGGCATCGCGGAGTTGGTGACCGTGGACGCCAAGGCGGACGAGCCGGGCATCGTCGCGGCGGCCGCGGTGCTCGGCGTACCGCTGCGGACGTACCCGGCCGGGGAATTGGCCCGGATAGAGGTGCCCGGTCCGTCCGGCGCGCCGCTCACCGCCGTCGGGACGCCGTCGGTCGCGGAGGCAGCCGCGCTCGCGGCGGGGGGTGAGCTCCTGGTGCCCAAGCGGAAGTCGGCCCCGCGGGGGCGGGCGGCGATGGCGACCTGCGCGGTGGTACGCCGCGGTCCGCCCGTCCCGGCGGCCGGCGCCCTCCCGACGCCGGACGTACCTCCCGGTCCCGGCCGTTGCGTGAAGCCCGGTGCCGGGCGCATAGTCGTTCTGCCGTACTCAGAGGATGAACCGGGACGGCCGCGGCAGCCGGCCCCCGTCCCCACGACGACGGCCATCACCACCATCACCCCCACGGCGGTCATGCACACTCCCATCGAAAGTCCCGACGCGACAGGCGCGGGCGCGCACGATCTGCGGCACCACGGTGACGCGGAAGTACGGGGACGGGACCGGGATCTGACCGATCTCGCCGTCAACGTACGGGCCGGTACTCCCCCGGCCTGGCTGAGGGAACGGATAGCCGGGTCGCTGGGCTCGCTCGCCGCCTACCCGGACGGCCGGGCCGCTCGGGCGGCGGTCGCGGACCGGCACGGGCTGCCCCAGGAGCGGGTGCTGCTCACGGCGGGTGCGGCCGAGGCGTTCGTGCTGATCGCACGGGCGCTGCCGGTCTGCCGTCCCGTCGTGGTCCATCCGCAGTTCACCGAGCCGGAGGCGGCGCTGCGCGCGGCCGGGCACGAGGTGGGCCGGGTGCTGCTGCGGGCCGAGGACGGATTCCGACTGGACCCGTCGGCGGTGCCCGAGGACGCGGATCTGGTGGTGGTCGGCAATCCGACCAACCCCACGTCGGTGCTGCATCCGTCGGCAATGGTGGAGCAACTGGCCCGTCCCGGCCGGACGCTGGTGGTCGACGAGGCGTTCATGGACGCGGTGCCGGGCGAGCGCGAGAGCCTGTGCGGGCGTACGGACGTCCCGGGGCTGGTCGTACTGCGGAGCCTCACCAAGACCTGGGGGCTCGCGGGGCTGCGGATCGGTTACGTGCTGGCCGAGCCCGGCATCGTCCGCGCGCTGGAGGAGACCCAGCCGCTGTGGCCGGTGTCGGCCCCGGCGCTGACCGCCGCCGAGGCGTGCATGGAGCCGCGGGCCCTGGCCGAGGCGGCGGCGGCCGCGGAGCGGATCGCGGTGGACCGGGCCCATCTGGTGGCGGGGCTGAGGGAGTTCACCGAGGTGCGGGTGGCGGAGCCGGCCGAGGCGCCGTTCGTCCTGGTGCGGCTGGAGCGCGCCGCCGAGGTACGGGAGCGGTTGCGGCTGCTGGGGTTCGCGGCGCGGCGCGGAGACACGTTCCCCGGGCTCGGTCCCGAGTGGCTGCGGCTGGCCGTGCGCGACCGTGTCACGACGAATCGTTTCCTCCAGGCGTTCGACCAGGCGCTGCAGACGCTGGGCGCGTCGGTGCGCTGACGGGACAGCCGGTGGGAGACTCGCACCGGCTGCCCCGCTCGGGCGCCCTGCGGACCGGGTCAGCTACGGGCGCGCCGCCTGGCCACGACCACCGCCCCGGCGCCCGCCGCCAGCAGTACGGCCGCGCCGCCCGCGAGGTACGGAGTGGTGGAGCTGCTGCCCGTCTCCGCGAGGTTCGATTCGGTGGCTGATCCGTTGCCGGTGCCGGTCTGGGGCTTCACGCCGCCGCCGCTGGTGCCACTGCTTCCGCTGTTGCCTCCGTCACCGGACCCGCCGCCGGTCGAACCGCCGTTGCCCGAACCACCGCCGTTCGAACCACCGCCGTTCGATCCGCCGCCGGTCGAACCGCCGTTGCCGGACCCGCCGTCACTGGACCCGCCGTTGCTCGAACCTCCGTTGCTGGAACCTCCGTTGCTCGTACCGCCGTTGTTGCCGCCGCCCGGTACGGTCGGCTTCGGCGTCTCGCAGGTCGCCTCGGCGAGCGTGATCTCGCCCTGCACATCGGCGACGTTCAGCTTGAGCGGGTTGACGGAGACCTTCAGCTGCAACGCGGTCGCCGCGGCGGTGCGCGAGGTGGTGCGCGTCTTCGAGAGGTCGAGGGTCACCTCGCCGACGGCCGGGACCGCGACCCTCGTGGTGCCGCCCGCGGTGAGGTCGATGCGCTTGCCGAGGACCGACACGTGTCCCAGCACGTTCGACTCGGCGACCGGCTTCCTGCCCACCTCGCAGACAGCCCTGGACGTGACCTTCTCCACCTCGATCAGCGAGAGCAGCGGCAGTCCGGGCACATGCACCCGGGCCTTGGCCACATTGCTGTAGCCCTCCGCCCGGTGCTTGTCGGCGGTCGCGTTCGCGGTGGCCACATCGGCGGCGAGCACGTTGACCGGCCGGCCGCCCTCCACACCGTCGAGCCGCACGCTGAGCGCGGTCTCCTTGGCGCCGGCGGGTGCCTGCACCTCGTTGAGCGTGGCCTTGAGCGGCACGTCGACCGTCTTGTTCAGGAGCGAGACGTCGAGTGCGGTACGGAGCACGACCGCGCTCGCCTTCCCGCCACCGGTGGTCGTGGTGGCCGCGGGGGCGGCCTGCGCCGGGGCGGCGACCAGCAGGGCGACGGGAGCGGCTGCGACCGCCAGGGCGGCCAGGCGGAAGGTGTTGCTGTTCAAGGTGGTGGAACCCCCACAAGAGACATGGAGCCACCGGTGCCGTCCAATGGGGGACATCGAGAGCTCCGGTGGCCTCGACCCCGAAATCTTTACGCACGGAGGGTGAACTGGCGGACACCTGACGTGAGTTCACCCCAAAGGGGGGTTTCCGCGCCTGTATTCGAATATCTCGGTACGTTCGTTCCTCCGGGTCACCCGATCCACCGAGCGCGCACCGCACCGGAGCCGACTGCGCCGGGGTGCGCGCGAAAGTGCTTCAACGACAGTGCCGGGATTCGGTAACTGCCGGTCAACACGGCGCACCCCGTCGCGGGGCCGGCGGACTCAGCCGATCACCCGCCCGTTCAGCACCACCCGCCGCGGCGCCGCGAGTACCCGTACGTCCGCCCTCGGGTCCTCGTCGTACACCACCAGGTCCGCCGGGGCGCCCTCCTCCAGCACCGGCCGCCCCAGCCACCGGCGCGCGCCCCAGGTCGTCGCGGACAGCGCGTCCAGGGCCGGGATGCCCGCCTTCACCAGCTCGGCGACCTCGTCCGCCACCAGCCCGTGGGCGAGCACACCGCCCGCGTCGGTGCCGACGAAGACCGGGACCCCGGCGTCGTACGCCGCGCGCACCGTGTCGTAGCGCCGCTCGTGCAGCCGCCGCATATGGGCGGACCAGCGGGGGAACTTGGCCTCGCCGCCCGCCGCGAGCGAGGGGAAGGTGGCGATGTTGACCAGGGTGGGGACGATCGCCACACCGCGCTCGGCGAACAGCGGAATGGTGTCCTCGGTGAGTCCGGTGGCGTGCTCGACGCAGTCGATCCCGGCCTCCACGAGATCGCGCAGCGAGTCCTCGGCGAAGCAGTGCGCGGTGACCCGGGCGCCGAGCCGGTGCGCCTCGGCGATGGCCGCCTCGACGGCCTCGCGCGGCCAGAGGGCCGTCAGATCGCCCACCTCCCGGTCGATCCAGTCGCCGACCAGCTTCACCCAGCCGTCACCGCGGCGCGCCTCCTGGGCGACGTACGCGACCAGCTCGTCGGGCTCGATCTCGTGGGCGTAGTTCCGGGTGTACCTGCGGGGCCTGGCGATGTGCCGGCCGGCCCTGATGATCTTCGGCAGGTCCTCGCGGTCGTCGATCCACCGGGTGTCGGCCGGCGACCCCGCGTCCCGCAGCAGCAGCGCGCCCGCCTCCCGGTCGGCGAGGGCCTGCTTCTCACTGGTCGCCGCGTCCACGGCGCCGTGGTGGTCGAGCCCGACGTGGCAGTGGGCGTCCACCAGACCGGGCAGCACCCAGCCGGTGACCGTCACCGCCCCGTCCGCACCGGCCGGCCGGCCGTACGAGATCCGCCCGTCGACCACCCAGAGCTCGTCCCGGACGTCGTCGGGGCCGACGAGCACCCGCCCCTTCACGTGCAGCACCTGAGATGCCTTGTGATCACTCATGGGCAGCACTGTACGAGTGGGCGGCACTGTACGAGGCGGCGCGCGGGGCCTCGGTACGCTTCGACGGAAGCACCGACCGTACGCGGCACCGCGCACCGACCCGATCCGAAGAGAGCACCACCGTGACGCACCCCTTCCTCGACCTCGCCCCGCTCACCGCCGCGCACTTCGCGGCCATCGAGAAGCGGGTGGCCGGCCTCCTCGCCACCGAGCAGGACGTCGTCATCATGCAGGGCGAGGCGCTGCTCCCCCTCGAAGGCTGCATCCGGGGCGGCGCCCGGCCCGGCTCGACCGCGCTGAACGTCGTCACCGGGCCGTACGGGCAGACCTTCGGGAACTGGCTGCGGGACTGCGGCGCCAATGTGGTCGATCTCGCGGTCCCCTTCCACACGGCGGTCACCGCCGACCAGGTCGCGCGGGCGCTGTCCGAGCACCCGGAGATCGACTTCGTCTCCCTGGTCCACGCGGAGGCGGCGACCGGCAACACCAATCCGGTCGCCGAGATCGGTGAGGTGGTCCGTTCGCACGGGGCGCTGTTCATGCTGGACGCCGTCGCCTCGGTGGGTGCCGAGCCGCTGCTGCCGGACGTGTGGGGCGTCGACCTCTGCGTGATCGGCGCGCAGAAGGCGATGGGCGGCCCGGCCGGGGTGTCGGCGGTGTCGGTGAGCGAGCGCGCCTGGGAGCGGATCGCCGCCAACCCCGAGGCTCCGCGCCGCTCCTACCTCTCGCTGCTGGACTGGAAGGAGCGCTGGATCGACGGCGGCCGCAAGGCCCTGCTGCACGCCCCCGCCCAGCTGGAGATGCTGGCGCTGGAGGCATGTGTGGAGCGCATCGAGACCGAGGGCCTGGACGCGCTGATGGACCGTCACGCCGCGGCCGCCGCGGCGACGCGCGCGGGTGCGGTGGCGCTCGGCGGCGGCCTCTCGCCGTACGTGCACGAGGCCGCGGAGGCGGCGCCGGTCGCGACGACGCTGCGTGCCCCCGAAGGGGTCGACGCCGCCGGGCTGGTCGCACGGGCGCTCGCGGCCGACCCCGCGCTGCCGCTGATCGCGGGCGGGGGCGCGCTGTCCAAGGAGATGATCCGGGTCAATCACTACGGTGTGGATGCGACGCGGGGCGCGGTGCTGTCCTCGCTCGCGGCTCTGGGGGCGGCGCTGGCCGACGCGGGCCGGCAGGTCGACTTCGAAGCTGCCCGCAAGGCCGTTTCGGAAACCTGGCCGAGCGAATAAATCCGGGCCGGACCAAATATTTCCCGAATACCGGACCCGAATGCGGGGAGCTGCTTTATTCAGAGCAGCTCCCCGCATTCTTCTGCCCGGTTTCCCGGACCCTAAACACCCGAGTTTCCGGAGACTCCGAGCGGGCACGAACCACACAATTCCGTCGCGTCGCCGGAGAGTTACAACCATGTGACCTACTCCACAACGCGACCGTTATGCCGGATAAATAGCACCCAAAACAACAGAAAAAGCAGCCCGCTCGCGCCGGGGCACGCGCCCGCGTGATAACACAGAGGGCTATCCCGCCCAACCCCTCGCGTCGATGCAATTTGGAAATTTGCTGGGTAAATTCAATTTGCATGACCGCCGCACCAGCAGATTTTGCAAGTGCCCGAAACGAATTCATCACCATCGACACCCCACGAGTGGAGGACGGGGCCGCGATCTGGCGCATCGCCCGCGACTCCGAGGTCCTGGACCTCAACTCCTCGTACAGCTACCTGCTGTGGTGCCGTGACTTCACCGCGACCTCCGTGGTCGCCCGGGGCGAGAGCGGCGAACCCGTCGCCTTCGTGACGGGGTACCTCCGGCCTGACCGTCCCGGAACGCTCGTCGTCTGGCAGGTGGCCGTCGACCACGCCCACCGCGGGGCGGGGCTCGCCGGAAAGCTGCTGGACGCGCTGACCTCCCGGGTCGCCGCCGCACAGGGCCTGGCCTCGGTCGAGACGACCGTCACCCCGGACAACACCGCGTCGGACCGGCTGTTCACCTCGTACGCACAGCGCCACGACGTGGCCCTGGACCGCGAGGTGCTCTTCGACGGCGGGCTGTTCCCCGAGGGGAACCACCTGCCCGAAGTCCTTTACCGCATCGGCCCGTTCCACGCCTGAGCCTCCTGGCGCCCTCACCCCCCTCTCTCAAGCAGGAGATCCCCTGTGACCATCACCCCGCCCGCGCTGAGTGTCTTCGAGACCCTGGAGTCGGAGGTACGGAGCTACTGCCGCGGCTGGCCCGCCGTGTTCGACCGTGCGCAGGGCACCCGGCTGACCGACGAGGACGGCCACAGCTACCTCGACTTCTTCGCCGGCGCGGGGTCGCTCAACTACGGCCACAACAACCCGGTGCTGAAACGTGCGCTGATCGACTACATCGAGCGCGACGGCATCACCCACGGCCTGGACATGGCCACCACGGCCAAGCGGACCTTCCTGGAGTCCTTCCAGAACACCGTGCTGCGCCCGCGCGACCTCCCGTACAAGGTGATGTTCCCCGGGCCGACGGGCACCAACGCGGTCGAGGCGGCGCTGAAGCTGGCCCGCAAGGTGAAGGGGCGCGAGTCCATCGTGTCCTTCACCAACGCCTTCCACGGCATGTCGCTCGGCTCGCTCGCCGTCACCGGCAACGCCTTCAAGCGGGCCGGCGCCGGCATCCCGCTCGTGCACGGCACCCCGATGCCGTTCGACAACTACCTCGACGGCAAGGTGCCCGACTTCCTCTGGTTCGAACGGCTCCTGGAGGACCAGGGCTCCGGGCTCAACAAGCCCGCCGCCGTGATCGTCGAGACGGTGCAGGGCGAGGGCGGCATCAATGTGGCGCGCCCCGAGTGGCTGCGGGCGCTGGCCGATCTGTGCCGGCGCCGCGACATGCTCCTGATCGTCGACGACATCCAGATGGGCTGCGGACGCACCGGGTCGTTCTTCTCGTTCGAGGAGGCCGGCATCGTCCCCGACATCGTGACCCTGTCGAAGTCCATCAGCGGCTACGGACTGCCCATGTCCCTCTGCCTGTTCAACCCGGAGCTGGACATCTGGGGGCCGGGCGAGCACAACGGCACCTTCCGCGGCAACAACCCGGCGTTCGTCACGGCCGCCGCCGCGCTGGACGCCTACTGGGCGGACGGCCAGACGGAGAAGCAGACCCTGGTCCGGGGTGAGCAGATCGAGCAGGCGCTGCTCGCGATCTGCGACGAGCACTCCGCGCTCGGCGCGCGGTACCGGGGCCGCGGCCTGGTCTGGGGCGTGGAGTTCACGGACGAGGCGCGCGCCGCCGCGATCTGCGCCCGCGCCTTCGAACTGGGGCTGCTGGTGGAGACCTCCGGCCCGCGCAGCGAGGTCGTGAAGCTGCTGCCGCCGCTGATCATCACCCCCGACGAGCTGGACGAGGGCCTGCGCACGCTGGCCCGCGCGGTCCGCGACACCGTCTGATTCCGGCCCCGCCCCGGAGCGGGTCCGACGAGAAGCACCACCGCAGAGAGAAAGGTACCGACCCACCGTGATCGTCCGATCGTTCAGCGACATCGAGAACACCGACCGGCATGTGAAGGCCGCTTCCGGCACCTGGGAGAGCAAGCGCATCGTGCTCGCGCAGGAGAAGGTGGGCTTCTCCCTCCACGAGACCACGATGTACGCGGGCACCGAGACGTCGATGTGGTACGCGAACCACATCGAGGCCGTCCTGTGTGTCGAGGGCGAGGCCGAACTCACCAACGACGAGACCGGCGAGAAGCACTGGATCACCCCCGGCACGATGTATCTGCTGAACGGCCACGAGCACCACACCATGCGGCCGAAGACCGACTTCCGCTGCGTCTGCGTCTTCAACCCGCCGGTCACCGGGCGGGAGGAGCACGACGAGAACGGTGTCTATCCGCTGCTGACCGAGGAGGGCTGAACCATGACCACCGCCGGACGCACCGACCTCTACCCCACGCGCGGCACCGCCGAGATGACCACCCCCCGCCAGGACCCGGTGATCTGGTCCCCGCCCGGCACCCCCGGCCCGGTGGCCGTGCGGGACCTCCAGGGCTTCGAGCGCGACGGCTTCCTCACCGTCGACCAGCTGATCACCCCCGAAGAGGTCGCCGCCTGCCACTCCGAACTCGAACGGCTGATCGCCGATCCGGCGGTGCGGGCCGACGAGCGCTCGATCATCGAGCCGAAGTCGCAGAAGGTACGGTCGGTCTTCGAGGTCCACCGGATCAGCGAGGTCTTCGCCCGGCTGGTCGAGGACGAGCGGGTGGTGGGCCGGGCCCGGCAGATCCTCGGCTCGGACGTGTACGTCCACCAGTCCCGGATCAACGTCAAGCCGGGCTTCGGCGCCTCGGGGTTCTACTGGCACTCGGACTTCGAGACCTGGCACGCCGAGGACGGGCTGCCGAACATGCGGGCGGTGTCCGTTTCGATCGCGCTGACGGAGAATCACGACACCAACGGCGGGCTGATGATCATGCCCGGTTCGCACAAGTCGTTCCTCGGCTGCGCGGGCGAGACGCCCAGGGACAACTACAAGAAGTCCCTGAAGATGCAGGACGCCGGAACCCCGTCCGACGAGGCCCTGACGAAGCTGGCCGACCGGCACGGCATCAAGCTCTTCACGGGCCGGGCGGGTTCGGCGACCTGGTTCGACTGCAACTGCATGCACGGCTCGGGCGACAACATCACCCCGTACCCGCGCAGCAATGTCTTCATCGTCTTCAACAGCGTGGAGAACGCCGCCGAGGAGCCGTTCGCGGCACCGGCGCGGCGTCCGGAGTTCATCGGGGCGAGGGACTTCACCCCGGTGCGATGAGGTGACCCGCGGGAGGGGCGTCATCCGCGCCGACGCCCCTCCCGCGCCTCCGCGCCTTCCGCGCCTCCCGCGCCTCCCGCGCCGAAATCGCTGGACCGGCACGGCGGTCGGCGGCGAGGGTGGGCCCCATGACCTCACTCGTACGTCACATCACCATCGACTGCTCCGACGCCTACGGACTCGCCCGCTTCTGGTCCGAGGTGCTCGACGCCCCGCTCTCCGACGAGGACGCCCCCGGTGACCCCGAGGCGCTCGTCGAGGCTCCCGGCGCCGCGCTGCTCTTCATCCAGGTACCGGAGCCCAGGAACGGCAAGAACCGCGTCCACCTGGACATCCAGCCGCAGGACCGGACCCGCGACGAGGAGGTCGAGCGACTGCTCGGTCTGGGCGCCACGCTCGTCGCCGACCACCGCAAACCGAACGGGCGGGGCTGGGCGACGCTCGGCGACCCCGAGGGCAACGAGTTCTGCGTCGAGTGCGGTGCGGCGGAACGGGCGGCCCTGACCGGGACCCGGCTGCCGGTCACGGCGGACGACGTGACCACCGCGGTACGTCTCGCGATCGACACGCTCCGGGACTCCCCGGTGGACAAGTGGCACTCCCCGGCAGGGTCGTTGGAGTGGACCTGCTGGGAGACCGCCGAGCATCTGAGCGACGACCTCTTCAGCTACGCGGCCCAACTGGGGCCGCAGCGGCCGTCGGTGGACGCGTACGTCCCGTACCGCTGGAGCGCCGACCGCGAGGGCGGTCCGGCGAACGCGGTCTTCGCGGACCGGTCGGCCACAACCGCCGGGCTGCTCCTGACGCTGGAGGCCTGCGGCGCGCTGCTCGCCTCGATGGTGCGGACGACTCCGCCCGAGGTCCGCTCGTACCACTCCTACGGGGTGTCCGACCCGGAGGGCTTCGCCGCGATGGGCATCGTGGAGACCCTGGTGCACACGCATGACATCGCCGCGAGCCTGGGGGCCGGCTGGACCCCGCCCGCCGGCCTCTGCGACCGGGTGCTGGCCCGGCTGTTCCCGGACGCCCCGAAGGACGCCGACCGGTGGGCCGTGCTGCTCTGGGCCACCGGACGCGGCGAGCTGCCCGGCCACCCCCGCGTCACCTCGTGGAAGTGGCGCAGCGCGCCGCTGGACGAGTCCGGCCAGGAGTAGCGCGGGCCGGGGCCGGGCGGGGGCTCCGGTAATGGTCCGACCTCGTGGGGGCGTGCCAGGGTGCCCGGTCGGCCGGACTGCGGGTCGGGGCGGTCTGCTTGCCGGGCGCCGAGCGTATTTCTACTCCAGCAGCTTTCTCCGGGTGCAGTAGCTTGCCAACGCCCACTGGGAACGGCCAGCTGCCGCAGAGCAGAACGACCGGAGGATCACGCATGCCCCGAGAAGCTCCGTACCTCGCAGTAGCCGAGGTCCTGCGCGCACGGATTCTCGCAGGAGAGTGGCGGATCGGCGAGCGCCTGCCGTCCCGGGCACGGCTCTCCGAGGAGTACGGGGTCGGGCGCAACGTCATGCAGCGGGCCATGGACCGTCTGATCAACGACGGTCTCCTCGAAGGACGCGCCGGCTCGGGCACCTACGTCCGCACTCCGCGCGAACGCCTGCGGCTGGTCCGCTCGCTCCACCGGGACCGCGGTTTCGGCTGCTCCCCCAACGCCGGAGCGGGGCAACGGGGCGACGCCGACTCCTGGGACTCGCACAGCGAGGTGCGCGTCCCTGCCCCTGAAGAAGTCGCCGTGCGGCTCGGCATCGGGCCTGGCGACCTCTGCGTGCACACGCATTACGAGTTCCTCGCCGGCGGGCAGCCCGTCCAGCTCTCCGAATCGTGGGAGCCGATGGCCATCACGGCCGGAACTCCGATCGTGCTGCCCGAGATGGGTCCCCTGGCCGGAAAGGGGGTGGTCGAGCGCATGCGGTCCATCGGCGTGGTCGTCTCGACCGTGGTGGAGGTTCCGCGCCCGGCCCGTGCCACCCAGGTACAGGCGAACCTGCTGGGAATCAGCGTGGGGGACCTCGTGCTCCAGATCGAGCGCACCATCCACGACACCGGCGGCCGCCCGGTGGAGACCGCCGACCTGGTCATTCCTGACGTACGTCGGGAAGTGGTCTACGAGTTCGGAGTCGACCGTCCGTAGCCGTTGAAGCCGACGGCGCTCATCTCACTTCTGACAGCAGGGGGACACGCATGTCAAAAACCTCCCGGCTCGGACTCCTGCGCGACCGGGACTTCGGGCGTTTGTTCGCTGCCACCGCGCTCGGACAGCTGGGCGACCGCATCATCTTCCTGGCCCTGCCTCTGGTTGCCGTCATGGCACTGAATGCCGATGAGTTCCAGGTCGGACTGCTGGCCGCGATGACCACCGCGGGCTCGCTCCTGGTCGGGCTGCCGGCGGGCGCGTGGGTGGACCGCATGCGGAAGCGATCGGTATTGATCAGCACTGATCTCGTGCGCGCGCTGGTCCTGCTGACGATACCTGTCGCGTGGTGGGCCGGCCTTCTCACCATCTGGTGGCTCTGCACGGTCGCCCTGCTCCATGGAGTGCTGACGGTCTTCTTCGATGTCGCGTACGTCAGCTATCTCCCGCACTTGGTGGGCCGCGGCAATCTCGTGGAAGGAAACTCGAAACTTTCGGCAATACGCTCGGTGACCAGTATCAGCGGACCGGCGGCGGCAGGGCCGCTGGTCGGCCTGGTCGGAGCCCCCGCGACCCTCTTGGTGAGTTCGGCCGGAATGGCTGTGTCGGGGCTGCTCGCGCTCACCATCCGCAGACGCGAACCGAAGCCGGAGCCGAGTGGAAAGCCTCAACTGCGTCGGGAGATCAAGGAGGGGATCGGGTTCGTCCTCGAACACCCCGCCCTCCGCGCGATCATGCTGGGAGATTCGATATTCAACCTGTTTCTGGTCATGTATCAAACCATGTTGCTGATCTTCCTGGAACGGGAGATGGGTCTCCAGCCCTTCGGTATCGGCCTCGTTCTGTCCGGGATGGGTTGTGGTGCCCTGCTCGGAGCGCTGACGGCAACCACGGCCTCGAAGTGGATCGGGCAGGGTCGGGTCATCTGGCTCGCGGCACTGGTCACCTGTCCGTCGAGCGTCCTCATGCCGTTGGCGCGACCGGGCTGGAGCCTGTGTGCGGCTGCGATCGGACTTGCGGCTCTTTCGCTGGGCGGAGTCGTTCGTGTGGTGGCTCAATCGAGCTTCCAACAGGCCCTGACACCGGACCGGCTTCTCGGCCGGATGAGCGCGACAACCCGATTCGTGTCCTGGGGCGGCATTCCTGTCGGCGGTCTCCTGGGCGGAGCCTCGGGTACCGCGTTCGGGGCGACAAGCACCTTGTGGATCGGTGCGGCGGGTATGACGCTGAGCGTTCTCCCCGGTTTTCTGTCGCCGCTGCGGACCATGCGCGAAGTGCCCGCCGAGTGAGTGAGCCCCGCGGGGAGTCGGGGAATCCTCGCGGGGCCCGGATCACTTCCGACTGGCCTTCACCTCGTCGCGCACCGCGCGAACAGACCGAATCGCTGTGATCATCTTTTGGGAAAGCGCAGGGACCTGGTCGAAGAGGTGTCCCACAACAGTGAAAACCCCAACGACCGCAGCCGTCCCTACAGTCACCCAGCCCGCCAGTTCCATGTCGCTCCCTTCGGAGTGGATCGGCAAAGGCGTCCGGGCTCCGCGCCCGCGCCCCGATCCGCGGTGTGCGACGTCCGGCCCTTCAGTGCCGTCCCCTCTTCATGAACTACACGGTTCCTCGGGCGACTTGAGTGTATCCGTCGGCGCCCGAAGGATCCCTTCGGGCGCCCGCGAGCGGCGTGGTCCGAACGGGAGTCAGACCCGGGCGTCGTCCAGCGCCGGGTAGTCGACGTAGCCCTTCGCGTCGCCGCCGAAGAAGGTCGACGGGTCCGGGGTGTTGAACGGGCCGCCGGCCTTCAGCCGGGCCGGCAGGTCCGGGTTGGCTATGAACAGGGCGCCGTACGCGATGATGTCGGCGATCCCGTCGTCGACCAGCGAGTGGTCGTCCGGGCCGGTCGGGCCGTCCGTCAGCGCGTTGAGGACGAACGTGCCGGAGAACTGCTTGCGCAGCGCGAGGGTCAGCTCGCGGATCTCCACCGCCTCCAGGACGTGCAGATAGGCGAGGCCGAGCGGGTCGATCTCCCGCACCAGCGCGGTGTAGACGGCCGCCGGCGCGGGCTCGTCGATGTCGTTGTACGGGTTTCCCGGCGAGATCCGCAGCCCGGTCCGCTCCGCGCCGATCTCGGCGGCGACGGCCTTGACCACCTCGACGGCGAACCGGATGCGGGCCTCCTCGGAGCCGCCCCACTCGTCGTCGCGCAGGTTGGTGTTGGGGGCGAGGAACTGGTGGATGAGGTAGCCGTTGGCACCGTGCAGCTCGACCCCGTCGAAACCGGCGTCGACCGCGTTGCGGGCGGCCGTCGCGAAGTCGGCGATGGTCCGGCTGACCTCGTCACCGGTCAGTTCGCGCGGGGTGATGAAGTCCTTCATGCCCGTGCCGGTGAAGAGCCGGCCGGCCGGCCTGACCGCTGACGCGCTGACCGGGGTCAGACCGCCCGGCAGCACGTCCGGGTGGCCGATCCGGCCCGCGTGCATCAGCTGGGCGAAGATCCGGCCGCCCGCCGCGTGCACCGCGTCGGTGACCTTGCGCCAGGACGCGACCTGTTCCGCGCCGTGCAGCCCCGGGGTGGAGGGGTAGCCCTGGCCCACCACCGACGGCTGGACGCCCTCCGTGATGATGAGGCCCGCCGAGGCGCGCTGGGTGTAGTACTGGGCGACGAGATCCGTGGCGGTGCCGCCCTCACCGGCCCGGCTGCGGGTCATCGGAGCCATCGCGATGCGGTTGGCGAGCCGGGTGCCGGACAGGTCGATCGGGTCGAACGCGGTGGTCATCGGGGCTCCCTGGGCATTTATGTGGTCGGCCAACTATCCGTACCGGCGCCACTGTAACCCATTACTTGGCCGACCAATGTAAAGTGGGCGGAAAGCCGCCGGAACCCGGTACCGGAGCCGGGCCGGGGCGTCGCCCGAGGAGCTCCCATGAAGGCCGGATCAGCCGGACCCGCAGACCCCGCCTGTCCGGGCCCGCCGAGCGCGGCCCTCGGCGGGCCCGTCAGCCACGCCCTCTCCCGGGTCGCCCGGCTGCACCGGACCGCCGCGGGCAGACTGCTCAAGGGGCTCGGGCTCTATCCGGGCCAGGAGTTCCTGATGATGTGCCTGTGGGACGCCGGTGCGGTGCGCCAGGCCGAGCTGATCAAGGCCGTCGACCTCGACCCCTCCACCGTCACCAAGATGCTCCAGCGGCTCGAACAGAGCGGGCACGTGTGCCGCCGCCCCGACCCGGACGACCGCCGGGCCGTCCTGGTCGAGGCCACCGACGACAGCTGCGCGCTGCACTCCGACGTCCAGCGGGCCTGGGTGGAGCTGGAGGATCGCACCCTCGCCGGTCTCGAACCCTCCGAACGCGAGGAGCTGACCCGGCTGCTCGCCAAGGTCGAGGCGAACCTCTGCCGAGAGGCCGGGGAGGCCGGGGAAGCCGGGAACTGCCCCGGACCCGGCTGATCCCCGGCAGGCGGCGTCAGCCGGCGAGCACGTCCAGGGCCCGGTCCACATCGGCCTCCGTGTTGTACAGGTGGAAGGCCGCGCGCAGGCTCCCCGCCCGGTTCGAGACCACCACGCCGGCCCGCGCGAGTTCCGGCTCCCGCGCGCCGAGTCCGGGCACGGCCACGATCGCCGACTCCCCCGGCACCGCCTCGTGCCCCAGCCCGGCCAGCCCCGCCCGCATCCGGGCCGCGAGCCCGGTGGCGCGGGCGTGGACGGCTTCCACACCGACCTCGTTCAGCAGCGCGAGGGACTGCTCGGCACCGTGGTACGAGAGGAAGGCGGGCGGTTCGTCGTAGCGGCGCGCGGTCCGGGAGAGCGGCCCGACCGGGCCGTACGTGCTGTTCCAGGGGTCCTCGGCGGCGTACATGCCGGCGAAGACCGGCGGCAGGGTCCGCTGCGCCTCCTCGGTGACGGTGAGGAACGACGCGCCGCGCGGGCAGAGCAGGAACTTGAAGCCGCCGGTGACGGTGTAGTCGTACTCCCCGGCGTCCAGCGGCAGCCAGCCGGCCGACTGGGTGGCGTCCAGCAGCGTCCGGGCACCGTGGGCGCCGGCCGCCGCCCGTACCGCCTTCAGGTCGGCGATCCGGCCATTGGACGACTGCACGGAGGAGAGGGCGACGAGCGCGGTGTCCGGCCCCACCGCGTCGGCCAGCCGGTCCAGCGGGGCGTAGCGCGTCCGGAGGTCGCCGCGGACCGCGAAGGGGCTGACGACGGAGCTGAACTCGCCCTCCGGCGCCAGGACTTCGGCCCCCGGCGGCAGCGAGGCGGCGATCAGCCCGACGTGCACGGAGACCGAACTGCCGACGGCGACCCGGTCGGCGTCGATCCCGCAGAGCCGGGCGAAGCCGGACCGGGCCGCTTCCACCGCTTCGAAGTCGCCGGAGTCGGCCCGGCTGCCGGAGCCGACCGCCTCGGCGAGCGCCCGCACCGCCGCCACGGTCCGCCGGGGCAGCAGCCCGCAGGTCGAGGTGTTGAGGTAGGTCGTCCTCGGTGCGAACTCGGCGTTCACCGCACGGCTGAGCGAAGTAGTCTCCATGCGCCCAGCCTGCGGCCCCCTCACCTCCTGGTCAATCACGAAGAGTTGAGGGGAACACCCAAGCAGTGCTCATGCGTGCCGCCGGCGTGACCGTGGCCCGGCGGCTCCGCACGGAGCAGCGACGGGGCTCAGGCGTTGCCACCGGCCTGCGGGACCTCGCAGGCGCCGTCGGCGTCGCACACCGCGGCGTCCTGGCCGATCGTGGTGAGCGGGCGGTCCTTCCACGCCTGCTCCAGCGCCTGGGCGAAGACCTCGGCGGGCTGGCCGCCGGAGATGCCGTAGCGGCGGTCGAGCACGAAGAACGGCACCGCGTTGGCGCCCAGCTCGGACGCCTCCCGCTCGTCGGCCCGCACCTCGGCCGCGTACGCCTCCGGGTCGGCGAGCACGGCCCGCGCCTCGTCGGCGTCGAGCCCGGCCTCGACGGCGAGCTCGACCAGTACGGCGGCGTCGAAGACGGACCGCTCCTCGGCGAAGTTCGCCCGGTAGGCGAGGCTCAGCAGCTCGTCCTGGCGGCCGCGGGCCTTGGCCAGGTGGAGCAGCCGGTGGATGTCGAAGGTGTTGCCGTGGTCACGGCCCTCGGTGAGGTAGCCGAGCCCCTCGGCCCGCGCGTTGGCCGCGACGTTCGCCTCCATGGCCTGCGCCTCTTCGCGGGTGCGCCCGTACTTCTGCGCCAGCATGTCGACGACCTGAGCGGTGTCGCCCTTGGCCCGGCCGGGGTCGAGCTCGAAGGACCGGTGCACGACCTCGACCTGGTCGCGGTGGGCGAAGCCCGCCAGGCCCTTCTCGAAGCGGGCCTTCCCGATGTAGCACCAGGGGCAGGCGATGTCGCTCCAGATCTCGACGCGCATGTCTCTTCTACTCTCCGTGTCCTCGTACGTACCGCTCAGGGCGCGGAGCCACCCTCCGCTCCCGTGCACAACACGGGAGCGGACTTCCTCATTCCCCGGCTGCCGCGGCGCGGGGACGCGCCGGCAGCCCGTCGGAGGAGGACCGACCGGCGCCACCACTGGTGGGGGTCATCGCAGCCGCGTAGGATCCGGTCGGTCTTGGCCTTCAAGTCGCTTGAGCTGCCGCGCACTTCGGGCAGGAACGGTCACACATCGCATAGGGGGACCGAGTTGTGGGTTCAGCACTCCCGACCATCATTGTCGTGTTCTTTCTCGTCGCGCTGGCGGCATGGATCATCTCCGCGGTGGTGGGCGGCCGGAAGAACAACGGTGGCGGCGGAGGCGGCAGCTGACTCCTTGAGACGGTGCCCCCTGTCCCTGCGGTGAGCCGGGTACGCGCTGCCCACGCCGCAGGCCGGTGGAAGACCGGAAGACCGGGTACGCCCGATGGGACGCCGTTCGCAGCGAACGTCCAGGTCACTCTCCGTCGTCGAGCTCCACGATCGGCCGGTCGGCGACCACGGCGGCCAGGATCATCGGCGCGTCGCCGTCGCACTGGTTGAGGGAGACCGCGACCCACCGGCCGTCCACCGGCCCCCACACCCTCAGGTCCCCGAGACAGTCCGCGTCGCACAGCGCCCGGTACAGCGGCGGCAGGGGCTCACCCGCGAGGTCGCGGAAGACCGGCACCCGCATGCCCGCCGTCCGGTGCGCGCCCCACCGGCGGTCCAGCTCGCCCACGAGCTCGGCGAGATGCCCGGCGGCGGCCTCCTCGGCCTCCTCCCACTCGCGTTCGTACACGCCCACGAGGTCGCCGCTCTCCCAGAGCGGCACGATCCGGAAGCCCTCGCCGGCGGTCGCGGACCACTCCCCGGTGTCCGGCTCCCCCTCGCCGGCCGTCGGGCCCGTGGCGGGCACGGGACCGGCGAGCAGTGCCTCGATGTCGGACACCGCACGGCCGGTCCCGAAGGTCTCCCCGCTCCGGGCGGTCATCAGCTCCCGTCCCGCAGGTCGTCCGGGCCCGTCGGGCGGAACGCGATCCGGTCGAAGGACGCCTCGCAGCCCTCGCCCGTCGGCGACTGGACCAGGAAGCCGACCGAGGCGTCGGCCGCGTGTTCCGGCTCGCCGAGGGCGAAGACGCGGACGAAGGTCCACTTCTCGCCGTCGGTGGAGGCGTGGAAGGCGAACGCGTTGCCCGTGCGGCTCAGGCGCAGCCAGCAGCTGTCGCCGTCCACCGTGAAGGAGTTGGCGTCGTCGGAGTGGCCGCGGGTGACGACCGTGCAGACGGTGGGGCGGTCCGGGGAGAGTTCCAGGCAGATCTTGGCCCACTCCCGCTCCCCGACGTGGAGGTAGAGCACCCCGGCGTCGAAGGCGGCCTCGAAGCCGACCCGCACCCGGGCGATCAGCTGGAAGTCGCCCCGGGGCGCGGGGCCGAGCAGGCGGGGGGCGTCGCTCGCGGAGTCCAGGGCCTCGCCGCCCGGCCGTACGAAGCGGTCCTGGCGGGCGCCCGCGCGGCCGGTCAGGGTGCCGTTCTCGTACGTCCAGTCACCGCCGGGGCCGAACGGGACGAGTTCGAAGGGGAGTTCGGGGAGGTGCGGGGTCATGCGCGGCGTCCGTCCACCCGCCGCGGAAGGCCCTGGGGGTTGTCCTCGCGGAGCTCCGGCGGGAGCAGGGCCTCGGGGGTGGTCTGGTAGGTGACCGGGCGCAGCCAGCGTTCGATCGCGGTGGCGCCGACCGAGGTGGAGGTGGAGGTGGAGGACGGGTAGGGGCCGCCGTGGTGCTGGGCGGGGGCCACCGCGACGCCGGTCGGCCAGCCGTTGACGAGGACCCGGCCGGCCAGCGGGGTGAGCGCCGCGAGCAGTGCGGGGGCGTCGGCGTCGGCGCCGTCCGTGGCGGTCTGGAGGGTGGCGGTGAGGTTGCCGGGGAGCCGGGAGAGCACGGCGGTGATCTCGTCGTGGGAGGTGTAGCGGGCGACGACGGTGACGGGGCCGAAGCACTCGTCGAGCAGTTCGTCGTGCGGGCCCTCGGCGGCCAGGAGGTGCGCCGGCACGGTGAGGAAGCCGGCCGAGACGGTGTGGTCGCCGCCCGCGCCGGGGGTGACCGGGGCCTGGACATCGGGGAGTGCGGCCCGCTTCCGTACGCCCGCGAGGAAGGCGTCACGCATCCGGTGGTCGAGCAGGACCGCGGCCTCGGTGTCGCTGACCGCGGCGGTCAGGGACTCCAGCAGCCGGTCGCCCGCCTCGCCGGCCGGGGCCAGGACGAAGCCGGGCTTGGTGCAGAACTGGCCCGCGCCCATGGTCATCGAGGCGCCGAGCCCGGCGCCGATCTCCTCGGCGCGCTCGGCGGCGGCCGCCCCGGTGACGACGACGGGGTTGAGGGAGCCCAGTTCGCCGTGGAAGGGGATGGGGCGGGGACGGGCCGCCGCGGCGTCGAACAGGGCGCGGCCGCCGCGTACCGAACCGGTGAACCCGGCGGCGGAGACCAGCGGGTGACCGATCAGCTCGACGCCGGCGTCGAAGCCGTGCACCAGGGTCAGCACGTCCTCGGGCAGACCGGCCTTGGCCGCCGCCCTGCGCAGTACGGAGGCGCACAGTTCGGAGGTGGCCGGGTGGTCGGGGTGCGCCTTGACGACGACGGGGCAGCCGGCCGCCAGCGCGCTCGCGGTGTCGCCGCCGGGAACGGAGAAGGCGAGCGGGAAGTTGCTGGCCGCGTAGACGGCGACGACGCCGAGCGGGATCTTGTAGCGGCGCAGGTCGGGCCAGGGCGGGGTCCGGTCGGCGTCCGCGTGGTCGATGTGGATGTCGAGGAAGGCGCCCTCGTCGACGACCTCCGCGAAGGCCCTCAACTGGGCAGCGGTGCGGGCGAGTTCACCGGTCAGCCGGGCCGGTCCCAGCGCGGTCTCGGCGTCGGCCGCCTCGATGACGTGCTCCCCGGCCTCGGTGAGCAGGTCGGCCGCGATGCGCAGGAAGGCGGCGCGCACGGTGCGGTCGGCGAGCGATTCGCGTACCGCGTGGGCGGCCCGGACCGCACGGTCGACCTCCTCCGCTGTAGCCTCCACCGCAACCTGCTCGCGCGGGTTCCCGGTGCGGGGGTCGACGCTCCAGACTGGTGCTGCTGCCACCGTGATTCCTTCCGCTCCACTGCCGCACATGTCAGAAGTTGTTCGGTATTCTGAACAGAGTTCCTGATCGTGAATATGCGGCGACTCTATTTCCGGGCGTTCAATGTTGGCAAGAAGCCACCGGGTTCCGGAAGTCGCCCGGTTCGAGCACTTGTCGGGTGCAAGTCGGGTGCAGGAAGTCTCAGGGTTTCACACGTGGGCTGGAAAGGGCGTAGGGCGATGTCGGTAGCCGAATCTGGTGGGGCACAGGTCAAGTCCGCCGTACGGACGGTGGAACTGCTCGAATACTTCGCGGGGCGGCCCGGCATGCATTCGCTCGCCGCGGTGCAGGAGGCCGTCGGCTACCCCAAGTCCAGCCTGTACATGCTGCTGCGCACCCTGGTGGAGCTGGGCTGGGTGGAGACCGACGCGACGGGCACGCGGTACGGGATCGGCGTACGGGCCCTGCTGGTGGGCACCTCGTACATCGACGGCGACGAGGTCGTCGCGGCCGCCCGGCCCACCCTGGACCGGCTCTCCGACGACACCACGGAGACCATCCACCTGGCCCGGCTCGACGGGACGAACGTGGTGTACCTCGCCACCCGGCAGTCCCAGCACTATCTGCGCCCCTTCACCCGCGTCGGCCGCCGGCTGCCCGCCCACTCCACCTCGCTCGGCAAGGCGCTGCTGGCCACCCACAGCGACGAGCAGGTCCGCAAGCTGCTCCCCGAGACGCTGCCCGCGCTGACCGAGCACACCATCACCGACCGCGAGAAGCTCATCGAGGAACTGCACACCATCCGCGAACAGGGCTACGCGGTGGACCGCGAGGAGAACACCCTCGGGCTGCGATGCTTCGGCGTCGCCGTCCCGTACCGCACCCCCGCCCGCGACGCGATCAGCTGCTCGGTGCCGGTCGCCCGGCTCACGCCCGCGCACGAACAGATGGTGAAGGACGCGCTGTTCGACGCCCGGGACCGCCTCACGCTCGCCACCCGGAGGCTCTGACCGTGCGCGTCGCCCTTCGCGAGGTCCGGGCGGACGACCTGCCCCTGTTCTTCGCGTTCATGTCCGACCCGGAATCGGTCAGGACGGCCGCCTTCACCAGCGAGGACCCCACCGACCGGCATGCCTTCGACGCCCACTGGCAGCGCATCCTGGCCGACGGCTCCATCGTGATGCGCACGGTGCTCGCGGACGGGACGGTGATCGGCAACGCAGGGGTGTACGGACCCCCGGGCGACCGCCAGGTCACCTACTGGATCGACCGGGCTCTGTGGGGCCGCGGGCTGGCCACCGCCGCGCTGTCGGCGCTGCTCGACGCCGTGCCCGAACGCCCGCTGCACGCACGGGCGGCGGCCGACAACGCCGGTTCGCGCCGGGTGCTGGAGAAGTGCGGGTTCACCGTCACCGGCAGGGACCACGGGTACGCCCACGCCCGTGGCGAGGAGACCGACGAGCTGCTGTTCACCCTGCGGGGATGACCCGGCGGCGGTCCGTCTCCGCCGCGCGGCGGAGGCGGATCGTCACGGGGCACGACGTGCCGGAGCGGCCCGCGCGGAAGTCTGGGCGTCATGACACGGACACCACTCGCCGCGTCCGCCGCCGCACAGCGGCCGACGGGCACCCGCATCGCACTGCGCATCCTCACGATCGTCTCCACCCTGCCGTACATCGCGCTCAAGACCGCCTGGGTCGCGGGCAGTCGCATCGGCATCCCGGACGACAGCCCGCTGCTCGACGACCGCACCACGATGATCGTCACCAACTCCGTCACGATCCTGCTGGACAGCGCCGTCGTGTTCCTCGCCCTGCTCTTCACCCAGGCCTGGGGACGGCGGGTGCCCGCCCGGCTGCTCGTCCTGCCCATGTGGGTGGCGTCCGGGCTGCTGCTGCCGATCATGACCGGGTACCCGCTGCACATGATGGTCGGCCTGGCCGACGGAACGGACACCGGGGGCGGGAGCAACGAGCCCTCCTTCCTGGACGGTTGGGTCTTCGGCGTCGTCTACGGCGGCTTCATCCTCCAGGGCCTCGGCATCGGCGCCCTCTTCGCGCTGTACGCCCAGGGCCGCTGGGGCCGGCTGTGGAAGGGCACGCTGAGGGACCTCCGGCCGGGCCCGACCGGGCCCGCCCTGCGGACCACCGCGGTCCTCGCCTCGCTGCTCGCGATCGCACCGGCCGTCACGCATCTGCTGTGGGCCACCGGTTCGGCCGCGGGGCTCAACGAGGGCAAGGCCGCGGACCGGAACGACATCTACTACGTCATGGAGTCGCTCAACACGCTCTTCGCCGTCGCCGCGGCCGCCGGTGTGCTGCTGCTCGCCTTCCGCCGCCGCTCCCCGCTCCCCCTGGCCGTGCCGCTCGCCCTGGCCTGGGGCGGCTCCGGGGCATCGGCCTGCTGGGGCGGCTGGATGAGCCTCGCCGCCCTGACCGGGACCGGGAACGCCTCCGAACAGCCCACCCCGGCCATGATGTTGATCTACGGTGTCCAGATGCTGCTCGGAGCACTGGTGGTCACTCTCGGCGCGTACTTCTTCTCGGAACGCGCGGCCGTCCGGCTGCCCGGCTTTGCCGGGACGGCACCGGACGCACGGCCCGCCGGCGCCCGCGCGTGACGCTGCTGTTCGGGCGGCGGGCCCGGCGGCGCTGGCTGCACCTGATCATCGGTGGTGCGCTGCTGACGCCGTACTTCCTGGCGGCGCTGGTGGTCGTCGGCCGGCTCCGCCCGGACCTCCCCGGCCCCTTCTCG
The DNA here is from genome assembly GCF_042891445.1 of Streptomyces sp. NPDC001890. Taxonomy (NCBI): domain Bacteria; kingdom Bacillati; phylum Actinomycetota; class Actinomycetes; order Kitasatosporales; family Streptomycetaceae; genus Streptomyces; species Streptomyces sp. NPDC001890. The sequence continues at coordinate 1,262,589 of NZ_JBIATE010000001.1, read as the reverse complement.
TCCGTCTCCCACCAGCTCATCGCGTTCGCCTGCGCCCTGCCCATGGCCGCGGTCACCGCGCTCCTCGCGCCGGCCCGGCCGCTCTCGGTGGCCGCTGCCCGTGCCCTGTGCGGCGTCCCCGGCGACCGGCCGCTCGCCGACGGGCCCGCCGGGACCTGGCAGGCGCGGGTGCGCACGGCGGGCTGGTACACCCTGCATCTGGGGCTCGGTGGCGTCGTCAGCGGTCTGACGCTGACCATGCCCCCGCTCGCCGGGACGATCATGGCGCTGCCGTTCTCCCGGCCGCTGCGCGAATCGCGGACCTTCGGTCTGCCCGAGGCGATGGACCGGCCGTGGATTCTCGCCCTGCTTCCCTTCGCCGGACTGGCGATCCTGGTGGCCGTGGTCTGCTGCGCGGCGTCGGCCGGGGTGCTGCTGGCGGGCCGGGCACCGGTACTGCTGGGCCCGACGCCCCAGGACCGGCTGGCCGCGGCCGAACGCAGGGCGGCCGATCTGGCGGTGCGCAACCGGCTCGCCCGGGAGCTGCACGACTCGGTCGGCCACGCGCTGAGCGCCGTCACCCTCCAGGCGGGCGCGGCCCGCAGGGTCCTGGACAGCGACCCGGAGTTCGTCCGCGAGGCGCTGACCGCGATCGAGGAGACCACCCGGCGCACGGTCGGTGAACTCGACTCCGTGCTAGGCCTGTTGCGCAGCGGCGAGGAGCCGGGTGCGGCCGCGGCGACCGGCCCGGAGCTCGACGCGCTGGACGGACTGCTGGAGCACTGCGGGGTCCTCGTCTCCTGTGTGGTGCGGGGCGACACCGGCACGGTCCCGGCGGCCGTTTCGAGGGAGGCGTACCGGATCGTGCAGGAGGGGCTGAGCAACGCGCTGCGGCACGGCGGGCGCGGGGTGCCGGTGGAGCTGCGGATCACGGTGCGGGCGGCGGAGCTGGCGGTCACCCTGGACAGTCCGCTGCCGGAGCGGGCCGCGGCGGTGCGGCCCGGGGGCGGGCGGGGGCTGCGCGGCATCGCCGAGCGGGCCGTGTTGCTGGGCGGCCGCGCGGAGGCCGGACCGCACGACGGCGGGTGGCGGCTGGCCGCCCGCCTCCCCCTGCGTACGAACGGACAGGAGAGCCGATGAGCGCGACGGTGCGGGTGGTCCTCGCCGACGACGAGCGCATGGTGCGTACCGCGCTGCGCGTCATCCTGGACGCGGAACCCGGTCTGGAGGTCGTCGGCGAGGCGGCGACCGGCGCGGAGGCGGTGTCCGTGGTGCGGGAGCTGCGCCCCGATGTGGTGCTGATGGACGTGCGGATGCCGGAGACCGACGGCATCCGGGCCACCGAGCAGATCCTCGGCACGCTCGAACGCCCCCCGAGGATCGTCGTCGTCACCACTTTCGAGAACGACTCCTACGTGTACGACGCGCTGGTCGCCGGGGCGGCCGGCTTCCTGCTGAAGCGGGTGGCGGCCGAGGACCTCGTGCGGGCGGTGCGGCTGGTCGCCCGCAGCGACACACTGCTGTTCCCGTCGGCGGTAAGGGCGCTCGCGGCCGAGCACCGCAGGCGTGCGGCCGAGCTCCCGCGGTGGGCGTCCCGGCTCACCGACCGGGAGGCCGAGGCACTGCGGCTGATGGCGGCGGGGCTGACCAACGCGGAGATCGCCGACCGCCTCGGCGTGGGGCCCGCGACCGCGAAGACACATGTGGCGGCGGTACTCGCGAAGACCGGGGCGCAGAACCGCACCCAGGCCGTGATCGCGGCGTACGAGTCCGGTTTCATCGCTCCGGGGCACGCTGGTCCGGTATGAGAAACCGGTGAGAATCGGCGCATTCAGGAACGGTGCGTGGCGCCCCGCTCGTCGTCCGGGCGGGATGAACAGAACAATCAGGCGAACCTCGGTCTTCTGCCTGCTGCTGGTTCTCGCCCTGATGGGGCGGGCGACCTGGTTGCAGGCGTACCAGGCGAAGGCGCTCTCGGAGAACGAACACAACCGGCGGAACACCATCGCGCAGTACGCGCAGCCGCTCGGCGACATCATCGTGGCCGGTGACCCGGTCACCGGATCGAAGAGGACGGAGGGCGGTGACCTCGCGTACAAACGCACCTACACCCAGGGCGAGCTCTACTCGGCCGTCACCGGCTACAGCTCGCAGGCGTACGGCGCCACGCAGCTCGAAGGGATCTACAGCCAGGTGCTGGACGGCACCGACGACCGGCTGAAGAACCCGCTGGACGCGTTGACGCGCAAGCAGGCGGCACCGGGCAACGTCCTGACGACCATCGACCCGGACGTGCAGAAGGCCGCGTACGAGGCGCTCGGCGACGACAAGGGGGCGGCGGTCGCGATCGACCCGAAGACCGGCCGCATCCTGGGCATGGTCTCCACTCCCTCGTACGACCCGTCGAAGATCAGCGGGACGACGGACGGCGAGGCCTGGCAGAAGCTGCTCGACGACGAGGACAAGCCGATGGTCAACCGTGCGCTGCGGCAGCCGCTGGCGCCCGGTTCGACGTTCAAGCTGGTGGTGGCGGCCGCGGCGCTGGAGGACGGGCTGTACGGCTCGGTCGACGAGCGCACCGAAAGCCCCAATCCGTACACCCTGCCCGGCACCAGCACCGTCCTGAGCAACGAGAACCCCTCGGCGCCCTGCGAGAACGCCACGCTGCGCACCGCGCTCCAGTACTCCTGCAACAACGTCTTCGCGAAGGCCGCCGTCGACCTCGGCCAGGACAAGGTCAGGGCGATGGCGGAGAAGTTCGGCTTCAACACCGACAAGCTCGATGTGCCGGTACGGGCGTCCGCGAGCGTCTACCCGTCCGGCATGGACCGTCCGCAGACGGCGCTCACCGGTATCGGCCAGTTCGAGGTCACCGCGACGCCGTTGCAGATGGCCATGGTCTCGGCCACCCTCGCCAACGGCGGCGAACTCGCCGCACCGCACATGGTGTCCGCCGTGACCGACTCCAAGGACAACCCGCTCCAGGAGTTCGCGGACGGGGACACCGAACGGGTCGTCTCCGAGTCCACCGCCGAGCAGCTGCGCAGCGCCATGGTGACCGTCGTCGAGGAGGGCACCGGCACCAACGCCCGGATCGCCGGGGCCGAGGTGGGCGGGAAGACCGGCACCGCGCAGAACGGCGTGGGCAACAGCAAGAGCCCGTACGCCTGGTTCACCTCGTACGCGAAGGACGCGTCCAGCGGCAAGGAGGTCGCGGTCGCCGTGGTCGTCGAGGACTCGGGCGCGGCGCGCTCCGAGGTCAGCGGCAACGGTCTGGCGGCGCCGATCGCCCAGAAGATGATGAAGGCGGCGCTGGCGGACTGACTCCGCCCGGCCGTGCGGCATCTTCCCTAGGCCGGGCGGGGGGAGGTCTCCCCCCGCCCGAGCCGCGATAGGGCATCCTCCCGATGCCGCCGGGCCCCCTCGGTCAGCAGCCTTGTCCCATGACGAAGGCGCTGGTCGGGAGGGTGCGGTGGGCAAGGTGACGGGGTCGGCGACGGTGCGGGTGCTGCGGGACCGTACGGCGGGGCTGTTCCTGGTGGCGGTCGTCGTCTCGGGTTTCGGGACCTCCGCGATGTGGCTCGCGGCCGGGGTCTGGGTCAAGTCGCTGACCGGGTCGGACAGTCTGGCGGCGCTCGCCGTGTTCGCCATGTGGCTGCCGGTGCTGGTCGGGCCGGCGCTCGGCACGATCGCCGACCGGCTCCCGGGGAAGAAGCTTCTCGTCGGGTCGAATCTCGTCATGGCGGCGTTGCTCGCCTCGCTGACGACGGTCGATTCGACGGGCGGCATCTGGCTCCTGTTCGCCGTGCTCGTCCTGTACGGGGCGAGTTTCGTGCTGATGGACGCGGCCGAGTCGGCGCTGGTCGCCGGGGCCGTCGACGCCCGGCTGCTGGGTGATTTCAACGGGCTGCGGATGATGGCGGGCGAGGGCATGAAGCTGCTGGCGCCGCTGGTGGGTGCCGGGCTGTACGCGCGGTTCGGGGGCGGGGCGGTGGCGTTGCTGGACGCGGCGTCGTTCGTGCTGGCGGCCGGGGTCTGCGCGCTGCTGCCGGCCCCGGTGCGGGCCGCGGCGGCCCGCACCGGCCGGCGGGGCGAACTCACCGCGGGCGTACGGCAGGTGTGGGGTTCGCCGGTGCTGCGGCCGCTGGTGCTGGCGGGATCGGTGACGATGCTGTGCGCGGGGCTCAACGGGGCCGCGCTCTACGCCGTCGTGGACGACTCCCTGGGGCGCTCCCCCACGTACGCGGGTGTGCTGTACGCGGTGCAGGGCGCCGGGTCCGTCGCGGTCGGGCTGCTGGCCGGCCCGCTGCTGCGGCGGCTGCCGGAGCGGGTGTTCACGGCGGCCGGGATCGCGCTGTTCGCGGTCGCCGTGGGGGCGCGGGCGCTGCCGTACGACGCGGTGGCGCTGGCGGCGAGCGCGGCCGTCGGGGTCGGGCTGCCGTGTGTGCTGATCGCCGCGATGACGGCGGTGCAGCGGGAGACCCCGCCGGCGGTGCTGGGCCGCACCGCCGCGACCGCCAACACGCTGCTGATGGTGCCGAACGCGGTGGCCCTGGCGCTCGGCGCGGGTCTGATCGCGCTGGTGGACGTCCGGGTGCTGCTGCCGCTGGTCGGCGCGGTGGCGCTGGCGACCGCGGCCCTGCTGGTGAAGGGCCGGCGGGGAAGGCTGACGGGCTCCCCCACCGGCCCGGCTCATTCATCCGCCGAGGCGTGAGAGCGCTCCGGCGACGGCGCGGAGGTCGGGGACCGAGGCCAGTCCCGCATGGTACAGCCGCAGCTGGCCGGCGCCGTGCGACGCGGCGTGCGCGGCGTCCCGCTCCAGCGTGGCGGGGCTGCCGCCCATCCCCGTGACCACCGAGAAGTTGGCCGCGAGCACCCCGGCACGGCCGGCGAACGGGCCGAGCACGGCCTCGCGCGCCGCGTCGCCGCCGGTGCAGGGCAGCACCACACCGTCGGCCACGGAGAGGATGTGCTCCGGGTCGACACCGACGTTCGCGCCGGTGCGGTGGGGCTCGGGGTCGGCGTGCAGCAGCACCTGGAACCCCGGCCCGGCCGCCGCCCGCACGGCGGCGACCGCCGATTCCTGGAGCGTACGGGCGACCTTGCCGCGCCACCGGAGGGTGGCGTCGGTGAGCTCGGCGCCGAGGAGCTTCTCGATGCCCGCCCGGCCGGTCTCCGGGGAGCCGGCACCGGCCCAGACCGGTTCCAGCGCAGCGCGTACGGCCGCGGCCAGGCCGTCGGGGTCCAGGCCGTGTCCGGCGTAGCCGGTCCGGCAGTCGGGGCAGAAGCAGAGCGACATCAGATACTGCGCCGCGTCCCCGAGACCGACGCCCGCGATCTTGTCGTGGGCGTGCAGATGCGCGAAGCCGTACCAGCCGCAGGACTCCAGCTCGGTGCCGCGCGCACCGCCGCGCACCGCGGCCTCCGCCGCCAGGGTGGTCAGGTACGCGCGGACCCCGGCCCCGGCGATGCACGGCGCCCAGGGGTAGCGGTCGCCGTACGCGTTGACCACACAGGTGTCCGGGTGTTCGGCGCCCAGCCGGGAGTTGTGCGCCAGGACCACCCAGGTGTGGACCTCCAGACCGGCGGCGGCGAGGGCCTCGGCGGCCTCGGCGAACGGATCGTCCGAGGCCACCCAGGACTGCTCGTAGGGGCGCAGACGGCGCCCCGCCCACCGGGTGGCGTCCGGCGGGTAGAGCACCGCGGCGTGCTCGGCGGTGACGATGCGGTGTCCGGGATGGCGCGGGGTCAGCGCCCGGGTGGAGTGGTAGGCGGCGGCGAGCGTCACCTGCTGGACCCCCAGGTCCGCGACGCGGGCGGCCGCGTCCGGGTCGCCGATCACGTCCCAGGGGTAGAGGAAGGCCGAGGTCTTCACCCGCGCCGCTCCTGCCCGTACTTCTCCAGCAGGGCCCGGCCGCGTGCGATGATCGCGGCGAGCTCCTCGATGTGGGCGGCGGGCGGCTCGGTGAGCGGGGTGCGGACCTCGCCGACGTCCAGGCCGCCCAGCCGGACCCCGGCCTTGACGAGCGAGACGGCGTAGCCGCGGCCCTTGGCGCGCAGCTCGACGAGCGGCCGGTAGAAGTGGTCGAGGAGCGCGCCCGTCAGTTCGTCGTCGCCGGTCTCCAGCGCACGGTAGAAGGCCAGCGCGATGTCGGGCGCGAAGGCGAAGACGGCGGAGGAGTAGAGGGCGACGCCGATGCCCCGGTAGGCCGGGCCGGTGAGTTCGGCGGTGGGCAGTCCGTTGAAGTACAGGAAGTCCCGGCCCGGCAGTTCGGTGCGTACGGCGCTGACGATGCGCTGCATCAGGTCGAGGTCGCCGTAGCCGTCCTTGAGGCCGATGACGCCGGGCGTGCCGGCCAGTGCGACGACGGTGGCGGGGGTGAAGACGGCGTTGTCGCGCTGGTAGACGATCGTCTCCAGGGAGGTGGCGGCGGCGAGCGCGGTGTAGTGGCCCAGCAGCCCCTCCTGGTCGGCGACGACGAGGTACGGGGGCATGGCGAGGAGCCCGTCCGCGCCCGCTTCCTCGGCGAGCCGCGCGTACTGGATCGCGAGCGCCGTGCCGTACCCGGCCCCCGCGACGACGGGCACCTCTCCGGCGGTCTCCTCGACGGCCGCGGCGACGACGCTGCGGAACTCCTGGGGCGTGAGCGCGTGGAACTCACCGGTGCCGCAGCAGGCGAAGACCGCCGCCGCACCGGCGTCGACACCGGCGCGCACATGCGCGCGGAAGGCGTCGAGGTCGACGGCGCCGTCCGGTCCGTACGCGGTGACGGGGAAGAAGAGCGGCCCGGCGACACGGCCGAGTCGGGCGGCAAGAGGGGCTGAGGTCACTGGCGCTCCCTGAGCGGGTTCAGGCGTGCACAACTATGATCGACGTCCATATTCATGAACGCTCACACGCTAAGGCAGCCGCCCGGCGCAGGTCAAGGAGGGGAACACCCCCGACAGCCGCCCCGAACGGCGGAGCCTGCGGCTCCGCCGTAGCGGCGCACCACCCCGCCCGCACACTTGACTCCGCACCCCGGGACTTCTTAGCTAGTCCACGCATATGAATGCCGTCCATGGAGGAGATCCGCGCATGCCCGCTCCCCGCACCGTCCTGCTCACCGGCGCCGCCGGCGGCCTCGGCACCCTGATGCGCGGGCTCCTGCCCGCGTACGGCTACGGGCTCCGCCTCCTGGACGTCGTCCCCGTCGAGGGCGAGCCGGACGCGATCGCCGCCGACCTCGGTGACCGGGAGGCGCTGCGCGAGGCCGTGCGGGGCGTCGACGCGATCGTCCATCTCGCGGGCATCTCGCTGGAAGCCTCCTTCGACAAGATCCTCAGGGCGAACATCGAGGGCACGTACAACCTCTACGAGGCCGCCCGCGAGGAGGGCGTGCGGCGCATCGTGTTCGCCTCCTCCAACCATGTGCTCGGCTACACCTCGCGCCCGCTGCCCGGCGACCCGCTGATCCCCGTCGGCGCCCCGCGCCGCCCCGACACCTTCTACGGCCTGTCCAAGTCGTTCGGGGAGGACCTCGCCCAGCTGTACTGGGACCGGCACGGGATGGAGACCGTCTCGGTGCGCATCGGCTCCTGCTTCCCCGAGCCGACCTCGGTACGGATGCTCTCGGTCTGGATGAGCCCCGCGGACGGCGCCCGGCTCTTCCACGCCGCGCTCACCGCCGAGGACGTGGGGCACACCGTCGTGCACGGCTCGTCCGACAACACCCGGCTGTGGTGGGACCTGACGACGGCCCGCGCACTGGGGTACGAGCCGCAGGACGACTCCGAGCCGTACGCGGCCCGGCTCATCGCCGAGCAGGGCGAACTGGACCCGGACAACCCCGACCACGCCCACCTCGGCGGCCACTTCTGCACCAACCCACCCATCTGGCCGCGCTGACGGCCGACGGAGCGGGGCGAAGGCGCGCGGCACGGCGGGGGCGAGCGACACGGCGGAGGCAAAAGGTGCAGGACAAAGGCAAAAGGTAAGGGAACGGCAAAGCGAGGTCGTTCGTTACCCCGAGCATGACCGCTATGACCCCCGGCTCGAACATCCCTCTCTCCGCCGCCCGCGTGGCAGTGGACGTCTCCGCACCGGTGCGGCTCGACGTTTCGGGCCTGCTGCTCACCACAGACGGCAAGGTGCGCTCCGACGACGACTTCATCTTCTACAACCAGCCCAACGGCCCCGGTGTGACCTACCGCTCCGGCGGCGGCACCGCACCGGACGCGATCGTGGTGGACACCACCGCGGTCCCGCCCGGCATCGAGAAGATCGTCGTCACGGCGAGCCCGGACGCTGCGGGCCAGACCTTCCAGGGCATCGAGCCCACCGCGACCGTGCGCAACGCCGACGACGGCAGCGCGCTCGCCACGTTCACCCCGCCCCGGCTGGGCGCCGAGACGGCGCTCGTGGTCATCGAGGTCTACCTCCGCAACGGCGCCTGGAAGGCCCGCGCGGTCGGCCAGGGCTACGCGAACGGGCTGGCCGGCATCGCCACGGACTTCGGCGTCTCGGTCGAGGAGGAGCCCACCCCGGCGCCCGTGGCGCCCGTGGCGCCTCCTGCGCCCGTGGCCGCCCCGGTCGACCCCCGGATCGCCGCACCCCCGGTCCCCCCGGCCCCGCCGGCCCCCCCGGCCCCGGCGCCCGCAGCCGCCACCGGAAAGATCAACCTCGACAAGGGGCGGGTCAGCCTCCAGAAGAACCAGACGGTCTCCCTGGTCAAGGGCGGCCGGCCACTGCTCTCCCAGGTCAAGATGGGTCTCGGCTGGGAGCCCGCGTTCCGGGGCAAGGACATCGACCTCGATGCCTCCGTCATCGCCTACGGTCCCAACCGGAACCACCTGGACAGCTGCTACTTCGGCAAGCTCTCCATCCTGAACGGCGCGATCAAGCACTCCGGCGACAACCTCACGGGCGAGGGCGCGGGTGACGACGAGGTGATCGTCGTGGACCTGGGCCGGATCCCTGCGGAGGCGACCGGCCTGGTCTTCACGGTCAATTCGTTCACCGGCCAGAAATTCACCGAGGTCGCCAAGGCCTACTGCCGGCTGATCGACGCGACCACCGGCGAGGAGCTGGTCCGCTTCGACCTGACCGGCGCCGAGCCGCAGACCGGCGTGATGATGGCCAAGCTGATCAAGCAGTTCTCCGGCGAGTGGGAGATGACGGCGATGGGCGACTTCGTGAAGTCGCGCACCGTCCGCGGCATGGTGAAGCCCGCCGCCCAGGCGCTGTAGTGCGGCGACGGGCTCCGGAAACGGATTCAGGGGCACCTGTCGGCTGCAGGTGCCCCTGAATACGGAGAGCGTGACGGGGGGGAAAGGAACGGACGCGCCGCGCGCGTGCTCGCCGCCTCTCTCAGAGCTTGGTCAGCTTGGAGTACGGGCTCAGGATCCTCCCCTGTCGCCCCGAGAAGTCGATGAGTACCGCGTCGTTGTCGCCCTCGACCGCGAGGACGCGGCCGAGTCCGAACTGATCGTGCGACACCCTGTCGCCCACATCGAACAATTCGACCGGTGGGGCCGCCTGGGCCGGGCGGTTGAAGGGACTGGAGGGCAGGTGGCGCCGGGATCCGGCTGACTGTTTCATTACCTTGAGTATGCGCCCTGGGAACGCCCGACGCCATGCCCGTTCACCGCAGGGGCCCCACTGATACCGGATTCGTGATCAGCGGATCCAGGGCCAGTCCGCGTCCCGGCCCGCTTCCAGCAGCGGCACCATGCGGAACGCGGCGTCCGAAAGACCCCCGAAGGTGTGGCGCATCCCATCGCCCGAAGGGGCATGTCCGACCCGGTACCCGGCCAGGTTCCAGGTGTAGACGGGCACGGTGGCGGGCACCGCCGCGGTGGCGTCCGCGGCGTACGAGAACGACGCCTGCTCGTCGGTGACGATCAGCACCCGGTCATGGCCCCGGTAGTGCCGGCGCACCGCCGCCTCGGTGTTGGTGCCGCCGAGGTCGCCGAAGCGCTCCAGGACCTTCAGCACGGATTCGCTCCGGCGATATGTCACCGGTGCGCTGTCCGTCCCGAATTGCACCAGATCGGCATCGGCTGCCCGCAGTGCCAGCGCCGTGCCGAAGATCGCGGCCGCGTCGGCCCGGTTGAGCTGCGAGCGGTCCGAGAGCGGCGACCACATCGAGCCCGAGCGGTCGACCAGGACCAGCGTCCGCCCCGGCAGGGCGGGCACGTTGTCCAGCGAGTGGCCGAGCGCCTGCTCCAGCGGGTGGGCCCAGCGCAGCGAGGGCGCGTGCTGGTAGGCGGCGAGGTAGCGGAACGGGAACTGCTGGGACGCGGCGACCTCGGCCGGGTCGCAGATCCGCTCCGCCACCCGCGCGGCGACCTCGTCCGAGACGCCCGCCTCGTCGAAGTTGCGCAGATTGCGGATGAGCGCCATCGCGCCCATCGACGGGATCATCGCCTCCCAGGCGGTGGCGTCCATCGGCCCCTGCAGCCAGCCCGCCAGGGCCTCCCAGGTCATGCCCGCGGCGGCCAGCCGGTCCGCCCCGCCGGCGCTCTCGACCACGGCCCGGCGCTCCCCGACGGGCAGCTCCATCAGCGCGCGGTGAGCGTTCAGGACCCGGTCCGAGACCGGCACCACGGCCGCCTCGGGGTGATGGCGGCGGTCGAGGGCGTACCGGAACAGCTCGCCCTGCCACGGCTTCTGCGGGTCGGGCGAGGCGTGCACCAGGTTCAGGATGTCGCCGAAGCGGTAGCCCTTGGACACGGTGTCGTACTTCAGCAGCGACCTGCCGTTGTAGAGCCGGCGCACGGCATCGGCGATGCCGCGCTTGACCGGCTTGGGCACGGCCCGGCCGTAGCGGGAGGTCCAGTACCCGAGGAGTTCCCCGGGCTCGTCGGCGCGCAGCAGGACGGAGTCGACGACCTGGCGGTTGGTCGGCCCGTCCTCGGCGCCCGCGTCCAGCCGCGCCTTCACGTACTCGGCGGCGCCGACGATCGAGGCGGTACGCATCCGGCCGTCGCGGCGCAGCCAGTGCAGCAGGCCGGCGGTCCACTCGGGATCGCCCACGGCGAGCACCCGCACCAGTTCGGCGAAGCGCTCGTCGCGCTGCTCGCCGTCCTCGTAGAAAGTCTGCTGCGAAACGAAATTGGCGACCGCGAGCAGGAAGAGTTCGGAGCGGTTGTCGCGCAGATGTCCCCGGCCGCCCTGGTGGGTCGGCGCGGTGCGCCCGGTCGTCCGTACGGGCGAGGTGGCGCGGGGCCTGGTGGTGCGGGTGTTGAAGCGTGCCATGAGAATTCCCCCGAATTCACTGGGGGAAGGCACAGCGGAGAAGGGTGCCCGAGATCAAAGTCGGCGACGGGCTCACTGATGCTCTACCAGCTGAGCTACCGGCCGTGGCCGGGCGGGACTCGAACCCGCAACCCTCAGTTCAATGGAAGTATCCGTCGCCTGCGCACCGGGCACCCCCCGGCGTCTGTGCCTCCCGAGATCAGAGTCGGCGGCGGCGGGTTCGTGAGAGGAAGTAGCCGCAGCCTGCGCACCGGGAGGTGCGATGCAGTCGTGCTGATGAAGTTGTGGTGCCCAGAGTTCAAGGTCGGCGGAACCGACGAAGGTGCTCTGCCGACTGAGCTACACCGGAACGGATCCGGTGGCGGGACTCGAACCCGCGACATCCCCATTAACAGTGGAAGTAGGTCCTGCCTGCGCACCTGGGCACGGACAGGACTCTAGAGGGATGCCCGGCCGGCGCGCGAGGCAATTACGCGCGCCGGCCGGAAGGGGCGCCGGTGAAGAGTCTCCGGCGCCAGGACGCCCTTGCCGGAGATCCGGCGACGGTCCGTCAGCGGCGGTTCGGCTGGCGCTTCCACGGGCCGGTGATGGCGACCATGATGCCCGGCGTCTGGATGTTGGCGTACAGCGTCCTGCCGTCGGGCGAGAACGTGACGCCGGTGAACTCGCTGTACTCCGGCTCCTCCTCGCTGCCGATGTTCAGGTCGTTGCGCGCGATGGGGTAGGTGCGGCCGCTCTCGGTCGCGCCGAAGAGGTGCTGGACGCCTTCGCCGTCCTCGGCGATGACCAGGCCGCCGTACGGCGAGACGGTGATGTTGTCCGGGCCGTCGAACGCGCCGTCCTTCGACGGATCGGCGTTCACGCCGAGGAGCACCTTCAGCGTCAGGGTGCGGCGCTTGGGGTCGTAGAACCAGACCTGGCCGTCGTGCTGGACCGGGCTCTCGGAGCGGGCGAACGAGGAGACGATGTAGGCGCCGCCGTCGCCCCACCACATGCCTTCGAGCTTGCGGGCCCGGGTGACCTCACCGTCCGCGAACTGCTTGCGCACCGAGACGGACTTGGCGTCACGGTCGGGCACGTCGACCCAGTCCACGCCGTACACCGTGCCGGTCTTCGTGGCGCGGGACAGGTCGTCGACGAACTTGCCGTTGCTGTCGAAGCACTTGGTGGCCTGGAGGACACCGGCGTCGTCGGCGAGCGTGCGCAGCTTGCCGCGGCCGTGCCGGAAGCCGTGCGGCGGGACCCAGCGGTAGAGCAGCCCGTTGGGGCCCGAGGCGTCCTCGGTCAGGTAGGCGTGGCCCTGCTTGGGGTCGATGACGACGGCCTCGTGGGCGTACCGGCCGAACGCCTTGATCGGGCGCGGGTCGCGGTTGGCGCGCCGGTCGTACGGGTCGACCTCGAAGACGTAGCCGTGGTCCTTGAGCAGGCCGTTCTTGCCGGCCTTGTCCTCGGTCTCCTCGCAGGTGAGCCAGGTGCCCCACGGGGTGGCGCCACCGGCGCAGTTGGTGGAGGTACCGGCGATGCCGACCCACTCGGCGGTACGGCCGTCGCGGCGGGTCTCCACGACGGTGCAGCCGCCGGCCGCGACCGGGTCGTAGACGAGGCCCTCGGTGAGCGGCACCGGGTGCTCCCAGCCGGCCCGGGTACCGCTGAGCTCGTGGTTGTTGACGAGCAGGGTGACGCCGCGCGGGCCCTCGAAGGTGGCCGTGCCGTCGTGGTTGGAGGGAGTGAACTCGCCGCTCTCCAGCTTGGTGACCCCGCAGTGGGTGATGACCTGGTACGAGAAGCCGGCGGGGAGCGCGAGTATGCCCTCGGGGTCGGCGACCAGCGGCCCGTAGCCGGGCTCGCGGTCGTGGCCGTGGCCGTGGTCGTGGCCGTCGTGGCCGTGCTGCGGGTCCCCGGCGGCGAGGGCGCCCGGCGCGGTGGCCAGTGCGGCGACGGTACCGGTCAGCGCGATGCCTGCACCGGTGAGGGCGGACTGCTTGGTGAATTCCCTGCGCGTGATGGGCATCACGTACTCCTGGGGCAACTGGGCGGGTTGTTGGCGCGCCCACAGTCGCGCCCTTGCGCCAACGCCAGTTGAACTGCGGGCGACGCCGAGGGGCATCCTTCCTGTGCAGTTGGCCTGAAGGGATGTCCCGAAGTCGCCGTCCGCCCCGGACCCGGCCGCTCGTGCCGCCCGTGCCGCACCCGGCCGAGTCCGGTCCCCCGCCCCATGCCGTACCCGGCCGGAGGTGTCAGGCCCCCTTGCGCGACCGGGCCTTGAACGCCGCCTTGCGGGCCTCCTTGGCCTTCTTCTTGTCGCTGTGCAGCCGCCCCATCGCTTCGAGGACGTCGGCGGTCGCCGGGTGCACCACCCGCCACGCCTCGTCGAAGAAGCCGCTGTGCTGACCCGCCAGGCCCTCGACCAGGCCCTGGAGCTCGTCCAGGTCTCCGTCGGTCTCCAGCTGGGCCGCGATCGTGTCGATGGCGAGCCAGAAGATCATCGGCTCCGGCGGCGCGGGGACGTCGGCGGCGCCCAGTTCCGCGAGCCAGACCCGGGCGAGGCCGCCCAGCTCGGGGTCGTCCAGCACCGCGCGCACCGCGGGCTCCGCCTCCGGGCCGACCAGGGCGAGGGCCTGCTGGCAGTGCAGCCGGCGCAGCGGTGCCTGCTGGTCCGTGCCGCGGGACGCCGCCAGGAGTTCGGCCGCCGCGCCGTCCGCGCCGCCGCGCCGCGCGAGCCACAGCTCGACCTCGCTGCGGGCCGCCGCCTCGGGGTAGTACGCGACCCCGCCGAGCAGCGCGTCGGCGCCCTTGTCCGCGAAGTCGCCGATCGCCGGGGCGTCCACCCCGGCCTCCAGCATCCGGCTCCGCAGACCGTAGAGGCCGAGGGGGGTCAGCTTCACCATTCCGTACCGGGTGACGTCCTCGTCGTCGGCCGGCGGGGCGGTGTCCTCGCCCTCCTCGACCAGCAACGCCTCGTCCACCGGGCGGTACTCGACGATGCCGATGGGTTCGAGGACCCGGAACTGGTCGTCCAGGCGCATCATCGCCTCGGACACCTGCTCAAGGATGTCGTCGGTGGGTTCGCCCATGTCGTCGGGGACGATCACCGACGCGGCGAGGGCGGGCAGCGGTACGGGGACCGGGTCCGTGCCGCCGTGGCCGTCCCCGACGGTGAGCAGGTACAGATTGCCGAGGACCCCGTCGAGGAACTCCGCCTCGATCTCCGGGTCCCAGTCCAGGGATTCGAAGTCGATCGAGCCGTCCTCGCCGACGAGATCGGCGAGGTCGTCGAAGACGGGCGCGGTGGCGTCGGCGTGGACGGCCTCCAGACCGTCGAGCCAGATCGACAGGACGTCCTTCGGCGAACCACCGGTGACGAGCGCCAGGGCCTCACCGGCGGTCGCGGTCCCCTCCGCGTCGGGTCCGGCGTCCTCGCCGGGGTCCTCGACGTCGACGAGCCCCGCGTCGACCGCGAGCCGCCACGCCTCGCTCGCCTCCGCCGCCCCGTCCTCGTCGGCCGCCAGGCCGATGTGCTCGGCCGCCGCGGGCAGTTGGGCGTCGACGAGCTCGCCACCGGCGCCGACCCGGGTCTCCGGGCCCGCCCAGCGGGCGAGCCGGACGGCGCGGGCGAGCAGCGGCGCGGCGAGCGCGTCCCGAGCCAGCTCGGCCTCGGTGCGCAGCCGTACGGGCGGCAGGGTGGGGCGCTCTGCGGACATCTGGTGGTTCTCCTCGGGGACGTACGGATCGGGCGTACCGGGCGTGCGGAACGGCGTTCCGGGCGTGCGGACCGGCGTACCGGACGTACGGACCGGGCATGCTGCACGTACGGATCGGGCGGCCCAAGCGTAGACGCATTTCGCCCCATGCCGCCCGGTTCATGCGACGGACAGCGGCAGTACACCCGGCAGACCTTGACAACCCCCTTGCGCACACAAGAGATTGACGCGCGTAGATCTCCGTCCCGACCCTCGATACCCCCGGAGCCCGTGATGCCTGCCGCATCGTCCAGAACCACCGCTGTCTCCGCCGTAGTCACCGCCGCCCTCGCCGCCGGACTGCTCACCGGCGCCGCGACCACCTCCGCGTCCGCCACCACCGCCGACCTGCCCGTGGACGGCCAGGTCCGGATCCACGACATCCAGGGGTCCACCCGGATATCCCCGCTCGTCGGCCAGCAGGTCGCCGACGTGGCGGGCATCGTCACGGGTGTGCGGACGTACGGTACGAAGGGCTTCTGGTTCCAGGACCCGGCCCCCGACGCCGACCCCGCCACCAGCGAGGGCGTCTTCGTCTACACCGGCTCCGCGCCCACCGTCGCGGTCGGTGACGCGGTCACCGTCTCCGGCACGGTCACCGAGTACGTCCCGGGCGGCCTCGACTCCGGCAACCAGTCGCTGACCGAGATCAGCAGGCCCACCGTCACGGTGGTCTCCTCCGGCAACGCCCTGCCCGCGCCGGTGCGCGTCTCGGAGCGCTCGGTCCCCTCCCGGTACACCCCCGCGGGCGACCCCGCCGCCGGCGGCTCCATCAACGCGCTGCCCCTGCGGCCGTCCCGCTACGCCCTCGACTACTACGAGTCGGTCGAAGGCATGAACATCAGCGTCGGCACCTCGCGGGTGGTCGGCGCCACCGACGCGCACGCCGAGCTGTGGGTGACGGTGAAGCCGCGCGAGAACGACGCCCGCCGCGGCGGCACCGTCTACGGCTCGTACGGCTCGCAGAACACCGGCCGGCTCCAGATCCAGTCGCTGGTGCCGCTGGCCCAGCAGCCCTTCCCCAAGGCCGACGTGGGCGATGTGCTGACCGGCACGACCGAGGGCCCGCTCGACTTCAACCAGTACGGCGGCTACACGCTGACCGCCCGCACCATGGGCACCGTCACCGGTGAGGGCCTGCGCCGGGAGACCACCCGCGAGCAGCGCGACGGCGAGCTGGCCGTGGCGACGTACAACGTCGAGAACCTCGACCCCGGCGACCCGCAGGAGAAGTTCGACGCGCTCGCCGCCGCGGTCGTCGACAACCTCGCCTCGCCCGACATCGTGGCGCTGGAGGAGATCCAGGACAACAACGGCGCGAAGAGCGACGGCACGGTCGCCGCCGATGCGACGGTGAAGAAGTTCACCGACGCGATCGTGGCGGCGGGCGGCCCGGCGTACGACTGGCGCTCCATCGACCCGCAGGACAAGAAGGACGGCGGCGAGCCCGGCGGCAACATCCGTCAGGTGTTCCTCTTCAACCCGGAGCGGGTCTCGTTCACCGACCGGGCCGGCGGCGACGCGACGACGGCGACCGAGGTCGCCCGGGAGCGGGGCCGCGCCGCCCTGACCCTCTCCCCCGGCCGGATCGACCCGGCGAACCCGGCGTGGGAGAACAGCCGCAAGCCGCTCGTCGGTGAGTTCGGCTTCCGCGGCCGTACGGTCTTCGTCGTCGCCAACCATTTCGCGTCGAAGGGCGGCGACGAGTCGATCTTCTCGGAGCACCAGCCGCCGTCCCGTTCCTCGGAGGTCCAGCGGCACGCGCAGGGCGCGGTGGTCAACACCTTCGTCAAGAAGCTGCTGAGCGTCCAGAAGAACGCGGACGTCCTGGTCGTCGGTGACATCAACGACTTCGAGTTCTCCGGCACGGCCGAGGCGCTGACCGCCGGGGGCGCGCTGTACCCGGCGATCAAGTCCCTGCCGCGCTCGGAGCGTTACAGCTACGTCTACCAGGGCAACAGCCAGGTTCTCGACCAGATCCTGACCAGCCCGTCGATCGACGACTTCCAGTACGACAGCGTGCACATCAACGCCGAGTTCGCCGATCAGAACAGCGACCACGACCCGCAGGTGCTCCGCTTCCGCCCGTAGCGGCCCTACGCGCCCGCGCTCGGCCGGATGCTGAGCGCGGGCGTGTACCGGTGGACCCCGCCGCCGCTCACCCCCGGGTACGACCGCACCCGTTCCCACTGCGGCGTGCCCGACCCGATCCCGGCCCCGGGCGCGGCCAGCGCGTCGATGTGGGCGGCCGCGCTCTCCCATTCGGCGTAGTTGAGCACCCGGGTCCCGTCGGTGCTCACATGGAAGTGCCCGGAGATGCCGCCCGGGGCGGGCGCCGGGTCGGTGCCCAGTGCCTCGAACACGGTGTCCACCCAGTCCCGTTGCCGCGCCTTGTCCGCACCGTCGAACTCCACGTCGACGATCACGACGCAGCCCGGCTCCCGGCCGTCGCCCTCCCGGGGCGGCGTGGAACGGTAGAGCTCCAGGGTGTGCAGCCCGAGCCGCCGGATGTCCGGCACGGCGGCGTCGATGTCCGCGTTGCGCTCGTCCCTGCCGTGCCGGAAGAAGTCCTGGTACGCCTGTTCACCACTCCACTGGCTGTAGTGGAAGAGGGTCCTGCCGTCCTCACCGGCGTGGACGGTGTACGAAAGAAGTCCCGGATGCGGCCAGTCCCGGCTCTCCCACGCCTCGCGGATGGCCTCGACCGTCCGCCGCATGCGTTCCGGGGTGCCGGTGTCCCAGGTGCTCGCCTTGACGAGTCCTGCGTCGTTACGGGCAAGATCGGGACCGGATTCGAATCGCACGCTCATGACGGGACCTTTCTGGCGGGCGCACCGGGGTGGCACGCCGTTGCGGACCACCCTGATACGTCAAGTCCGCTTGAGGTCAACAGCACGCCCCGTCGACACCGTCGGACCCACCGACAGCACAACGAACGGAGTACCCCATGGCACCGCACCTTCGGACGATCGGCCGCGAGGAGCATCTGGCGTTCGTCGCGAGCCGGCCGGCCGTGAGCCATATGCAGGTTCCGTCGTGGGGCGACGTGAAGCCCGACTGGCGTGCGGAGAGCATCGGCTGGTTCGACCGCGACGGCGCGGGCCGGGAGCGGATCGTCGGGGCCGGGCTCGTGCTGTACCGGCCGATCCCCCGGGTGAAGCGCTATCTGGCCTATCTGCCGGAGGGCCCGGTCATCGACTGGCACGACGGCGGTCTGCGTGAGTGGCTGGATCCGATGCTGGCGCATCTGAAGGCGCAGGGCGCGTTCTCGGTGCGGATGGGTCCGCCGGTGGTCGCCCGGCGCTGGGACGCCCGGACGGTGAAGGACGCCATCGCCGACCCGGCCGCCGGCCGGCTGCGCGACGTGGAGCCGGACGCGCGGGAGCCGCGGGCCGACGAGGTGGTGAAGCAGCTGAGCGGGCTGGGCTGGCGGCGCGGCGAGGAGGAGAGCGAGGACGGTTTCAGCGCGGGGCAGCCCCGGTACGTCTTCCAGGTCCCGTTCGCCGGACTGTCCCTGGAGGAGATCCGGGGCAATCTGAACCAGCAGTGGCGGCGCAACATCAAGAAGGCGGAGAAGGCGGGCGTCAAGGTCGTCGAGGGCGACTACGAGGACCTCCCGGCCTTCTACGAGCTGTACCGCGAGACGGCCGGGCGCGACCGCTTCATCCCCCGTCCGCTCGGCTACTTCCAGCGGATGTGGACCGCGCTGCGGGCCGAGGACCCCGACCGGATGCGGCTCTACCTCGCCCGGTACGAGGGCGAGACGCTCTCCGCCGCGACGATGCTGACCGTCGGGAACCACGTCTGGTACTCCTACGGCGCCTCGACCGGCCGGCTGCGCGAGGTCCAGCCCAGCAACGCCATCCAGTGGCGCATGATGAGCGACGCGCACGAGCGGGGCGCGGCCGTCTACGACCTGCGCGGCATCACCGACACCCTGGACGAGAGCAACCATCTGGTGGGCCTGCTGCGCTTCAAGGTCGGTACCGGCGGCCGGGCCGCCGAGTACATCGGCGAGTGGGACTACCCGCTCAACAAGGTGCTCCACAAGGCGTTCAGCCTCTACATGGCGCGCCGCTGACCTTGCCGGGCCGGTGGGCCGGGCGCCGGGTGCTCCGGCGCCCGTGCCAGACTCCGGAGCATGATCCTGCGCACCGCCACCCGCGCCGACCTGCCCGCCGTCCTCGCCCTGCTCGCCGACGAGGAACAGGTCGTCGATCCGGCCTCGGTCGTGGTCGACGACGCGTACGAGCGGGCCTTCGCCGCCATCGGGAGCGACCCGCGCAACGAGATGCTGGTGCTGGTGGACGGCGACACCGTGCTGGGCTGTGCGCAGGCGACGTACATACCGGGGCTGGGCCGGGGCGGCGCGGAGCGGGTGCTGATCGAGGCGGTACGGGTCAGGGCCGACCGGCGGGGCGGCGGGCTGGGCCGGGAGCTGATGGAGCAGGTGGTGGACCGGGCCCGGCTGCGCGGGTGCGGACTGGTGCAGCTGACCAGCGGCAAGCGGCGCGCGGACGCGCACCGGTTCTACGAGTCGCTGGGCTTCGCCCGCAGCCACGAGGGCTTCAAGCTCGCCCTGTGAGCCGAGGCATCAGCGCCACGCGGTCATGTTGAGCTCGTCGAGCAGCCGTACGTCGCTGCCCTTGAGCGGGAAGGTGCGCCCCTCCAGTCCGGGCGCCGGGGCGATCTCCAGGGCGTCGCCCTCGATGAGGTCGCCGCCGGTCGGGGTGGAGACCCAGGCCAGGAGCGAGCGCACGGTCCGGCCCGGCTTCAGCATGACCTCCTTCGGCCCGTGGTCGGTGCCCATGTAGGAGGAGCCGGGGTTCACCGGGACGGGCAGCGGGTCGCCGGCCTCGTCCAGGGCCCGGACGGACGGGTAGCCGTGGACCCGGTACGGCTTGCTGCCGCAGTTGGTGAGGGTGAGTCCGACGGCCCGGTGGCCGAGCGCCGCCTCCACCTCGCCCATGCCGACGACGACCCCGGAGGACGGGCAGCCGGCCGGGACGGTGGGTGTGGGCGCGGGCCCCTGCGCGCCCGGCCGGCCTGAGACCTCGACGGAGACGCTGGGGAACGGCGTCGGCAGCTCGTCGGCGTGCACCCGGTACGGATCGCTGGGCGTCGGCTCCGGCTCGCCCTCGCCCGCCGGCACGAGGAACCCGGCGCATCCGGAGAGCGTCAGGCCCAGCACCCCGGCCAGCAGCCCGGCCGCCAGCGGCCGTCTCCCGGTCCCCGCCCACGTCAGTCCTCGCATGCTCACGCACCCACCCCGGTATCGGCCTGCCGTACAGTCGTTCGATCATGCCAGACCCGTGGGCGCGGACCCGCGACTGTTCAGCGCTGCTTGCCGTTCACCCCAAGCAGATCTAAGTGGACCTTCACGGTCGGCTCGTCCGACACTTCGGGGATGACCGCATCAGTGACCCCCTTCGGCCGTGCGCTCTGCGCGATGATCACGCCGTTCACCGACTCCGGCGAGCTGGACCCGGACGCGGCCGGGAAGCATGCCGCCGCCCTGGTCGCCGACGGCTGCGACGGGCTGGTGCTCAGCGGCACCACCGGCGAGTCCCCGACCACCACCGACGCCGAGAAGACCGCGCTGCTGCGGGCGGTCCGGGCGGCGGTCGGCGACGGTGTGCCGATCGTCGCCGGGGTCGGCAGCGCGGACACCCGGCATACGGTCTCCCTCGCCCGGCAGGCCGAAGAGGCGGGCGCGGACGGCCTGTTGGTGGTGACGCCGTACTACAGCAGGCCGCCGCAGCCCGCCGTCGAGGCGCACTTCCGGCGCGTCGCCGACGCGAGTGGCCTTCCGCTGATGCTGTACGACATCCCCGGCCGCACCGGCACCCGCATCGAGCCGGAGACCCTGCTGCGGCTCGCGGAGCACCCGCGCATCGTGGCCGTGAAGGACTGCGCGTACGACCTGCTGGGGTCCACGAAGGTGATCGGCGCGACCTCGCTGGCGTACTACTCGGGCTGCGAGGAGCTGAATCTGCCGTTGTACGCGGTGGGCGCGGCGGGCTATGTCAGCACCGTCGCCAATGTGGCGCCCCGTGCGCTGCGGGCGGTCCTGGACGCGTTCGACGCCGGGGACACCGCGCGGGCCGCCCGGCTCAACCGCCTGGTCCTCCCGCTCACCGAGGCGATGATGGCCTCCGGGCTGCCCGGCACGGTCACCGCGAAGGCGCTGCTCGACGCCGGACCGGTCCGTGAACCGCTGCAGCCCGCCGGGCGCGGGGCGACCGACGGGCTGCGGAGGGCTTACGGGGAACTGCTCGCCGCCATGGACTAGTTGTGGCTGTGCAGGATGTCGTTGAGGCCGTCCCAGACCGCGTTGTTCGGGCGGGCCTCGACGGCGCCGGTGACCGAGTTGCGGCGGAAGAGGATGTGCGAGGCGCCGGAGAGCTCACGGGCCTTGACGATCTGGCCGTCCGGCAGCGTGATGCGGGTGCCGGCCGTGACGTAGAGCCCGGCCTCGACGACGCACTCGTCGCCGAGCGCGATTCCGACGCCGGCCTCGGCGCCGATCAGGCAGCGCTCACCGATGACGATGCGCTCCTTGCCGCCGCCGGAGAGGGTGCCCATGGTGGAGGCGCCGCCGCCGATGTCGGAGCCGTTGCCGACGACGACACCGGCGGAGATGCGGCCCTCGACCATCGAGGTGCCGAGGGTGCCCGCGTTGAAGTTGACGAAGCCCTCGTGCATGACGGTCGTACCGGCGGCGAGGTGCGCACCGAGCCTGACCCGGTCGGCGTCGGCGATCCGGACGCCCTTCGGCGCGACGTAGTCCGTCATCCGGGGGAACTTGTCGACCGAGGTGACCTGGAGGTGCAGGCCCTCGGCGCGGGCGTTCAGCCGCACCCGCTCCACGTCGTCGACGGCGACCGGGCCGAGCGAGGTCCAGGCGACGTTGGCCAGGAGGCCGAAGAGCCCGTCCAGGTTCTGGCCGTGCGGCTGGACGAGGCGGTGCGAGAGGAGGTGCAGGCGCAGGTACGCGTCGTGGGCGTCCAGCGGCTTGTCGTCGAGCGTGGCGATGACCGTACGTACGGCGACGACCTCGACACCGCGGCGGGCGTCCACGCCGATGGCCTTGCCGGCGCCCTCGCCGAGGAGGTTGACGGCCTGGTCGGGGGTGAGCCGCTCGGTTCCGGCCGGGCCCGGCTCGGCGGTGAGTTCGGGGGCGGGGAACCAGGTGTCGAGAACGGAACCGTCGCCGGCGATGGTGGCGAGGCCGGCGGCGACGGCGCCGGTGGTGCGAGCAGGAGTCGTGTCGGTCATGACACGAAACCTAACCGGCGAGGCACCACCGGGGCCAACCGGTCTCGCCGGATGGGCAGGTCCGGCCCGGGAACCCGGACCTGCCAGGTCAGCCGGGCCGTGTCTGCCGTTCGGGCACCGGTACTGCGGCCGCCTCGCGCACCGGTCCCCGCAGCCGCCGCGCCGCCAGCACCGCCGCCCCCGCGCCGCAGGCCAGCACCGCGCAGGCGGGCCAGAGCAGTCCGGGCGCGTGGGCGTAGAGCGCACCGCCGAGCGGCGGCGCCAGTACCTGGCCGCTGATGGAGGCGCCCGCGTACAGGCTCTGGAAGCGGCCCTGTGCGTGGTCCGGGGCCTGGTCGGCGACGTAGGCCGTCGCGGTGGTCTTGTAGAGGATCTCGCCGGCGGTCAGTGACGCCATCATGGTGACGGCGAACAGCGCCCCGGCGCCGGGGATCAGCACCGCGTAGCCGAGACCCACCAGCAGCAGCCCGGTGCCCACGATGGACAGCGGCGCCCGGCGGCGCAGCACGTGGGCGGCGGGGAGTTCCAGCAGCAGGATGATGCCGCCGTTGACGGCCAGCAACCAGCCGTAGAACTGGTCGCCGTGGCCGTGTTCGGCGAGGAAGACGGGCAGGGTCGAGTACTGCTGCCGGTAGACGAGGTCGACGCAGAGGATCGCGGCGAGCAGGACCAGCAAGGCGGGCCTGGCCCGCAGCTCCCGCCACAGGCCCGGCGCACCGGGGTCACGTTCCGGCCGGGCGTGCGCGGCGGCGTGCGCGGGGAGCACCGCCGCCGCGTACCCGGCGAAGAGCAGGGTCCCCAGGCCGTCGGCGACGAACAGCCAGCCGTACGAGAAGTGGGCGGCGATCAGCGCGCCGAGCGGCGGGCCGACGGCGAACGAGGCGTTGCCCGCGGCCCGTACCAGGGCGAAGCTCTGGCGCCTGCCGCCCGCGGGGACCGAGACCGCGACGAGCGCGGCGTTGGCGGCGCGCACCACGCCCGCCGCGTACTGCGCGAGCGGCAGCACCCCGTACATCGCCGCGACCGGGAGGACCGGCAGGGCGGCCAGCGCCGCGCCGCTGACCAGGGCACCGGTCAGCAGCATCCGGCGGTGGCCGTAGTGGTCGCCGAACCAGCCGCCGGTGAAGTTCCCCGCGACCAGGCCGATGCCGCCGATGCCCGCGACGACTCCGGCCTGCGGGACGCTCAGTCCGCGCGGGCCGGTCAGATAGACGAAGAGGTAGATGAAGGTGAAGCTGACGACCCCGTTGAGGAAGGAACCGAAGGCCAGCAGCCGCACGGTGCGCGGCACGTCCCGCACGACCCCGGAAAAGCTCATCCCCAGCACCCTCCCCAGTAAGTTCTTTTTGGGAACTGACTATGGCATCGTGGTTTCCTGCAGGTCAATCCAGTGAGCGGCGAATACGGGAGACAGACGGAGGAGCCGATGCCCCAGCGCACCAGCCTGGCCGACGCCGACTGCGCGATCGCCCAGGCGCTCGACGTCGTGGGCGACTGGTGGACCCTGCTGATCGTGCGGGACACGGCGCGCGGGGTGCACCGCTTCGACGCGCTCCAGCAGGAGCTGGGCGTGTCCCGCAAGGTGCTGACCGAGCGGCTGCGGCTGCTGGTCGACGCGGGGGTGCTCTCCCGGGAGCCGTACCAGGACCGGCCGCCCCGGTACGAGTACCGCCTCACCCCGCGTGGACGCGCGCTGCTGCCCGTGCTGATCGCGCTCCAGGACTGGGGCGACACCTGGGTACTGGGAGAAGGGGAAGTGATGGCGACGACCGCGGAGGCCTCGAAGGAGGCGGCCCGGGTGCACGCCCTGGTGGGCACCCGCCTGCCCGAGCTGCGGCTGCTGGACCTCGACGGCGCGCCACGCGACCCGGTCGCCGGCACCCCGTACACCGTCCTGTACTTCTTCCCCGGCGCCTACTCGCGCCGGGACGCCTATCCGCCGGGCTGGGCCGAGATCCCGGGCGCGAGCGGCTGCACGCTCGAATCGTGCACGTACCGCGACCAGTTGGCCGAGTTCACCGCGGCGGGCGCGACCGTACAGGGGGTCTCCACCCAGCGCCCGGACGAGCAGCGGGCCTTCGCGGACGCGGAACGGCTGCGGTTCCCGCTGCTGTCCGACGCGGAGCTGGAGCTGACGGCGGCGCTGCGCCTGCCCACCTTCCGCGCGGGCGGCATCAGCCGGCTGAAGCGGCTGACGCTCGTGGTGGACCGCGACCGCACGGTCCGCGAGGCGCTGTATCCGATCACCGACATCGAGGCGAGCGTCCGGGCGGCCCTGGCGGCGGTACGGAACGGGGGCCCGTCCGGCGCGTGAGGGATGCGCGGGGACGGCGGAGCCGTCAGCCGGCGATCCGCCGCAGCATCTCCCGCGCGTACGCCTCGTCGTACTCGCCGCCGGTGAGCAGCACCTGCAGGCAGATCCCGTCCATCAGCGCGATCAGCGCCCGCGCGGTGGCCGGATCGGTGCGCCGGGACAGCAGCTCGGCGGTGTTGTCCGTCCACTCGGCGGCGACGGGCCGCAGCGCGGGCCTGCGGAGCGCGGCGAGATACAGCTCGTACTCCAGCTCGGCCCGCCCGCGCCCGCCGGAGAAGTACTCCCCCAGCAGCCGGGCCAGCTCCTCGGCGAGGTCGCCCGCCGGATCGGCCAGCGCCTCGCTCTCCCGCATGACCTCGGCGAAGTTCTCGTTCGACCGGCGCAGCGCGGCGGTCAACAGCTCGTCCAGCGAGGCGAAGTGATACGTCGTCGAGCCGAGCGGCACATCGGCCTCGGCGGCGACGGAGCGGTGGCTCAGCCCCGCGATGCCCTTGGCGCCGACCACCCTGATCGCGGCATCGATGATGCGGTCGCGCCGCTCGGGGTCGTAGCGGCGCACCATCAGTGGGCCCCGCCCAGGTTCAGCACCACCACTCCGGCGATCACCAGCGCTATGCCCGCCAGTTTGACCGGGCTGCCGGACTCGCCCATGAAGAGGATGCCGATGGCGGCGACCGCCGCGGTGCCGATCCCGGCCCAGATCGCGTAGGCGGTGCCCACCGACAGCGTCTTCAGCGTCCGGGCGAGCAGCCCGAAGGCCACGAGGTATCCCACGACGGTGATCAGCGAGGGCCAGAGCCGGGTGAAGCCCTCGCTGTACTTCATGGCCGTCGTGCCGGCCACCTCCGCCGCGATCGCCGCGGCCAGCAGTCCGTATCCCATGTGTACGAGTGTACGCATCGCTGCCCGAACGACGGTACGAGCGCTTTCGGCCAGCGGGGACGCTACGGTGTCCCGACCAGCACACCGGACAACGACACATGACGGAGCAGCAGTGGCGCAGGACGCAGGGTGGGGCGGCGGAGCACCGTACGGAGGGCCCCCGGGTCCGCCGGGATGGGGCGGCTGGATGCCACCGCCGAAGCCCGGGGCGATACCGCTGGCGCCCCTGAAGCTCGGGGACATACTCGGCGGCGCCTTCAGCACGATGGGGCGCTACTGGAAGCAGCTGTTCGGCATCGGCGCGGCCGTGTACGGCGGGGCCGTGGTGATCGTGGCCGCCACGGCCCTGATCGGGTACTCCGCGGTCAGCGACCACCTGCGCACGGTCATCTCGCTCAGCGCCGAGGAGGACCCGACGTCCTCCGACATGGTGCCGATCGTGATCGCCTTCGGTGTCGTCTGGCTGGTCGCCATGATCGCCTTCGCGGTCGGTACGGCCATGATGTACGCGACCGTGCCCGCGATCCTGCAGGAGGCGGTGCTGGGCAGGCCGACCACCTTCTCCTTCATCTGGCGCCGGGCCTGGGCCCGCGTGCCGGCGGTGTTCGGAACGGTGGTCCTGACCTTCCTGGTCGCGATGGTCCCGATGGTGCTCATGGTGGTCGGCTTCTTCGCGTTGATCATCGGCTCCATCACGCTGGAGTACGGGGGCAACCTGGCGCTGTGGACCGCGCTCGGCTTCCTGGGCGCCCTGGCCACCGCCCCGCTCGCGATCTGGCTCTGGGTGAAGTTCTGCCTGGCGCCCTCGGCCGTGGTGTTCGAGGGCCAGTCCCCGGTGGCCGCCCTGCGCCGCTCCTCGCAGCTGGTGCGCGGCGACTGGTGGCGGATCTTCGGGATCACCCTGCTGGCCATCGGCATGGCCTACGTCGCGAGCTACCTCGTCCAGATCCCGTTCTCGTTCCTCGGCATGTTCACCGGCATCCTCGGCGGATCGACCCTGAACGAGAACCCGAACCCGGCCGCGATCGCCTTCGCCATGAGCGGCTACCTGGTGATCGTGGCGCTCGGGCAGCTGATCGGCCAGTTCATCGCGGCGACGTTCCCGCAGCTGGTGACCGGACTGCTCTACGTCGACCGGCGCATGCGCACCGAGAACCTGGGCCCGGCCCTGGCCGAGGCGGCGGCCGCCGCACCGCCGCCGCCGTACGGGCCGTAGGACCGCGCCCGGGGCCCGCCCGTCCGGTCCGTCAGCCGCCGACGGTGAACCGGACGGCGCGGGACTTCTTCCACTCGGCGTGGTCGAGATCCTTCGCCTCCGTGCCGTCCCCGTACAGGTCGGCCGAACCGGCATCGGTGATCAGCTGTGTCCGGGCGCCCGGAACGGTGAGGTCGGGAACGTCCACGACGGCCTCCCAGCCGCCCGCGTCGGCGGTCGGCAGATCGGCCCGCTTGACCGGGGCGTGCGAGGCGATCCCGTCCCAGGCATAGAGGGCGTACGGGTCGGAGTTGTCGTCGGCCGCCCAGGAACCGGCCACGATCAGGTACTGGTCGGCGGCGTTCTTGCGGATGTCCCGGATGCTGAGCCCGCCGAGGTCCAGCTCGATCGGCGCGCCCATGACCGCCTTCGCCCCGCTGCCGGCCACCTCGTCGAAGTTGGTGACGGGCACGATCAGGGCCTTGCCGCCCGCCTTCGGCGGGACCAACGGCGCCCGGAAGCCGAGGTACGCGGTGGTCGTCGAGCCGGGCGCGAACTCCAGGCCCTCGATGTTGAACCCGTCGATCTGCTTGGGCGCTTCACCGTCCGCCGTCCCCGCGGCGAAGCCGAGCCGGTTGCCGTTGGCCTTGTCCCACGCGACGAGATCGTCCCGGAGCTTCCCGTACTCGCCGCCCACCGTCAGCTCGGTGGCCGCGCCCGAGCCGGTCACCGTCGTGGTGAAGACGGTGTTGCGATCGGACTTGTACTCGCCGTCCTTGTTGTTGCCGAGCGAGCCGGTCCAGTAGATGGTGTCGCCGACCCGGGCCGCGCCCTCGATGTCGACCTCCTTGTCCGCCCCGAGCTCCGGGCCGACGTCCCAGCTCTTCACGGGCGCGCCGGACGCGGAACGGTCGTACAGGCGCAGCGTGTTGGACTCGTCGTCGGCCACGACCAGGTACCCGCCACCGACGTCGACGGCCGCCGAGGCGTCCGAGGAGCCGGTGAGGTAGCAGGTGTCGGCGGCGTTGTGCACGGCGGCGGAGGCGGCGTAGTGCAGCGTCCTGGTGGCGGTCTTCCCGCCGAGTCCGGTGACCTTGATCGTGAGGTCGGTGTAGCCGCGGCCGTGCGCGGCGACGGAGAGCTGCCGGGTGGCACCCGTACCGGTCACGGTCACGTCCCCGGTCCCGGCGACGGACGGCTTGGAGCTGGCGGACGCGGCCACGCCGAGCGCGCTCGCGTCGGCCCCGCTCTGCGCGACGGTGACAGTGACCACGGGGTCGCCGCTCGCACCGACGGCACCGGAGAGGTAGGAGGCCGAGAAAGAGATCGTCGGAGTTCCGTAACTCGCGGCGTGTGCGGGGGCGTTGATCCCCAGCGCGGCCAGCAGGAGCACTCCGCCCGCGGCGGCCATCCTGCGGTCGGGGAGCGAGAACTGATGCAGCACGGCATGCCTCTCGTCGGCGTGGTGTCGCGGGTAGGTTCCGCTACCCGTGCCGACGGGGGACACACCTCAGGAGTACGGCAGGTGAAACAACGACGAAAAACGGCCCCCGGCGCGAAGCCGGGGGCCGTTCGTCGTCGGCAAGGGGCTCAGACGTTGAAGCCCAGGGCACGCAGCTGCTCGCGCCCGTCGTCCGTGATCTTGTCCGGGCCCCACGGGGGCATCCAGACCCAGTTGATCCGCAGTTCGTTGACGATGCCCTCGGTCGCGGACTTCGCCTGGTCCTCGATGACATCGGTCAGCGGGCAGGCCGCGGACGTCAGCGTCATGTCGAGGGTGGCGATGTTGGCGTCGTCGATGTGGATGCCGTAGATCAGGCCCAGGTTGACGACGTCGATGCCCAGCTCGGGGTCGACGACGTCGTACAGCGCCTCACGGACCTCCTCCTCGGAGGCCGGCTTCGTCGTCAGAGTCTCGTTGTTGCTCATGCCGTCTTCCCTTCGGACAGCGCTTTGGCCGTCGCGTCCTTCCACGCCATCCAGCTCAGCAGCGCGCACTTCACCCGGGCCGGGTACTTCGAGACGCCGGCGAACGCGACCGCGTCCTCCAGCACCTCCTCCATCGCGTCGTCCGGCTCCAGCTGGCCCTTCGACTGCATCAGCTCCAGGAAGGTCTCCTGGATCTTCTGCGCCTGGCCCAGCTCCTTGCCGACCAGCAGATCGTTCAGCACGGAGGCGCTGGCCTGGCTGATGGAGCAGCCCTGACCCTCGTACGACACATCGGCGATGGTCTCGCCGTCGTACTTCACCCGGAGAGTGATCTCGTCGCCACACGTCGGGTTGACGTGGTGCACCTCGGCGTCGCCGTCCCGCAGGCCGCGCCCGTGGGGGTGCTTGTAGTGGTCCAGGATCACTTCCTGGTACATGGAATCAAGCTTCACCAGTCAACCCTCAGCCGCTCGCCCATTATCCGAAAAAGTTCCGTACGTGCTCCAGACCGTCCACCAGGGCGTCGACCTCGGCGGGCGTGGAGTACAGATAGAACGACGCTCGCGTGGTCGCAGGAATTCCGTACCGCAGGCAGACCGGCCGTGCGCAGTGGTGTCCGACCCGGACCGCGATGCCCTGCTCGTCGAGCACCTGGCCCACGTCGTGCGGGTGGATGTCGCCGAGCGTGAAGGAGATCGTGGCGCCGCGGTCCTCGGCCGTCGCCGGACCGATGATCCTGAGGTCCGGGACCTCCAGGAGCCGCTTCACCGCGTACTCGGTGATCGCGTGCTCGTGCCGGTAGATGTTCTCCATGCCGATCGCCGAGAGGTAGTCCACGGCCGCGCCGAGGCCGACGGCCTGGGCGATCGGGGGCGTACCGGCCTCGAACTTGTGCGGCGCGGGGGCGTACGTCGACGAGTGCATCGACACGGTCTCGATCATCTCGCCGCCGCCGAGGAACGGCGGCAGGTCCTCCAGGAGCTCCTGCCGTCCCCAGAGCACGCCGATGCCGGTCGGGCCGACCATCTTGTGACCGGTGAAGGCCACGAAGTCGGCCTGCAGCGCCTGCACGTCCAGCACCATGTGCGGGGCGGCCTGCGAGGCGTCGATGCAGACCAGCGCGCCGACCTGCTGGGCCCGGCGGATGATCTTCTCGACCGGGTTGATGGTGCCCATGATGTTGGAGACCAGGGTGAAGGAGACGATCTTCGTCTTCTCCGTGATGATCTCCTCGATGTTGGACAGGTCGAGGCGGCCGTCGTCGGTGATGCCGAACCACTTCAGCTTCGCGCCCGTGCGCTGCGAGAGCAGCTGCCACGGCACGATGTTGGAGTGGTGCTCCATCTCCGTGGTGACGATCTCGGTGTCGTGGTCCACCCGGTAGGGCTCGTCGGCCCAGCCGAGCATGTTGGCCACGAGGTTGAGCGACTCGGAGGCGTTCTTGGTGAAGATCACCTCGTCGCGGCTGGGTGCGTTGATGAACGCGGCGACCTTGTCACGGGCGCCTTCGTACAGCGCCGTGGCCTCCTCCGCGATCGTGTACACACCGCGGTGCACATTGGCGTTGTGCCGCTCGTAGTACTCGTTGAGGGCGTCGAGCACCTGGCGCGGCTTCTGCGAGGTCGCAGCGCTGTCCAGGTAAACGATCTTCTTCCCGTCATGGACCGTACGATCCAGCAGGGGGAAGTCCTTGCGGATCGCCTCGGTGTCGAGGAGGCCCGGCAGCTGTGTCACGCGGAAGCGCCACCCTTCACATATGCCTCGTAGCCCTCGTTCTCCAGCTTGTCGGCGAGCTCGGCGCCGCCGGACTCGGCAATGCGGCCGTTGGCGAAGACGTGCACGAAGTCGGGCTTGATGTAGCGGAGGATCCGCGTGTAGTGCGTGATCAGCAGGGTGCCGACCTCGCCGGTCTCGCGGACCCGGTTGACGCCCTCGGAGACGATGCGCAGGGCGTCGACGTCCAGACCGGAGTCGGTCTCGTCGAGGATCGCGACCTTCGGCTTGAGGAGCTCCAGCTGGAGGATCTCGTGGCGCTTCTTCTCACCGCCGGAGAAGCCCTCGTTGACGTTGCGCTCGGCGAACGCCGGGTCCATCTGGAGCCGGCCCATCGTCTCCTTGACCTCCTTCACCCAGGTACGCAGCTTGGGCGCCTCGCCGCGGACGGCGGTGGCGGAGGTGCGCAGGAAGTTGGAGACCGAGACACCGGGGATCTCGACGGGGTACTGCATCGCGAGGAACAGGCCGGCGCGGGCCCGCTCGTCGACGGTCATCTCCAGGACGTCCTCGCCGTCCAGGGTCACCGAACCGCTGGTGATCGTGTACTTGGGGTGACCCGCGAGGGAGTACGCGAGGGTGGACTTGCCGGACCCGTTGGGGCCCATGATGGCGTGGGTCTCGCCCTGCTTCACGGTCAGGTCGACGCCCTTGAGGATCTCCTTCGTGGCGTTGTCGGCCTCGACGGAGACGTGCAGGTCGCGGATTTCAAGCGTTGCCATGGGTGACTCAGGACTCCTGGGTGACGGAGACGAGCACATCGTCCCCTTCGATCTTGACGGGGTATACGGGGACGGGGCGCGTCGCGGGAAGGCCGGACGGCTTGCCGGTGCGCAGGTCGAAGCTGGAGCCGTGCAGCCAGCACTCGATCGAGCAGTCCTCGACCTCGCCCTCGGACAGGGACACGTTCGCGTGCGAGCAGATGTCGTTGATCGCGAACACCTCGCCCTCGGTACGGACGACGGACACCGGGACGCCGTCGAGCTCCACCCGCTTGGGGGTGTCGTCCTCCAGCTCACTCAGCGCACAGACTTTGACGAAGGCCATCAGACGGAAGCCTTCAGCTCGGCCTCGATCTTCTCCAGCAGCCGCGCCTCGACGTCCGGCAGACCGATCTGCTGGACGAGCTCGGCGAAGAAGCCGCGCACGACGAGCCGGCGGGCCTCCTCGGCGTCGATGCCCCGGGACATCAGGTAGAAGAGCTGCTCGTCGTCGAAGCGGCCGGTCGCCGAGGCGTGGCCGGCGCCGACGATCTCGCCGGTCTCGATCTCCAGGTTCGGCACGGAGTCGACCCGCGCGCCGTCCGTGAGGACGAGGTTGCGGTTCATCTCGTAGGTGTCGGTGCCCTCGGCCGCGGCCTGGATGAGCACGTCACCGATCCACACGGCGTGGGCGCCGTCGCCCTGGAGCGCGCCCTTGTAGGCGGCGTTGGACTTGCAGTGCGGGGTGTTGTGGTCGACCAGGAGGCGGTGCTCCTGGTGCTGGCCCTTGTCGGTGAAGTACAGACCGAAGAGCTCGGCCTCGCCGCCGGTGCCCGCGTAGTTGACGCGCGGGTGGAGACGGACGAGGTCACCGCCGAAGGTGACGACGATCGACTTGAACGAGGCGTCCCGGCCGACCAGCGCGTTGTGCTGGCCGACGTGGACCGCGGTCTCGTCCCAGTCCTGCACGGAGACGACGGTGAGCTTCGCGCCGTCACCGAGGACGTAGTCCACGTTGGCGGCGAGCACCGCGTCACCGGTGTGGTCGATGACGACGACGGCCTCGGCGAAGGCGCCCAGCTCGACGACCTGGTGGCCGTAGGCCACGCCGCCCTCGCCGTGCACCGCGATGCGGATCGGCTCGGTGAGCACGGCCTCCTTGGCGACCGTGACGACGGACGCCTGCTCGAAGGACGTGTACGCCTGGGCGGCGACACGGTCCACGGGGGTGCCGGCCCTGCCGAGCCGGGAGTCGTCACGGCCGACGGTCTCGACGGTGACGCCCTCGGGGGCCTCGATCGCCACCTTCACACCGCCGCCGGTGGCGACGGCCGTGCCGTCGTGCAGCCCGCGCAGCCGCTCCAGCGGCGTGAACCGCCACTCCTCCTCGCGGCCGTGCGGGACCGGGAAGTCCGCGACGTCGAAGGACGGGGGGGCGCTCATGCGCGTGGCGACGGTCGACTCGGCGGCCACCGCGATGGATCCGGTGGTGGTGGAGCCCGCCGGGATGTTCTGAGCCTCAGCCATGGCTGTCGTAGTGCTCGCTTTCTCTGTCGGAATCGGGGGTCGGTCGTCGGGCCTGCTAGCCGACCGAACCCTCCATCTGCAGCTCGATCAGCCGGTTGAGTTCAAGGGCGTACTCCATCGGCAGCTCCTTCGCGATCGGCTCGACGAAGCCGCGCACGATCATCGCCATCGCCTCGAACTCCGTCAGACCGCGGCTCATCAGGTAGAAGAGCTGGTCCTCGGAGACCTTGGAGACGGTCGCCTCGTGACCCATCGACACGTCGTCCTCGCGGACGTCGACGTACGGGTAGGTGTCGGAGCGCGAGATCGTGTCGACCAGCAGCGCGTCGCAGAGCACGTTGGACTTCGCGCCCGGCGCGCCCTCGCCGATCTCGATCAGACCGCGGTAGGAGGTACGGCCGCCGCCTCGCGCCACCGACTTGGAGACGATGTTGGAGGAGGTGTTCGGTGCCATGTGGACCATCTTGGCGCCGGCGTCCTGGTGCTGGCCCTCGCCCGCGAAGGCGATGGACAGGGTCTCGCCCTTGGCGTGCTCGCCCATCAGGTAGACGGCCGGGTACTTCATGGTGACCTTGGAGCCGATGTTGCCGTCGACCCACTCCATGGTCGCGCCCTCGTAGGCCACGGCGCGCTTGGTGACCAGGTTGTAGACGTTGTTCGACCAGTTCTGGATCGTCGTGTAGCGGCAGCGGCCGCCCTTCTTCACGATGATCTCGACGACCGCGGAGTGCAGCGAGTCGGAGGAGTAGATCGGGGCGGTGCAGCCCTCGACGTAGTGGACGTAGGCGTCCTCGTCGACGATGATCAGCGTCCGCTCGAACTGGCCCATGTTCTCCGTGTTGATACGGAAGTAGGCCTGGAGCGGGATGTCGACGTGGACACCCTTGGGCACGTAGATGAACGAGCCGCCGGACCACACGGCCGAGTTCAGCGAGGCGAACTTGTTGTCGCCGACCGGGATGACGGTGCCGAAGTACTCCTTGAAGAGCTCCGGGTGCTCCTTCAGCGCGGTGTCGGTGTCCAGGAAGATGACGCCCTGCTCCTCCAGGTCCTCACGGATCTGGTGGTAGACGACCTCGGACTCGTACTGCGCGGCGACACCGGCGACCAGGCGCTGCTTCTCCGCCTCCGGGATGCCGAGCTTGTCGTAGGTGTTCTTGATGTCCTCGGGCAGGTCCTCCCAGGACTCCGCCTGCTTCTCCGTGGACCGCACGAAGTACTTGATGTTGTCGAAGTCGATGCCCGACAGGTCCGAGCCCCAGTTCGGCATGGGCTTCTTGTCGAAGAGGCGCAGGCCCTTGAGGCGCAGCTTCAGCATCCACTCGGGCTCGTTCTTCTTCGCCGAGATGTCGCGGACGACCTCCTCGGAGAGCCCGCGCTTGGCGGCGGCACCCGCCGCGTCGGAGTCGGCCCAGCCGAATTCGTACGTACCCAGACCCTCGAGCTCAGGGTGGGCAGTCTCCGTAGGGAGCGTCATGCGGGGTTCCTCCCGGCCGTGCTTGCAGATGCTGAATTGGTGGTCTGTGGTGCTGGGTGGCCGCTGCGCGGAATGTACGTCGTGCACACGCCGTCGCCGTGGGCGATGGTGGCCAGACGCTGCACATGCGTCCCGAGGAGGCTGGAGAAGATCTCCGTCTCCGCCTCGCACAGCTGCGGGTACTGCTCGGCGACATGGGCGACCGGGCAGTGGTGCTGGCACAGCTGCTCGCCCTGCTGCGGACCGGGCGCGCTACGCGCCGTAGCAGCGTACCCGTCGACGGACAGGGCCTTGGCCAGCGCTTCGGTGCGGGCCTCGGGGTCCGCGGCCTCGACCGCCGTACGGTACGCCTCGGACTGGGCCTCGATCCTGGCGCGGGCGAAAGCGGCCACCGCTTCCTCGCCCGCGGTCTCGGCGATCCAGCGCAGGGCGTCCGCCGCGAGCTGGTCGTAGGACTGGTCGAAGGCGTCCCGGCCGCAGTCGGTGAGGGCGAACACCTTGGCCGGGCGGCCACGGGTCCGCGCCCCGTAGACCCGCTGCTCACGGGCCTCCACGACGCTGTCGGTGACGAGGGCGTCGAGATGGCGGCGGACCGCGGCCTGGGTGAGGCCGAGGCGCTTCGCCAGATCGGCGACGGTGGACGGGCCGTGGTCCAGGATGGAGCGCGCGACCCGGTTGCGCGTCGAGCGCTCTCCGGTCGCGAGTTCCTCCTGCGGAGCCTCGCCAACGTATTTCACAACGCCATTGTTGCGTAATTCATCCGGCCCTGACAACCACGGTCCGGAACGATCTACGGTGCCGTTCATCACTTAGGGTTACCTAATCCGGCCCCGGGAGACGGGCGCCCTTCCACCCTTGCCTAGACTTACCCGCCATGAAGAGCGAGTCCGTCGTACAGGTTCGCGGCCTGGTGAAGCGGTACGGCCCCAAGACCGCTGTGGACGGCCTCGACCTGTGCGTACGCACCGGCGCCGTCACCGCCGTCCTCGGCCCCAACGGCGCCGGCAAGACCACCACGATCGAGACCTGCGAGGGCTACCGCCGCCCCGACGCCGGCACGGTCCGGGTCCTCGGCCTCGATCCGGTCGCCGACGCCGCGGCGCTCCGCCCCCGAATCGGCGTGATGCTCCAGTCGGGTGGCGTCTACTCCGGGGCGCGCGCCGACGAGATGCTCCGCCACATGGCGAAGCTCCATGCCCACCCGCTGGACGTCGACACCCTGATCGAGCGCCTCGGCCTCGGCGGCTGCGGCCGTACGGCCTACCGGCGGCTCTCCGGCGGCCAGCAGCAGCGGCTCGCCCTGGCGATGGCCGTCGTGGGCCGCCCCGAACTGGTCTTCCTCGACGAGCCGACCGCCGGCCTCGACCCCCAGGCCCGCCGCTCCACCTGGGAGCTCGTGCGCGAGCTGCGCGCCGACGGGGTGTCCGTGGTCCTCACCACACACTTCATGGACGAGGCCGAGGAGCTCGCCGACGACGTCGCCGTCATCGACGCGGGCAGGGTCATCGCCCAGGGCAGCCCCGAGACGCTCTGCCGGGGCGGCGCCGAGAACACCCTGCGCTTCACCGGCCGCCCCGGTCTCGACATCGGCTCGCTGCTGAAGGCGCTGCCGGACGGCTCCGAGGCGGCCGAGATCCTCCCGGGCGCGTACCGCATCTCCGGTGACGTCAACCCGGAGCTGCTGGCCACCGTCACCTCCTGGTGCGCCCAGCACGGAGTGATGCCGTCGGGCATCTCCGTGGAGCGGCACACGCTGGAGGACGTCTTCCTGGAACTGACCGGCAAGGAGCTGCGCGCATGAGCGCCGGTACGTACACCCCCCGGCCGGGCGCCGCCCCGCTGGGCCGCATGATCGCCGCGCAGACCGCCCTGGAGACGCGGATGCTGCTGCGCAACGGCGAGCAGCTGCTGCTGACCGTGATCATCCCGACGCTGCTGCTGGTGCTGTTCAGCGCGGTCGACATCGTGGACACCGGCGCGGGCGAGTCCGTCGACTTCCTGGCGCCCGGCATCCTCGCGCTCGCCGTGATGTCCACGGCCTTCACGGGCCAGGCCATCGCCACCGGTTTCGAGCGGCGGTACGGAGTGCTCAAGCGGCTCGCGGCCTCGCCGCTGCCGCGCTGGGCGCTGATGACCGCCAAGACCCTCGCGGTGCTGGTCACCGAGGTGCTCCAGGTGGTGCTGCTCACGGTGATCGCGTTCGCGCTCGGCTGGTCGCCGCACGGCAACCCCCTCGCCGTCCTGCTGCTGCTCGTGCTCGGCACGGCGGCCTTCTCCGGGCTCGGGCTGCTGATGGCCGGGACGCTCAAGGCGGAGGCCACGCTCGCCGCGGCCAACCTGGTCTTCCTGCTGCTGCTGGTGGGCGGCGGGGTGATCGTGCCGCTGGACAAGTTCCCGGACGCGGTGCAGTCGGTGCTCGGGCTGCTGCCGATCGCGGCTCTGTCGGACGGTCTGCGGGACGTGCTCCAGCACGGCGCGGCGATGCCCTGGGGCGACCTCGGCGTCCTGGCGGTGTGGGCGGTCCTGGGGCTGGGCGCGGCGGCGAAGTTCTTCCGCTGGGAGTGAGCCCGGCGGCCGTGAGCGGGCCCGGCGGCCACCGCCGCACGTGAGCGCGCGGACGCGCTCCGTCGACGTTTCGGGGTATCTCGTCCCCCTCGTGAAAGCTTGCACAAGCCGCCGCCTACGATGGTGCGCGTGCCCAAGCTGACCCGAGCCGAAGTCGCTCAAGCCGCGCGGAACCCGCTCCTGTACATCGCCGAGCGATGGACCCCCTCCCCCCGTACGGTCCGCCGTGCGGCCATGTCCGCCGTCGTCATGGCCGTGCTCATCGTCGTGACCGGCGGCGCGGTGCGGCTGACCGGCTCCGGCCTCGGCTGCCCGACCTGGCCCAAGTGCACCGACGAGAGCCTCACGGCGACGAGCGAGATGGGCTTCCACGGCGCCATCGAGTTCGGCAACCGGATGCTGACGTACGTGCTGTGCGCGGCCGTCGGGTGGGCGATCATCGCCGCCCGGTCCGCCAAGCCCTGGCGGCGCAGCCTGACGAAGCTCGGCTGGGTGCAGTTCTGGGTGGTCATGGGCAACGCCGTGCTCGGCGGCATCGTGGTGCTGGTCGGCCTCAACCCGTACACCGTCGCCGCGCACTTCCTGCTCTCCACGGCGCTGCTCACCGTCGCGCTGGTGACCTGGCAGCGGGTCGGCGAGGGCGACGAGGCGCCCCGGCCGCTGGTCGGCAAGGCGGTCTCCCAGCTGACCTGGCTGCTCACGGTCGCCGCGGGGCTGCTGGTCGCGGTCGGCACGGTGGTCACCGGCGCCGGTCGGCACGCGGGCGACTCCAGCGATGTGCACCGCATCCCGATCGACTGGAAGATGATCGCGCAGCTGCACGCCGATCTGGCCTGGGTCGTGGTGGCGCTGACCGTCGCCCTCTGGTTCGTGCTGAAGGCCGTCGACGCGCCGGCCGGCCCGCTGCACCGTGCCCGTGACCTCTTCCTGGTGCTGATGGCCCAGGGCGTGATCGGGTACGTGCAGTACTTCACCGACACGCCGGAGATCCTGGTCGGTCTGCACATGCTGGGCTCGTGCCTGGTGTGGATCGCGGTGGTGCGGGTGGTCCTGTCGCTGCGCGAGCGCCCCGTGGCCGTGGCCGCGGTGCCCGGCCCCGCCACCGAGCAGCCGGAGCCCGCGGCGGCCGGCTGACGCCTCTCCGTACGACGCACGACGGCGATCGCCGGACGGTTCCGAGCAGGAACCCGTCCGGCGATCGCCGTTCTGTACGGGGAAGTGCTGGTCAGGCCTTGTCGGAGGGGCCGCCGATCTGGATGCCGGCCATCCGCGTCCACTCGTACGGGCCGGTGCGGACCTTCGCCGCGAACTCCCCGTCGAACTCGTCGTGCATCGTGATCCCGGCCTTGCGCGTGGCGCTCTCGGCGACCGCGTACGAGGGGGCGACCAGATCGCCCCAGCCACCGTCCTCGCCCACGAGCACGATGCGGGCGCCCCGCTGCCCGATGTAGGCGAGCTGTCCCTCCGCACCGCCGTGCGCCTTGGCGAAGGCGCCGATCTCCTTGGCGAGCTTCGCCGCCCTGCGCTCCGCGCGGGCCGCCTGCTTGCCGCTCTCCACCTGGGTCTCTGCCGTCTCAGCCATGTTCAGGATGCTACCGACGGGTAGGTCGACGCGCGACGGGCGGGGTACGTGGCTTGGGCCACGTACCCCGCCCGTCGGCAGGAATCGTCAGCAGGGACCGAGAAGCGGGACTACCTCAGGAAGGGGTCGACCGCCACGGCGACGAAGAGCAGGGAGACATAGGTGATGGACCAGTGGAACAGCCGCATCTCCTTGAGCTTGGCCCCGGTCACACCGGCCTTGGCCCGGTTCTGCAGGCCGTGCGCCTCCCAGAGCCAGAACCCGCCGGTCAGCAGCGCCACCCCCGTGTAGAACCAGCCGGTGTAGCCCAGCGGGGTCAGCAGCAGCGAGACGGCCACCATCACCCAGCTGTAGATGACGATCTGGCGGGCCACCACCCGGTTGGACGCGATGACCGGGAGCATCGGGACGCCGACCCGGGCGTAGTCGTCCTTCACCTTCATGGAGAGCGGCCAGTAGTGCGGCGGCGTCCAGAAGAAGATGACGGCGAAGAGGATGACGGCCGCCCACGACATGGAGTTCGTCACGGCCGACCAGCCGATGAGGACCGGCATGCAGCCCGCGATGCCGCCCCAGACGATGTTCTGCGAGGTGCGGCGCTTGAGCAGCATCGTGTAGACGACGACGTAGAACAGCAGCGCGCCGAGCGACAGCGCCGCCGACAGCCAGTTGACCAGCAGGCCGAACCAGACCGTCGAGATCACGGCGAGCGCGAAGCCGAAGGCCAGGCACTCGCGCGGGCTCACCATGCCGGTGACCAGCGGGCGCTGCGACGTGCGGTCCATCAGCGCGTCGATGTCGCGGTCGATGTACATGTTCAGCGCGTTGGCACCGCCCGCGGAGAGATATCCGCCGACGGTGGTGGCGAGCACGAGCCACAGGTCGGGCACGCCCTGAGCGGCGAGGAACATCACCGGAACAGTGGTGATCAGCAACAGCTCGATGATCCGCGGCTTGGTCAGCGCCACGAATGCCTTGACACGGGCCCCGAACGGGCGATGGCCCCCTGGGCTGGGAGTCAAGGCGACCCCTGCGGGTCGGGACTCGACGGCCGTCACGCACACCCCTGACAGAGAAATCCCAGCAAGCTCCGGGCGTGAAGGCCCGGTAAAGACTTGCGCGAACCAGACCACTGTAGACGTTGGGGACAGGCCCTCCTTCGCGGGGGTGGGTCGTGTTGAGGAGGCGTGGAAGCGGGGGTCCCTCTCCCCTTGTCACGGCACCCGGACCGCGGTTCCCGCCGCCGTGATACTGCGCGTGACCAGCGCCCCGCTCACCCCGGCGGCACAGAAGTACGAGGACCCGCTCATCGGAGGGCCCATAAGTAAGGAGAAGCGCTCATCGGAGTGGCGCAGAAGTGAGGCGTCGCGCTCATACGGGAGGCGAACTCCGCGGGCCGCCTGCACCCTGGAAAGCAGCGGAAAATGCTTGTTCCGACGGGGGTAGGCTCGACAACGCCCGGTGCGGTCACAGTCACCGGTTTACAACAGTGGAGAGGAGCCCTGACTCAGGGTGAGCACCAAGCCGACCACCACAGATCTCCAGTGGACCGAATTGGACCAGCGGGCCGTGGACACTGTCCGTGTCCTTGCAGCGGACGCCGTACAGAAGGTCGGAAACGGCCACCCTGGTACGGCCATGAGCCTCGCTCCCGCCGCGTACACCCTCTTCCAGAAGGTGATGCGCCACGACCCCGCCGACGCGGACTGGGCCGGACGCGACCGGTTCGTTCTGTCGGCCGGTCACACCAGCCTGACCCTCTACATCCAGCTCTACCTGGCCGGGTACGGCCTGGAGCTCGATGACCTCAAGGCCTTCCGCACCTGGGGCTCGAAGACCCCCGGCCACCCGGAGTACGGCCACACCACCGGCGTCGAGACGACCACCGGCCCGCTGGGCCAGGGTGTCGCCAACGCGGTGGGCATGGCGATGGCCGCCCGCTACGAGCGCGGCCTGTTCGACCCGGAGGCGGCCCCCGGCACCTCCCCCTTCGACCACATGGTCTGGGTCGTCGCCGGTGACGGCTGCCTCCAGGAGGGCATCTCCGCCGAGGCGTCCTCGCTGGCCGGGCACCAGAAGCTCGGCAACCTGGTCCTGCTGTGGGACGACAACCACATCTCCATCGAGGGCGACACGGAGACTGCGGTCTCCGAGGACACCCTGAAGCGGTACGAGGCGTACGGCTGGCACGTCCAGCGCGTCGACCAGCTGCCCAACGGCGACCTGGACCCGGCGGGTCTGTACGCGGCGCTCCAGGCGGCCAGGGCCGAGACCGGTCGCCCGTCGTTCATCGCGGCCCGCTCGATCATCGCCTGGCCCGCGCCGCACGCCCAGAACACCGAGGCCTCGCACGGCTCGGCGCTCGGCGCCGACGAGGTCGCCGCGACCAAGCGGGTGCTCGGCTTCGACCCGGAGAAGACCTTCGAGGTCGCCGACGAGGTCATCGCCCACACCCGCGAGGCGCTGGACCGCGGCCGCGAGGCCAGGGGCGAGTGGGAGAAGAGCTTCGCCGCGTGGCGCACCGCCAACCCGGAGCGCGCCGCCGAGTTCGACCGGATCTCCGCCGGCGAGCTGCCCGCGGGCTGGGAGGACAAGCTCCCGGTCTTCGAGCCGGGCAAGGGTGTCGCCACCCGCGCCGCGTCCGGCAAGGTGCTCCAGGCGCTCGGCGAGATCATCCCCGAGCTGTGGGGCGGCTCCGCCGACCTCGCGGGCTCGAACAACACCACGATCGACAAGACGTCGTCGTTCCTCCCGGCGGGCAACCCGCTGCCGGGCGCGGACCCGTACGGCCGCACGATCCACTTCGGCATCCGCGAGCACGCCATGGCCGCCGCCATGAACGGCATCGCGCTGCACGGCAACACCCGTATCTACGGCGGCACCTTCCTGGTGTTCTCCGACTACATGCGCAACGCCGTGCGCCTGTCCGCGCTGATGCACCTGCCGGTGACGTACGTGTGGACGCACGACTCGATCGGTCTCGGCG
Organism: Streptomyces sp. NPDC001890; assembly: GCF_042891445.1. Classification (NCBI taxonomy): domain Bacteria; kingdom Bacillati; phylum Actinomycetota; class Actinomycetes; order Kitasatosporales; family Streptomycetaceae; genus Streptomyces; species Streptomyces sp. NPDC001890. The sequence continues at coordinate 1,221,422 of NZ_JBIATE010000001.1, read as the reverse complement.
AGGACGGCCCGACCCACCAGCCGGTGGAGCACCTGGCCGCGCTGCGCGCCATCCCGGGCCTGAACATCGTCCGCCCGGCCGACGCCAACGAGACCTCCATCGCCTGGCGCGAGATCCTGCGCCGCTACACCAAGGTGTTCGGCAAGGGCGCCCCGCACGGTCTGGCGCTGACCCGCCAGGGCGTTCCGACGTACGAGGCGAACGAGGACGCGGCCAAGGGCGGCTACGTGCTCTTCGAGGCCGAGAGGCCCGACGGGCAGAGCACAGAGCCGCAGGTGCTGCTGATCGGCACCGGCTCCGAGGTGCACCTCGCGGTCGAGGCGCGCGAGGAGCTGCAGGCGGCCGGCATTCCGACCCGGGTGGTCTCGATGCCGTCGGTCGAGTGGTTCGAGGAGCAGGACCAGGCGTACAAGGACAGCGTCCTGCCGCCGTCCGTGAAGGCGCGCGTCGCGGTCGAGGCCGGCATCGGTCTGACCTGGTACCGCTACGTCGGTGACGCCGGCCGGATCGTGTCGCTGGAGCACTTCGGTGCCTCGGCCGACGCCAAGGTCCTCTTCCGCGAGTTCGGCTTCACCGGCGAGCACGTCGCCGCCGCCGCGCGGGAATCTCTCGCCGCAGCCGCGCGCTGACGCCGATATACGACTAGTAGGAGATGCAATTCTCATGACAGACGCACTCAAGCGCCTCTCCGACGAGGGCGTGGCGATCTGGCTCGATGACCTGTCGCGCAAGCGGATCACCTCCGGCAATCTCGCCGAGCTGATCGACCAGCAGCACGTCGTGGGCGTCACCACCAACCCGTCGATCTTCCAGAAGGCGATCTCCTCGGGCGACGGGTACGAGCAGCAGCTCACCGACCTCGCCACCCGCAAGGTCACCGTCGACGAGGCCATCCGCATGATCACCACGGCCGACGTGCGGGACGCGGCGGACATCCTGCGCCCGGTCTTCGACGCCACGGACGGCCAGGACGGCCGGGTCTCCATCGAGGTCGACCCCCGACTGGCCCACCACACCGCGGCCACCGTCGCCGAGGCCAAGCAGCTGGCCTGGCTGGTGGACCGGCCGAACACGCTCATCAAGATCCCGGCGACGAAGGCCGGTCTCCCGGCGATCACCGAGGTCATCGGCAAGGGCATCAGCGTCAACGTCACGCTGATCTTCTCGCTGGAGCGCTACCGCGAGGTCATGGACGCCTACCTGGCGGGCCTGGAGAAGGCGAAGGCCGCGGGCCTGGACCTCTCCCTGATCCACTCGGTGGCCTCGTTCTTCGTGTCCCGCGTGGACACCGAGATCGACAAGCGCCTCGACACCGTCGGCACCGACGAGGCCAAGGCCCTCAAGGGCAAGGCCGCGCTCGCCAACGCCCGGCTGGCCTACCAGGCGTACGAGGAGGTCTTCGGCTCGGAGCGCTGGGCCGCCCTGGACAAGGCGCAGGCCAACAAGCAGCGTCCGCTGTGGGCCTCGACCGGCGTCAAGGACCCCGCGTACAAGGACACCCTGTACGTCGTCGACCTGGTCGCCCCCGGCACGGTGAACACCATGCCCGAGGCCACCCTGGACGCCACGGCGGACCACGGGGAGGTCACCGGCAACACCATCGCCGGCACCTACGAGCAGGCCCGCGCCGAGCTCGACGCGGTGGCGAAGCTCGGGATCTCCTACGACGACGTCGTCCAGCTCCTGGAGGACGAGGGCGTCGAGAAGTTCGAGGCGTCCTGGATCGACCTGCTCAACTCGACCGAGGCGGAGCTCAAGCGCCTCGCCCCTTCGGAGGGCTGACCACCTTGTCTGGTGTTCCCGGAGCCAATCCGCTTCGTGACCCCCAGGACCGACGGCTCCCGCGCATCGCGGGGCCGTCGGGTCTGGTGATCTTCGGAGTCACGGGCGATTTGTCCCGTAAAAAGCTGATGCCCGCCGTGTACGACCTGGCCAATCGCGGCCTGTTGCCGCCGGGCTTCTCCCTCATCGGTTTCGCGCGCCGCGAATGGCAGGACGAGGACTTCGCACAGGAGGTCCACGACGCCGTCAAGCAGCACGCCCGTACGCCGTTCCGCGAGGAGGTCTGGCAGCAGCTCATCCAGGGGATGCGCTTCGTCCAGGGCAACTTCGACGACGACGACGCCTTCGAGCAGCTGAAGAACACGATCCAGGAGCTGGACAAGGCGCAGGGCACGGGGGGCAACTTCGCCTTCTACCTGTCCGTGCCGCCGAAGTTCTTCCCCAAGGTCGTCCAGCAGCTCAAGAAGCACGGCCTCGCGGACCAGAAGGAGGGCTCCTGGCGGCGTGCCGTCATCGAGAAGCCCTTCGGCCACGACCTGAAGAGCGCTCAGGAGCTCAACCAGATCGTGCACGACGTCTTCCCGCCCAACGAGGTCTTCCGGATCGACCACTACCTGGGCAAGGAGACGGTCCAGAACATCCTGGCGCTGCGGTTCGCCAACACGATGTTCGAGCCGATCTGGAACCGGTCGTACGTCGACCACATCCAGATCACGATGGCCGAGGACATCGGCATCGGTGGCCGGGCCGGCTACTACGACGGCATCGGCGCCGCCCGTGACGTCATCCAGAACCACCTGCTCCAGCTGCTGGCGCTGACCGCGATGGAAGAGCCCGGCTCCTTCCACCCGAAGGCCCTGGTCGCCGAGAAGCTCAAGGTGCTCACGGCGGTGGAGCTGCCGGAGGACCTGGGCAAGCACACGGTGCGCGCCCAGTACGAGCACGCGTGGCAGGGCGGCGAGGAGGTCCGCGGCTATCTCGAAGAGGACGGCATCGACCCCAAGTCGAAGACCGACACCTACGCCGCGATCAAGCTGACGATCAACAACCGCCGCTGGGCGGGCGTGCCGTTCTACCTCCGCACCGGAAAGCGGCTCGGCCGCCGGGTCACGGAGATCGCGGTCGTCTTCAAGCGGGCCCCGTACCTGCCCTTCGAGTCCGGCGCCACCGAGGAGCTGGGCGGCAACGCCCTGGTCATCCGGGTGCAGCCGGACGAGGGCGTGACCGTGCGGTTCGGCTCCAAGGTGCCCGGCACCTCGATGGAGGTCCGGGACGTCACGATGGACTTCGCGTACGGCGAGTCCTTCACGGAGTCCAGCCCGGAGGCCTACGAGCGGCTCATCCTCGATGTGCTGCTCGGCGACGCCAACCTCTTCCCCCGGCACCAGGAGGTCGAGCTCTCCTGGAACATCCTCGACCCGATCGAGCAGTACTGGGACAAGCACGGCAAGCCCGCCCAGTACCCGGCGGGTTCCTGGGGTCCGGCCGAGGCCGACGAGATGCTCGCACGAGACGGACGGAGCTGGCGCCGGCCATGAAGATCGATCTGACGGAGACCACTTCCAGCAAGATCAACCAGGCGCTGATCTCGGCCCGCCGTGCCATCGGCACCCCGGCCATCGGCATGGTGCTCACCCTGGTCATCGTCACCGACGAGGAGAACGCGTACGACGCGCTCAAGTCGGCCGGTGACGCCTCGCGCGAGCACCCCTCGCGGATCATCGCGGTGATCAAGCGGGTCAGCCGCTCGCCGCGCAGCCGCCGGGACGCCCGGCTCGACGCCGAGGTGCGGGTCGGTTCCGACGCGGGCACCGGCGAGACGGTCGTGCTGCGTCTCCACGGCGAGCTGGTCAACCACGCCCAGTCGGTGGTGCTGCCGCTGCTGCTGCCGGACGCCCCGGTCGTGGTCTGGTGGCCCGAGGACGCACCCGCCGACCCGGCGAAGGACCCGCTGGGCGCGCTCGCCCAGCGCCGGATCACGGACGCGTACTCGGCGGAGCACCCGGGCCAGGAGCTGGCGACCCGCGCCGACTCGTACACCCCGGGCGACACCGATCTGGCGTGGACCCGCATCACGCCGTGGCGCTCGATGCTGGCGGCCTCGCTCGACCAGCAGTCCGCCCAGGTCGTCTCGGCGACCGTCGAGGGCGAGTCGGAGAACCCGAGCTGCGAGCTGCTCGCCATGTGGCTCGCGGACCGGCTCGGGGTGCCGGTGGAGCGCACCGTCTCCGCCGGTCCCGGTCTGACGGCCGTGCGGATGGAGACCAAGAACGGCACCATCGTCCTGGACCGTCCCGACGGTTCGCTGGCCACGCTCTCGATGCAGGGCCAGCCGGACCGCGCGGTGGCGCTCAAGCGGCGGGACACCGCCGAGCTGCTCGCCGAGGAGCTGCGCCGCCTGGACCCGGACAACACGTACGCGGCGACGGTGAAGTTCGGCGTGGAGAAGCTCGGCGGACCGGCGGAGCCGAAGCCGGCCGAGCCCGCGGCGGACGCCGCCCCGTCCGCCGCTCCGGCTGCCGCGAAGAAGACCGCGGCCAAGAAGGCGGCGTCGAAGTGAGTGCTCCTCAACTTGTCGTGCACCGCGACAAGGAGCTGATGGCGCTGGCCGCCGCGGCCCGGCTGATCACGAAGATCGTGGACGCCCAGACCGCACGCGGCCACGCCTCGGTGGTCCTCACCGGCGGACGCAACGGCAACGGTCTGCTGGCCGCGCTCGCCGCCGCGCCCGCCCGGGACGCGATCGACTGGTCGCGGCTCGATCTGTGGTGGGGCGACGAGCGGTTCCTGCCCGAGGGCGATCCGGAGCGCAATGTCACGCAGGCCCGCGAGGCCCTGCTGGACTCGGTGGATCTCGACCCGTCCCGGGTGCACGCGATGCCCGCCTCGGACGGCCCCTGGGGCAACGACGCCGACGCGGCGGCCGCCGCGTACGCCGCGGAGCTGGCCGCCGCGGCCGGTCCCGAGGACCACGGTCCGGTGCCGACGTTCGACGTGCTGATGCTGGGCGTCGGCCCGGACACGCATGTCGCCTCGCTCTTCCCGGAGCTGCCCGCGGTACGGGAGACCGAGCGCACCGTCGTCGGTGTGCACGGCGCTCCCAAGCCGCCGCCCACCCGGATCTCGCTCACGCTGCCGGCGATCCGGGCGGCGCGCGAGGTGTGGCTGCTCGCCGCCGGCGAGGACAAGGCGGAGGCCGCGGAGATCGCGCTCTCGGGCGCCGGGGAGATCCAGGCCCCGGCGGCCGGTGCGTACGGACGCAGCCGCACGCTGTGGCTGCTGGACGCGGCGGCGGCCTCCCGGCTGCCGCGCGCGCTGTATCCGCCCGCCTCGCCCTGACCGTACGTCAGCACGGTTGCGCACAGGCCCGGTTCGCTCCTCGGAGCGGCCGGGCCTGTCGCGTGAAAGGATCGCGTCATGGTGCGCATCGGAACCGTGGTGATGGGCGCGTCGGACGTACGGCGTGCGACGGCGTTCTGGAAGGCGGCACTCGGTTACGTGGAGCGTGAGCCGGCGACGGACGACGACTGGGTGGTGCTGGTCCCGGCCGAGGGACCCGGCGTCGGTCTGGCCCTGGACCTCAGCGGTACGCCCGTGCAGGAGGTCCCCCGGGTCCACCTCGATCTCTACACCGAGGAGCAGGGCGCCGAGGTGGACCGGCTGATCGCGCTCGGCGCGACGCGGGTGGACTGGGATCTGTACCCGGACGACCCGGACTTCGTCGTACTGGCGGACCCCGAGGGCAACAGATTCTGCGTCATCGACACCACGCACGGCTGACCGGGCTCACCCGGCGGGCGGGACGCGCTCCAGGAAGGGCTCCAGCAGGCCGGGCACGGCCTTCGCGGCGAAGTCGAGGCCCTCGCCCGCGTCCGTGTCGTACGCCGTGTACGCACCCGCTCCGGCGGCCGTCGTCGCGGTGACGCTCAGGACCCCGGCCCGCCGCTGGAAGTACGTCTGCCGGACCGTCCAGCCGATGACCCCGGCCCGCTCCAGCGCGGCGGTCGAGCGCCGGACCGTACCCGACCTCACCACCAGGTAGTCGCCGCTGATGGCATGCCCGAGGCCGCGGTAGGCGTCGCGGGCCAGGAACACCCCGGCCGGCAGCCCCACGACGGCGCAGCCGAGCGCGATCCAGAGCAGTACGGGTGTCAGCAGTGCGCCCAGGAGAGCCAGCACGGCCACCGGGACCAGGACGGCCCCGAGCGCCCGGCGCAGCCTGCGGCCGCGGGCGGCACGGGGGTGCCCGGCCAGCAGGGCGCCGGTCGGGGACGTGGTCTCCCGCAGTACGTCGGCGGCCACCGCGTCGGCCACGGGCCTGGGCGCGGCGGGCAGCAGGGTGTTGTGGTCGCCGTGCTGTTCCTCGTCGTCCTTGGCCAGTCCGGTGGTGATCGCGTCGACCCGGGCCGCGCCGAACGTACGGATGCCGAGCGGTTCGACGAGCTCGACCCCGCGCAGCCGCCGTTCCTCGATGGAGACGGACCGGGAGGTCAGCAGTCCGCGCCGGATGCGCAGGGTGCCGCCGGGCTCGCGCTCCAGCCGGTAGTTCCACCACATCTCGACCCACAGGCCGAGCGCGCCGACGACACCGGCGGCCACCGCGGCGACGGCGAGGATCAGGATCATGGCGGTGAGCGAGGTGTCCCGGAAGCGCTCACCGATCCACTCGATCACCTGCCCCTGTGCCCCGAACCAGTCGCTGACCTGCATCACCGCACCGGCCGCCGCGCCGCCGAGCGCGGGGGCGACGAAGGAGACCGGTGCGTAGCGGATCCAGCGCGGGTCGAGGGCGACGAGCTCGCCCTCGCGGTGGGGGCCAGGGGTGCCGGTGGCCGTACGTTCCAGCAGTTCGCGGCGGAGCCGTTCGCCCTCTGCCCTGGGGACCGGGTCGAGCTCCAGGGTGGAGTCGTTGCCGGAGTGCTCTCCGGTGCCGATGCGGACGGTGACCAGACCGAGTACCCGTTGCAGCAGATGGGCGGTGAGGTCGACGCTGCGGATGCGCTCCCGGGCCAGTGAGCGCTTCTTGACCAGGAACAGCCCGGTGTGGAGATCGACCCGCTCGCCACCGACGCGGTAGCGGGTGCGGCGCCACCGTACGTAGTCGCCGGCCGCCGCGGAACCGATCAGCAGGACCGAGCCGGCGAGGACCCAGACGACGGCGGCCCCGAGGCCGACCCGGCCGGACAGGCCGAGCGTGGTGGGAACGGCCGCGCCGGCCGCCACCCCGGCCGTGACGAGCGCGCTGACCAGGACCGTGCGCCGGTCCAGCCGCCGCCAGTCGGCGGCGGTGGCCGTGCCGGGGTCCTGGGCCGGGCCCCGGCCTTCGAAGAGCGCCGCCCCGGAGCTCATGTGGCGTCCCCGGGGGTGACCTGGGTGATCCGGGTCAGCCGCTCGGCCAGCCCGGCCGCCGTTTCGTGGTCGAGGCCCTCGATCCGGACCGCGCCCCTGGCCGACGCGGTGGTCACGGTGACCGTGGCGAGCCGGTAGAGCTGTTCGAGCGGTCCGCGCACGGTGTCCACGGTCTGGATCCGGGACATCGGGGCGATCCGCCACTCCTGCCGGAAGACCCCGGTCCTGACGTACACCGCTTCGTCGGTGACCTCCCAGCGGTGGGTGCGGAACCACCACGAGGGGAGGAGGACGGCGCAGCCGGTGCCGAGGACCGCGAGGACCGCGGCGGCCGTCAGCAGCCAGAACCGGGCGGGCCCGATGAACGCGCCCAGCACGGCCAGGACGGCCACGGGGGCGGCGGTCAGCAGCAGCCACTGGGCTCGCCACCACCCCACGGCCCTCGGGTCCAGCGTGTTGTTCGGCGGCCGCAGCCGCACCGTCCCCTCCCCCGTGGTCATCGGCTCAGCGCCCCCGGCGGGCGCGGTACGCCCCGACGAGCGCGGCGGTCGAGCTGTCCAGCTGCTCGCCCCCCTCGCCCCCGGTGAGCACCGGCTCGATCTTCTTGGCGAGGACCTTCCCCAGCTCGACGCCCCACTGGTCGAAGGAGTCGATGTTCCAGACGGCGCCCTGGACGAAGACCTTGTGCTCGTACAGCGCGATCAGCTGGCCGAGGACGGACGGGGTCAGCCGGTCGGCGAGGATCGTCGTCGTCGGGTGGTTGCCCAGGAAGGTCTTGTGCGGCACCAGTTCCTCGGCTACGCCCTCGGCCCGGACCTCGTCCGGGGTCTTGCCGAAGGCCAGCGCCTGGGTCTGGGCGAAGAAGTTGGCCATCAGCAGATCGTGCTGGGCGACCAGTCCGGGCAGCAGGTCGGCGACCGGCTCGGCGAAGCCGATGAAGTCGGCCGGGATGACCTTGGTGCCCTGGTGGATCAGCTGGTAGTAGGCGTGCTGTCCGTTGGTGCCGGGGGTGCCCCAGACCACCGGTCCGGTCTGCCAGTCGACCGGATTGCCGTCCCGGTCCACGGACTTGCCGTTGGACTCCATGTCCAGCTGTTGCAAGTACGCGGTGAACTTGGACAGATAGTGGCTGTACGGCAGCACCGCGTGCGACTGGGCGTCGAAGAACGCGCCGTACCAGACGCCCAACAGACCCAGCAGCATCGGGACGTTGGACTCGGCGGGGGCGGTGCGGAAGTGCTCGTCGACGAGGTGGAAGCCGTCGAGCATCTCGCGGAACCGGTCCGGGCCGATGGCGATCATCAGCGAGAGACCGATGGCGGAGTCGTACGAGTACCGGCCGCCGACCCAGTCCCAGAACTCGAACATGTTGGCGGTGTCGATGCCGAATTCCGCGACCTTGCCGGCGTTCGTGGACAGCGCCACGAAGTGCTTGGCGACGGCGTCCTGATCGGCCCTCAGACCGGTCAGCAGCCAGTTGCGGGCCGAGGTGGCGTTGGTGATCGTCTCGATCGTGGTGAAGGTCTTCGACGCGATGACGAAGAGCGTCTCGGCCGGGTCGAGATCGCGCACCGCCTCGTGGAGGTCGGCTCCGTCGACGTTCGACACGAAGCGGACGGTGAGGTCGCGGTCCGTGAAGGAGCGCAGCACCTCGTACGCCATGGCGGGGCCGAGGTCGGAGCCGCCGATGCCGATGTTGACGACGTTCTTGATGCGCTTGCCGGTGTGGCCGGTCCACTCCCCCGACCTGACGCGGTCGGAGAACGCGGCCATCCGGTCGAGCACGGCGTGCACGCCCGGCACCACGTTCTCGCCGTCGACCTCGATCACCGCGTCGCGCGGGGCACGCAGCGCGGTGTGCAGAACGGCGCGGTCCTCGGTGGTGTTGATCTTCTCGCCGCGGAACATCGCGTCCCGCAGCCCGGCCACCCCGGTGGCCGCGGCGAGCTCGCGCAGCAGTCGCAGCGTCTCGTCGGTGACCAGGTGCTTGGAGTAGTCGACGTACAGATCGCCGACCGTCAGGGTGTATTCGGTGCCGCGCTCCGGATCGTCCGCGAAGAGCTGCCGCAGATGGGTCGTCCCGAACTGCTCGCGGTGCTTGCCCAGAGCTGTCCACTCGGGCGTCTGGTTGAGCCTGGTTCGGCTTCGTGTGTTCATCCCGGATATCAGCCCAATTCTTCTCGTGCCTGCAGATGCCCCGCTGCACCTACAAACCTAATTGATCAGAAGGGCCGACGAGGCAATGGAGACCTGCGGCACGGCGAAAGCGGTCCGGCCGGGCACCCCGTGGGTGCCCGGCCGGTCAACTTCTAGATTTCGCCGCGGAGTTTCGCCAGCGCCTCGGCGAGAATGGCCTCGCCGTCCGCGTCGCTGCGCCGCTCGCGTACGTACGCGAGGTGCGTCTTGTACGGCTCGGTGCGCGGCGGGTCCGGCGGGCTGTCCCGGTCCTGGCCGGCCGGGAAGCCGCAGCGCGGGCAGTCCCAGGTCTCCGGTACCTGCGCGTCACTGGCGAAGCTCGGCTGCGTCTCGTGCCCGTTCGAGCACCAGAAGGAGATGCGGAGGCGCGGCGCGGACTCACCGCGCTCGGCCTCCCCCATCGGCCCCGCTCCGACCCGGCTTCCCCGGATCGCGTTGCCACTTGCCACGGTCGTAACTCCCTGCGTGATGGTGCTCGAAGATGCCCCAGTCTACGTAAGGCCCAACGCGCGTCCAGTGAAAGGAGTTACACCGTCACCGGGAATCGCGTACGACGGGTCAGTTGTCCAACTTGATCAGCAGACCAAGCACAACAATGCACGCGAACCACGCCAGACCGACGACCACGGTGATCCGGTCGAGGTTCCGTTCGGCGACCGAGGAGCCGCCGACCGACGACTGCATGCCGCCACCGAACATGTCGGAGAGGCCGCCGCCCTTTCCCTTGTGCATCAGCACCAGCAGCATCAGCAGCAGGCTGAAGACGATCAGGGCGATCTCGAACGCCAAAATCACGGCTGGTCCCTACTTTCCGGAATTCCTCTGACTGCATGTGCTGATTACGGGGGCCGGGAGGTTACACCCTCCGCGGCCCCCGCAAGGGTACGACGGATCCGCGCTACCGCATACTCACTGGTCGCGGAAGCGGACGATCTTGACGAACTCGTCGGCGTCGAGCGCGGCGCCGCCGACCAGCGCGCCGTCCACGTCGGGCTGCGCCATGATCGCGGCGACATTGCCGGACTTCACCGAGCCGCCGTACTGGATGCGGACCGCGTCGGCCAGCTCCTGCGAGTACAGCTCGGCCAGCCGGCCGCGGATCGCACCGCAGACCTCCTGGGCGTCCTCGGGGGTGGCGACCTCACCGGTGCCGATGGCCCAGACCGGCTCGTACGCGATCACGATGGACTCGGCCTGCTCGGCCGGGACGTCCTTCAGACCGCCGTCGAGCTGCGCGAGGGTGTAGGCCACCTGGTCACCGGCCTTGCGGACCTCCAGGCCCTCGCCGACGCAGAGGATCGGGGTCAGGCCGTGCTTGTACGCGGCCTTCACCTTGGCGTTGCAGATCTCGTCGGTCTCGCCGTGGTACTGGCGGCGCTCGCTGTGGCCGACGGCGACATAGGTGCACCGCAGCTTGGCGAGCATCGGGCCGGAGATCTCACCGGTGTACGCGCCGGAGTCGTGCGCCGAGATGTCCTGGGCGCCGTACTTGATCTTCAGCTTGTCGCCCTCGACCAGGGTCTGCACGGAGCGCAGGTCGGTGAAGGGCGGCAGGACGGCGACCTCGACGGCGTCGTAGTCCTTGTCGGTCAGCGCGAAGCCGAGCTTCTGGGTGTGCGCGATGGCCTCAAGGTGGTTGAGGTTCATCTTCCAGTTGCCCGCCATCAGCGGGGTACGAGTGGTCATGAAAGGTCAGTCCTCCAGTGCGGCGAGGCCGGGAAGCGTCTTGCCCTCGAGGTATTCGAGGCTGGCACCGCCACCGGTCGAGATGTGTCCGAATGCGTTCTCGTCGAAGCCCAGGGTGCGGACGGCCGCGGCGGAGTCGCCACCGCCGACGACACTGAAGCCCGAGGAGTCGACGAGGGCCTGGGCGACTGCCCGGGTGCCCTCGGCGTAGTCGGGGTGCTCGAAGACGCCCATCGGGCCGTTCCAGAAGACGGTGGCGGCGTCGGCGAGCTTCGATGCGTACAGCTTGTTGGTCTCGGGGCCGTTGTCCAGGCCCATGAAACCGGCCGGCATGGCGTCCGCGGGCACCGTGCGGTGCTCGGTGGGGGCCTTGCTCTTGAGGTCCGGGAACTGCGCGGAGACCACGACGTCGACGGGGAGCACGAACTCCACGCCCTTGTCCTCGGCGCGCTTGAGGTACTCCAGCACCGCCGGGATCTGGTCCTCCTGGAGCAGCGAGCTGCCGACCTCGTGGCCCTGGGCCTTGAGGAAGGTGTACGCCATGCCGCCGCCGATCAGGATGCGGTCGGCGCGCTCCAGGAGGTGATCGATGACGCCGAGCTTGTCGGAGACCTTGGAGCCGCCGAGCACCACGGCGTACGGGCGCTCGACGTTCTCGGTGAGCTTCTTCAGGACGCCGACCTCGGTGGCGATCAGGTCACCGGCGGCGTGCGGCAGCCGGGCCGGGAGGTCGAAGACCGAGGCGTGCTTGCGGTGCACGGCCCCGAAGCCGTCGCCCACGTACAGGTCGGCGAGCTCGGCGAGCTGGTCGGCGAACGCGCCGCGCTCGGCGTCGTCCTTGGACGTCTCGCCCGGGTTGAAGCGGAGGTTCTCCAGGACGGCGACCTGGCCGTCGGCGAGACCGGCGACCGCGGCGCGGGCGGACTCGCCGACCGTGTCGGTCGCGAACGCCACGTCGGCGCCGATCAGTTCACCGAGGCGGGCGGCGGCGGGCGCCAGGGAGAAGGCGGGGTCCGGGGCGCCCTTGGGGCGGCCCAGGTGCGAGGCGACGACGACTCGCGCGCCGGCCGCGACGAGCTTCTCGACGGTCGGCTGGACGGCGCGGATCCGGCCGTCGTCGGTGATGGTGGTGCCGCTCAGCGGCACGTTGAGGTCGGCACGCACGAATACGCGCTTGCCGGTGACCCCTTCGGCGATCAGTTCGTCGATCGTCTTCATCTTGCTGGACTCCTTGGAGGGCGGGAGAGCATGCGACGGGGCCCGAACGGCGCGGCGTTGCGCGGTTCGAGCCCCGTGCTCACATCTTGATGCCTGCCGGTTCGACGGTCAGAGCTGGGTGCCGACGAAGACGGTCAGGTCGACGAGGCGGTTGGAGTAACCCCACTCGTTGTCGTACCAGCCGAGGATCTTCACCGACTTGCCCTCCTGAACCATGGTCAGCGAGGAGTCGAAGGTGCAGGACGCCGGGTCGCCGACGATGTCCGACGACACGATCGGGTCCTCGGTGTAGTACAGGATGCCCTTGAGGGCGCCGTCGTCGGCAGCCTTCTTGAACGCGGCGTTGACCTCGTCCTTGGTGACCTCGCGCTGGAGCTCGACGACCAGGTCGGTGGCCGAGCCGGTCGGGACCGGGACGCGCATGGCGATGCCGTCCAGCTTGCCCTTCAGCTGCGGGAGCACCAGGGCGGTCGCCTTGGCGGCACCGGTGGTGGTCGGGATGATGTTCTCGGCGGCGGCGCGGGCGCGGCGCAGGTCCGAGTGCGGGAAGTCGAGGATGCGCTGGTCGTTGGTGTACGCGTGAACCGTCGTCATGAGGCCCTTGACGATGCCGAAGTTCTCGTCGAGAACCTTGGCCATCGGTGCGACACAGTTGGTCGTGCAGGACGCGTTGGAGATGACGTGGTGGTTGGCCGCGTCGTACTGGTCCTGGTTGACGCCCATCACGATGGTGATGTCCTCGCCCTTGGCCGGAGCCGAGATGAGGACCTTCTTGGCGCCGCCCGCGATGTGCTTCTCGGCGTCGGCCTTCTTCGTGAAGATGCCGGTCGACTCGATGACGATGTCGACGCCCAGCTCACCCCAGGGGATGTCGGCCGGGTTGCGCTCGGAGAGAACCTTGATCGTGTGACCATCGACGGTGATGGTGTCGGCGGTGTGGCTGACCTCTGCCTTCAGACGACCCAGGATGGTGTCGTACTTCAGCAGGTGGGCGGTGGTCGCGGTATCACCCAGGTCGTTGACAGCCACGATCTCGATGTCCGCACCCTGCTCCAGCAGCGCGCGGAAGTAGTTGCGGCCGATGCGACCGAAGCCGTTGATGCCTACGCGGATCGTCACGAACCAATCTCCTCATGAGGTACGCGGGATTTTCACCCCGGCGAGTTGTATGAGATGTCCCCGACCGCCTCCGACCCTACCTCTCCGAGGCCCACGGGGTGACATCCAGCACGGCCGTGGGAAGCGCCGAGGCCCGTACTCCTCGGTAGGAGCACGGGCCTCTGGATAACTGGCCGTACATGCAGTGACGATTACGGAGCGTCAACGTCCCCGGAAGCCCCGCGAGTCCGGAATCCGGCCGGATTCCGCGCCTCCGGCGGGCCTGCCCGAGGCGGCTGGGGCGGCCTCGGCGGGTCAGCCCACCAGGCCGTCGGCGAGCTCCTCGCTGAGGGTGGATTCGGTGCCCGGGATGCCCAGGTCCTGGGCCCGCTTGTCGGCCATCGCCAGCAGCCGGCGGATCCGGCCGGCGACCGCGTCCTTGGTCAGCGGCGGGTCGGCGAGCGCGCCCAGCTCCTCCAGGGACGCCTGCTTGTGCTCCATGCGCAGCCGCCCGGCCGCCGCCAGGTGCTCGGGCACCTCCTCGCCCAGGATCTCCAGCGCGCGCCCCACCCGGGCACCCGCGGCGACCGCGGCCCGCGCCGAACGGCGCAGGTTGGCGTCGTCGAAGTTGGCGAGCCGGTTGGCCGTGGCGCGGACCTCGCGGCGCATCCGCCGCTCCTCCCAGGCCAGCACCGCGTCATGGGCTCCGAGCCGGGTGAGCAGCGCGCCGATCGCGTCGCCGTCGCGGACGACGACCCGGTCCACCCCGCGCACCTCGCGGGCCTTGGCCGCGATGGAGAGCCTGCGGGCCGCACCGACCAGGGCGAGCGCCGCCTCCGGCCCCGGGCAGGTCACCTCCAGCGAGGAGGAACGGCCCGGTTCGGTGAGCGAGCCATGGGCCAGGAAGGCCCCGCGCCAGGCGGCCTCGGCGTCGCAGGTGGCCCCCGAGACCACCTGCGGGGGCAGCCCGCGGATGGGGCGTCCCCTGCCGTCCACCAGGCCGGTCTGGCGGGCCAGCTGGTCGCCGCCCGCCACCACCCGCACGACGAAGCGCGAGCTGCGCCGCAGACCTCCGGGCGCCATCACGATCAGCTCCGAGCTGTGCCCGAAGATTTCGAGAATGTCCCGCTTCAGCCGGCGCGCCGCGTTCCCGGTGTCCAGCTCGGCCTCGATCACGATCCGGCCGCTCACCAGGTGCAGCCCACCCGCGAACCGAAGAATCGCCGAGACTTCTGCCTTCCTGCAGCAGGTCCGGGTCACGGGAAGCCGAGAGATTTCGTCCTTCACCGCGGGCGTCATCGCCATGGGCCGATCCTTCCATGCATCCGAAAAATACGGTCGTACGCGGCGGCCAACAGCTCCGGATCATGGATCGGAACGCCGTCGGGTGAGGCCACCGGCGCCAGCTCGACCGCGGCGCCGAGCCTCTTGGCGGCATCGGCGAGGGACTCACGATCGGGCACAGCGGCTTCGTCGGCCAGCACCACGTCCAGGGCGAGTTTAGGGGCGTGTCGTCCCAAAACCTCCAAATGACGCTGCGGGGAGAAGCCATCAGTTTCACCGGGTTGCGGTGCCAGGTTGAGCGAGAGGACCTTGCGGGCCTTGGTCTCGACGAGCGCGTCGAGCAGTTCGGGGACGAGCAGGTGCGGGATCACGGAGGAGAACCAGGACCCCGGACCGAGCACCACCCAGTCGGCGTCGAGGACCGCGGCGACGGCCTCGGGGACGGCGGGCGGGTCGTTCGGGACGAGGTGCACGGACTGCACCTCGCCGGGGGTGAGCGCCACGGTGGCCTGTCCGCGCACGGTGTCCACGTCGTCCGGGCGGGCCGGGTCGTGACCTCGGACCAGCGCCTGGAGCTCCAGCGGAACGGCGGACATGGGGAGCACCCGGCCGTGCGCCCCGAGGAGCCTGCCGACCAGGTCGAGGGCCTGGACATGATCGCCGAGCTGCTCCCAGAGGGCGACGATCAGCAGATTGCCGACGGCGTGCTCGTGCAGGTCGCCCTTGGACTGGAAGCGGTGCTGGATCACCCGGGCCCAGGTCTGGCCCCAGTCGTCGTCACCGCACAGGGCGGCGAGCGCCTTGCGCAGGTCGCCGGGCGGCAGCACGCCGAGCTCCTCGCGGAGCCGGCCGCTGGAGCCGCCGTCGTCGGCGACCGTCACCACGGCGGTGAGATCGCCGGTGATCCGGCGGAGCGACGCGAGCGACGCGGACAGCCCCATGCCGCCGCCGAGGGCGACGACCTTGGGCTGTGCGCCGCGCTTGCGGCCGGGCAGCGCCGAGGTGGCTCTGCGCAGCCGCCGCAGGCGCAGATTGCGGCTGGTCACTCGCGCCCCATGTCCCGGTGGACGAGTACGGTCTCGATGCCTTCGGTCGCGAGCCGGGCCGCCAGCTTCTCGGACATGGCGACCGAACGGTGCTTGCCGCCCGTGCAGCCGACGGCGATCGTCACGTAGCGCTTGCCCTCGCGGCGGTATCCGGCGGCGATGAGCTGGAGCAGCTCCGTGTACTGGTTGAGGAATTCCTTGGCACCGGGCTGGTCGAAGACGTAGGCGGAGACCTCTTCGTTGAGACCGGTGAACGGGCGCAGCTCGGGGACCCAGTGCGGGTTGGGCAGGAAGCGGCAGTCGACCACGAGGTCGGCGTCGACCGGCAGGCCGTACTTGAAGCCGAACGACATCACCGTGGCGCGCAGCTCCGGCTCCTCCTCGCCGGCGAACTGGGCGTCCATCTTGGCGCGCAGTTCGTGCACGTTGAGGCTGGAGGTGTCGATCACCAGGTCCGCGTCGCCGCGCAGCTCGCGCAGCAGGTCGCGCTCGGCGGCGATGCCGTCGACGATCCGGCCGTCGCCCTGGAGGGGGTGCGGCCGGCGGACCGATTCGAAGCGGCGGACGAGGGCGTCGTCGGAGGACTCCAGGAAGACGATCCGCCGGGTGACGTGCTTGGCCTCCAGGTCGGCGAGGGAGTCGCGGAGGTTGTCGAAGAAGCGGCGCCCCCGGACGTCGACGACGACGGCGATCCGCGCCACGTTGCCCTGCGAGCGCGCGCCGAGCTCGACCATGGTGGGGATCAGTGCGGGCGGCAGGTTGTCGACGACGAACCAGCCGAGGTCCTCCAGACACTTGGCGGCCGTGCTGCGCCCGGCGCCCGACATCCCCGAGATGATCACCAGCTCGGGGATGGTCGCGGTCCCGTCGCCCGTCTCGTTCGTGGTGGCCGTACTCACTTGTGCTGCTCCGTCTGCTCGGTCGGTGCCGTCGGGCCCGGCTTCCTGCCCGTGCCCGGCTTCCTGCTCGTTCTCACGCTCGGTCATGTCGTGCTGCCCCCGTCGTCCTCTTCAATGATCTCTCCTGTCGCCGTGTTCACGGCGGGCGCGGCCGGGGCGGCCGACGCGAGGGCGACAGCCACTGATTCCGCCGTTCTGCGGCCTATCCCCGGAACTTCGCAGATCTCGTCGATTGTCGCTTGCTTCAGCTTCTTCACGGAGCCGAAATGCTTGATCAACGCCTGCTTCCGGGTTTCGCCGAGACCGGCGACGGCGTCCAGGGGGCCGGAGCGGATCCGTTTGGCCCGCTTGGCGCGCTGGTAGGTGATCGCGAAGCGGTGGGCCTCGTCACGGACGCGCTGGAGGAGATAGAGGCCCTCGCTGGAACGGGGCAGGACGACGGGGTCGTCGTCATCGGGCAGCCAGACCTCTTCGAGGCGCTTGGCGAGGCCGCAGACGGCGATGTCGTCGATCCCCAGTTCGTCCAGGGCCCGCTTGGCGGCGGCGACCTGCGGCTGGCCGCCGTCGACCACGACGAGCTGCGGCGGGTAGGCGAACCGCTTGGGGCGCCCGTCGTCCTCACGGGGCTCGGTGTCCGGGTCGGGGGCGGCGGCGTCGTTCTGCGGTGCGGGGTCCGGGCCGGTGCCGTTCGGGGCGGGGACCGGGCCGGTCGGGGCGGGGGTCTCCTCCCACTCCCCCGTGCGTTCCTTCTCCTGGAGGTACCGCTTGAAGCGGCGGCTGATGACCTCGTGCATCGACCGGACGTCGTCCTGGCCCTCGAAGCCCTTGATCTGGAAGCGGCGGTACTCGCTCTTGCGGGCGAGGCCGTCCTCGAAGACGACCATGGAGGCGACCACGTCGTCGCCCTGGAGGTGCGAGATGTCGAAGCACTCGACGCGCAGCGGAGCGGTGTCGAGGCCGAGCGCCTCCGCGATCTCCTCCAGGGCGCGGGAGCGGGTGGTCAGGTCGGAGGCGCGCTTGGTCTTGTGCAGCCCCAGCGCCTGCTGGGCGTTGCGCTGGACCGTCGCCATCAGGTCCTTCTTGTCGCCGCGCTGCGGGATGCGCAGGCTGACCTGGGAGCCCCGGCGGCCGGCGAGCCACTGGGAGACCGCGTCCGGGTCCTCGGGCAGGGCCGGGACGAGGACCTCCTTGGGGACCGAGTCGCCCGTCTCCTCGCCGTACAGCTGCTGGAGGGCGTGCTCGACCAGGCGCGAGGTGTCGACGTTCTCGACCTTGTCGGTGACCCAGCCGCGCTGGCCGCGGACCCGGCCGCCGCGTACGTGGAAGATCTGGACGGCGGCTTCGAGCTCGTCCTCGGCGACCGCGATCAGGTCGGCGTCGGTGGCGTCGGCCAGCACGACGGCGCTCTTCTCCATGGCCCGCTTGAGGGCCTCCACGTCGTCGCGGAGCCGGGCCGCCCGCTCGTACTCCATCTCCTCGGCCGCCGCCATCATGTCCTTCTCCAGGCGGCGGATGTACGTACCGGTCCGGCCGGCCATGAAGTCGCAGAAGTCGTCGGCCAGTTCGCGGTGTTCCTCGGGGGTGACGCGGCCGACGCAGGGGGCCGAGCACTTGCCGATGTAGCCGAGGAGGCACGGGCGGCCGGTCCTGGCGGCGTTCTTGAAGACCCCGGCGGAGCACGTACGCACCGGGAAGACCCGGAGCATGAGGTCGACCGTCTCGCGGATCGCCCAGGCGTGCCCGTACGGACCGAAGTAGCGCACGCCCTTCTTCTTGGCTCCGCGCATCACCTGGACGCGCGGGAACTCCTCGCCCAGCGTGACCGCGAGGTACGGATAGCTCTTGTCGTCGCGGTACTTGACGTTGAACCGCGGGTCGAACTCCTTGATCCAGGAGTACTCCAGCTGGAGGGCCTCGACCTCCGTGGAGACGACCGTCCATTCCACCGAGGCGGCCGTGGTGACCATCGTGCGCGTACGCGGGTGGAGCGCGGCCAGGTCCTGGAAGTAGTTGGCCAGGCGCTGGCGCAGGTTCTTGGCCTTTCCGACGTAGATCACCCGGCGGTGTTCGTCGCGGAATTTGTAGACCCCCGGGGAGTCGGGGATCTGTCCCGGCTTGGGGCGGTAGCTGGAGGGGTCTGCCATGTGTCCCACCCTACTTGCGGGCAGTGACAGTCCGGCCGCCCGGAAGCGGTGCCGTGCTCCGGGGCGCGGATCGCGGGAGCGCGCCCCGGAGCACGGGTCAGTGGGTACGGCCGCCGGTCACGGGTTCTCCCGGCGGCGGCGGTTGCGCAGGACGGTGAGCCCGCCGAGGCCGAGCACCACGAGGGCGCCCGCTCCGGCGGCGGCCGAGGTGGCGCTCGGCGCCGGGCCGGACGCCGTGCCCGCCGCGACCGTCCGGGGCTCCGGGCCGCCCCGGGCGGGGGCGGCCGGCGGGGAGTAGCCGCCCGCCCTGCCTGCGCGGGCGTATCCGGAGCCGGGGAGCTTGTCGCCGTACGCCTCGCGCACCCGGGTGCGGTAGGCGGCCAGGGTGGTGCCGCGGGCGCCGACCGCGCGGACCGCGTCCTGGTCCAGCGGGAGCACCTTCGTCCCCTTCTGGACGTACCAGGCGTCCACCTGCGGCTCACGGAACACCGTCCCGCCGGGGAGCTTGCGGGCGCCCGCGGCGGCGTACCTCGTCTCGTCGTCGCCGCTGGCGATGTTCACCACCTGCCAGCCGCCCTCCTTACCTTCCTTCGGAAGGGTCCACAGGGACGCCTTCTGGCCGTCCGAGGCGACGGCCGTGGTGGCGAGGTAGTCCAGCCTGGCGACGGACGCCCCCGGCTTCCCGGCCACGAAGTCCGGATCGAGGGTGTGCACGGGGACTGCGGCGCCCTCGATGCGCGGTGCCGCCGCCGACCTGGTGACCGCACCCTCGCGGGCGAAGAACCGGGCCAGGGTGTCCAGGGTCGCGGGTTCGGTGGCGGCCTGCCGGGCGGCCGCCAGGGCGGACGGGCCTGCGGTGGGTCCGGTGGCGGCGACCGCCCCGGGGGCCGCGACGGTGAGCAGGGCGGTGCCGGTCAGGATGCCGGTCGCGGCCAGGGCGGCGGCCGTGGACCGGGCGGTGCGTGCGGTCCTGCGGATCATCTCGTCACGCCCCGATCCGGTAGAGGGAATGGGTCCAGGAGAACTCCTCGTTGTTCACGTACCAGGCGTGCGAGGCCCAGTTGTAGCGGTTGCTGGAGGGCCAGGGATCGCCCCAGTAGACCCAGCTGCCGGAGTCGTCGTAGCCGTACAGGACATGCATGTGGCCACCGCCCGACGACCACTGGATGCGGGTCTCCACGGGGCGTCCGGCGGCGATCTCGGCCTGGACGGTGGGATAGCGCAGCCAGCCGGTGACATACGAACCGGGGTTGACGCCGGCCCAGTACAGGCCGTCCTGGACGTTGCCCAGCGTGGCCTGCGAGTTGGGGCACTCGTAGCCCTGCGCACGGCCGAAGGCGGCGTTGCAGAACTGGTTCTGCGAGTAGGTGCGGCCGAACCAGGTGGCGATGGTGTTGCCGGATGCCGCCCAGCACCAGTTGGTCTTCTGCTGGGCCTGCATGGTGATGTTCAGCCGCTGTGTCGCGGCGAGCCCGCCGACGGCCGGGCCGGTCACGGCCGGGGCCGACGCAGGGGCAGGGGCCGGGGCAAGAGCAGGGGCCGGGGCCGGGGCCGCCGAGGCGGTCGCCGTCGGCACGGCGAGGAGCACGGTGGCCAGGGCGGCCAGGGCCGGGAGCCGTCCTGTTCGAGTTCTTTGGATTCTTCGGAGACGCATGACGTTCCTCCCGAGGCGGGGGGGGGTGGGATCACAGGAGCGCGTCCGGACGCTGCCCGAGGAGCATCAACCGTTGTCGGGGACGGGTCAACACGCTTCAATGCGGGGGAACATCGCGGTGTGAACGGCGTGGCGGATACGTGAACGGCCCTGCCCCGGCCACCTGCGGCACCGCCCCCGCCGACGCGCTCCCCCCGTCCCGCGTCGTGAACGTTCACCTGGAGGACCCCATGCGGCACACCGAGGCCGAACTGGCACAGGTGCTGCACACCGGCCCGTTCCATCTGGCGCTGCGCACCGCGCTCTCGGTGCGCGGGCTGCCGCTCCAGCGGGTGCAGCACCATCTCGCGCACCGCGGGGTCAAGGTCGGGGTGACGAGCCTGAGTTACTGGCAACAGGGGGCCAGGCGTCCGCAGCGCGCCGAGTCCCTGCGGGCCGTGAAGGCGCTGGAGGAAGTGCTGGAGCTGCCGGGGAACTCGCTGCTGCGGCTGCTGGGCAGCGGGAACGCGCGCCCGGAGGCCGACCGTCCGGCCGCGCGTTCGTACCGTTCCCTGCTGGAGTCGTCCGGTGCCGTGGAGCGGCTGCTCGCCGACCTGGGGTCACCGGTGGACGGCGGACTGCACACGGTGGGCCATCACGAGCGGGTACGGATCGGTCCCGGCCGGGAGCTGCGGCGACGCGATTCGCAGCATGTGGTGCGTGCCCACCGGGACGACATCGACCGCTACCTCGCCGTCCACCGGGGTGATCCGGGCTGCGATCCGGCGCGGGTGACGGTGACGACCGGGGAGAACTGCCGGACGGGGCGGGTCCGCTGGGACCGCGGGACCGGGGTGCTCGTCGCCGAGCTGCTCTTCGACACCCGGCTGAGGGCGGGCGACACCTACCTCTTCGGCTACGGCTTCGACGACGGCACGGGAGGCCCGAGCGGCGAGTACGTGCGCGGGTTCAGCTTCGGCGGTGGGCAGTACGTGCTCCAGGTGTCCTTCGACGAGGCCGCGCTGCCGGTACGGTGCCGGCGCTTCGCCCAGGTCTCGGCGGGGGCACCGCGCAGCGCCCGCACGGACCTCACGCTGACCGGCAGGCACCGGACCGTTCACCTGGTGGAGCAGGGGGTACGGCCCGGTCTGGTCGGCATCGACTGGGACTGGGAGTGACTCCGTCCCCGGCCGGTACCTTCCCTGCCAGTACCTTCCCGGACGGTGTCAGGCGTCGGGGCCCGCGACCAGCTTTCCGCCCTCGACCCTGACCGGGACGGCGGGCAGCGGCGCGGTCGCCGGACCGCGCATCGCCTTGCCGGTCGTCGTGTCGAAGTGGCTGCCGTGACAGGGGCACGTCCCCACGTTGTCCTCGACCTTGTCCAGCAGGCAGCCCGCGTGGGTGCACTGGGCGCTGAACGCCTTGTACTGGCCCTTGGCCGGGCAGTTCACGATGACCCGCTCGTTGCGGAAGAGCTTGGATCCGCCGACCGGAACATCGTCCGGTGCGCCGAGCTCGACGGGAGCGGTCGGCGTCGGCGTCTCGGCGTGGCCGAGCTTCGATTCGGTCGAGCAGGCGGCCACTCCCAGCCCGGCGGCGCCGGCGAGAGCGGCACCCTTCAGCACGGTACGGCGGGCGGCGGGCTGGCCGGACATGCGGTCTCCACTGGTCGTAGGGGTGGATGGGCACCGGGCGCGACTGAAGCGCCGCGGGTACCGGGAGTACCGCGGGCATCACAGCTGTCAGAGCCATCGGTGCCGTCGGTGCCATCGGTGACAGAAGCGACGATACCGGCGGAGCCGGACGGCCCTGCGGCCGGGCCGCCCGAGGCCCGTCGTCCCAGGTCAGCGGCCCGGCCGTGGCGGTGAACAGGACGCGGCGGTGGGCGGGGCACGGCGATGAACAGGGCGGCGGCCCCCGGAGTCCGGGAGCCGCCGCCCTGTCGCGCCGCAGGCGTCAGGCCTTGCGCGCGCGGGTCGCCTTCTTCGCCGCGGGCTTCTTCGCGGCCCCGTCCGCGCTCGTCCGGGCCGTGGCCGTCTTCCGGGCCGGGGCCGACTTCGCGGCGACCGCCTTCTTCGCGGCCGCCTTCCGCACCGGCTTGCGCGCCGCGGGCACCGCGGCCTCGCTCACCCGCTCCGGGTCCAGAATGCCCTGGAGGAACTTGCCGGTGTGGCTGGCCGGAGCCCCGGCGACCTCCTCCGGAGTGCCTTCGGCGATGACCAGACCACCGCCGCTGCCCCCTTCGGGGCCCATGTCGATGACCCAGTCCGCGGTCTTGATCACATCGAGGTTGTGCTCGATGACGATCACCGAGTTGCCCTTGTCGACCAGCCCGGAGAGCACCTTGATGAGCTTGCTGATGTCCTCGAAGTGCAGACCCGTGGTCGGCTCGTCCAGGACGTAGACCGTACGGCCGGTGGAGCGCTTCTGCAGCTCGCTGGCGAGCTTCACGCGCTGCGCCTCACCGCCGGAGAGCGTCGGCGCGGACTGGCCGAGCCGCACGTATCCGAGGCCCACCTCGTTGAGCGTGCGCAGGTGGCGGGCGATCGTCGGGACGGCCTCGAAGAACTCCAGGCCCTCCTCGATCGGCATGTCCAGCACCTCGGCGATGGACTTGCCCTTGTAGTGGACCTCCAGGGTCTCCCGGTTGTAGCGCGCTCCGTGGCAGACCTCGCACGGGACGTACACGTCCGGCAGGAAGTTCATCTCGATCTTGATCGTGCCGTCGCCGGAGCAGTTCTCGCAGCGGCCGCCCTTGACGTTGAAGGAGAAGCGGCCCGGCAGGTAGCCGCGCACCTTCGCCTCCATCGTCTCCGCGAACAGCTTGCGGACATGGTCGAAGACGCCGGTGTACGTGGCCGGGTTGGACCTGGGCGTGCGGCCGATGGGCGACTGGTCGACGTGCACCACCTTGTCGACCAGGTCGTCGCCGTCGACGCGGGTGTGCCGGCCGGGGACCGACTTGGCGCCGTTCAGCTCGCGCGCCAGGTGGGTGTAGAGGATGTCGTTGACCAGCGTCGACTTCCCCGAGCCCGAGACGCCCGTGACGGCGGTGAGCAGGCCGAGCGGGAAGGAGACGTCGATGTCCCGGAGGTTGTTCTCCCGGGCGCCGTGCACCGTGAGCCTGCGCTGCGGGTCGACGGGGCGCCGGACGTCGGGCATCGGGATCTGCTTCTTGCCGGTCAGATACTGGCCCGTGATCGACTCGCCGTTGGCCAGCAGCTCCTTGAGCGATCCGGAGTGGACCACCTTGCCGCCGTGCTCACCGGCGCCGGGGCCGATGTCGACGACCCAGTCGGCGACCTTGATGGTGTCCTCGTCGTGCTCGACGACGATGAGCGTGTTGCCCATGTCGCGGAGCCGGACCAGGGTCTCGATCAGCCGGTGGTTGTCCCGCTGGTGCAGGCCGATGGACGGTTCGTCCAGCACGTACAGCACGCCGACCAGGCCGGAGCCGATCTGGGTGGCGAGGCGGATGCGCTGGGCCTCGCCGCCGGACAGGGTGCCGGCCGCGCGGTTGAGCGAGAGGTAGTCGAGGCCGACGTCGACGAGGAACTTCAGCCGCTCGTTGACCTCCTTCAGCACCCGCTCGGCGATCTTCTTGTCGCGGGCGTTGAGCTTCATCCGGCCGAGGAACTCGGCGCATTCGCTGATCGACATCGCGGCGACCTCGGCGATGGACCTCTCCATCACCGTCACCGCGAGGACGATCGGCTTGAGCCTGGTGCCCTCACAGGTCGGGCAGGGCACCTCGCGCATGTAGCCCTCGAAGCGCTCCCGGCTGGAGTCGCTCTCGGCGTCGGAGTGCCGGCGCTTGACGAACTGCACCGCGCCCTCGAAGGCGGGGGTGGTGTACGCGCGCTCCCGCCCGTAGCGGTTGCGGTAGCGGACCTCGGTCTGGATCTTGTGGCCGTGGAGCAGGGCCTTCTTGGCGCGCTGGGGCAGCCCGGCCCAGGGGATGTCCGTACGGAATCCGAGGGCGTCGGCGAGGGCGTTGATCTGCCGGCCGAAGTACTCCTTGGTGTGGCCGTGCGACCAGGGGTGGATCGCCCCCTCGTCGAGCGACTTCTCCTCGTCCGGGACGATCAGCTCCGGGTCGACCTCCATCCGCGTACCGATGCCCGTGCAGTCCGGGCAGGCGCCGAAGGGCGAGTTGAAGGAGAAGGAGCGCGGTTCGAGCTCCTCGAAGGAGAGGTCGTCGTACGGGCAGTAGAGGTGCTCGGAGTACATCCGCTCGCGCTCGGGGTCGTCCTCGGGGAGGTCGACGAAGTCGAGCACGACCATGCCGCCGGAGAGCCCGAGCGCGGTCTCGACCGAGTCGGTCAGCCGGCGCTTGGCGCTGTCCTTCACCGTGAGACGGTCGATGACCACCTCGATGGTGTGCTTCTCCTGCTTCTTCAGCTTGGGCGGCTCGGAGAGCTGGATGGTCTCGCCGTCGACCCTGGCCCTGCTGTAGCCCTTGGTCTGCAGATCGGCGAAGAGGTCGACGAACTCGCCCTTGCGCTCGCGCACCAGCGGCGAGAGCACCTGGAAACGGCTGCCCTCGGGCAGGCCGAGCACCTTGTCGACGATCGCCTGCGGCGACTGGCGCGAGATGGGGCGGCGGCACTCCGGGCAGTGCGGCTTGCCGATCCGGGCGAAGAGCAGCCGGAGGTAGTCGTAGACCTCGGTGATGGTGCCGACCGTCGAGCGCGGGTTGCGCGAGGTCGACTTCTGGTCGATGGAGACGGCGGGCGAGAGGCCCTCGATGAAATCGACGTCCGGCTTGTCCATCTGACCGAGGAACTGGCGGGCGTACGAGGAGAGGGATTCCACGTAGCGCCGCTGGCCCTCGGCGAAGATCGTGTCGAACGCGAGAGACGACTTGCCCGACCCGGAGAGCCCGGTGAAGACGATGAGGGAGTCGCGCGGGAGGTCGAGCGAGACGTTCTTGAGGTTGTGCTCGCGAGCGCCACGGACGATGAGACGGTCGGCCACGCCGGTCCGCACCTTTCTGGAGAGAAATGGGGGAACTGAGCCCCTGTCCCAGGGTATGGGGGGCGCCACAGCGGTGTACGAAGCTTTCGACTCCGAGCGTATAGCACGCACATTCGATTTACGGACGGCCATGGACTCCTTCACCCGAATGAGTGGCGGGGCTAGGCTCGGCCCCATGAATGATCATGCGCACGACCTCGCAGCACTGCGTGAAGCGACCGATCGACTGCTCAGCGCCACGGCGAAACTGGACGACACCGCACTGTCGGAACCGTCACGGCTGCCGGGCTGGAGCCGGGGTCATGTCGTCGCGCACCTCTGTCGTAACGCCGACGCGCTCGTAAATGTTCTCCAGGGCCGGCCGATGTACGCAGACAGCGAAACCCGCGACCGCGACATCGAGCGCGACGCGCCCCGGTCGCCGGCCGAACAGCTGGCCGACCTGGCCGGGAGCGCGGGCCGCCTCGTGGATGCCGCCGCCGCCCCGGCGGACTGGTCACGCACGGTGGAGCTGCGCAACGGTGTGACGGACTCCGCATCCCGGATCCCGTTCCGCCGCCTGGTCGAGGTCGAGCTGCACCATGTCGACCTGGCGGTCGGCTACGAGCTGGAGGACCTACCGGAGGACTTCGTCTCGCGCGAGATCGACTTCCTCGCCGAGCGGTTCGACGGGCACCCCTCTGTCGTGTCCACGAGGATGACCGCCGACGGGGGCCCGGTGCGGACGACCGGCGGCGGCGCGGAGGGCGACCCGGTCACGATCCGCGGCACGGCGCCCGAACTTCTCGGCTGGCTCTGCGGGCGCCGGGACGGTTCGGCCCTGACCGTCGAAGGCGGCCCGCTTCCCGTCCTGCCCCCGCTATAGGCTGAGACGTATGACGTACAGCGGAGCGGTCAAGGTCGGCGGGCGTGCGGATGTGCACGAGCTGACGGATCTGATGATCTCCAAGGTCGCCGTCGGCCCGATGAACAACAACGCCTATCTGCTGCGCTGCCGGGCCACCGGCGAGCAGCTGCTGATCGACGCGGCCGCCGAGGCCGGGACGCTGCTGCGGCTGATCGGTGACGACGGCATCGCGTCCGTCGTCACCACCCACCGGCACGGCGACCACTGGCAGGCACTGGGCGAGGTGGTGGCGGCCACCGGTGCACGCACCTATGCGGGGCGGTACGACGCCGAGGGCATCCCGGTCCCGACCGACGTACTGGTCGACGACAACGGCACCATCGAGGTCGGCCGGGTCGTCCTGACCGCCCGGCACCTCGTGGGCCACACCCCGGGGTCCATCGCGCTGGTCTACGACGACCCGCACGGCGCCCCGCACCTGTTCACCGGGGACTGCCTCTTCCCGGGCGGTCCTGGAAGGACAACACTTCCGAAGGACTTCGACTCGCTGATGGACGGCATTGAGGCCAAGCTCTTCGACCAGCTGCCGGATGAGACTTGGGTCTACCCGGGCCACGGCCATGACACCACGCTCGGCACGGAACGCCCGCACCTGGCGGAGTGGAGAGCCCGGGGCTGGTAAACCGGAACCTCGTACAAGCGGGGCCGCCCTGTCGAAGGGCCCTGCGCCGACCTCGTCGGCGCAGGGCCCTTCGATCTGTGCGGGTCAGGTAGCCGCGCCCCGATGTGCCAGGTGCGCGCACGCCTTGGCCGTGCCCAGCCAAGCTCGTCCGGGCCGCCGGGGATGAACCTGTCCTCCACGCCGTTCCCTTCCGGCTCCGGGCAGGACAGGCGCTGGCCGGGCATACCGCGTTCGCTGGGCTCGGCGAACTCCAGCAGTGGCGTTCCTGCGCCGCCGTCTCGGCACTGACCCGACCATCCCGTCACCGGCCCCGGCCGGGGCCGAGCACCCAGGACGCCCAGCCGCCGAACGGATCGGCCCGAGTGCACTCCTGGTGACTCGCGACGGCGAGCAGCTGCCCGCGCAAAAAGGCCGGCGGAATCTCGAAACCGGCGGATCGAGCCCGGCCGTCGACGACGCATACGTCACCGAGATGACGCGCGGCTCGGGCCTGTCTTGTTTCAAGACAAACGGCGATTCAATGTGAATCACCGACGCGCGCGTGCGCGAGGGGGCCCGCTTATACGGAATACAACCGTGCAGACCCGCGCATCGACGCGCGCGTGCGGGGCCCTTTTCAAGGCAGGTCGGCCGACGCGTTGTCGTCCCATCCGTCCTATCTGCATGCAGCCGAGCATCGAGCGGCAGTGGCGGGCCCACCCGGAGCCCCGGCACCCCCACGCCGAAGGGCCCGCGCGCACCTTTCGATGGCGGGCCCCTCGGTACTGCTCCACCCCTGCAAGACGATGCCGCGCCAGAAGCTGGGAGGCTCCGGCGTGGCATTGCTTCAGCCGGTACAGCCGGGTACCGTGCCCGCGCAGTTCGTCGGCACGTTGCCGCGGACGCGGCTGCTGTTGAGGATGACTGTGCCGCCGGTCCTGAGAATGCCGCCGGCGCCTACTCCGTCTGTGGCCTCGTTGCTGTTGACGTTGGTGCGGATCAGGTTGACGGTGCCACTGAGATTGACGATCCCACCACCATCACCCGCCACGTTGTCGTTGACGTTGCTGTCCTGGACTGTCAACTGACCGCCCGCGTTGGCGATTCCGCCCCCCTGATTTCCGGCGCTGTTTCCGATGATTCGACTTCTGGTGATGGTCCCGACGCCGTCAGCGATGAAGCCACCGCCCCTCTGTGTCACCTCATTGCCCGTGATGGTGGTGCGATCGACTGTGATCGTGGTGCTTGAAAGACCACCGATCCCGCCGGAGAAGTCAGCCGTGTTGATGACGATGCTGCTCCGGTTCACAGCAAGGGAACCCGAATCGATCACGCCGATGCCCCCGCCGAAGTTCTGACTTTCCCCGGCTGCGTTCCCGTTGGAGATGGTCGCGTTGTCCAGGGTGAGCATGCCCGAGACCGTGAGAATGCGGAAGGCAGGTGCCCCGTTGTCGCGGGTGATGGTGTCGCCATTCGCATTGATCGTGATGTTCCCGGTCACGTCCGGTAGCCGCGTCGTGAGGTTGTACACGCAGCCAGGGGCGAGCGACAGCGTGGCGGACGGTGCGGCGTTGGCCAGTGCGATGGCCGTTGACAGGGCGCCCTCGTTGCAGGCGACGAACGAGGCCGGCTGCGCGGTCGCTGGGAAGGCAGACGCACCGATGGTGATGGCGACGCCCATGCCGGCGACCTGAGCGACGCGCCTGATCGACGTGCGAACAGACATGATGTCCCTTCAGCTCATAGGGGTGGGTTTTCTGCGCCCTAAGGCACGGTTCTGAAAAGTACGGCACCGGCGGAACAAAGAGGCTCATATACACATGCGGCAATAACTGCGTTCCACCTCATTGGCGGAGCATGAGGGCTGCGAAGCTTCGCGCATCAACGGCGAAACAGCTCAGCTGGGCGAGCGGCCCCTGCAGACATGTACTTGGTCGGGTGGGGGCGGTTGTGCGCGGCCGCGGCGGCCGTCTCGTCGTCGCCCAGCTCGCACAGCTCCGGCAAGCCGACGGGGTCCTGGCGGTAAGTCTCCGGAGTCGACCGCTATGAGTGCACGCATGTCAGATCGTGCGCCGAGCCTTCGTCGGCCCTGACAGGTGGCCGACGGGGCGTCGATCGCGGGACCGGCTTGAAGTCGTCCCGCAGATAACACCCCAATATCTGCGGCAGCTTGATGTTCTGTCGCGGCGAACAGCACCCTCGCGCTCACTCCTCGCCCTCTTCGTACTCATCCAGCTCGGGCGCATCCGGGTCGCGTAGCGAACGCAAGGCACCGGCGGCCGGGACGCCGGCGGTGAAGCTGTAGCGGCGGAGCAGGTTCGGGTTGCGGTGCTCGAGCGGGGAGAGCCGGGCGATGTCCTCCTCCCGGATCTCGTGGCCCTCGGCTTGGAGGCAGGCGACGGCAGCGTCGATGTAGCGGGTGGTCCAGAGCACGATGGCGTCGAGGACCAGGCCGAGCGCGCCGAGCTGGTCCTCCATGCCGTCGCGGTACGCCTGGTGGATGGTGCCGCGCTTGCCGTGACACACGTCCCGGCCAGCTTGTGGCGGGATTCCTGCACGGTGAGCTGCCGGTTCATCTGACGGCGGCAGGTGTCGTCGACCGGGTCGACCACACGCAGCAGGTGCTCGGTCTTGGCGATCCGTCCGTACTCCGCGAACGCCGCACCCAGCGGAGTCGGGCGCCCCTCACGCCCGAGCATGCGCAGTAGGTCGCAGGCGCGGACCTGGTTGGTGACCAGGGAACCGGCGGCCTTCAGCATGTCCGGCCACTGCGTGATCACCTTGTTCAGGTTCACGCGGTTGCGTGCCGGGTCCTCCACCACGCCGTAGGCGCCCGTCTCGACGACGGGCATCGTGGCCCGCCAGAACCGCTGGTCGTCCAGGTCGCGGAACCGCGGGCCGAAGTTGTAGCCGAGGATCTTGAACAGGCCGAACACCATGTCGGAGTGCGAGGCGTTGTCGGTGGCCACCATCTCCGGCTTGACCCCGCCGTCGAGGTTCCCGGGCGGTCCTGGGCGGACAACAAGCCCGGAAGACTTCACGAGCTTGATGGACGACGTCGAGGCCAAGATCTTCGATCCTCTGCCGGACGAGACGTGGGTCTACCCGGGCCACGGCCATGACACCACGCTCGGTGCGGAACGCCCGCACCTGACGGAGTGGAGAGCCCGAGGCTGGTAAACCGGAACTCGCACAAGCGGGGCCGCCCTGAAAGGGGCCGGCCCCGCTTCGGTGTTCCCGCACCGCGCGCACGGCCATAATCCGGCCACGCCCCTGCCATTCGGTCTGAGTGACCAGCACCGGCACCGCGACGTCCGCGTCGGCCGGATCCGCACGTGGAAGTGCGGGTCCCCGAGTTTCCCCGGACTTGACACATGTGTGGTGCAGCAGGAGGGGCCCGCACGACCTGGTGGTCGGCGGGCCCCCTCCTCTTCTGGCCGGCGAGTGGCCGAGCTCCGGGTCGGGACCTACGCGATGGTGCGGATGAGCTTCTTGTTGACGAACTCCTCGATGCCCGGGCGGCCCAGCTCGCGGCCGAAGCCGGAGCGCTTGATGCCGCCGAAGGGCAGCTCGGCGCCCTCGGCGCCGACGCCGTTGATGAACACCATGCCGGCCTCGATGCCGTCGGCGACGCGGGCGGCCTGTGCGGGGTCCGTGGTGTAGACGTACGAGCCGAGGCCGTACGGGGTGTCGTTGGCAATCCGCAGCGCGTCCTGTTCGTCGGCCGCCCGGAAGACCATGGCGACCGGGCCGAAGAGCTCCTGGCGCGCCGCGGCGTGCTCGGTGGTGAGCCCGGTGAGGACCCCGGCCGGGAAGTGGGCACCGTTGCGCTCGCCCTCGGTGTGCAGCGTCGCGCCTTCCGCGACGGCGGCGGCCACCTGGCGCTCCAGCGTGTCGGCGGCGGCGACCGAGGAGAGGGGAGCCCCGGACTGGCGGGCGAGGAGCGCGGCGGTGAACTTCTCCACGAACGTGTCGTAGAGACCGGAGGTGACGACGAACCGCTTGGCGGCGTTGCAGGCCTGGCCGGTGTTGTCGAGGCGGGCCGAGACGGCGGCGTCCACGACGGAGTCGAGGTCGTCGGTGGACAGCACGATGAACGGGTCGGAGCCGCCGAGTTCGAGGACGACCTTCTTCAGGTGCCGTCCGGCGATCTCGGCGACGGCGGCACCGGCCCGTTCCGAGCCGGTGAGGGACACGCCGTGGACGCGCGGGTCGGCGATCACCTCGGCGATCTGCTCATTGGTGGCGTACACGTTGACGTACGCGCCAGTGGGGAAGCCTGCCTCGGCGACCAGCCGCTCCAGCAGCGCGGCGGTGGCCGGGCACTGGGGGGCGTGCTTGAGGACGATGGTGTTGCCCAGGGCGAGGTTCGGGGCGGCGAACCGGGCGACCTGGTAGGCGGGGAAGTTCCACGGCATGATGCCGAGCAGCACGCCCACCGGGCCGCGCCGGATGACGGCGCGGCCGGGGCCGGAGGTGACGGGGAGCTCCTCGTCGGCGAGGAACTCCTCGGCGTGGTCGGCGTAGTAGTGGTAGATGTCGACGCAGAAGTCGATCTCGCCCTCCGCCTCGTCGAGCGGCTTGCCCATCTCGCGCACGATGCTCGCCGCCAGTTCGGCGCGGTGCTCGGCGTGCAGGTCCCCGAGTCGGCGCAGGAGCGCGGCGCGCTCGGCCACGGAGGTGCTCCGTCCCCAGGCGGTGGCCGCGTGGGCGGCGTCGACGGCCGCGGTCACCTCGGCGTCGGTGGCGGTCGGGTAGGTCTGGGCGGTCGTGCCGGTGGCGGGGTCGGTGACGGCGTACATCAAGTCTCCAGGAAGTGCGGAAGTGCGGAGCGGCGTACATGTGTGCCGCGGGGCCAGTATTGGGGAGCCCTGCGCCTTCGGAATGGTGCGGGCCTCGACGTTCGGTCCAGGGTCCTCGAAGGCGGCGGCCTCGTCGAGCGGTCGGACGTTGCCGATCAGCTCGTCCAGCGGCAGCCGGGCGGCCGGATGGACGCGGGCCTGCTTCGGGATGCCAGTGGCGGCGACGCTGGAGCCGTAGTTGCGGCCCAGGACGCGCTTTCCCTGGTCGGCGAGGTCGAAGAGGCGGAACGGGCCCGTCGTGCCGACGGCCGCTGGAGGCGCGGGGGTCGCCGCCAGCGGGCCGTTGGGGCCCGGGATTCCGATGAGGGTGGGGGTCCACGGGAGCCCGTCGGCCGCGCTGGTACTGGAGCCGGAGGCGTGTGCGGGGTCGAGCACATCGACGTCGAGGCCGGACAGACCTGCCGTAGCACGGTCGGCAGCCCGCACACGCCCTGCTCCCGGGAGATTACGTGCTGGACTCAGCCGGCCCGGTACTCGCGCTGCCCACCGATCCAGGTTTCACGGACCTCGATCGCGGCGATCTCCTCCGGCGGTGTTGTGTACGGGTCGGCCGCGAGCAGCGTGAAGTCGGCACGCTTGCCGGCTCGCAGCGAGCCGAGGTCGTCCTCGCGGCCGATCGCCCTCGCCGCGTTGACGGTGTGGGCGTGCAGTGCGGTGTGGACGTCGATCAGGAGCTGGTCCGGGCCGAGCCGTACCCCGCGACGGGTGACGCGGGTCGTGGCCGCCTGGATCGCCTCCAGCGGGCGCGGCTCGGCCACGGGGGCGTCGGAGCTGATGGTGACCGGAACCCCGGCCGCGACGAACTCCCCGAGCGGGTTGAACCGTTCGCCCGGTGTGCCGATCGCCGCCGTGACGCCCTCGCCCCAGTTGTAGTGGTGCTGTGGCTGGTTGACGGGAAGGACGCCGAGTTCGGCCATCCGGGCGATCTGCTCGTTGTCGGGGAGTCCGCAGTGCTCGATCCGGTGGCGGGCGTCGGAGTCGGGGCGTTCGGCCAACGCGGCCTCCACCGCGTCGAGCACCATGCCGATCGCGGTCGGGGACTGCGCGTGGGTGGCCGTCTGCAGTCCGGCGGCGTGCGCCGAACGCAGGAGTTCGCGGTACTCCTCCGGCGAGTGGTAGAGCTGCCCCTTGCGGCACGGGTCGTCGACGTAGCCCTCCGGGAAGTATGCGGTCCAGCCGCCCAGGGTGCCGTCCGCGTACAGCTTGATGCCGGTCGTCGCGAGGCGGTCGTTGCCGAACGCCCCGTGCAGACCGAGGTCCAGGCTGCTCCCGAGGAGGTGGGAGAGCAGGTACATGTTGACCCGCAGCTTGAGCGCCCCGGTCCCGGCCGCCCTCAGGTACGTGTCGAACTCCCGGCTCGACACCTGGGCGTCACCGATCGTGGTGACGCCTCCGCGCAGGAAATCGTCCTGTGCGGCCATCAGCTGCCGGATGTGCTCGGCGGGCTCGTCCGCGAGGTGGAAGTTCGGTCCGTGATGGCCGATCTTCACCCCGCCCACCCCGGTGAGCACGTTGCACGCGGCGTCCGAGAGCTCGCCGGTCAGCTCGCCGTCCGCGTCCCGGAAGAACTCTCCGCCTTCGGGGTTCGGGGTGTCCCGGGTCACGCCGTTGGCGGCGAAGGTGAAGCTGTTCACCACCCCGCCGTGACCGGAGGCGTTCATGACGTACACCTCACGGTCGGTGGCGACCTGGTCCAGCTCGAAACGGGTCGGATGCCGCCGCTCGCGCAGATTGCGGTGCTCGTAGCCGAAGCCGCGCACCGGCAGGCCGTCCGGTGTGCGGGCCGCCGCCTCACGGAGCAGCTTCACCATCCCGGGTATGTCGGCGGCCTTGTCGGGGCCGCAGTCGACCCAGGTCATCAGCTGGCCGTGCATCAGCGGATGGGCATGCGCGTCGATGAACCCGGGGACGACGACTCCGGACAGCTGCTGTTCGCGCGGTACGCCGCCGAAACCGAGCTCGGCGAGCGCGGCCCGGCACTCCTCGACGGTGCCGGCCGCGATGATGTCGGGCCCGGCGACCGCGAGCGCCTCGACGACGGGATGTCCCGGCTCCATGGTGTGGATGCGGTCGGCGGTGAAGACGACGGGCTCGTACGAGCGGACGTCGGCGTGGAACGTGCTCAGCTTGCGCATGGGTCCAGTCCTGGGTGTACGTGTGTGTGGGGGAAGGGAGAGTGTCAGTCGAGCGGTTCGGTGATGGGGGCCGGGCTGCCCTCGCGGATCGGAACCCAGCCCGGCTGGCTGCCGTTGACGACGTAGGACGGTTCCGGGAAGAACCGCGCGACGATCGCCGCGAGCAGGAAGGACGAGCCGAGTGCCACCGCGATGCTGATGTCGGTGCCGCCCACGAGGGAGGCGAACGGTCCGACGAACTGACCGGGGAGGCTGACGAACATCAGCGACAGCACTGCGGAGATCAGGTAGGAGACTGTCGTCGGCAGGTTCCAGCCGTGCTGGTACCAGTAGCGGCCGCCCCGCTGGCGGCGGTTGAAGACATGCAGGTCGTCGACGGCGTACCAGCCGCCCCGCGCGACATAGCCGACGATCATGAAGCCCATCCATGGCACGGTGCAGATGACGACCAGGGTGGACAGCGTGGAGACGGTCCCGACGATCGCGAAGCCGAACTTGCCGACAAAGATCAGCACGGCGGCCAGGGCGGCGATCACCAGGGTCGCGGCGACCCGGCTGAGCCGGGGGACAATGCTGGAGAAGTCCAGACCGGTGCCGTACAGCAGGCTGGTGCCGGTGGACAAGCCGCCTGCGATGGCGATCATCCCCAGGGGCAGGAAGAACCAGGTCGGGGCCAGAGAGATCAGACCGCCCACGTAGTTGCCCGAAGCGATCATGTCCGGCTGGTGCGTGGCGATCACGCTCGCCGTGAACAGGCCGAACCCGAAGGTCACAAGGGGAGCCACGCCCGCGCCGAACGCGGCGCCCATCAGCCTGCGCGAGGACACGCCCCGCGAGACGTAGCGGGAGTAGTCGCCGAGGAACGCGCCGAAGGAGATCGGGCAGGACATCGCGATCAGCACGGAACCGATGAAGGCGCTCAGGTACACGGGGTCCGACCAGCGATCCGCGCCCGCTCCGAAGGAGCCCGCGACGCCGCCGTCGAACTGGGGGGCGTAGGCCAGAACACCCAGGACGAACAGCACCCCGACGATCGGGGGGACGATCCGGTTCAGCACCACCAGCAGGCGGTAGCCGAAGATGCAGATCGTGACGATCACCAGCGTCAGGACCGAATACGCGATCACGGTCAGCCAGGTCGGCGGCTCCTCACCGGTCAGCCGGGAGATGGTGCCGGCCAGCGCGTCGCCTGCGGTCCACACGCTGAGCGCCAGGAAGGTGAAGGCGGTCAGCAGCGCCAGGAACGATCCGATGATTCGGCCGTGGACACCGAAGTGTGCCGACGACGCGACGGCGTTGTTCGTACCGGTCTGGCGGCCGAACAGCGCCATCGGCGCGAGTACGAGGGAGCCGAGCACCACCCCGACGCACACGGCCAGAAGCCCATCCGTGAAGCTCAGGCCGAACATGATGGGAAAGGCGCCGAGCAAGGCGGTCGAGATGCTGTTCGCGCCTCCGAAGACAACCCAGAAGATGTCCTTCGGCTTCGACCAGCGCTCGCCGTCGGGGATGGTGTCGATGCCGTGCGACTCGACCGCCAGCGTGACGGGGGTGGCAGGCTCGGGAGAGACGGACGCAGTCGTCCGCTCGGTTGGCTCTCGCAGCATGGCATCAAACTTTTCTGGTCCGGGGATTCGCCTCAAGGTAGCCCCGGCCGCAGCACGCGACAATAGCGATATGTTTGCCATCAATGCCGTATTCCGCTTTCTTGTATGCTTCATCCGCAAAAACGGAACGCATCGGCCAGATGAGCGGACCCTGGCAAACTTTCCGTTCAATGACTGAAGCGAAAAATCTGCTGGGTCCTCGACGGAAGGACGTGCCGATGCTGTCGGACGCCGAGCTGGACACCCGCCTCTTCGGCCTGCTTCGCGAAGACGGCAGGGCCGGGTACACCCGCCTGGCAGAACTCATCGAGGTACCGAGGGCGCGCGTCGCCGACCGGGTGCGCACGCTGCTCGACGCCGGAGACCTGCAGATCGTCACCTCTGTCGACCCGGCGATCCTCGGGGTACGCACCATCGCCCACCTCTCCCTCGCCCTTGATGTGGCGGTGGTTCCGTTTCTCGACACACTGAGCCCGGCCCCCGAGGTGGTACTGGCTTCGGCGGTCGCCGGCCGCTTCGACGCCGTCGTCGAGGTCCGGGTGCCATCGCCGCAGCACCTCGCCGAGACGGTCCGCCGCATCCGGGCGAAGCCGGGAGTGCGTGCCGTGGAGGCGCTGCTGTATCTCGGCGTCTCACGCGGCTACCGCCACAGGAGCCTGCTGGGGCCGCCTCCCGCCGTCGACGAGCTCGATCTGGCGCTCATCGAACTGCTGCGCCGCAGTGGCCGTCGCTCGTACCGCGAACTCGCGGAGGAGGTGGGGCGGTCCGCTGGGGCCGTCCGCTCCCGCGTCCGGGCCCTCCTCGATTCCGGGGCCATCCGCATCGAGGCGATCGCCGGGACCACGGACAGTTCCGGCCGGGTGGCCGGCGTGGGGCTGCGGCTCGGCGACGCCGACCCGGAGGAGGTGGTCGACCGGCTCGCCGGCCTGCCCGGCACCCATTTCGCGGTGGCCACGCTCGGCAGGTTCGACGTGGTCGGCACCATCCGCGGCGACTCGGCGCGTCTGCTTCAGACGCGTCTCGACGAACTCCGGAGCGCCACCGGGATCCGCTCGATCGAGTCCTGGGTCCACCTCGACGTGCGCAAGGAACGCTACGAATGGCCCGTCGCGCAAGGATGACTTTCAGAACGAGCGGCGAACGGATCGGCAGCGAGGTCCCGAAGTGGAGAACTTTCGGATGGGTGTCGACGACTTTCTGAACGAAACAGCGGTCAACGGTTGCCGACCGCACATCATCCGATCGCCGGAATCGCATCGGGTGGCTAGACTCACCGCTCCGCCACCCCCAAACCTGCTGGAGGACCCATGTCGCTGCAGGCCAGCGCCGCGGTGTACCGCGAAGGCACCACTGTCACTGTCGAGACCATCGAGGTCGGCGACCCACGTGCCGGAGAGGTCCGCGTCCGGGTGCACGCATCCGGCATCTGCGGCTCGGACCGCCACGTCCTGGACGGCGAATGGCACGTCCCGTCACCCACGGTGATGGGTCACGAGGGTGCCGGAGTCGTCGAAGCCGTCGGCCCGGGTGTCACCCATCTGGCCCCCGGCGATCACGTCGTCCTGGTCTGGAACCAAGGCTGTGAACTCTGCTCCCACTGCCTGTCCGGCCGGCCGTGGGCGTGTCGTCACCAGCGCTCCAACGACTGCCTGATGCCCGACGGCACCACCCGGCTGCACCAGGACGGCACTGAGCTGTTCGCCTACATCGCGGTCGGATCGCTCAGCGAGTACGCGGTCGTGCCGGCCTCGGCCGCGATCAAGGTGCCCGAGGAACTGCCTTTCGAGGTCGGTGCTCTCATCGGCTGCTCGGTCGCTACCGGTGTGGGCGCCGTTCTGAACAACGCCCGGGTCGCCGCGGGCAGCTCGGCCGTGGTGATCGGCTGCGGCGGGGTCGGACTCTCGGTCGTGATGGGGCTGCGTCTGGCCGGCGCGGAGAAGATCATCGCCGTCGACGTCTCCGAGGAGAAGGTCGACCTGGCGCGTAAGCTCGGCGCGACGCACACCGTCCTGGCCGGTGACGACAGCGCCCAACGCGTCATCGAACTGACCGGCGGCGGTGCCGACTACTGCTTCGAGGCCATCGGCAATCCCCGCACCATCGCGCAGGTTCCCTCCTACCTTGGCACGGCCGGGACCGGCGTCTTCGTCGGCATGCCGCCGGAGGGTGTCCAGGTCGGCTTCGATGTCCTGAACCTGTGCTACAGCGGCCAGACCTTGATCGCCTCCAACTACGGCGGCTGCGTTCCGGCCCGCGACTTTCCCCGGTACGCGGCCCTGTACCTGTCCGGACAGCTGCCGGTGGACCGGCTGATCACCGAGCGGATCAAGCTCGACGAGGTCAACGCCGCCTTCGAGCGGATGCGGGGCGGGGAGGGCGCGCGCAACGTCGTCATGCTCTGAGCCGCTCCAAGGAGCGCCTTGGATGCGTCGCGCCCCGAAACGCTGCGGCTTCACGCCTGTGACGGCAAGAGGCCCCCATGCACGGGTCACGCGCCGATGCTCTGGACGCAACGACGCCCAGAAGACGCATGAAGATCTTGTTGAGGGGCTGCCCGGCCGCAGGTCGGGTGGCCCCTTGGTCCATGCGGTGGCCGGGTTGATCGTCCATGTGCTGCCGGTGTGGGTGAGTCCGAGGTTGATCAGTCGGCAGAAGTCAAGGGCGGCGGCTCGGATGCGGAGCCAGGTGTCGTCGGCGATGGTGCCGCGGTAGCGGAGTTCGCGATTGCCGTGGTGGACGAGCCAGGCGACGGCGCGTTCCCGGGCGGGGTCGGCAATACGCACAAGGACCCCGAGGCCTTCGCGAGCCTGCTCCACGACGTGGAGACCAAGCTCTTCGACCAGCTGCCCGACGAGACCTGGGTCTATCCGGGCCACGGCCACGACACCACGCTCGGCGACGAGCGTCCGCAGCTGCCGCAGTGGCGCGCCCGCGGCTGGTGAAGACGGCGGTCACGGGCCGGACCTCCCCGTGACACCACCGGCCGGGCCGGGCAACTCGCCGTTGCCCGGCCCGGCCGGTGCCGGTTCCCGTCCGCGGCGGACGGCCCCGCCGGGGCCGTCCGCCGCGGTCAGGCGTCGATGCCCGCGCCCTTGTCGGCGCCCGGCACCTTGTCGGCGGGTTCGTCGGACTCCGCCAGGGTCTGCTTCTTGTTGGCGATGAGGCTGGTGATCGTGGTGATCACCAGCACGCCGCAGATGACGCCGAGCGAGACCGGGATGGAGATCTCGGGGACGTGCACCCCGGACTCGTGCAGTGCGTGCAGCACCAGCTTCACCCCGATGAAGCCGAGGATGACCGAGAGCCCGTAGCTGAGGTGGACCAGCTTCTTCAGCAGCCCGCCGATCAGGAAGTACAGCTGCCGCAGCCCCATCAGCGCGAAGGCGTTGGCGGTGAAGACGATGTACGGGTCCTGGGTCAGACCGAAGATCGCGGGGATGGAGTCCAGGGCGAACAGCACATCGGTGGTGCCGATGGCGAGCATGACGACCATCAGCGGCGTCAGGACGCGCTTGCCGTTGTTCCGGATGAAGAGCTTGGTGCCGTGGTAGCGGTCGGCCACCCCGAAGCGGCGCTCGATCGTCTTGAGGAGGCGGTTCTCCTCGAACTCCTCCTCTTCCTCGCCGGCCCGCGCCTCCTGGATGAGCTTCCAGGCGGTGTAGATCAGGAACGCGCCGAAGATGTAGAAGACCCACGAGAAGTTGGCGATCACTGCGGCACCGGCGGCGATGAAGATCGCCCTCAGCACCAGCGCGATCAGCACACCGACCAGCAGCACCCGCTGCTGGAGGTGCGAGGGCACCGAGAACTTCGCCATGATCAGGACGAAGACGAAGAGGTTGTCGACACTCAGCGACTTCTCGGTGATGAAGCCGGCGAAGAACTCGCCCGAGGCCTGGCTCTCGCCGAAGACCAGCAGGCCGAGTCCGAAGAGGACGGCCAGCGCGATCCAGATGATCGTCCAGATCCCGGCTTCCTTGGTCGTCACGTCATGGGGCTTGCGCCCGATGAAGAAGTCGACGGCGATAAGGGCTGACAGACCAAGAATGGTCAGCACCCAGAGGGTCCATGAAACGTCCACTGCGCCTCCGGCAGTTCGCTACGGCTACTGATCAGCGTCGTCGCTGCCGGAGGTCTCTTCCACCCGGGCACGCGGACTGCGCGCACGGGCCGGCGCCCCGGGACCGGTCACGGTCCGTATTGACGGGTACGCCGCGTATGGGAGTACTCCCCTCCGCCCAAAGAACAGTACAGGGAACACCAAGGAAAGGTAAAGGGGAGGGTAAAGATCTTTCAAAAGCGCTGGTCGGAGAGGTGCGAGCCCGGCGCCGGGCTGCCCGGCCTCTCAGGGGCGCCGGGGGCGGCGGGCCGCCGCCACCTTGGCGAGCACCTCCTCCAGGACCCGGCTGCCCGGCGGTATCCGGGGCGGCTCGTACGTCCAGGCGTGCCCCACCCAGGGGTCGGCCAGGTGGTCGTCGGCGACCGGGGTGACGCGCAGCAGCGAGCGCCACAGCGGGTCGAGCACCGGCCCGTACGCACTGGCGTCCTCCCGGTCCGCGACCATCATCAGATGGACGCCGACCGAGGGCCCCTCGTCGGCGAGGTAGCGCAGCTGGGTGACGGCCCGGTCGTCGAAGCCGTGCGGGAAGTCGTTGACGATCAGCAGCTGCTCGCCGGTGTCCAGGTCCGGCGGGAGCGAGTCGGCGGCGCCGGCCCGGATCGCCATCTGCACCAGGTCGACGCGGCGGGTGAGATGGGCGAGGACCGAGGACACTCCTCCGGCTCCGGAGGCGGGCGGCCCGGCGAGCGCCCCGGACCGGACCAGCGGTGCGAGCGCCCCGGCCGCCGAGCCCGCGGGGTCGATGACATGGACCGAGAACTCGTCGGCCGGGTAGACGGCCAGCAGCCGGGCCGCGTGCGCGACCGCGCACTCCATGGCGAGGGTGCGCAGCCGGGCGCTGTCCAACAGGGCCGCGGCATCGGACGTCGTGCGGCCGCTGTCGATCCACATCCCGCGCTCCAGCGGCAGCCGGACCAGCAGCGGGATGTGCAGGCCGGGGTTCTCGGGCAGGTGGAGGTCGCCGATGCGCAGCGCCATGGGGATCTCCATCGGGACGCGGTAGGCGTGCCAGACGGGGTTGTCCCAGCCCGCGAACGCGGCGGGCAGCGCGGGTTCCACCACGGCGGACTCGGCGGCGAGCTGGGCGAGGTCGCGGTCGAGGGCCTCGCGGGCCCGCGCGGTCAGCTCGTCGCGCTTGGCGCGGGCCTGCTCGCGGGCCCGGTCCCCCGCGCCGCCGATCCGGCTGCGCGGGTCGGACAGGGTGCGGTCGAGCTCCTGGTCCATGCGGGACTCGGCGAAGTCGACGGCGCTGCGATAGGCGGCGGTGGTGCGGGCCAGGTCCTCGAACATGCCCCAGATCTGGTTGTAGAGGCGCTCGTCCATGGACCAGCCGGTCGCGTCCCCGGCGACGGGCTGTGCGGGGCGGCCCGGCTCGGCGGGCGGCGCGGTGGGAGGGGGCGGCGGGGGTGCGGCCGGCCGGCGGCGCGGGTGCGCGTAGTTGATGGGCCCGCCCGTCGTGGCGGTGGGCGGCGCGGCGGCGGGCTCCGCGAGTGGTTCGGGCGGCTGGGGGGCGGGGCGGCGGCCGTCCGGGGGCGGTACGGGGCCGGGTGCGCCGGCACCGGGTGCGACCCGGTCGGCGTCCGGGGTGCGCGGCGGGGGCGGGGCGACCGAGCGGGCCATCGCCCGGGTGACCGCGTCCTGGATGGAGTGGGCCAGCTCGGCGGCCCGGGGCAGGCCCTGGTCGGCGAGCATGGCGTCGAGGCCGCCCGCGTAGCCCTGGCCGACGGCGCGTACCTTCCAGGCGCCCTGCCGGCGATAGAGCTCCAGGGCCGCGACCGCGGACTCGCTGTCCAGGCCGGTGAGCGTGAAGGTGGCGATCTCGGTGCCGTCGAGCCCGGTGACGGCGACGAACGGGGAGGCGACCGCGCCGAACCGGACCGGCCCGCCGACGCCGGTCGGCAGGGCCAGCAGCACGGTGACCCGGTGGACCGAGGCGGGCAGTGCGTCCAGGTCCACGGCCAGCCGGTGGTCGGCGGCGGCCTGCCTGGACACTTCGAGCCCGGGGAGCTGCGGCGACCCCGGGTGGGCGATCCATTCGGTGCCGCGCACCGTGCCGTTCTCGTCGCCGAGCGTGGCACCGGCCACGACGGGCGTACCGGCCGATACCCGGATCTCCAGACGGGTCTGGGGCAAGGTGTGGTTCTGCCCCCGGACCAGCTCGGCCGTCATTGCCCTGTCCCCTCGACGATTCGCTGCTGTGTGTGGTGCGTTGCGCGCCGCGTGCGGTGCGATGTGGTGCGATGTGGTGCAGCTCCCGGCGGCCGATGCCTCCGGGAGCTGCGGGTACCGATGCGTACCGGTCCGGGAGCGCGCTCCTGGACCGGTCCCCTGCCTACAGGTGCGGCAGGATCGCCGGCATCAGGTCCTGGAAGGTGCGGCCGTTGGCCGGGTTGCCGAGGGCGGTCATCTGCCACCCGTTCCCCGAGCGGTGCACCTTCGCCATGATCTGGGCGGTGTACTGCCCGCCGCCGTCCAGCGTGTAGCGGGCGAGCTCCTGGCCGTTGGTCTCGTCGACGATGCGGCAGAAGGCGTTCTGCACCTCCTGGAACGTCTGGCCGGTGAAGGAGTTCACCGTGAAGACGATCTGGTCGATGTGGACCGGCACCCGCTGCAGGTCGACGAGGATCGCCTCGTCGTCGCCACCGGAACCGGCGCCGCCGACCAGGTTGTCCCCGGTGTGCTTGACCGAGCCGTCGTCACTGACGAGGTGACGGAAGAAGACCACGTCGACCGGCTGCTTGTCGGCGAAGAGCACCGCCGACGCGTCGAGGTCGATCTCCCGTGTACGTGAACCGAACAGACCCCGGCGCGGCGCCGCCTGCCAGCCGAGCCCCATCCGCACCGCGGTCAGGGTCCCCCCGTCGCTCTTCTGCAGGCTGATGGCCTGACCCTTGGTCATATTGACCGTCACGCGCTGTCCCCTCTCCGCTTTCCCCGCAACCATCCGTGCGCGGTTTCCCAGCACCCTACGCAGTTGCGCCGGTGGCGCGACCGCTCAGGGCCGTTTTGTGTCGGTCCTGCAACACACCAGGTACTGCGGGCTCAGGCGAGGCCCGCTTCCCGCATCTGGCGCAGCTCCTTCTTCAGCTCCCCGACCTCGTCACGCAGTCGCGCGGCCACTTCGAACTGGAGGTCGGCGGCAGCCGCCCGCATCCGTTCGGTCATCTCCTCGATGATCCCGGCGAGTTCGGTGGCGGGCCGGTCGGTGACCGTTTCACCGCCGCCCTTGGCCTTCTTGGAGCCGGTCGTCTTGACGCCCAGCGCGGGCACGGGGGCCTTGGCGCCCTTCGCCTGGCGATAGCCGGTGCCGAGCAGCTGCTCGGTGTCGACCTCCTCGCGGGCGATCGTCGCGACGATGTCGTTGATCTTCTTCCGCAGCGGCTGCGGGTCGAGACCGCGCTCGGTGTTGTAGGCGATCTGCTTCTCGCGGCGGCGGTTGGTCTCGTCGATGGCCTGCGCCATCGCCGGGGTGATCTTGTCCGCGTACATATGGACCTGTCCCGAGACGTTTCGGGCGGCGCGCCCGATGGTCTGGATCAGGGACGTCCCCGAGCGGAGGAAGCCCTGCTTGTCCGCGTCGAGGATGGCGACGAGCGACACCTCGGGCAGGTCGAGGCCCTCACGCAGGAGGTTGATGCCGACCAGTACGTCGTACTCGCCGGAGCGCAGCTCGCGCAGCAGCTCGATGCGGCGCAGCGTGTCGACGTCGCTGTGCAGATAGCGGACCTGGATGCCGAGCTCAAGGAAGTAGTCGGTGAGGTCCTCGGCCATCTTCTTGGTGAGGGTGGTGACCAGGACCCGCTCGTCCTTCTCGGCGCGCGTGCGGATCTCGTGCACCAGGTCGTCGATCTGGCCCTCGGTGGGCTTGACGACCACTTCCGGGTCGACGAGGCCGGTGGGGCGGATGATCTGCTCCACGAAGCCCTTGCCCCGGGACAGCTCGTACTTCCCGGGGGTGGCGGAGAGATAGACGGTCTGGTCGATCCGGCTCAGGAACTCCTCCCACTTCAGCGGGCGGTTGTCGAGCGCGGAGGGGAGCCGGAAGCCGTGGTCGACGAGGGTGCGCTTGCGGGAGGCGTCGCCCTCGTACATCGCGCCGATCTGCGGCACGGTGACATGCGACTCGTCGAGGACGAGGAGGAAGTCCT
This sequence comes from Streptomyces sp. NPDC001890, assembly GCF_042891445.1. Classification (NCBI taxonomy): domain Bacteria; kingdom Bacillati; phylum Actinomycetota; class Actinomycetes; order Kitasatosporales; family Streptomycetaceae; genus Streptomyces; species Streptomyces sp. NPDC001890. The sequence continues at coordinate 1,177,730 of NZ_JBIATE010000001.1, read as the reverse complement.
CGGGGAAGTAGTCGAGGAGGGTGTTGGGGGCGGTACCGGGCGAGCGGCCGTCGAAGTGCATCGAGTAGTTCTCGACGCCGGAGCAGGTGCCGATCTGCCGGAGCATCTCGATGTCGTACGTGGTGCGCATCCGCAGCCGCTGGGCCTCCAGCATCTTGCCCTGCTTCTCCAGCTCGGCGAGGCGCTGCTCCAGCTCCTGCTCGATGCCGTTGACCGCCTTCTCCATGCGCTCGGGGCCCGCGACGTAGTGGCTGGCGGGGAAGACGTGGAGGGACTGGTCCTCGCTGATCACCTCGCCGGTGAGCGGGTGGAGGGTGGAGAGCGCCTCGATCTCGTCGCCGAACATCTCGATGCGGACGGCGAGCTCCTCGTAGACCGGGAAGATCTCGATGGTGTCGCCGCGGACCCGGAAGGTGCCCCGGGTGAAGGCGAGGTCGTTGCGGGTGTACTGGATCTCGACGAAGCGGCGCAGCAGCTGGTCCCGGTCGATCTCGTCACCGACCTTGAGCTGGACCATCCGGTCCACGTACTCCTGGGGCGTACCGAGGCCGTAGATGCAGGACACGGAGGCGACCACGACGACATCGCGCCGGGTGAGCAGCGAATTCGTCGCGGAGTGGCGCAGCCGCTCGACCTCCTCGTTGATCGAGGAGTCCTTCTCGATGTAGGTGTCCGACTGCGGTACGTACGCCTCGGGCTGGTAGTAGTCGTAGTACGAGACGAAGTACTCGACGGCGTTGTTGGGCAGCAGCTCGCGGAATTCGTTCGCCAGCTGTGCGGCAAGCGTCTTGTTCGGTGCCATCACGAGTGTGGGGCGCTGCAGCTTCTCGATCATCCACGCGGTGGTCGCCGATTTGCCGGTGCCGGTCGCGCCGAGCAGGACGACGTCCTTCTCGTCCGCGCGGATGCGCCGCTCCAGCTCGGCGATGGCCGCGGGCTGGTCGCCGCTGGGCTGGTAGGGACTGACGACCTCGAAAGGCGCCACCGAACGTTCGATCTTCGAAACGGGCCGCATGGAACCACCGTACGACCCGCCACTGACAACCGGGCCGGGTCAGCCGGTACGCGGGGCCGGTCTCACCATTCTCCCGGTGGCGCGGGGTCGCGCGGCCGGGAGTGGAAGGACGCCGGGTCGGCGTGCGTACCGAACCGCGGCACCTGCCGCTGGGCCGGGATGCCGGGCTTCCGGGCGGCCCCGCCCGGCCCTCCGGGGTCGTTCCAGTCCGGGGTGCCCATCACCACCAGCGGATCGAACATCACGACCACGGCGGCCAGGATCAGGAAGCAGGCGGGTCCGATCAGCAGCGGCACGAGCGGTGCGCTCGACCCGTTGCCCGCGACGGCGTCGGGGTGCAGATGGACGCTGAGCGCGGCCATGCCCGTGTAGTGCATGCCGCTCACCGCGACGCCCATGACGACGCTGGCGCCGAGGCTGGGCAGGAATCCGTGGACGGAGACGGCCGCCCAGAGCGCGGTCGTCGCGGCCACCACGGCGATGACGACGGAGAGGGCCACCGTGACCGTGTCGTACTCGAACTGTCCGTCGAGACGCATTCCGGCCATGCCCAGGTAGTGCATGGTGGCCACGCCCAGTCCGGTGATCGTGCCGCCCGTCACCAGGGCCATTCCGGTGGCGCCCCGGTAGCCGACGATGAAGATGCCGACGCCGACCATGCCGACGGCGACCGCGAGGCTGGCGAAGGTGATCGGCATGTCGTAGCCGATGGCCACCCCTTCCACGGAGAAGCCCATCATCGCGATGAAGTGCATCGTCCAGATGCCGGAGCCTATGGAGGTCGCGCCGAGGGCCAGCCAGCCGGCCTTGAAGGAGCGCTCGGTACGCAGCGAGCGGTTCGTGCAGCGCAGACCGAGGGCCGCACCGAGGCAGGCCATGAGGAAGGCCGCGACGGGCGTCACCGCTCCGTAGCTGAAACCGTCGATCGTGCCCTGCATGCTCGTACGCCCTTCGCGGAAGCCCGGGTTCGGGGTGACCCTAAGGCGCGAGTCCCGGCAGACAAACAGAAGAGCTGCATTTTATCGAGGGGGAATCCGGCCCGTTACCCGGCATCGTCGGCCGCGTTCACGTTGTGGCCATCCTTCGCCTGTCCCCCGTTGGGGCGCGGCTGTCACTCTCGGCCCGTCCGCAACTTCTGACGCAAGGAGTACACGTGTACGCACGCACCGCAACCGCCGCCCTCGCCGCCACCGCCCTGATGGGCGCCGGCGCGTACCTGATGTCGACCGCCGACCCGCAGACCACCGCCAGGACCACCGCGGCCGGGCACACGACCGCGATCGCCGGCGTCACCGAAGTCAGCACCGTGAGCGCCCGGACCGGGGGCGCGAAGGGGGTCGGTGATGCGGAGCGGACCGGGGACGCGAAGCGGACCGCGCCCGTCGTCCTCGCCCACCGGGGCGCCTCGGCCTACGCGCCGGAGAACACCCTGGCCGCCGTCGACAAGGCCGACGCCCTCGGCTTCGACTGGGTGGAGAACGACGTCCAGTTCACCAAGGACGGCGTGCTGGTGGTCGTGCACGACACCGACCTCAGGCGGACCACCGACGTCGAGGAGGTCTTCCCGGGCCGGACCTCGTGGGCGGTCAAGGACTTCACGGCGGCGGAGATCGCGCGGCTGGACGCGGGCAGCTGGTTCGGCCCGCAGTTCGCCGGAACCCGGGTGCCCACGCTCAAGCAGTACCTGGACCGGGTCGAGCGCAACCGGCAGAAGCTGCTCCTGGAGATCAAGAGCCCCGAGATCTACCCGGGCATCGAGAAGGAGACCCTGGAGGTGCTGCGCCAGAAGGGGTGGCTCGACCGTTCGCACGTGAAGAGCAGGCTCGTCATCCAGAGCTTCGGCGCGGACAGCGTGAAGAAGGTGCACCAGCTGCGCCCGGACGTCACGACGGGCTTCCTCGGCACTCCCGCCGTGGCCGACCTGCCCTCGTACGCGGCCTTCACCGACCAGATCAACCCCTCCCACACATCGGTTTCGGCCGACTACGTGGACGCGGTGCACGCGCTGAAGGGCGCGCACGGCAAGAAGCTCCGGGTCAACACCTGGACGGTCAACGACGCGGCGACCGCCGCGAAGGTGGCGGGCCTCGGCGTGGACGGGATCATCACCAACAACCCCGATGTGGTGCGCGAAGCCACGAGCTGACCCGGCGGACGGGTCCGCCGTCCGCCCGGCCGTACGGGCCTGTTGTCAGTGGCCGGCCGTACGGTGGTTCACATGAACAGCAACGGGGTTGTCGAGTGGGCCGTCGTCGGGAGCGACATCGGCCCGCTGCTGCTCGCCGCGACCGGCACGGGGCTGGTGAACGTGGTCTTCCACGCCCGTCCCGGGGTGCGGGAGAAGGCGGTCGGGCAGCTGCGGACGCGACTGGGCGCGGAGCCGGTGGAAAGTCCCGGCTCCGCCCGGCTCGCCGAGCCGATACGTCAGCTCGCGGCGTATTTCGCGGGCTCGTCGCGGGAGTTCTCGCTGGACCTCGACTGGTCGCTGACCTCCGGCTTCAACCGCCAGGTGCTCCGCGAGCTGGCCACGGGGGTGCCGTACGGGGCGGTCGTCGGGTACGGGGATCTCGCCGGACGGGTGGGGCAGCCGGGCGCCGCGCAGGCGGTCGGGGCGGCCATGGGGTCCAATCCGCTGCCGGTGGTGGTGCCGTGCCATCGGGTGGTGGAGAGCGACGGTGGACTCGGCGGGTTCGGCGGCGGCCTCGAAACCAAGCGGCAACTGCTGGCTCTGGAGGGCGTGCTGCCCCAGCCGCTGTTCTGAGCCGGACGCCGGACACCGGACACCGGACGCCGGACACCGGGGCCTTGAGCCCTCGCCCGGCCCTGTGCCCTCGCACCACGGCCCGCTGCCCGTACCCCCGCACCGGGGACTGCGCCCGTGCCTTCGCACCCGGGCCCGCTGTCCGTGCCCGGCCCGAACCCCTGTTCCGTACCCATGCACGGGCTGGCACACTGCGTCAGTGACCAACACCCTCGATGCACCTGACACCCCCGCCGGACCCGGCGGGTCCGGCGCCCCGGTCTCGGCTGCCGAGCTGCCCGGGCTGCGGCGCCGAACGTCCGCGGTGCTCATAGTCAGCCAGATACTCGGCGGCCTCGGCGTGCCCATCGGTATCGCCCTGGCCCCCGTGCTGGCCACGGAGGTGAGCGGCTCCGAGGCACTGTCCGGTCTGGCCCCGACCGCCTCGGTGGCCGGAACCGCTCTGCTCTCGCTGCCGCTGGCCGCACTGATGACCTCGCGCGGCCGGCGCCCCGGTCTGGTAGCGGCGTATCTGATCGGTGTACTCGGTGCGGGGCTCGTGGTCCTGTCCACCCTCGTGGACAGCTTCCCCCTGCTCCTGCTCGGCATGGCCGGGTTCGGTGCGGGTTCCTCGGCCAATCTGCAGGCCCGGTTCGCCGCCGCGGACCTGGCCGAGCCCGACCGGCGCGGCCGGGCGATCTCCACCGTCATCTGGGCCACCACGATCGGTTCCGTGCTCGGGCCGAACATCGCCGCCCCGGTGGGCCGCCTCTTCCGGGGCTCCGCGATATCCGAGCACGCGGGCCCGTTCGTCTTCGCGGGCGGGATCTTCCTGCTGGCCGCCGTGGTGGTCGGGGCACTGCTGCGGCCGGACCCGCTGCTCACGGCGCGGGCGCTGGCGCCGCAGGGCGACGGGTCTCCGGCCGGCCGTTCGCTGCGCGCCGGGATCGCGGCGGTCCGGGCCTCGCCGATGGCACGGCTGGCGCTGGTGACGGTGGCCGTCTCGCACACGGCGATGGTCTCGATCATGGTGATGACCCCGGTCGACCTGGGCCACCACGGCGCCGGGCTCCAGCTGATCGGCCTGGTCATCAGCGGCCACATCGCGGGGATGTACGCGTTCTCCCCGGTGATGGGCTGGCTCTCGGACCGTTTCGGCCGGCTCGCCGTGATCGGTCTGGCGGTCGGGCTGCTCTCCTGCGCCGCGCTGCTGGCCGGAACCGCGGGCCCCAATCACGGGCAGACCGCGGCCGGTCTCTTCACACTCGGTCTCGGCTGGTCGGCGGGGCTGGTCGCCGGTTCGGCGCTGCTCACCGACTCCGTGCCGCAGCCCGCCCGCGCCGCCGTGCAGGGGCTGTCGGATCTGACCATGAACACGGCGGCGGGCATCGGCGGAGCGGTCGCCGGGGTCATCGTCGCCCGGGCGAGCTACGGCTGGCTGAACGTGATCGGAGCATGTCTGCTGCTGCCGATGGCCGCGCTGGCGCTGCGCCGGGCACTCGCCGCCCGGCCCGGCGCTTCCGGCACGGCTTCCTGAGGGAAGCTCCGCAGGGGCTTCAGAGGCTGATGTGGTACGCCTTGCGCAGTGTCTCGTGCACCGTCCACGTCGTACGGTCGCCCTCACGCAGCACACAGGCGTCCCCCGGCCCGATCTCCAGCGTCGCACCGCCCTCGACCACCACGGTCGCGCGCCCGCTGACGACCACGAAGAGTTCGTTGGCCTCGGTGTCGGTGACCACGCCGGGCGTGATCTGCCAGATGCCGCGCACCTGCTTCCCGTCGGGCGACTCCCAGAGCACCTTGCCGGTCACCACGGGCTCGCCCGAGACGATCTGCGTGGGATCCAGCGGTTCCGGTTCGAGTTCGGCGTCCGGAATGTGCACGGTGAACGAGGCAGGGGCTTGATCAAATGTGGTCATGGCCGGTCACCTTAGCGACCCCCGGGAGGCGACTCGGCAGCAGGATGCGCCAGAACGGCAGGAGGGACAACAGGCGGCACGGCAGGAGGGACAACAGCCGGCACGGCAGGTGGAACGGCAGACGGAAACCGGCCGGTCCGGGCCGTCCGCACAGGCCCGCCGCCCCGGCCGCACGTTTGAGGCGACCGCGCCCGCGACAGGGATGTGAACATGTCATCCAACGCCTCGCACCGCGCACACCCCTGCGCCCCCGCCCTCTCCGACGAGGTACGCGCGGCCCTCGCCGCGCACCACCCCGTCGTGGCCCTGGAGTCGACGATCATCGCCCACGGCCTGCCGCGCCCCCGCAATCTGCGGGTCGCCGAGGAGCTCGAAGGGCTCGTACGGTCCGCCGGCGCGGTACCCGCGACGATCGCCGTACTCGACGGAAGGGCCCGCATCGGCCTGGACAAAGCCCAGTTGGAGCGGGTGGCCACGGACCCCGCGCTGCGGAAGCTGGGGCACCGGGACCTCGCACCGGCCCTGGCGACGGGCGCGAGCGGGGCGACGACCGTGTCCGCGACCGCGTTCCTGGCCGCCCGCGCCGGCCTGCGCGTCTTCGCGACCGGCGGCCTCGGCGGCGTACACCGGGAATGGACGCGGACCCAGGACGAGTCCGCCGACCTCCGGCTCCTGGCGCGGACCGGCATCACCGTGGTGTGCGCGGGGGTGAAGTCGATCCTGGACGTCCCGGCGACGCTGCAGCGCCTGGAGACGCTGGGTGTCACGGTGCTCGGTTACGGCACCGACCGCTTCCCCGGCTTCTATCTGACCAGCTCGGGCGAGCCGGTCGACTGGACGGTGCGCACGCCCGAGGAGGTCGCGGAGGTGATGCGGGCACAGGACGTGCTCGGCGGCCCCGGGGCCGCGCTCGTGGTCGCCAACCCCGTGTCCGAGGCGGACCAGTTGGATCCCGCGCTCCACGACCGTGTGCTGGCCGAGGCCCTGGCGGAGTGCCGGGAGCGGGGCATCACCGGCCAGGCCGTCACACCGTTCCTGCTGGACCGGCTGATGCGGGGAACCGGCGGCGCCTCGCTGGAGGCCAATCTCGCGGCCGTACGCGCGAACGTGTCGCTCGCCGCGCGGATCTCCGGCGCCTGGGCCGCCACGCCCCAGGTTTCGGAGGCCGGACGATGACGGACGGCCGGGCAGCGTCCGGCGGCGGCCTGCTCGTCATCGGGGACGTGGTCACGGATGTGGTGGCCCGGCACGGAACAGCGCTGGTGCACGGCACGGACACCCCGGCCCGTATCCGCACCCTCCCCGGCGGCGCGGGAGCCAACGTCGCCTGCTGGGCGGCCCGTTCGGGGTGTACCGAGGTGCGGCTGCTGGCCAGGGTCGGCGCGGACAGCGCGGGCTGGCACCGGGAGGCACTGCGGCGGGCGGGGGTGCGCTGCCTGCTGGCCGTGGACGAGGACGCCCCGACCGCCACCGTCGTCGCGCTCGTCGATTCCGCCACCGAGCGCACCTTCCTCACCGACAGCGGCGCCGTGCTCCGCCTCTCCCCCGACGACTGGTCGCCGTCGATGCTGGACGGCATCGCCCATCTCCATCTCTCCGGCTATCTCCTCTTCGCCGCGACGAGCCGTGCGACGGCCCTGCTCGCCCTGCGGGAAGCCCGGCGGCGGCGGATCCCGGTGAGCGTGGATCCGGCCTCGTCCGGCTTCCTCGCCGAGCTGGGCGCCGACCGGTTCCTGACCGCCGTGGAGGGCACCGATCTGCTGCTGCCCAACGCGGACGAGGCCCGGCTGCTCACCGGCCTGCCCGAACCGGCCGATGCCGCGGCCAAGTTGAGCCTCCAGGTGGGCCGGGTGGTCGTCACGCTCGGAGAGCGCGGAGCACTGCTCGCCGCCGGCGGTACGGTGACCGGGCGCGTCCCGGCGGTCCGGGTGCGTGGTGCGGTGGACTCGACGGGGGCGGGCGACGCGTTCACCGGTGGCTTCCTCGCGGCGTACCTGGCGGGGGCGGACGACGCCTCGGCCGTGGCGGCGGGATGCCGGGCGGGCGCGGAGGCCGTCACCACCGTGGGTGGCCGTCCGGGGCCGTGAACACGGCCGGAGGCGGCCGTCCGGGGCCGTGAACGAGGCCCGGGGCCACCGCCCCGGGCCGTGGCATCACGCCGTCGCCCCGCGCCATCCGGTCCAGGCCGGGTGGAGCGGGTCGTCGGCGCGCACGACCGCGTCCGCGTGGTCGCCCGGCGTCGCCTCGTCCTCGTACCGCGCGAAAGCGGGCAGCGTCCAGCGCTCGGCCTCCCCGGTACGCCGCCGGAGCGCACCCGGCGACAGCCGCAGATGGACACTCAGGTCGAACGGGAACCAGTGCCCCAGCAGCAACGGCCCGTGGACCACCAGCACCCCGCCCTCGGGCAGCGGCCGGTACGGGCTCCGCGTGGCACGGTCGGTCGCCGGATCCCAGAGATCGGGCAGCACCCGCCCGCTCCCGCCGGCCTCCAGCGGCCCGAAGACCTCACGCCACAGCGCGCCCGTGTCGAACCAGCTGTCGTAGTACGAGTCGGGATCCTCCTTGCCGTACTCGTACCGCAGGCTCGCCGGCCGCAGGAACCCCTCGGTGGACACGACCAGCACCGCCCGGCCCCGGACCCGCAGAGCCTGTGCCACGCGCTCGGCCAGCTCCCCGGTACGGGCCGCCGGAGCGCCGTCGACGGCGACCTTCGGCCAGGGGCCGCCGTCGGCGGGCTCCAGGGTGTCGGCGCGTACGGCGAAGGCTTCGGCCAGCCGCTCCCAGGTGATCGCTTCGAATCGCACCCGCCCATCATCGCCCCGGGGCCGGTGATCGGTGCCGGACGTCCCACCAGCGAGGGGCGTCCTCGTCGGGTTCGTCGGGGCTCGCGAAGCGGAACGGGATGCCGAGCCGCGCCGCCAGTTCCCGGCCCGTCCGCGCCGCCTCGCCGGTCCCCGCCGCGCCGATCCGGAAGCCGGCCAGGGCAACGCTCTCCCACGGCTCGGCCAGGACGGCGGTCAGCACCACGATCCAGCCCCGGGTGTCGCCGTCCCAGACCGCCTCGACGGCCACGGGATCGCGGGACAGGGCGCCGACGGCCCCGGCCAGGGTGCCCACGTCCCGCGGGGCCGGGGGCGGCAGGCGGTCGGCGAGCTCGCGTTGGCGCCCGTCGAGCACCTCTGCGCATTCGTGCAGCTCGGGACGGGGGTCGATGCCGCTCTCCCGCATCGCCTGGACGGCCTGGATGTTCCGACCCGCCAGGACCAGTTCGTCGACCCGCTCGCGTACGGCCGCGGGAAGCGTCCGCCACAGGAGTTGTGCCCGGTGGCTGTCGGTGAGGCGCAGCACGCGGTCGGCGAGCGGGCGCAGGCCCGGTTCGCGGCGGGCCGCGGTTTCGGCGAGCCTGCGGATGTCGGCGAACCACCGTCCGGATACGCCGTCCGGCGCGTCGATGCGCCGGAAGCCGCGCTCCAGCAGCCCCTGGGCGTTCTGCGGCTGCCCGCGCAGTACGGCCTTCGTCGCGGCGACCGCGTTGGCCAGCGCGCTCGCCGGGCCCGACCAGTCGTCACCGCACGAGGCGGGACGGCTCTCGCCCGGTGCGGGCGGTGACGACACGACCTCCAGGTCCACGCGCCAGAAGAGCGGAAGCCCGCGGAAGGCGGCGAAGAGCAGCCGCCGCTCGCGGGAGTTGCGCGCATCGGGGTCCGTGCGCAGGGATTCCAGGGGCGCGACCGATTCGAGTACGTCGCGGACAGCGGCGAGGCAGGGGGCGAACCGGCCGCCGGGCACGGTCCAGACGATGTCGATGTCGCTGTACGCGTCCGCTGTTCCGCGGGCGAGCGAGCCCCGCAGCTTTGCCCGCGAGCCGGGGCAGTGCGCGGTGAGCGCCCGCAGCAGATCCTGTGCGAACGCGGCGCGCCGCGCCGGGTCGAGTCCGCCCTCGCCCGCCCCGTCCCGCGGATTCTCCCCGCTGATGGCCGCACTCTCCCCGTTCATGATTGCCGTTCTCTCTGCTTCGTGGCCGCCTACGATCTTCCCCATGGACCTCGAATTCGCCCGCACGTTCGCCGCCGAGTGGCTGGACGGCTGGAACTCCCATGATCTGGACCGCATTCTGACGCACTATCACGAGGACGTGACGTTCAGTTCGCCGGTCATCGCGCAGATGACCGGCGACGCCTCGGGCACGGTGCACGGCAAGGAGGCCCTGCGCGCCTACTGGGCGACGGGCCTGGAGCGCATCCCCGAGCTGAAGTTCGAGCTGGTGGACGTCCGGGTGAGCGTCCACGCCCTGGTGATCGACTACCGCAACCAGATCGGCGGCCGGGTCAGCGAGGTGCTGACCTTCCGCGACGGCCTGGTGATCTCCGGTTTCGGAGCGTACGGCGAGACGCTCGCCAACTGACGACCGACCGCGGCGACCGACAGCGGCGACCGACAGCGGCGGCAGGCCCGGAACCCGCCGGCGGCCGCCGCTTCCGGTGGACGAGCGGCGCGCGCTACTTCCTCGCGCCGCAGTCCACCGCCTCGGCGTCGTCGGAGAGTTCGCTGCCCTCGGGCAGCAGATAGGTCACCCAGAGCACGACGGGTTCGGTCCCCGTATTGCGTCCGATGTGCCGGTGGTCGGTCCCGGACTGCTCGATGAGCGTCGAGCCCGCGGGCGTCACCTCGACCGAGCAGTCGTCCAGGACACGCGTCAGCGTCCCGGACTTGACGACGGCGATCAGCTGACCGGGGTGGGTGTGCCAGCCGGTGGAGCCGCCCGGCTCGATCGTGATGGTCCGGAAGGTCACATCGGTGCGGCCGTTGGGCGTCCGCACGTTCAGCTTTCCCGTCGATGTGCCCTTCGCGAGCACGGTGCCGCTCACCCCGCTGCCCGGTGTGGCCACGGCCGCCGACGGCACGAGGCCGAGCGCGGCCACGCAGCCGGCCAGGACCAGGGCCTTGCCGGACCGTCCCCGGCCCGCCCACCGCTTCTTCTCGTCCCTTCGCCGTGCATCACCGTTGCGCACACCCGACTCCTCTGCGTCTGCGTCTGCGTCCGGTGATCGCCTGATCACCCCGGACCGGCCGACACCCATGATCCATGCGGGAGTCGGGACAGGGAACCACCGCCCCGTCAGTCGCCGCGCAGCGCAGCGGCGAGCGGTCCGTCGCCCGACACCTCGACGCGTCCGTCCTCGACGGCCTCGGCGAGGGTCAGCCCGCCCTGCGCCAGCTCCAGGCAGACCTCGACGTCGAGTGCGATGCGGGCGTCGGCACGGTCGGCGGGGCCGTCCCCGTACACCGCCGCTCCGTCCTCCGTACCACCGGCGCGCACATGGAACTCGCCCTCGTCCAGGTGCACTTCGACGACTCCCTCGTAGGCCGGCCCGTCCAGCGCACGCAGCAGCGGAAGCGCGAACCAGTGGGCCCGCACCGCATCGGTCGGCCGCCGTTCGGCGAGCGCGGGCGCGCCCCACTCGGCGAGCGCGGCGAGCACCGGCATCAGTCCGTGGCCGCGCTCGGTCAGCTCGTAGACCGAGGCGGCGGCGGGCGGCGGGAGCCGGCGGCGGGTGGCGAGGCCGTTCTGCTCCATGTCCCTGAGCCGGGAGGCGAGCACGTCCGTGCTGACGCCGGGAAGGTCGGCGTGGAGATCGGTGTAGCGGCGGGGGCCCGCCAGCAGTTCACGGACGATCAGCAGCGTCCACCGGTCGCCCACGGCATCGAGGGCGCGTGCGGTGGCGCAGAACTGGTCGTAACTCCGGCGGCGGACCGGGCGCGTTGCGGGCTGTGGCTGACGTGGCATGCGACGCAGTCTAGACATGTTGTTGGACTTTCCAAGCCCGAGCTTGGTAAAACCAAGTATCGCAATCGGGTCGGGGAGGCACCGCATGGAATTCCGGCAGTCCAGCAAGCTCAACGAGGTCTGTTACGAGATCCGGGGCCCGGTCATCGAGCACGCCAACGCCCTGGAGGAGGCGGGCCACAGCGTGCTCCGGCTCAACACGGGCAACCCCGCGCTCTTCGGTTTCGAGGCGCCGGAGGAGGTCGTCCAGGACATGATCCGGATGCTTCCGCAGGCCCATGGCTACACGGATTCGCGCGGCATCCTGTCCGCCCGCCGGGCGGTGGCGCAGCGCTACCAGGCGATGGGGCTGGCGGACGTCGGGGTCGACGACATCTTCCTCGGCAACGGCGTCTCCGAGCTGATCTCGATGGCCGTCCAGGCGCTGCTGGAGGACGGCGACGAGGTGCTCGTACCGTCCCCCGACTACCCGCTGTGGACCGCGGTGGTGACCCTCGCGGGCGGCAAGCCCGTGCACTACATCTGTGACGAGGCGTCGGACTGGAACCCCGACCTCGCCGACATGGCCTCGAAGATCACCGACCGCACCAAGGCCGTCGTGATCATCAACCCGAACAATCCGACCGGTGCCGTCTACCCGCGCGAGATCCTCGAAGGCATCCTCGATCTGGCGCGCAGGCACGGCCTGATGGTGTTCGCCGACGAGATCTACGACCAGATCCTGTACGACGACGCCGAGCACCACGGCGTGGCGGCCCTCGCCCCCGACCTGGTCTGCCTCACCTTCAGCGGCCTGTCGAAGACGTACCGCGTGGCGGGATTCCGCTCCGGCTGGATGGTGGTCTCCGGCCCGCAGCAGCACGCCCGCAGCTATCTGGAGGGGCTGACCACGCTCGCCTCCATGCGCCTGTGTCCCAACGCGCCCGCGCAGTACGCCATTCAGGCCGCGCTCGGTGGCCGGCAGTCGATCCGGGAGCTGGTCGCGCCGGGCGGCAGGCTGTACGAGCAGCGCAACCGGGCCTGGGAGAAGCTGAACGAGATCCCGGGGGTGTCGTGCGTGAAGCCGAAAGGCGCGCTGTACGCGTTCCCGCGCCTCGACCCGAAGGTGCACCGCATCGTCGACGACGAGAAGTTCGTGCTGGATCTGCTGCTGCGGGAGAAGATCCAGGTCGTGCAGGGAACCGGCTTCAACTGGCCGCGACCCGACCATTTCCGGATCCTCACGCTCCCGTACGCTGACGATCTCGACGCGGCGATCAGCCGCATCGGCCGCTTCCTGACCGGATACCGCCAGTGATCGGACGCCCTCGGTGACCTGTTCCACCTGCAGCTTTCCCGTCCACACCCAGTTCGCCTCGTTCGGGCTGGTCGGCCCGATCGTGGAGGACGGGCTCGATCCGGCCACCGACCCGGCCTGGGCGGATTCGGGCGCGGCGTCACCGGCCGAGTACGCGCGCTGGTCAGGCCATCTGTGCGGTATGACCTGCCTGCGCATGGCCCTCGGCGCCGGGGCCCCGTCCCTGTTCGCGCTGCGCGACGGGGCGCTCGGATACGGCGCGTACACCGAGGACGCGCAGGGGGAGATCCGCGGGCTGATCTACGCCCCCTTCGCCGAGTACGCACGCGAGGTACACGGCGTGGACGCCACGGTGCACCGCCATCTCTCGCCCGAGGAGATCCTCGGCCTGCTGGACGGCGGCCGTACGGTCATGGCCTCGGTGCACTACGGCATCCGGTACCCGGAGCGGCCCGCTCCGGGGCGGGGCGGGCATCTGGTGCTGCTGACGTCCCGTACCGCCGACGGCGGGGGCGTCCACTTCCACAACCCGTCGGGGACGACGGCGAAGACCCGGACCGCGGAGCTCGCGCTGCCCGACTTCGAGCGCTTCTTCGCCGGGCGCGGGGTGTCGCTGCCCGCGAGCGCGTGAGCGGAGCGCCGTCCGGAGACAGGAGCGGGCCCGGGGGTGTAGCCGACCCCCGAGCCCTGGTGTGCCACCCGTTCGGCACGCCGACACTTTTAAGGACCCGTGTCAGGTTTATGTCGCCGCGTCCTGCCTTTAGACGACCGCAGATCGAAGCTCCGCGGGCCGGAGTCGAACCGGCATCTCGACGCACATGGGCACGGGCCCGTTTGATTCGGCGTTGGGTGGCGAATGCTGAGTCTGGAGCAAGAGTCTGAGATTGATCGCGGTCTGCCTCTACCATTTGGGCCACCCCGGCCCGTTGGTGCGCCGGGGCGCACGGAGTGCCGGGGGGAGGACTCGAACCTCCACTGGAACCGCGTCGTCACGACAAGCTTCAGTTTCAGCTTGCGCTCCTGGCGCACCCCGGCCGAAATGAGTCGGCCGGGGAATCAATGGTCGGTCACCCGAAGAGGTAACCGAATACCGCATCACCCACCCGCTGGTCGGTGACGTCCGCGCCGTTGGCTTCCTCGCGGGCGTACTTCACGGCCTGCTGGAGCTTCTCCACCCGGTCCAGCAGCTCGTTGACGCGCCGCGCGGGAAGGGCGCCGGAGAACTTCACCGTCGTCCAGTACCCGATCGGGACGTCCTCGTAGTACACCTCGACCTGCGCCGGGTGCTTGTCGGTGGCCTCCGCCTTCACGTGGTTGCGGGGCACCTTCTTGGTGCGGAGGGTCCGTACCGGCTCGGTCTTCCAGGAGTCCGTCGACGGGTCCTGGGTCCAGGCCTCCGCGGCGTCGAGGACCGGCAGCTTGCGGACAAAGGTGTTGAGGTCCGTCAACTGCTTCTCCAGGAAGAGCAGATACGAGACCGGCACGTCGCTCACGAGCACCCGCCCGTCGACCTTCACGTCCGCGCGGGCCGTGCAGTTGGCCCAGTCCTTCGTGGCGGTCACATCGAAGAGCCGGGTCAGGGTCGCCGCGGTCTCCCGCAGCACGTCCTCGGCCTTGATCTGCACCAGCGTCGACTCGGGCGGCAGCTGCTCGCCCTCCTCGTCCTTCGGCTGGTACGTCCGGGAGATACCGGCCAGCAGGCCGGTCTTCTGGAGGCCGTGATGGGCCGCCGTCAGGTCCTGGTGAGCCTTGGACTTGACGCCCTTCTCCACTGCGATGATCTGATTGAGTTTCGCCACATCGGGGACGCTAGCAGCGCCGACTCGGCCGGACCAAACGCTTTTCATACGGCCCGATCTGCGGACCGGTTCAGGCGGGAAGCGCCACGGTGAGGTCGCCCTCGCCCCGGACCGACCCGTACGAGTGGTTTCCGCCGGGCGCCCATGTCCTTGCCGCTGTCCGGCGGGGGCCGCTTGTCACAGTGAGGCCCGCGTGTCCGCGCCGCCCGGCTCGCGGGCTCTCCGCCGGCATCCCCATACGGACACCACCCGTGTGCGGACACCAGCCGTGCGGACAGCAGCCACGTGCGGACAACAGGCACGTACGGACACCAGCCGTGTGCGGACGCCACCCGTGTATGGACACCACCCGCGTATGGACACCACCCGTCACCGCCTCCACCAGGCGCCGAACGAAGGGCCCCGCCTTGTCCCGTATCCCCCGCTTCCCCGTCGCCAAGGGCCGCACCGGCCCGAAGCGGCGCCCCGCGCTGACCACGACGGCCGTCACGCTGGCCGTACTGGCCGTGGGCACACCCGTCGCGTCCGCCACGCTCGGCGACGAAGCCCCCGCGGCCTCGCGGTCCAAGGCGTCGGCCCTTGCCGCGCGCGGAAGTGCGTACATCGAGACCCGGCTCCTCTTCGGCACCGAACGCCCCGATGGAGGACCTGCTGTGACGGATCGCCAGTTCCTGGCATTCATCGACGACGAGGTGACGCCGCGCTTCCCGGACGGGCTGACCATCCAGGACGGCCGGGGGCAGTGGCGGGACTCCAACGGTGTCATCGAACGGGAGCGCAGCTACGAACTGACCCTGCTCTACCCCGCGTCCGAGGCCCGCGTGCGCGATGCCCGGATCGAGCGGATCCGTGACGCCTACGAGAAGGCCTACGCCCAGGACTCGGTGGCCCGGCTCGAAGAGCGCACGACCGCCGACTTCTGAATCCGGGCGCTCGCCCGGTCGGGGTAGTGTGCCCCGGCCGGGTACGGGACCGTACTCACGCGCCGAACGGGGGACGATCCACATGGGCACGCCAGTACGCCACTTCACGGCCACGACACCGGACGGTCAGGTGTTCACGGTCAATATCGAGCGGGACTTCCGGTACGACCCGTACCGCGACTTCCTCGTCTGCACCCACTGCGACTGGTCGCCGTCGCTGCTGACCATGAAGAAGATCGTCGACATGGCCGGGGAGCATCTGGCATCGGTGCACGGTGCCGACCAGGGCCTGTCCCAGCAGGACAACGAGGGGTTCCGCAAGGCGCGGCTGATCATGCTGCCGATCGTCGCCGTGCTGCTGATCGCTCTCTTCGTCTATCTGCAGAACTCCTGAGAGCGGGGCGGTACCGGTGCCGGCCGGATTCAGGCCCCGCCGAGCTCCATGAGCGCGCTCACCGGATCGGTGTCCGGAGTGGCACGGGGCCACCAGTCGTCCTCGCCCGGCTCGGATTCGTAGCCGTACCAGCGGCCGTCGTGTCCGAAGCGGAGCTGAAGTGTGCCACCGGGGTGGGTGAGGTGGTTGCGCCAGGGCTGGAAGCGGGGGAAACCGGCGGCCGCGAGCGCGGGACGGGCCCGGTCGAAGGGACCGGCCGGGGGGTCCCAGGGGGTTTCCAGGACGGCCAGTCCTCCGGCACCGCCCTGGCGCCAGGCCGCGACGGCACGGGCCAGGTCGGTGGTGGTGCGGCCGGTGGCGTAGGCCAGCTCGCGGTAGAGGGCGCGGGTGGTGGCGGTGAGCCCGGCGGTGGGACGGGACGCTGCCAGCCGTACCGCGTCCTGCCAGGGGGTGAGGCCGGCGAGCGGGTCGAGGCCGGTGGTGAGGAGCGCGTGCGCGCGGGCCGCCGCGTCCGTGGCGAGGTGGTCCAGGGCCAGCGGGTCCCGTGCGCCGGGCAGGCTCGGGTACGAGGGCGGCTGCGCGGGGTGCGGCAGCACCGGAAGCGGGGCGGGGAGCGGTGGGAAATAGCGGTCGGCGAGGGCCTCGCGGGCCGGCACGGAGGGGGTGGCGGGGGCCGCGGGGCGTTCCCGCGCAGAGTGGGCGGCGTTGCGGCGGCCCAGCTCTTCGAGGAGTTCCCGTTCGCCCCGGCCGCGCAGCAGCAGGAGGACGAACGGGTCGCTGTCCAGGAGTCGCGCCATCTGGTAACAGAGCGCGGCCACGTGCTTGCAGGGCCAGCCGTGGTCGGGGCAGGAGCAGCCGGGGTCGAGGTCCCCCGCTGCGGGCAGCAGTGCTATGCCGGCCTCGGCCGCCGTGTCGGCCAGCGAGTGCGGCATCTCCTTGGTGAGCAGCGCGGCAAGGTGGCCGGGCCGGGCCGCGACCGCGTCGAGGAAGGTGTCCCAGTCCGGATCGGCGAGGGTCCGCAGCCGCAGTTCGCAGCGGTAGGGGCGGGGCCGGCTGCCGTGGACGTAGGCGACGACCCGGCCGGGGGTGACGGTGATCGCGGCGACCTTGCCGCTGTCGGCGTACGTGCGGCCTCGGGAGAGCCGGGCCTCGTCCATCGAGAGGGATTCCAGGGCGGCCACCCAGGCACGGCCCCACCAGCTGTCCGCGAAGGGTTCGTCGCCGTCCCCCGTGCGGGGCGGTACGGCCTCGAAGGTGCGCCGCAGATCGTCGGGGCCGGGGCGCGGGCGGGCGACGGGACGGGGATCGTGGCCGGTGTGCGGGCGGGGGCTCATGCCGGCCTCCGGAGCGAGACGAGATCGGCCAGGTCGCGGTCGCTGAGCTCGGTCAGCGCGGCCTCGCCGGTCCCGAGGACGGTGTCGGCCAGGGCCCGCTTGGCCTCCAGCAGCTCGCCGATCCGGTCCTCGACGGTGCCTTCCGCGATCAGCCGGTGCACCTGAACGGGCTGTGTCTGGCCGATGCGGTACGCCCGGTCCGTGGCCTGTTCCTCGACGGCCGGGTTCCACCAGCGGTCGTAGTGGATGACGTGGGCGGCCCTGGTGAGATTGAGCCCGGTGCCCGCCGCCTTGAGGGAGAGCAGGAAGACCGGGACCTCGCCGGACTGGAAGCGGTCCACCATCCGTTCCCGCTCGGCGACCGGTGTGCCGCCGTGCAGGAGCTGGGAGGGGACGCCGCGCGAGGCGAGGTGGGCGGCGAGCAGCCTGGCCATGGTCACGTACTGGGTGAAAATCAAGACGGAGCCGTCCTCGGCGAGGATCGTGTCGAGGAGTTCGTCGAGCAGGGCGAGCTTGCCGGAACGGCCGACGAGGCGGGTCGGCTCCTCCTTCAGATACTGCGCGGGGTGGTTGCAGATCTGCTTGAGCGAGGCCAGCAGCTTCATGATCAGGCCGCGGCGGGCGATGCCTTCCGATGCCTCGATGAACGCCATCGTCTCGCGGACCGCCGCCTCGTAGAGCGTGACCTGCTCGCGGGTGAGGAAGACGGGGTGGTCGGTCTCCGTCTTGGGTGGCAGCTCGGGGGCGATGCCCGGGTCGGACTTCTTGCGGCGCAGGAGGAAGGGCCGGACCAGGCGGGAGAGCCGTTCGACCGCTTCGTCGTTGGCGAGCCCGGCGGCCGTGCCGGTGTTCTCGACGATGCGGGCGTGCCGGGCCCGGAACGCCTTGAGGGGGCCGAGCAGCCCGGGGGTGGTCCAGTCGAGCAGGGCCCACAGCTCGGAGAGGTTGTTCTCCACCGGGGTGCCGGTGAGAGCGACCCGGGCCGGGGCCGGGATGGTGCGCAGGGCCTTCGCCGTGGAGGACTGGGGGTTCTTCACGTGCTGGGCCTCGTCGGCGACGATCAGGCCCCAGCCGTGGCCCGCCAGTTGCGCGGCACTGGAACGCATCGTGCCGTACGTGGTGAGGACGAAGCCGCCGGCGGTCCCGGCCAGGGTGCGGTCGGTGCCGTGGAAGCGGCGCACGGGGACACCGGGAGCGAAGCGGCTGATCTCCCGGTGCCAGTTGCCCAGCAGGGAGGCGGGGCAGATCACGAGGGTGGGCTCGGGGCGGGCGCGGTGCAGATGGAGGGCGATCAGCGTGATCGTCTTGCCCAGGCCCATGTCGTCGGCGAGGCAGCCGCCGAGGCCGAGCGAGGTCATCCGGTCCAGCCAGGCCAGGCCGCGCAGCTGGTAGTCGCGGAGGGTGGCGTCCAGGCCGGGCGGCGGGGCGATGGTGGTGTGGTCGGCGGTGATGCGCTCGCGGAGCGCGGCCAGCGCTCCCACGGGCACCGCTTCGACCTGTTCGCCGTCCACCTCGGCGGTGCCGGTCAGGGCGACGGCGAGGGCGTCGACCGGATCGAGCAGGCCGAGCTCCCGCTTGCGTGCCTTGCGTACGAGCGCGGGGTCGACGACGACCCACTGGTCGCGCAGGCGCACCACCGGGCGGTGGGCCTCCGCGAGGATGTCCATCTCCGCCTCGGTGAGCCGCTCGTCGCCCAGCGACAACTGCCAGTTGAAGGCGAAGAGCTGCTCGGCGTCGAAGAACGAGGTGCCGTCGGTGGCCGCGCCGGGCGCGGGCCGCACGACGGCTGAGGCGGTGAGCGAACGGGCCAGCTCCCTGGGCCAGTGCACGCTCACCCCGGCCGCCGCCAGCCGGGCTCCGGCATCGCCGAGGAGTTCGTACAGCTCGTCCTCCGCGAGGGCGAGCACATCGGGCACCGGCTGGTCGAGCAGTCTTTCCAGCGGTGCCCAGACACGGGCGGCCCGGCGCAGGGCGAGGACGGCGTCGATCCTGGCACGCGGGCCGAACGGCTCGCCCGCCCCGCCGTTCCACAGCGCGGCGGCGTCGGTGACGTAGGTCGGGTCGGCGAGGCTGTGCACCTGGGTGACGGCCGCGGCGGCGTGCCGCGCGGCGCCGGGGCGGCCGGGGCCGGAGGTATCGGAGGCGTCGGCCCCGCCGGGAGCGGTGGCGTCGGAGGTGTCGTACGTATCGGCCGTGTCGAAGAGCTCGTACGCCGACAGGTCCAGGCGCAGCGACACCCGTACACCCGCGTCGAGACCGGACGCGACCTCGACCGCCCAGTCACGGGCTCCGGGCAGGTGCTGGGCCTCGCGGGCCGCGAAGGGCGCGCCCATCGCGTATGCCGCCGCGGGCGTACGGGGCAGGGTGTCGGCGACCGCGTCGAGGAAGGATCCGAGCAGCCACCGGGGGTCGGGGAGCCGGAGCGGGGTGGAATCCGGCAGCGGTACCGCATGCCCCTCGGCCGGCATGGCGGCGGCGATCGCCCGGAGATGGGCGATGTCCTCCGCGTCGCGCGGCCCGGCCCGCCAGGCGTCGTGGTCGTCGCCCGTCAGACCGGGGAGCAGTCTGCCGCGTGCCGCCAGGTTGAGCGCCTGGAGCGCGGCGGCGCCCCAGCAGCGCGTGGCGGGGTGGGCGGACTCCTGGTGCCGGGCCCGCACCAGCAGCGGCAGCGCGTCGGCGACGGGCAGCAGCACCGCGGGCACCGTGCGCCGGCGGACGCCGTCGCCCTGCCCGTGCCTGCGGACGACAATGATCTCCGCCGAGCGCGCACCGGGTGCCGGGCTCCCGGGGTCCGCGGGGTGTGCGCGGAGATCGCCCGGCTCCGGGAGGGGACCGCCGTCGGGATCCCAGAAGGCGACGCTCCCGTCCCTCGGCAGCGGTGCGGGCAGGAACACGGCGGCACAGCGCAGAAGACGGACGGTGGAGGCGTCCTGCTGCTGCTGTGCCGTGGTCATCGCTCCCCCTCCGCTCCCGCGCCGATCCTCTTGATCGCCTCGGCCTTCATGACTCCTGCGAGTCTAGGCGGGGGGTCTGACAACCGGTCCTCAGTGCTTGGCCAGCGGCTTCGGAGGTGAGGGCCGGGCGGGAACAGCGGCCGGGGGCGGCGGTGCGGACATGGGCGCGGACGCCGCGGCCGACGGCTGCTGGGGTCGCGGCTGCGCCTGGGCCGGGCGCCTGGCCTGGGCGGGGCGCTGCGGCAGGGCGGGGCGGGGTGCCTGCGCATGGCGCTGCGACTGCCGCTGCGGCTGCGGCTGGGCGGCGGCGCCCTGCGGGGGCGGCGGCTGTTGCTGCCTTGGCGCGAGCTGCTGCTGTCCGGGCGCCGACTGTTGCTGCGCGGGCGCGAGCTGCTGCTGCCCGGGCTGCTGTGCCCGCTCCAGGAAGCGGAGCAGCTCCACCGGGAACGGCAGCACCAGAGTGGAGTTCTTCTCCGCCGCGACCGCCACCACTGTCTGCAACAGGCGCAGCTGGAGCGCGGCCGGCTGGGCGGACATCTCCCCCGCCGCTTCCGCGAGCTTCTTCGACGCCTGGAGCTCGGCGTCCGCGTTGATGACCCGGGCCCGCCGCTCACGGTCGGCCTCGGCCTGGCGGGCCATGGAGCGCTTCATGGTCTCCGGCAGCGAGACATCCTTGATCTCCACCCGGTCGATCTGCACGCCCCATCCGACCGCGGGGCTGTCGATCATCAGCTCCAGGCCCTGATTCAGCTTCTCGCGGTTGGACAGCAGATCGTCCAGATCGCTCTTGCCGATGATCGACCGCAGCGAGGTCTGTGCCATCTGCGACACCGCGAACCGGTAGTCCTCGACCTGGATCACGGCGCTCGCCGCGTCGACGACCTTGAAGTAGATGACCGCGTCCACCCGCACCGTCACGTTGTCCCGGGTGATCCCGTCCTGCGCCGGCACCGGCATCGTCACGATCTGCATGTTGACCTTGCGCAGCCGCTCGATGCCGGGGATCACCATGGTGAACCCGGGTCCTCGTACATCGTCACGGAGCCTGCCGAGCCTCAGCACGACGCCCCGCTCGTACTGCTTGACGACCTTGGCCGCCGCGGCCAGGTACAGCGTGCCCACCGAGGCCGCCGCCACTACCGCGATCACGAGATCCTGGACCATGTCGGCCCCCTGACAGCCGAAAACTGACCGAATGCGACCGAATCAAACGAATTCCGTCAATCGCGCAAATCGTATGAATCAGCCGCTACTACCACGGTATGCCCAGTCTCAATCAATAGGAACACGGACGGGCCCCCGCCGTGCGCGGCCCTCCCCCGCCCGGCCGCGCACCGGATGCCGGGGCACCGGCGAGGGGGCAGGGTTTGCGGCGTCAGCACGTACTCCGTAGACGAGGACCCGCCCATGCCCGTGATCGCCCACCGACGCCGCCGCCTCGGCATCGCAGCCGGGACCGTGCTCCTGACCCTCACCGTCGCAGGCTGCTCCGGCCTCGGCCGGACCGCGGTCGGGCCGATCACCTACACGACGGAGCGGGGCGCCGTGATCATGGTCAACAGCCCGTCCGTGAAGGGGTGCCACCGCCTCGCCCCCTCGGGCGCCAGGGCCGTGAACAACAGCACCCTGGTCGACATCATCCTGTACCGCACACGCGACTGCACCGGCCCGGGGACGACGTACCTCGCGACGATGCTCAGCGATGTCAATGGGCTCTCCGCGCTGCCGTGGCGCAGCTACAGCACGGTCCACTGACCGGACAGACCGTGTTCAGCACCGGTCCGGCGGCTACGCGGGCACCGCGCGCACCCATATTCCGTCGTCCGTGAGATACCGGTCGACGGTCAGGCCCGCCGCCGCCAGATGTCCTTCGAACTGTTCCTTCGACAGCTCCCGCGACCGGAACGTCTGGGTCCATCGCGCGTCGTCGAAGACGTACTCGGCGTGCACCGAGTCCACCCCGTCCCCCACGGGCTCCGCCGAGACGATCCGTACGGTGTACCCGCCCGGGTATCCGTCCGGATAGGTCCGCTCCCTCGGCAGGTTCGTGTGGTAGTCGGCGCCCTCGCGCTGGAAGAGCACGACACCGCCTTCCTTGACGTGCTTGCGGCAGGTCCGCAGCAGCCCGTCACGCACCCGGTCCTCGCTCGTGTGCACCAGGAACGACGCCAGCATCACCACGTCGAACCGCTCCTCGCCGAGGTCCAGCGACTCGATGGGGCTCCGCACGGTGCGGGCACCCCGGATGTGCTCCAGCATCTGTGCCGACTCGTCCACGGCGGTGACCTCGAAGCCGCGCTCGATCAGCGGATGAGTCACCCGGCCCACGCCGCAGCCCAGTTCCAGAATGCTCGCTCCGGCGGGCACCGCCGCCGCGATCACATCCGGTTCGTCGCGGACGGGCAGCCGTCTGTACAGCTCGACCGCGCAGCCGTCCGGCGTGATCGCACCGGGCCCTGTTCCTGAATATCCCTCACGCACGAGTTGTCCGCTCATGTATGGACGAACGTACGGTCGTTGACGATGGTTCCGGCCACGGACACCGCCCTCCTCCCGTTCACAGCGAGCGGCGCGCGACCAGTGCCGCGCTGATGTGCTGGAGGTCGGCCGGGCGGGCCGGGGAGAGGCCGGTCAGCCGGTCGATGCGGCGGATGCGGTAGTCGACGGTGTTGGGGTGGATGTGCAGGGCGGCCGCGGTGGCCCGCCGGTCCAGGCCCAGTTCGAGATACGTCTCCAGTGTGCGCAGCAGCTCCGGCTTCGCCTCCAGCGGCCGCAGCAGCTGCGCGAGCCCGCGCAGGGCCTCGCTGGGCCGGCTGAGCTGGTATTCGAGCAGGACATCGGCCAGCCGGTACAGGCCGGGCGGGCGGCCGGTGCGGGCGATCAGGTCGACGATCTCGGTGTTGCGCGCCACGGCGGCCGGCACCTCCTCCGGTCCGGCGGTCTCCGCGGCAGCGGTGATGGGGACACCGGCGGCCCGGGTCGCCTCCTCGATCAGCTCGCACAGACCGCCGGGTCCGTGCCACGGCGGCGGCTCGGCGACGGGCAGCAGCACCGTGCCGCCGGAGGCGTCGAGGGCGGTGAGCGCCGGCGTACCGGCGAAGTGGTCGAGGGCCGTGCGGACCCGGCGGATCTTGCGCCGGGCCGCGACGCCCGCGCCCGGCCCCGGCAACTGGTTCAGCTCGTCGGGGTGCGGGCCGAGCACGAGCGTCATCGTGAGGTAGCGGGCGGCCGGGCGCAGCCCGGCGCGGTGGGCGAAGCGGTCCAGGGGTTCCCCGGTCAGCAGGGCGGCCATCAGGGCGTGCCGGCCCCCGTGTTCCTGGCTGTCGAGGATCTGCCGGGCCTCCAGGTACGCGCTGCTGACGGCGGAGGTCAGCTGCTGCTGGAGGACCATGATGCGGTCCATGATCTCCAGAATGGTGGCGAGATCGCCGGGCAGCGCCCCCTTCGCGGTCTCCTGCCAGCACATCGCCGTGCCGACCTGGTAGGCGGTGAGGATCGCGTCCAGCGGCACGCCCTCCTCGGCGCGCTGGGCCGCCGAGTCCCGCTGCTGGGCGAGTTCGGCGTCCGTGGCGGGGCGGCGGTGCTCGACCACGTCGGCGAAGAGCCGCAGATTGTGCTGGACGATGTCGGCGATGTCGCCGGAGATCTCCTCGTGCGGCAGATCGGCGTAGACCGGAAGATCGGCCAGCAGCCGGGCGACGACACGGCCGGTCAGGGCCGGGACCCGGGCGCGCAGCTGCGCGGCCACCGGACGCCCGGCGATGGACAGCGGCCGGCCCCGTGGCCCGCCCGGGACACCGTGCTCCCCCGCGATCACGAGCGGCCGATTGTCACGCGTCACAAGTTCCCCCGCAGAAGTCTGCGTTACCCACCAGTTAAACGACGGCAGTCGAGTCTGCATGATGACCGGCGTCACACGCCATGCCACGTTCCGCCCCCCACCGCCGGAGGATTCCGTGAACATGCCGCAGAACAAAGGCATCTGTCGTTCCGTCAGAACCATCATGGGCACGCTCGCCCTGGCCGGTCTGGCCGTGGGGACCGGTGCGGTCCCGGCCTCCGCGGCCGGTACGGACGACACCACGTCCTATGTCGCGCTCGGCGACTCCATGGCCTCGGGACCGCTCATCCCGGACATCACGGGGCCGGTGGCCTGCGGCCGTTCCACGCACAACTACCCCCACGAACTGGCCGCGCGCCTCGGTGCGTCGCTGACCGACGTCACGTGCAGCGGCGCCTCCTCCAAGCACATGACCGAGAAGCAGTCGCTGTCGCTGCTCGACATCCCGATGGGCTCGGCCCCGCCCCAGTTCGACGCGCTGCGCGCGGACACCGACCTGGTGACGCTGACCATCGGCGGCAACGACGCCGGTCTGGTCGGCATCGCGCAGAAGTGCACCACCCTCGACCCGAACGCCACCCCGTGCAAGGAGAAGTACAACGAGGGCGGCGTGGACCAGGTGGGGCAGCGCATCGCGGAGTTCGCGCCGAAGCTGGGCGCCGTACTGGACGCGATCCACCAGCGTTCGCCGCAGGCCCGGGTGGTCGTCACGGGGTACGGCCTGTACATCAAGCCCGGCGGCTGCTGGCCGCTGCAGCCGGTCCTCCCGGTGGACGCGGACTTCCTCCAGGGCAGCGTCGACCGGATGAACGCGGTGATCGCCCAGCAGAGCGCCGCGCACGGGGCCGAGTACATCGATCTGGCCACGCCCAGCAAGGGCCACGACTCCTGCCAGGCCCCGTCGGACAAGTGGGTCGAGGGCTACGTGCCGACCGCGGCCGCCGCCCCGCTGCACCCCAATCGCAACGGTGAGGCGAACTACGCCGCCATCATCGGCGCGCGCCTCCAGGGGAGCTGACCGAAGTTGCTCCATCGCCTGCTGCGCGGGCTGCTGGCGGCGGCGCTCGGCGCCGCCGCCCTGCTCGTCCCGGACGCCTCCGCGGCACCGGCCGCCGGGGCGTCCGGGCCCGGCTGCGACCCGCTGGCGCCCGTCGAATGCCTGCTGCCGTTCCCGAACGACTGGTACACCCGGCCCGACCCGGCCACCGACACCGGCCGCCGCGTGTCCTTCGGCGCCACCACGCTGCCGCGCGCCGCGGCCGGCCGGACCGTCGACCCGACGGCCTGGAACCGGTCCGACGGCTTCTCCCCCGGCTCGACGCTGATCGCGCACGTCCCCGGCCTCGACCTGGCGGCGACCGGCGCGGCCCCGATCACCGACATCGGCCGCTCCCTGGCCCCGGACGCCCCCGTCGTACTGCTGGACACCCGGACCGGCGAGCGGTGGCCGTACTGGGCGGAGCCGGACTCCAACGCCACCGACCCCGCGCGCCGGGCCCTGCTGATCCGTCCCGCGCGCAACTTCCGCGACGGTCACCACTACGCCGTGGCCCTGCGGAACCTCAAGGACGGGGCGGGGCGGACCGTCCCTGCCGCCGAACCGTTCGCCGCCGTCGCCGGGAGGCCGCTGCCCGCCGGGCATCCGCTGCACGCCCGGCAGCGTCAGCTCCGTCCGGCCCTGAAGGCGCTGCGCGGGGCCGGGGTCCGGTCCGAAGGGCTGTATCTGGCCTGGGACTTCACCGTCGCGAGCACCCGGAGTCTCACCGGCGACCTCTTCACCATCCGTGACGACGCGTTCCGCCGGCTCGGGGGCCGCTCCCCCGCGTTCACCGTCACCGGGGTCACCGACTTCACAGCCGAGCAGGACCCCCGGATCGCCCGCGAGGTGACCGGCCGGATCGAAGTGCCCAGCTATCTGAACCTGCCCGGCGGCCCGCCCGGCTCCGTACTGCACCGAGGCCGCGACGGCCTGCCGAGGCGGCTCCCGTCGAACACCCGGCCCGCCACGTTCCGCTGCGAGATACCGCGCGCCGCCTTCCGCACCCCCTCGCACCCCGCCCTCTACGGGCACGGCCTCCTCGGCCGCCGCTCCGAGGTCGGCGCGGGCAACGTCAAGGCGATGGCGGCGGAGCACGACTTCACGTTCTGCGCGACGGACTGGATCGGGATGGCCGAGGAGGACATACCCGTGGTGCTCGGCGCGCTCGCCGACCCGAACCTCTTCCCCGCCGTCCCCGAACGCAGCGAACAGGGCATGCTGAACGCCCTCTTCCTCGCCCGCGCCCTGATCCACAGCGACGGCCTGACCACCGACGCGGCCTTCCGCGACACCGACGGCCGCCCGCTCGTCGACATCCGGCACGGCATCGGGTACGACGGGAACAGCCAGGGCGGAATCCTGGGCGGCGCACTGGTGGCCGCCTCGCCCGACATCCGGCGCGGGGTCCTCGGCGTCACCGGCATGAACTACGGCCTGCTCCTCAACCGCAGCGCCGACTTCGCCCCGTTCCAGCAGGTCCTGGACCTGTCCTACCCGGACAAGCTGCGCCAGCAGATCGTCCTCCAGCTGTTCCAGATGGTGTGGGACCGGGGAGAGACGAACGGGTACGCGAACCACCTCACCGACCGCCATCGGGTACTGATGCACATCGCGTACGGGGACCACCAGGTCGCCAACGCGGCGGCCGACGTGGAGGCGCGCACCATCGGCGCCCGGCTGATCGCCCCCGCGCTGACACCGGGCCGCAGCCCGGACACCGTCCCGTACTGGGGCATCGGGACCGTCACCCGCGACCAACTGCCCCTCCGGGGCTCCGCGATGACGGTGTGGGACAGCGGCACACCCAGTCCGCCGCCCACCAACACCCCGCCCACCGGGGCGAGTCACGGCCACGACCCGCACTCGGACCCCCGCAACTCGTCGGCCGCCCGTCAGCAGAAGGCCACCTTCCTGACCACCGGCCGTGTCATCAATGTCTGCGGCAACACGCCGTGCACCGCCGTCCCCGCCTCCTGACACCCCCCACCCCTCCCCCCGACAGGGATGCAGACAAGGAGCACCATGCGTACGCACCGCATCACCCAGGCAGCCGTCGCGGCCGCCCTGCTCGCCGGCACGGTCCTCGTACCGCCCGCCCTCGCCGCCACACCGGCCGGCGCACCCGCGGCGAGCGCCGAGGCCGGCACGCGGGCCGCCGCCGTCCCGTTCACCGCGGCCACCGCCAGGCGCGCCGCCGACGGCGGCTACACCCTCTCCTGGTCCTCCGCCGCCCGGTCGGTGACCGTCACCGCCGTCACCTCCCCCGACGCCACCACCGGCACCCCGGTGGGCACCGCGCCCGGCACCGGTTCGCTGACCGTCCCCGCCGCAGCCCTCGCCGAGGCAGGACGCTGGTACTTCCGCCTGGTACCGGACAGCGGTTCCCCGCTCGTCGTCGCCGACCGTTCGCTCGGGATCGAGTCCGCCCGCAACTTCCGGGACATCGGCGGCTACCGCACCACCGACGGCCGCTGGGTGCGCCCGGGTCTGGTCTACCGCTCCAACAAGATCAACAGCCTCACCGACGCCGAGCAGCAGCGCCTGCTCTCCCAGCGCCTCACCCTCGATGTGGACCTGCGCAACGCGGTGGAGCGGCACGACGACCCGGACCGGCTGCCCGCCGGTGTGAAGTACCAGGTCGCCGATGTGGTGTCGCTCAGCCACGGCATCCGCTTCCACGACTCGGCCCTGATGACCCTGGCCGAGGCCATCGCGGCCGGGCTGTTCTCCGGCTCGTCCGACCTCGGCCAGTCCATCGGCTACCCGTTCATGGTCAACTTCGTCGGCGCCGACTACGCCTTCCACGACCTGCTCACGGCCGTCGCCACGAACGATTCCGGCGCGACGCTCTACCACTGCAGCTCGGGCAAGGACCGCACCGGCTGGAGCACCGCCGTCCTGCTCACCCTGCTCGGCGTCCCGCGCGAGACCGTCGAGGCGGACTTCCTCGCCAGCAACGACTACCTGGGCAACCCGAAGGCCGTCGAACTGAGCTGGCTGCGCGCGGCGTTCGACGAGGTGGACGACCTGTACGGCGACTTCGGCACCTACGTACGCGAGGGTCTGAAGATCGACGACGCGACGGTGGCCGCGCTGCGCACCAAGCTGCTCACCGACTGACGCACCGTCGCGACCCGGTGTGCCGACGGGCGGTGTCCCCGCCGGCCGGCCGGCGGCGGACGGCCGCCCGTCGGCACACCGGGTGCCGCCCGCCCGTCAGCACATCGGGTACCGGCCCTCCGGCCAGGCGACCGCGTGCCCGGACGCCAGGCACAAGTCGTCGGCCACCTCGGTGATCACCGCGCGGCCCTCGGTCGCCACCAGCCAGGACGGCGGAAGGTGTACGTCCCCGTGGCGTGCGCCGAGCAGGTTGCCGCAGACCGCTCCCGTGGAGTCGCTGTCGCCCGAGTGGTTGACCGAGAGCAGCAGCGCCCCGGCCACCTGATCGGCGCCGGGCAGCACCAGAGCGCAGTACACGGCGATGGCGAGGGCCTCCTCGGCGACCCAGCCCGCCCCCAGGGTCTCCACCTTCTCGCTGGTCGGCGCACCCTCAGCGGCCAGGTCGACGGCGGCCCGCAGCGCCTTCGCCGTCTCCTCGTGCCCCGGGTGGCGGCGCAGCAGCTCCATCGCCCTCAGCACGGCGCCCGCCATCGAGTCGCCCTCCAGGAGGTGCGCGACGATCGCGGCGAGGGCCCCGGCCGCGTACGCGCCGGTCGGATGGCCGTGGGTAATCTGCGCGCACCAGTACGCGAGCCGGAAGCTCTCCTCGGCGTCCTGGCCCACCAGCCCGAAGGGGGCGGACCGCATCACCGTGCCGCACCCCTTCGACCCGGTGTTGACGGGGCCGGGCTCGCCGAGCCGGTGCGTCGGCTCGGGGACGTGGCCGGTGGCGAGCCCGGTCAGGCAGGCGTTGCCCGGGGCCCGGCGCGCGTACAGCCAGGGCTGCTGCCGGAGCCAGCCGGTCCGGATCGGGTTGTCACCGCCCGCGGCGGGCGGCGCGGGATGGTTCTGGGTGTCCAGCCAGCGCAGGTAGGCGTTGCGTACGAGTGCGGTCTCGGCCCCGCCGATCCCCTTCGACGCCGCGCGGGCGTGGGCCCTGATCAGCGCTTCGGCCGTGAACAGGGTCATCTGCGTATCGTCCGTGACCCGTCCGGCGACCCCTTCCTCGTCCGGGACGAGCCCGTGTACGCCGTGCTCACCGTGCGCGCGACGGATGCCGGCCAGGGACAGGAACTCCACCGGGTTTCCCAGCGCGTCCCCGATCGCCCCGCCCAGCAGGCAGCCCCGCACCCTCGAACTGCGGCCGGTGCGGTCCTCCCACGATGTGCCGTTCACGCGCGATCTCCTCAGTCCGACGTCGACATGTCCCAAAACACCGTCGCGGGTCCATCCTGGTAGGAGAGGCGATCGCCATGCGTACCGGCAATGAACCGACGACTGCCCGCAGTCCACTGCGGCTGCGGCTCTGGCTGAGTCTATGGGGGCTGGCCTGGGCCGTCTTCGGCCTGGCGGCCTTCACGCTGACCGACCGGCCGGGCTGGGCCGCCGCCTGCGGACTGCTGCTCCTGCTGGTCCTGGTGGATCTGACGGTGATCGTGCACCACATCCACCAGGGCCCGCACTACCAGCCCGGCCGCGACATCCCGCCGTACGAACCCGACCACGGCGGGCGTGGCAGGTACGGGCACTGAACCGGGCCGGGCGGGCGCGTACCCGCCCGGCACCGTCGTCTCAGTCCTGGGCCGGGAAGCGGGCCGCCTTCAGGTACTCCGGGTTCGGGTCGAGCGCGGCGGCCAGCCGGAAGTGGCGGGCGGCCCGGTCGGTGCGGCCGGCGCGCTCGAAGGTGCGGGCCAGCGCGAAGTGCGCGAAGGCGTTGTCCGGTTCGCGCTCCAGGACGAGTTCGAATTCGAGCTCGGCGGGGCGCAGCTGGGCAGCGGCGAAGAACGCGCGGGCGCGCAGCAGCCGGGCCGCGGTGTTCTCCGGATGGGCCGCGATCACCGCGTCGAGCAGTTTCACCGCACCACGGGGGTCGCGCGCGGCCAGCAGTTGTTCGGCCGCGCGGAAATCGATGACGTCGGTCTCCGGGGTCCTCTCGGGCACGTTCTCGTCCTTCCCTTCGTCACCGGGTCCTCGACTCGTCACCAGGTCCGCGACTCGTCACCGGGTCCGCGACTCGTCACCGGGTCCTCAACGTCCGGGCGCGGTCCGCTATTCCGGTCCTGGCCGGTGCCGCGGCCAGTGCCGTGGCCGGGCCGCGGGCACCCACTCGGTCCGCCGGTGCCGGGGTCAGCCGGACCCGGCGGCCCGCCCGGTCAGCTCCGACCAGACCTTGCGGACCTGCGGCTCCAGGTTCTCCAGCGGTCCGTCGTTGTCGATGATCAGATCCGCCACGGCCCGCCGCTGCTCCCGGGTGGCCTGGGCGGTCATCCGGGCGCGGGCCTCGGCCTCGGTCATGCCGCGCAGCCGTACGAGCCGGTCGAGCTGGGTGTCGGGGCTCGCGTCCACGACGACGACCAGGTCGTAGAGCGGCGCCAGGCCGTTCTCGGTAAGGAGCGGGACGTCGTGGACGACGACCGAGTCGGCGCCCGCGGCCCGCTCCAGTTCGGCGGAGCGGGCGCCGACCAGGGGGTGGACGATCGCGTTGAGGGTGGCGAGCCGGTCCGCGTCGGAGAAGACGATCGAGCCGAGCTTCGGCCGGTCCAGGGCGCCGTCGGCGGTGAGGATGCCGTCGCCGAACGCGTCGACGACGGCCGCGAGCCCGGGTGTCCCCGGCTCGACGACCTCACGGGCGATCCGGTCCGCGTCGATCAGCACGGCTCCATATCCGACGAGCAGCCGTGACACTTCACTCTTGCCGGCGCCGATCCCACCGGTCAGGCCCACTTTCAGCATGCCCTGCAGCCTAGGGCCTGTCCGGCGGCGGCGGTCAGGCGTCCCCCTCGCGCTCTGCGAGGAACCGCTCGAATTCGAGGCCGATCTCGTCGGCGGACGGCAGGTCCACCGGCTCGGCGACCAGGTTGCCCCGGGTCTCGGATCCGGCGACCGCGTCGTACTGGTGCTCAAGGCCCTCGACGAGCGAGACGAGCTCCTCGTCGCCCTGGTCGATCTGGCGGTCGATCTCGGTCTGGGTGCGGTGCGCCTCGGTGCGCAGCGCATGGGCGACGCTCGGCAGGACCAGGCCGGTCGCGGCGGTGATCGCCTCCAGGGCGGTGAGGGCCGCGTCCGGGTACGCGGAGCGGGCGACGTAGTGCGGCACATGGGCGGCGACACCGAGGACGTCGTGTCCGGCCTCCATGAGCCGGTACTCCACCAGGGCCTCGGCGGAGCCGGGCACCTGTGCCTCGTCGAAGGGGCTGCGGTGGCCGGGCATGAGGTCCGTGCGGTTGCCGTGCGGGGTGATGCCGACGGGGCGGGTGTGCGGAACGCCCATCGGGATCCCGTGGAAGTTCACCGCGAGGCGGACGCCGAGGCGCTCGACGATCTGCTCGACGGCGCCGGCGAAGCGCTCCCACTCCACGTCGGGCTCGGGCCCGGACAGCAGCAGGAAGGGTGCCCCGGTGGCGTCCTGCACGACCCTGACGTCGAGCGTCGGGGTCTCGTAGGCGGCCCAGCGGTCACGCCGGAAGGTCAGCAGCGGACGCCGCGCCCGGTAGTCGACGAGACGGTCGTGGTCGAAACTGGCCACGACCTGGTGCGGCAGCGTTTCGAGCAGGCCGTCCACGATCTGCTCGCCGGTCTCGCCCGCGTCGATGTATCCGTCGAAGTGGTAGAGCATGACCAGGCCGGCCGACTCCTGCGCGAGCGCCATGTCGACGACGGCCAGGCCCTTCGGCTCCCATTCGTACAAACTCTGCGGATCAGGCACGGTTACCGCTCCTCCTCGTGTTCCTGGAGAAGAACGTCCGGCAGGGCACATGCATTCCCGGACTGTGCCCCTTCACCGGCCGGTTCATGCCGGATCCGACGCGAGAACCCGGGCGCGGCTCCCGAGGCGGATACCCGTGACGGGCGTCCGCCTTCCCCTGGAGACACAGGCGTTGGAGTTCATGTCGATGAACACCGCGACGAGAAAGCCGAGTTCACGACCGGTCCGGGGCCGCCGGACCCACGCGCGGGCAGGGCATGGACCGTCAGTTTCCCGTGCGCCACACAGGCGTTCCCCTGTTCACCCGGCCTCATCGGCCCGCCGCGTGAAGCATTGGTCCAGACATTGACACCGTCGCACCCCGTCCCTACCGTCACTGGGCAGAGCGTTCAGAGACTCGCCCCACATTCATGTACGAGAACCTGAATCCTGCGACGGGAAGGCACCCCCATGCGCATGCGCACCCGCACCCTCCTCCCGGCCCTGCTGGCCACCGCGCTCGCCGCCGGCGGCCTCGCCCTCGCCTCCGCCACCACGGCCGGCGCGGCAACGGTCATCGACGTGAGCACCACCGCCCAGCTCAAGTCCGCCCTCACCGCCGCCGCCCCCGGCGACACCATCCGGCTCGCCGACGGCACGTACACCGGCAACTTCAAGGCGACCGTACCCGGCACCGCCTCCGCCCGGATCACCCTCACGGGCTCGGCCGAGGCGGTCCTCACGGCAGGCGGGGGCTACGGCCTGCACCTCGACGGGGCCTCCTACTGGACCGTCGAGGGCATCACCGTCACCGGCGGCCAGAAGGGCATCATGGCCGACACCGCCACGGGGGTCGTCATCGACTCGGTGACCGTGCACGACCTGGACATGGAGGGCGTCCACTTCCGCAGGTCCAGCAGGAACGGCGTCATCAAGAACTCGCGGATCCACGACACCGGGCACGACGGCCGCGGCATGGGCGAGGGCGTCTACGTCGGCACGGCCGGCGATCTCTCCGACCGGAGCGACGGGGTGCAGATCCTGAACAACACGATCGGCCCGGGGGTCGGCGGCGAGAACGTCGACATCAAGGAGGGCACCACCGGGGCGAGGATCATCGGCAACACCTTCGACGGCAGCGGGCTGACCGGCGCCAACTACGACGACTCCTGGGTCGACGTGAAGGGCAATGACGTACTCGTCGAGGGCAACAGGGGTTCCCGTACGACCAACAACGGCTACGAGACCCACACCCAGCAGAGCGGCTGGGGCTGCGGCACCGTCTTCCGCGACAACACCTCGGACCTGACCGGCGCCAAGGGGGACAAGCAGCTCGCGATCAACGTCACCAACTACGGCACGGGCTGCCCGACCACCGTCCACAGCAGCAACACGGTGACCGGCGGCAAGGGACTGACCAACATCGCCGTCACTCCGTAACGCCGGGAAAACGAGAACCGCCTTCGGAAACGAGTGAGGCCCGCTCCCCCCGGGGGGAGCGGGCCTCACTTTTCAGCTACTGCGGTCGATCATCGACCGGAGGGGGTGCAGAGCGTCAGCTCTGGCCGCCCGCCAGCTTCTCGCGCAGGGCAGCCAGGGCCTCGTCCGACGCCAGGGCGCCGGAGTTGTCCGCGGACTCCGAGGAGTACGAGCCGCCACCGCTGCCGCCGGAGGCAGCCGGGGCGCCACCGGCCGGGGCGGCAGCGCCCTCGGCAGCAGCGGCCTCGTCGGCCTCGCGGGACTTGATGACCTGGGCCTGGTGCTGCTCGAAGCGCTGCTGCGCCTCGGCGTACTGCGTCTCCCACGCCTCGCGCTGGGTCTCGTAGCCCTCGAGCCAGTCGTTGGTCTCGGGGTCGAAGCCCTCGGGGTAGATGTAGTTGCCCTGGTCGTCGTAGGACGCGGCCATGCCGTACAGGGTCGGGTCGAACTCGACCGAGGCCGGGTCGGCGCCGAAGGACTCGTTGGCCTGCTTCAGCGAGAGGCTGATGCGACGGCGCTCCAGGTCGATGTCGATGACCTTGACGAAGATCTCGTCGTTGACCTGGACGACCTGCTCCGGGATCTCCACGTGGCGCTCGGCCAGCTCGGAGATGTGGACCAGGCCCTCGATGCCCTCGTCGACGCGCACGAACGCACCGAACGGAACGAGCTTGGTGACCTTACCGGGAACGACCTGCCCGATCTGGTGCGTGCGGGCGAACTGCTGCCACGGGTCTTCCTGCGTCGCCTTGAGCGACAGGGAGACGCGCTCGCGGTCCATGTCGACGTCGAGAACCTCGACGGTGACTTCCTGGCCGACCTCGACAACCTCGGAGGGGTGGTCGATGTGCTTCCAGGACAGCTCGGAGACGTGCACGAGACCGTCGACGCCGCCGAGGTCCACGAACGCACCGAAGTTGACGATCGAGGAGACGACGCCGGAGCGGACCTGGCCCTTCTGCAGGGTCGTGAGGAACGTCTGGCGAACCTCGGACTGGGTCTGCTCCAGCCAGGCACGGCGGGACAGGACCACGTTGTTGCGGTTCTTGTCCAGCTCGATGATCTTGGCCTCGAGCTCCTTGCCCACGTAGGGCTGGAGGTCGCGGACACGGCGCATCTCGACGAGGGAGGCCGGCAGGAAGCCACGGAGGCCGATGTCGAGGATGAGACCACCCTTGACGACCTCGATGACGGTACCGGTGACGATGCCGTCCTCTTCCTTGATCTTCTCGATCGTGCCCCAGGCACGCTCGTACTGAGCGCGCTTCTTGGACAGGATGAGGCGGCCTTCCTTGTCCTCCTTCTGGAGAACCAGGGCCTCGATCTCGTCGCCGACCTTGACGACCTCGTTCGGGTCGACGTCGTGCTTGATCGAAAGCTCGCGGGAGGGGATGACGCCTTCGGTCTTGTAACCGATGTCGAGCAGGACCTCGTCCCGGTCGACCTTCACGATGACGCCGTCGACGATGTCGCCGTCGTTGAAGTACTTGATCGTCTCGTCGATCGCGGCGAGGAAGGCTTCCTCGTTACCGATGTCGTTGACCGCTACCTGCGGGGTGGTGGCGGTGGTCTCGGTGCTGCTCGTCATGTGGGAAAGGGCTCCGGTACGGACAGTGAGTCGTAGGTACTGCTACGCCGGGAGCCCGTATCACCTCTGCAGAAGCCGGACAGCTCGGGAAGCACCGAACCCGCTGGACGGGAGGCGCCTCGTGAACCGAGGGGACATACAACAGATGCGAGCGCGGCCTGCTAGGTCTGAGGCGCGCAGGCTCGCAGCGCAACTTGTAGCATACGGGGGCAGCCGGGCACGGTCAATGCGCGAAGGCGCACACCGGGGGCGCAACGGCTCATATCCGGCACAACTCATGTTCCCCGAGGCCAGATCGGCCCCGGAGACATTCCATGGGCACGGGAGCCGTACCCACAGATACCCCCAGGTACGTACCGCGTGCGGCGGGGTGAAGGCAAACTACAACGACGGACACGATGAGCCAAGAGATCTACCCGGCCGAACCCGAGGCGACGCGCCGCGACGCCTCACAGGCCGAGAGCAGCCGGGCCAGTCGCGGCTGGTGGGACCGGAACGCCGACGAGTACCAGAGCGACCACGGCGCCTTCCTCGGCGACGACCGGTTCGTCTGGGGTCCGGAGGGGCTCGACGAGGCGGAGGCCGCTCTGCTGGGCCCCGCCGGGTCGCTGCGCGGCCTGAGGGTCCTGGAGATCGGCGCGGGCGCCGCGCAGTGCTCCCGCTGGCTCGCCGCCCAGGGCGCCCGCCCGGTGGCGCTGGACCTCTCGCACCGGCAGTTGCAGCACGCACTGCGGATCGGCGGTGAGGTGCCCCTGGTGGAGGCGGACGCCGGGGCGCTGCCGTTCCGGGACGGCTCCTTCGACCTGGCGTGCTCCGCCTACGGCGCGGTGCCCTTCGTCGCCGACCCCGTGCAGGTCTTCCGCGAGGTGCGCCGGGTGCTGCGCCCCGGGGGCCGCTGGGTCTTCTCGGTGACGCACCCGGTCCGCTGGGCGTTCCCGGACGAGCCGGGACCCGAGGGCCTCTCCGTCGCCGCCTCCTACTTCGACCGCACTCCCTACGTGGAGCAGGACGAGCGGGGCGAGGCCGTGTACGTCGAGCACCACCGGACGCTGGGCGACCGGGTGCGGGACGTGGTGGCCGGGGGCTTCCGGCTGGTCGACCTCGTCGAACCCGAGTGGCCCGCCTGGAACCACCAGGAGTGGGGCGGCTGGTCCCCGCTGCGCGGAAACCTCATCCCCGGCACGGCGATCTTCGTCTGCGAACGGGACTGACCGGTACCCGTACCGGGGTACGGGCAGGGGGACGGGCCGTACGAGACTGGGGGGCGTGATCCGTACCGACGCCCTGGACCAGTTGCCCGTACGCACCGCTGTGCCCGCCCTGGAGCGGGCGCTCGACGACCGCGGCGTCGCGGTGCTGTGCGCACCGCCCGGCACCGGCAAGACGACCCTCGTACCACTGGTCCTGGCCGGTCTGGCCGGCGGCGGTCCGGTGCGCCGGGTGGTGGTCGCGGAGCCGCGGCGGATCGCGGCACGGGCGGCGGCGCGGCGGATGGCGTGGCTCATCGGGGAGCGGGCCGGCGGCCGGGTGGGGTTCACGGTCCGCGGGGAGCGGGTGGTGGGGCGCGACACGGTGGTGGAGGTGGTGACCACCGGTGTGCTGCTCCAGCGGCTCCAGCGCGACCAGGAGCTGGCCGGGGTCGACGCGGTGATCATCGACGAGTGCCATGAGCGCCATCTGGACGCGGACACGGTCGCCGCGTTCCTGCTCGACGTACGGGAGGCGATCCGGCCCGATCTGCGGCTGGTCGCCGCGTCCGCGACGACGGACGCGCAGGGCTGGGCACGGCTGCTGGGCGATGCCCCGGTGGTCGAGGCGCAGGGGGTCTCGCATCCGGTGGAGGTGGTCTGGGCGCCGCCCGCCGCTCCGGTGCGTCCGCCGCACGGGACGAGGGTCGATCCGGCGCTGCTGACGCATGTGGCCGCGACGGTGCGCCGGGCGCTCGCCGAGCGGGACGGCGACGTGCTGTGCTTCCTGCCGGGCGTCGGTGAGATCGGCCGGGTCGCGGGGCAGCTGGCCGGGGTGGCCGCCGAGGTGTTCCAGGTGCACGGGCGGGCTCCGGCGGCGGTGCAGGACGCGGTGCTGGCCGGGTCGTCCGGCGGGACGCGGCGGGTGGTGCTGGCGACCTCGGTGGCGGAATCGTCCCTCACGGTGCCGGGGGTGCGGGTCGTGGTCGACTCGGGACTGGCCAGGGAACCGCGCACCGATCACGCCCGGGGGCTGAGCGCGCTGACGACGGTACGGGCCTCGCAGGCGGCCGGACGACAGCGGGCGGGCCGGGCCGGACGGGAGGCGCCCGGGGCGGTGTACCGGTGCTGGGCGCAGGCGGAGGACGGGCGGCTCGCCCGGTTCCCGTCCCCGGAGATCAAGGTCGCGGACCTGGCGGCGTTCGCGTTGCAGGCGGCGTGCTGGGGCGATCCGGACGCCTCCGGTCTGGCGCTGCTCGACCCGCCGCCCGCAGGTGCGATGGGCGCGGCGCGCGAGGTGCTGACGGCGGTCGGCGCGGTGGACGCGGAGGGCCGGGTGACCGGCCGGGGCGTACGGATGTCCCGTCTCGGCCTGCATCCGCGGCTGGCGCGGGCGCTGCTGGACGGCGCAGCCGAGGTCGGCGGGCGACGGGCTGCCGAGGTCGTGGCGCTGCTGAGCGAGGAACCGCCGAGGGAGTACGGGGACGATCTGGCGGCCGCGCTGCGTGCCGCCCGGCGGGGCGGGGACGGGTACGCGGCGCGCTGGCGGCAGGAGGTGCGGCGGCTGTCCTCCTTCGTCGAGGGCAGAGACGAAGGTTCCGGGCCGGACGACGCGGCCGTGGGCCTGGTGGCCGCGCTGGCGTTCCCGGAGCGGGTGGCGCGGGCCCGGGGCGAGGGGGCGTTCCTGATGGTGTCGGGGACGGGCGCGCAGCTGCGGGACGGTTCGGGGCTGCGCAGCGCGCCGTGGCTGGCGGTCGCGGTCGCCGACCGGCCCGCGCACTCGGCGTCCGCGCGGGTGCGGCTCGCGGCCGTCGTCGACGAGGACACGGCACGGGTGGCCGCCGGGCATCTGCGGTTCGCGGGCGAGGAGGTCCACTGGGCGGGCGGCGACGTGGTGGCCCGCCGGGTGGAGCGGCTGGGCGCCGTCGAGCTGTCGGTGCGCCCGCTGAAGCAGCCGGCACCGGAGCTGGTGCGGGGGGCGCTGGTCGAGGGGCTGCGGCGGGAGGGGCTGGGGCTGCTGCGCTGGACGCGGGAGAGCGAGCAGTTGCGGGAGCGGCTCGCGTTCCTCCACCGTGAGCTGGGCGAACCCTGGCCGGACGTGTCGCGGGACGCGCTGCTGGAACGTACCGGCCAGTGGCTGGAGCCCGAGCTGTCGCGGGCCCGGCGGCGCTCCGATCTGGCGCGCATCGACGCGGGGCAGTCGTTGCGGCGGCTGCTGCCGTGGGCGACCGGCGAGGCGGTGCGGCTGGACGAGTTGGCGCCGGAGCGGATCGAGGTGCCGAGCGGTTCCCGTATCAGGGTGGAGTACGGCGGGGCGCAGCCGGTGCTCGCGGTGAAGCTCCAGGAGCTGTTCGGCCTGCGGGAGACCCCGCGGGTGGCCGGGGTGCCGGTCCTGGTCCATCTCCTCTCCCCGGCCGGCCGGCCCGCCGCCGTCACCGCCGATCTGGCGTCGTTCTGGCGGGACGGCTACCGGGCCGTACGGGCGGAGCTGCGCGGCCGCTATCCGAAGCACCCGTGGCCGGAGGACCCCACGACGGTGGAGGCGACCCGGTTCACGAAGAGGGCCCGGCAGTAGGCGGCGCGGGCGACGCCGCGAAGCCTGCCGACGGGCCGTCCGCAGCCCGGCTCAGGCGGGGGCAGGAGTAGGGGCGGGGTCCGGTGTCGGGTCCGGGCGGCGGGAGCGGGCCTCCAGCCACAGGGAGAGGGCGAGCAGTGCGGCGCCGAGGACCAGGAAGCCCCAGGGCAGGTACGAGGTGAGGAGCAGGACCAGCAGGCGCTGGGACTTGACCAGGTCGACGATCGATTCGACGTAGTCCGGGCGCATCTTCACGTGCCCGGCGAACACGGTCATGGTGTCCTGCGGCATCCCCATCTTCCTGGCGTTGCGCAGCTCCTCCTTGTGGATCTCCTCGCCGTTGACCGGCGCTCCGGTGACCGGGTCGATCCAGAACATCCGCTTGGTGGTGTACCAGCGGGTCATGCCCGTCTTCGCGATCTGTTCCGGGGTGACGCCCTTGATCGGCATCTTCTTCGGCATCGGGACCTTGGTCCACGGGATGGTCTGCTCGAAGTAGTAGACGTCCATGCCGTGGAAGGTGCGGGTGCCCTTGTAGTGGATGGGCGAGCTGGTGCGGGTCTGGGCGTCGAAGTACTCGTAGTCGCGCTTCTCGGTGAGGAAGGGCCACTTGAACTCGATGCCCTCGCGCCGGACCGGGTCGCCGTCGACGGATTCGCCGGTGGCGTGGACGGGGGCCTGGCTGTGGGCGTCGAAGATGTAGCGCTCGGGGATCTGGGAGACCATCTTGCCGTCCGGGCCGGCCACGAAGCTGAGGGCGTCCCAGACGACGACGTCGCGTCCGGCGCTGCGCTCGATCCTCTCGGACTCCTCGACGTTGCCCTTGAGGGTCTGCACGATGGTGACCTTGGGGACCGTCTTCACCTTCATGTTGTCGTTGTAGTCGAGGAGGGTGGCGGGCTTCGCCTCCAGCACCGTCTCCTGGTACTGGCTGGGCGGGATCTTCGCCAGCCTGGGAAAGGCGTACCAGCGCATCAGTGGCGACATGGCGGCGAAGAAGACGGCGAATGCCAGGAGTACGAGGCTGGCTCGGCGGCGCATGTGGGTGCCCTCCCTCGGCTTCGGTTGCTTCCGGTGGTCAGTGCCGGTGAGGGGCACTAGTTCTTGGGGCCCGGGATGGTGGTCAGCAGGGGTTCGGGCGAGGTCTCTCCGGGTGGGGCGCCGATCGCCGAGATGGTGAAGACGAGCGCGAGGGCTGCGGCCAGCCCGATGGCGGCGGCGACGAGAGCACGCATGCCGGTCCTCCCGGAGAACATGGATCTGATGGGTCGTCAGGGTTCGGGCACCGTAGCAACGCGGGCGCGAGATGAGAACACGTAGAACAGCCCCTCTGCCGGGTGGTGGCGGAGGGGCTGCTGCGACGTGCGGAGGAACCGGGTCAGGCGGCGGGCGTCCCGGACGGTTCGGGCGTCTGGGAGGCGTCGGGCGTCCCGGAGGGGTCGGGCGTCGCCGAGGGCTCGGACGCCTCGACCTTCAGCTCGACGACGACCGTGGCGCCACCCTCGGTGGTGAGGCGCAGCTTGTAGGTGCCCGCGGTGCCGTCGGCGTAGATCCTGGGCAGCTTCAGGGTGCCGTCGGCGCCGGTCCTCAGCCCCGTGAGGGTACGGACCGTCTTGCCGTCGGCGTCCTTGAAGTAGGGGCCCTTGTCGTTCTCGGCCGGCTTCTCGGCGTCGGTGATCATGGTGGCGGTGACGGTGACCCCGGACGCGATCTCGCCCTTGTAGGTGGCCTTGACCTCGACGGTGTCGGCGAACTCGGCACCGGGCGCCGCGGTCAGCGCCTTGTCCTCGGTCCTGGCGATCGCGTCGGCCTGGCGGGCGGTGACGGTCGCGGCGTAGGTGACGGGGGGCAGCGAGCGGCCGGTGGCGGTGGCCCGCACCGTGAACTTCCCGGCCTTCTCGCCCGCCTTCAGCACCGGGGCGGTGACCGTTCCGTCGGCGCCGGTCCGCAGGGTGACCGCCTTGTTCCCGCCGTCGAAGGCGGCGTCGGTGTCACCGGCGACGGTGAAGGTCACGGACACCTTGGCGAGCGGGCCGCCGAGGCTGTTCTTGGCCCGTACCTTGATCCGCTCGGTGAAGGCGTCGCCCGCGGTGGCCGCGAGTGTGCCCGTACCGGCGTTCTCCACGGCCGCGAGGGTCTCGGACGGTGTGGGCTCCGGGGTCGGGTCGGGCGATCCGCCGCCACCCGGCTTCGAGGGGCCGGGGCTCGGCGTCGGCTTTCCGCCGCCGGACGGCGAGGGCGACGGGCTCGGGCTGCCGGTGTCGCGGTCCGCACCCGAGCCGAGACCGGGCGGCACGGCGCCGGTTCCGTCGGGGATCTCGTGGGTGCCGCGCTTGTAGTAGTCGAACCACGAGCGGACGGTACGCAGATACGCGTCCGAGTGGTTGTAGCTCAGGACCGCCCGGTCGAGGTCCGCGGCGAGGGACAGATCGCGGGAGCCGGCGCAGAGGTATCGTCCGGCGGCGAGCGCCGCATCGTAGATGTTGTTGGGGTCCTTGCGGCCGTCGCCGTTGCCGTCCTGGCCCCAGGTCGCCCAGGTGGACGGGATGAAC
Source organism: Streptomyces sp. NPDC001890 (assembly GCF_042891445.1). Lineage (NCBI taxonomy): Bacteria > Bacillati > Actinomycetota > Actinomycetes > Kitasatosporales > Streptomycetaceae > Streptomyces > Streptomyces sp. NPDC001890. Next base: position 1,136,462 of record NZ_JBIATE010000001.1, on the reverse strand, counting down.
TGCATCGGGCCGACGGCACGGTCGTGGGTCGAGTCCCCGTCGTACGCCCCGTTGTCGGTGTCCTTGATCATGGCGAAGCCCCGGCCGTCGAGGACCGGGCCGAGGATCGGCGAGAACGTGGTGCCGTTCGCGTCGACCCGGCCGCCGCGGGCCTGGCCGGACTCGACCTTGCCGATCGCGGCGAGCAGCTGCCAGGGCAGCCGGCAGGCGGCATCGCTGCCGGCGACGGTCTGCTCGGCCTTCTTGTACGCGGCCAGGATCGAGGCCGGGATGCCGGATTCGGCGCTGCCGGTGACGGGCAGATTCGTGGACGTGCCGGGCTTGTTGGGGGTGTTCAGCGGGGGCAGGTCCGTGTAGTACGGCGAGTTGCCGGTGGCCGCGCTGTCGTCGGGCGGAGGTGTCGACCCGGTGGTCTGCGGGTCGTCGCTCCCGGTGACCAGCGTGGCGCCCGGGGCTCCCGAGGCGGAGAGCGCCGCCACGGCGACGGCGGCCACAGCGGTGGTGGTCGCCCCCTTGCGAAGCCGGCGACCGAATTGCGCTGCCATACCTCAGGCCCCTCCCCTTCGAGAAAGTCCCCGCTCCCCAGCGACAGGACTCAGGCGACCCTACGGCAACTTGTGCCACCGGGACACTGTGCACTGACCGGTTCTTACCTGTTTTTCACGTTCCCGACAGCAAGTTGTACGGCGGCGGACGGCCGGGGCACGACAGGTCTCGGCGCACGGGCCGGGGCGCAGCGGCCCTCGGGCGGACGCTCGGAGCACGACAGGCCACGGCGGACGCTCCGGGCACGGCAGGCCACCGTGGCTCGCGCATACTTGCCGCCATGCCGTTCACACTGAGTCATGCCGCCGCCGTGCTGCCCGGGATGCGGCGGGACGGGACGGCGCGTGGGCCGCTGTTCGCCTCGGCCCTCGTCGCGGGTTCGTTCGCCCCCGACATGACGTACTACGCGGACACCGCGATCCCCGGCGCCATGGAGTTCGGCCAGGTCACCCACTCCGTGGGAGGCGTGTTCACCGTCGATGTGCTGATCACCGCGGCGGTGGTGGCGTTGTGGCTGCTGCTGCGCGAACCGCTGGTGGCGCTGCTGCCCGGCAGTTGGCAGGGGCGCGTCCACGCGTTCGTACGGGGACGGCCCGCGACCCCGGGGGTCCGGGCGGCCGCGGGGTTCGTGGTGTCGGCGGTGATCGGGGCCGCCACCCATGTCGTCTGGGACGCCTTCACCCATCACGACCGGTGGGGTGTGCGCCTGGTGCCGGTGCTCGACGGGAGCGTCGGCGGATTCCCGGTGTTCCAGCTGGTGCAGTACGGCAGTTCGGCGGTGGCCCTGGCGGTGCTCGCCCGGTTCACGGCTTCGGGGCTGCGCGGGACCGGGGCCCGCCCGGCGCCGCCGTCGGTGCCGGTGCTGGACCGGCGGGGCCGGTGGGCGGCGGGGGTGCTGCTGAGCGTCTGCCTGCTGCTCGGCGTCGTCCACCGGTGCGCGCGCTGGTACGCGTACTTCGGGCACATCGACACCCCGCTGGACATCATCCCGACCGCCTGCTTCGGCGCCGGGGCGGGGCTGGCGGTGGGTCTGGTGCTGTACGGGGCATGGATGCGGCTGCGGATACGGCGACCGCGCCGGGCCGAACCCGCGGTCGCCGGACGGACCTGACCCGGACACCGGACGGGCGGGGGCAGCGTGGCCACCCGCCCGTCCGGCGCCCTCGGAGGGTCAGTGCGCCGCGGACTCCCAGTCCGTACCGACGCCCACCGAGACATCCAGCGGGGCGCGCAACTGCACGGCCGTGGACATCTCGTGGCGCAGGATCTCCTCCACCCGCGCCCGCTCGCCCCCGGCGATCTCCAGCACGATTTCGTCATGGACCTGGAGCAGCATCCGGGACTTCAGCTTCGCCTCGGTCAGCGCCCGGTCGACCTGGAGCATGGCGACCTTGACGATGTCCGCGGCCGTGCCCTGGATCGGTGCGTTGAGCGCCATCCGCTCGGCCATCTCGCGACGCTGGCGGTTGTCGCTGTTGAGGTCGGGGAGGTAACGGCGGCGGCCGAAGACCGTCTCCGTGTATCCCGTGGCCCTGGCCTCCTCCACCACCCGGTGCAGATAGTCACGCACTCCGCCGAACCGCTCGAAGTAGGTGTCCATCAGGCCGCGCGCCTCGCCCGCCTCGATGTTCAGCTGCTGGGAGAGGCCGAACGCGGAGAGCCCGTACGCCAGTCCGTAGCTCATGGCCTTGATCTTGCGGCGCATCTCCGGGTCGACGGCCGACTTGTCGACGTCGAAGACCTGCGAGGCGACCGTGGTGTGCAGGTCCTCGCCGGAGGTGAACGCCTCGATCAGGCCGGCGTCCTCGGAGAGGTGGGCCATCACCCGCAGCTCGATCTGGCTGTAGTCGGCCGTCATCAGCGTCTCGAAGCCCTCGCCGACGACGAAACCGCGGCGGATGGCCCGGCCCTCGTCCGTACGGACCGGGATGTTCTGCAGGTTGGGGTCGGTGGAGGAGAGCCGGCCCGTCGCCGCCACCGTCTGGTTGAACGTGGTGTGGATACGGCCGTCCGCCGCGATCGTCTTGATCAGGCCCTCGACCGTGACCCGCAGCTTGGCCTGCTCACGGTGGCGCAGCATGATCACCGGCAGCTCGTGCTCGGTCTGCGCGGCGAGCCAGGCCAGCGCGTCGGCGTCCGTGGTGTACCCGGTCTTCGTCTTCTTCGTCTTCGGCAGGCCCAGCTCACCGAAGAGGACCTCCTGGAGCTGCTTGGGCGAGCCGAGGTTGAACTCACGGCCGACCGCGGCATGAGCCTCCTTCACCGCCTGCTGCACCGCACCGGCGAACTGCTGCTCCATGCCTTCCAGATGGGCCCGGTCCGCGGCGATGCCGTGCCGCTCCAGACGGGCCAGCAGCGCGGACGTCGGCAGCTCCATGTCGTGCAGCAGCCCGGCCGCGCCGACCTCCGCGAGCCGTGCGGTGAACGCGTCGCCCAGGTCCAGGACCGCGCGGGCCTGCGCCATCAGGGACTCGGCCTCGGCCTGGTCGTCCGCGCCGAAGGCCAGCTGCCCGTCGGACGCCGCCGCGGGAGCCAGCTCACGGCCCAGGTACTCCACCGCCAGCGCGTCCAGCGCGAAGGAACGACGACCGGGCTTGACCAGATAGGCGGCCAGCGCGGTGTCCATCGTGACGCCCTCGACCTGCCAGCCGTGCTCCGGGAAGACCCGCATCGCGCTCTTCGCGTTGTGCATGACCTTGGGCCGGTCCGCGTCACCGATCCACGCGGCGAACGCCCGCTCGTCGGCCTCGTCGAGCGCGGTCGGGTCGAACCAGGCCGCCGCCCCGCCCGCCGCCGCCAGCGCGACCTCGGTGACCGCGCCACTGCCCACCGCCCAGGTGTCGACCGTGGCCACACCCAGCGGCTGCCCGCCGTGCTCCGCGAGCCACGGCGCGAGCTCGCCCGCGCCCAGCACCGCACCGTCCAGCTCGACGCCCGCGGCAGGCGCCGGCGCCTCGTCCTCGGCCGCGCCCGGGTCGACGGCCAGCAGCCGCTCGCGCAGGCTCGGATTACGGATCTCCAGGACGTCCAGCACACCCGTGACCGCCGTGCGGTCGTACGGGGCACGCTCCAGGTCCTGCGGGGTCTTCGGCAACTCCACGTCACGGACCATCTCGGTCAGCCTGCGGTTCAGCCGCACCGCGTCCAGGTGGTCCCGGAAATTCTGCCCGGCCTTGCCCTTGACCTCCTCGGCCCGCTCGACCAGCTCGGCGAACGAACCGAACTGGTTGATCCACTTCGCGGCGGTCTTCTCCCCCACGCCGGGAATGCCCGGGAGGTTGTCCGACGGGTCACCGCGCAGCGCCGCGAAGTCCGGATACTGCTGCGGCGTGAGCCCGTACTTCTCCTCGACCTTCGCCGGGGTGAACCGCGTCAGCTCCGAGACGCCCTTCGTCGGGTACAGCACCGTGATGTTGTCCGTGATCAGCTGGAACGAATCCCGGTCACCGGTGACGATCAGCACCTCGAAGCCGGCCGCCTCGGCCTGCGTGGCCAGCGTGGCGATGACGTCGTCCGCCTCGAAGCCGTCGACCGCGAAACGGTCCGCGTGCATCGCGTCCAGCAGCTCGCCGATCAGCTCGACCTGCCCCCTGAACTCGTCCGGCGTCTTCGAACGGTTCGCCTTGTACTCGGGGAACTCCTGCGAGCGCCAGGTCTTGCGGGAGACGTCGAACGCCACCGCGAAATGCGTCGGCGCCTCGTCACGCAACGTGTTCGCGAGCATCGACGCGAAGCCGTACACCGCGTTCGTCGGCTGCCCCGACCCTGTCGTGAAATTCTCCGCAGGCAGCGCAAAGAACGCCCGGTACGCCAGGGAGTGCCCGTCCATCAGGAGCAGGCGCGGTCGGTTGTCTGCCGTCTTCTTCGATGCCGTCTCAGCCACGCCCCCGATCCTGCCACGGACCACTGACATTCCCGACCGACCCGGCACGCCCGCTCCCCGTCGGAGCCACGTGTCAGTGCCGCGTGACAGGATCGGAAAAGGAACACCGGCAGCTCAAAGGGGAGCACGCAATGGCCACCAAGCCGCCCACAGGAGATCCGGTCCAGGACGCGCCGCGGGTCGAGCCGGCCCAGCACGCCGCCGCCGGGCTGCCCGCCGTCGCCCACAGCCTGCTCGTCGCACAACAGCAGATGGGCGTGCGGCGCACCGCGCAGACCCTCCTCAAGGTCAACCAGAAGAACGGCTTCGACTGCCCCGGCTGCGCCTGGCCCGAAGGCGACGAACGGCACACGGCGGAATTCTGCGAGAACGGCGCCAAGGCCGTCGCCGAGGAAGCGACCCTGCGCCGGGTGACCCCCGACTTCTTCGCCACGCACCCCGTCGCCGACCTCGCCACCCGCAGCGGATACTGGCTGGGCCAGCAGGGCCGGATCACCCAGCCCATGTACCTCCCCGAGGGCGCCGACCGGTACGAGGCGGTGACCTGGGAACGCGCCTTCGACATCATCGCCGAGGAGCTGCGCGCGCTCGGCTCCCCCGACGAGGCCCTCTTCTACACCTCGGGCCGCACCAGCAACGAGGCCGCGTTCCTGCTCCAGCTGTTCGCCCGCGAATTCGGCACCAACAACCTCCCCGACTGCTCCAACATGTGCCACGAGTCCTCCGGCTCCGCACTGACGGAGACCATAGGCATCGGCAAGGGCAGCGTCTCCCTGGCAGACCTCCACCAGGCGGACCTGATCATCGTCGCCGGACAGAACCCCGGCACGAACCACCCCCGGATGCTCTCCGCCCTGGAGAAGGCCAAATCGGCCGGAGCGAAGATCATCTCGGTGAACCCGCTCCCCGAAGCCGGCCTGGAGCGGTTCAAGAACCCGCAGACCCCGCTCGGCATGATCAAGGGCGCCGCGCTCAACGACCTCTTCCTCCAGATCCGGATAGGCGGCGACCAGGCCCTCTTCCGGCTCCTCAACAAAATGATCCTGGACACCGACGGCGCCGTCGACGAGACCTTCGTCCGGGAGCACACCCACGGTTACGAGGAGTTCGCCGCCGCCGCCCGCGAGGCCGGCTGGGAAGAGACCCTCACCGCCACCGGCCTCGACCGCCCGGCCATCGAAGAGGCCCTGGCCATGGTCCTCGCCTCGAAGCGCACCATCGTCTGCTGGGCCATGGGCCTCACCCAGCACAAGCACTCCGTGCCGACCATCCGCGAGGTCGTCAACTTCCTGCTCCTGAGGGGCAACATCGGCCGCCCCGGCGCCGGGGTCTGCCCGGTCCGCGGCCACTCCAACGTGCAGGGCGACCGCACCATGGGCATCTTCGAACGCCCCGCCCCCGCCTTCCTCGACGCCCTCGACGCGGAATTCCAGATCACCTCGCCGCGCCACCACGGCTACGACGTCGTCCGCTCCATCCAGGCCCTGCGCGACGGCGACGCCAAGGTCTTCTTCGCCATGGGCGGCAACTTCGTCGCGGCCACCCCCGACACCGACGTCACCGAGGCCGCGATGCGCCGCGCCCGCCTCACCGTCCACGTCTCCACCAAGCTCAACCGCTCGCACGCCGTCACCGGCACCCGCGCCCTGATCCTGCCGACGCTCGGCCGCACCGACAAGGACGTCCAGGCGAGCGGCAAGCAGTTCGTCACCGTCGAGGACTCCATGAGCATGGTCCACGCCTCACGCGGCAACCTCACCCCCGCCAGTCCCCACCTGCTCTCCGAACCCGCCATCGTCGCCCGCCTCGCACGCGCCGTCCTCGGCCCCGGATCCCGCACCCCCTGGGAAGAGTTCGAGAAGGACTACGCGACGATCCGCGACCGCATCTCCCGCGTCGTCCCCGGCTTCGAGGACTTCAACACCCGCGTCGCGCACCCCGGCGGCTTCACCCTCCCGCACGCCCCCCGCGACGAGCGCCGCTTCCCCACCGCCACCGGCAAGGCCAACTTCACCGCCGCCCCCGTCGAATACCCCGAACTCCCCCAAGGCAGGCTGCTGCTGCAGACCCTGCGCTCCCACGACCAGTACAACACCACCGTCTACGGCCTCGACGACCGCTACCGCGGCATCAAGGGCGGCCGCCGCGTCGTCCTGGTCAACCCCCACGACGCCCACACCCTCGGCCTGCCCGACGGCGCGTACACCGACCTCGTCAGCGAGTGGAAGGACGGCGTGGAACGCCGGGCCCCCGGCTTCCGCGTCGTGCACTACCCCACCGCCCGGGGCTGCGCCGCCGCCTACTACCCCGAGACCAATGTGCTGGTCCCCCTCGGTTCCACCGCCGACACCAGCAACACCCCGGCCAGCAAGTCCGTCGTCGTCCGCTTCGAGAACACCACCGCGTGACCGAACCCGAGTGACCGACCACACAGCCCCTAAGCGTCCGCTCAGTCGTCTGATAAGAACGGTGCACACAGCAATGAAGCAGTGAACCATCGCAGACGATCGGAGCCGGACCCATGGGCGAGCACACCGCACCCAAGTTCCCCCAGGAGATCATCGACGAGTACGCCGCCCTCGGCGTCGACCTGCCCGCGCTCTTCTCCGCCGGCCACCTCGGCGAACGCATGGGCGTCACCATCGTCGAAGCCTCCGCGGACCGCGTCGTGGGCACCATGCCCGTCGAGGGCAACACCCAGCCCTACGGACTGCTGCACGGCGGCGCCTCCGCCGTACTCGCCGAGACCCTCGGCTCCGTCGGCTCCATGCTCCACGGCGGCGCCGGCAAAGTCGCCGTCGGCGTCGACCTGAACTGCACCCACCACCGCGGCGTACGCAGCGGACTCGTCACCGGCGTCGCCACCCCCGTGCACCGCGGCCGCTCCACCGCCACCTACGAGATCGTCATCACCGACGAACAGGACAAGCGGGTCTGCACCGCACGCCTGACCTGCCTGCTCCGCGACACCCCCCGCCCCGACGCCGCCTGACAGGCCGGAACACACCGCACAACACCCCACGACACCACTGCCCGGCCGGAACACAATCCGGCCGGGCAGTGCCATACCCACCCACAACCACCGCCACAACAAACCCAGTTGGCGACCGAACACGCCAACACCCTTGACCGGCACCCGCGTTGTGTGGCCCACTCAGCACCCCACATACACCACACCGCGTCGATCACATCACCGCCGATGTGACACTGCGTAATCACCGCCCGGTCCACGGACCCCCCGACGCGACCCCGCACACCCGGCCGCACAGCCGCCGGGCACCTCGCCATGCCCGCGCGCACCACACCCCTCCCCACCTCGCGCGACAGCAGCAAGATCGCCTCAAGCCCCTTAGCAGAGCTGCGCGTTCTCAGCATGCGGTCACTTCACCGTCCGGTAAAAAGCCGTACATGTCCGCACAGCCACCTCAAGCCTTCCTCAACGGCATAACAAGACAGTCACATCCTGCGGCGGACCCATCCCGGACCCCCACACCTGCGCCTAGAGTCACCGCCAGTCACCGCGCCGCCGGGCACGTCTGCAGCACGGCCCTCTACCACCCAGTACGGCCCGGCGAACGTCACGGCACCTCAAGCAGAGGAGGCCGCGCCAGGGAAAGGACCTTTCGTGCGACACCGTTCTTTGCTCATACTCACCACCGTGCTCACGACCGGAGCACTCACCCTCACCGCCTGCGGATCGCGCGACGACAGCAAGAAGAGCAGCGGCGACGGCGACACCCAGACCGTCGTCATCGGCGTCGACGCCCCGATCACCGGTGACCTGTCCGCCCTCGGCCTCGGCATCAAGAACTCCGCCGACCTCGCCGCCAAGACGGCCAACAAGGAAAACACCGTCCCGGGCATCAAATTCGAGGTCAAGCCGCTCGACGACCAGGCGCAGCCCTCCGTGGGCCAGCAGAACGCCCAGAAGTTCATCGACGACGAAACCGTCGTCGGCGTCGTCGGCCCGCTGAACTCCGGCGTCTCCCAGTCGATGCAGAAGCCGCTCAACGACGCCAACCTCACCCAGGTCTCCCCCGCCAACACCGGCACCGAGCTCACCCAGGGCGAGAACTGGAAGACCGGCGACAAGAAGCGCCCCTACAAGACCTACTTCCGCACCGCCACCACGGACCAGATCCAGGGCGCCTTCGCCGCGAAGTACCTCTTCAACAACGCGAAGGTCAAGAAGGTCTACCTCATCGACGACCAGAAGCCCTACGGCGCCGGTCTCGCCGCATCCTTCAAGAACACCTTCACCACCCTCGGCGGCAAGATCGTCGGCTCCGACCACGTCAACCCCGACGACCGCGACTTCAACGCCGTCGTCACCCAGGTCAAGAAGTCCGGCGCCAAGGCCGTCTACTACGGCGGCGAATACCCCGCCGGCGCACCCCTGAGCCAGCAGCTCAAGGACAGCGTCCAGATCCCCCTCATGGGCGGCGACGGCATGTACAGCGCCGACTTCATCAAGCTGAACAAGAAGGCCCAGGGCGACATCGCCACCTCCGTCGGCAAGCCCGTCGAGGAGCTCGACTCGGCCAAGAAGTTCATCGCCGACTACAAGAACGCCGGATACAAGGACGCCTACGAGGCCTACGGCGGCGGCACCTACGACGCCACCTGGTCGATCATCGAAGCCGTCAAGATCGCCGTCGCCGACAACGGCGGCAAGCTCCCCACCGGCGACGACACCCGCACCAAGGTCCTCGCGGCCATGGCCAAGGTCAAGTTCGACGGCGTCACCGGCCCCGTCTCCTTCGACGAATACGGCGACACCACCAACACCATGATGACCGCCTACCAGGTCGACGGCGGCAAGTGGACCTCCAAGCTCAGCGAGGCCTACAAGCCGTAACAAGCTCCCCGGGCCACGCCTGACCCACCCCAGACCGCGCGGGAGCGCCACCAGCGCCCCCGCGCGGTGCCATATCCGAACCACTCCACGGAGGCCCTGCGGTGAACGAACTGCCGCAACAGCTGGCCAATGGACTCATCCTCGGCGCGATGTACGGACTCATCGCGATCGGCTACACGATGGTCTACGGAATCATCCAGCTCATCAACTTCGCCCACGGCGAGATCTTCATGATCGGAGGCTTCGGAGCTCTCACCGTGTACCTCTGGATGCCGGCCGGCGTCTCCCTCCTCGCGATCATCCCCCTCATGATCATCGGCGGCGTCATATGCTCCGTCGCCGTCAGCGCAGCCGCCGAACGCTTCGCCTACCGGCCCCTGCGCACCGCCCCACGACTGGCCCCGCTCATCACCGCGATCGGACTCTCCCTCGCACTCCAGCAGGCCATCTGGAAGTGGTACCCCGACGCCAAGAAGGACCGCTCCTTCCCCCAGTTCAAGGGCGAAGCGATCGACATCTTCGGCGCCCACATCCAGCGCGGCGACCTCTTCGTCCTCATCACGGCACCCATCTGCATGCTCGCCCTCGGGCTCTTCGTCTCCAAGACCCGCTCCGGCCGCGGCATGCAGGCCACCAGCCAGGACCCCGACACCGCCAAGCTCATGGGCATCAACACCGACCGCATCATCGTCATGGCCTTCGCCATCGGTGCCGCGTTCGCCGCCGTCGCCGCCGTCGCCTACGGGCTCAAGAACGGCCAGATCGGCTTCAAAATGGGCTTCATCATGGGCCTCAAAGCCTTCACCGCAGCCGTACTCGGCGGCATCGGCAACATCTACGGCGCCATGCTCGGCGGCGTCGTACTCGGCATCGCCGAATCCCTCGCCACCGGCTACATGAGCAACGTCCCCGGCATGGAACTCTTCGGCGGCGGCGCCTGGAAGGACGTATGGGCCTTCGTCCTCCTCATCATCGTCCTGCTGCTCCGCCCCCAGGGCCTGCTCGGCGAACGCGTCGCGGATCGGGCGTGATACGGATGACCACCAACCACACCACCGCCCCCGGCCCCGCGTTCCTGCCGATCCCCGCCGCCGCGGCCCGCATCGGCACCCTCGCAGGCGCCACCATCGCCCTCGCCGGCACCTTCCTCGCCTGGACCTGGACCGACGAATTCCCCGGCGACCTCACCGTCACCGGCTACCCCGGCGGCCTCCAGGTCCTCACCCTCATCAGCGCCGCACTCACCCTGCTCCTCGCACTGTCCGGGTACGGCATCCGGGGCCTGCGCTGGCTCACCCCCGGCGGCACCAACAGCCCAGTCCGCCTCCTGGCCCTCGGCACCCTCGGCACCACCGGCTACACCATGGGCGCCATCGCCTACGACCTCGGCGGCGTCGTCAACTTCGAACCCGGCGCCTGGGTCAGCGGCATCGGCGCGCTCATCGCCGCCGTCACCGCACTCGGCCTCCCCGGCGACCAGCCGCTCGACGGGGCCGGCGCCACCGCCTGGCAGCGCTTCCGCAACAGCCTCGGCGCACCCCAGGCCCCCCGCCCCAAGGCCCTCCCCTCCTGGGCCGAAATCCTCATCATCGTCGCCGCGTTCGGCATCGGCCTCTACGTCTTCGCCTACGGCATCGACACCGACTACACCGAACTCTTCATCGGCTTCCTCATCACCGTCGGCTTCGCCTTCACCGCACTCCACCGGGCCGGACTCGTCTCCCGCCTCACCGCACTGACCGCGAAGCACCGCAACATCACACTCGCCGCCGCCCTCGTCGCAGCCGTCTGCTTCCCCTTCACCCAGCAGAAAGAGGAATACGCGCTCATCGGCGCCAACATCCTCATCTTCGGCACCGTCGCACTCGGCCTCAACGTCGTCGTCGGCCTCGCCGGCCTCCTCGACCTCGGATACGTCGCCTTCCTCGGCGTCGGCGCCTACGCCGCCGCCCTGGTCTCCGGCTCCACCATGTCGGCCATCGGCGTCGAATTCCCCTTCTGGGCCGCCGTACTCACCGGCGCCGGAGCATCACTCGTCTTCGGCGTACTCATCGGCGCACCCACCCTGCGACTACGCGGCGACTACCTCGCCATCGTCACCCTCGGCTTCGGTGAAATCTTCCGCCTCACCGTGAACAACCTCAACGGCAACAGCGGACCCGACCTCACCAACGGCTCCCAGGGCATCCCCAGCATCCCCGACCTCAACTTCTTCGGATTCGACTTCGGCCTCAAGCACAACATCCTCGGCTTCGACCTCGGCAGGTCCGCCAACTACTACCTGCTGATGCTCGTCTTCACCGCCGTCGTCGTGCTCGTCTTCCGCCGCTCCGGAGAATCCCGCATCGGCCGCGCCTGGGTCGCCATCCGCGAAGACGAAACCGCAGCCACCGCCATGGGCATCAACGCCTTCCGGCTCAAACTGCTCGCCTTCGCCCTCGGCGCCACCCTCGCCGGACTCGCCGGAACCGTCCAGGCCCACGTCAACTACACCGTGACGCCCGAGCAGTACCAGTTCGCCGGCTCCGTACCCCCCAACTCCGCCTTCCTCCTCGCCGCCGTCATCCTCGGCGGCATGGGAACCCTCAGCGGACCCCTCGTCGGCGCCGCACTGCTCTACCTCATCCCGGCCAAACTCCAGTTCATGCAGGACTACCAGCTCTTCCTCTTCGGCATCGCACTCATCCTCCTGATGCGCCTGCGCCCCGAAGGACTGGTCGCCGACCGCCGGAAGCAGCTCGAATTCCACGAGAACGACCAGCCCGACGTACCCGAACCGCGACAGTCCGAAGAGACCGCCGCCGGCATCGCCAAGGCGGGGGCGTGACCACCATGACCACCACGAAGACCGCCACCACCGTCCTCGACGCCAACGGCGTCACCATGCGCTTCGGCGGCCTCACCGCCGTACGCAACGTCGACCTCACCGTCAACGCGGGCGAGATCGTCGGCCTCATCGGCCCCAACGGTGCCGGCAAGACCACCTTCTTCAACTGCCTCACCGGCCTCTACGTCCCCACCGAGGGCAAGGTCAGCTACAAGGGCACCGTCCTGCCGCCCAAGCCCCACCTCGTCACCCAGGCAGGCATCGCCCGCACCTTCCAGAACATCCGGCTCTTCGCCAACATGACCGTCCTGGAAAACGTCCTCGTCGGACGCCACACCAGGACCAAGGAAGGCCTCTGGTCCGCCCTCCTGCGCCTCCCCGGCTTCACCAAGGCCGAGAACGCCAGCCGCGAACGCGCCATGGAACTCCTGGAGTTCATCGGCCTCGCCGACAAGGCCGACCACCTCGCGCGCAACCTCCCCTACGGAGACCAGCGCAAGCTGGAAATCGCCCGCGCGCTGGCCAGCGACCCCGGACTCCTCCTCCTCGACGAGCCCACCGCCGGCATGAACCCGCAGGAAACCCGCGTCACCGAAGAGCTCATCTTCGCCATCCGCGACCAGGGCATCGCCGTCCTCGTCATCGAGCACGACATGCGGTTCATCTTCAACCTCTGCGACCGCGTCGCCTGCCTCGTCCAGGGCGAAAAGCTCGTCGAAGGCTCCCCGACCGAAGTCCAGAGCGACGAACGCGTCGTCGCCGCCTACCTCGGCACCCCCTTCGAAGGCGCCCCCGGCGCCGAAGAAGCCGCCGAGGTCGAAGCCGCCGAAGCCGCAGCCGACGCCGAGGCCGAAGCCGACGCCGACGCCGACGCCGCGAAGGACTCCGCGAAAACAGCCACCACCAGCACCAGCACCGAGGAGGAGGACACCCGATGACCGCACTTCTGGAGGTCGAGGACCTCCGCGTCGCCTACGGCAAGATCGAAGCCGTCAAGGGCATCTCCTTCACCGTCGAAGCCGGCCAGGTCGTCACCCTCATCGGCACCAACGGCGCCGGCAAGACCACCACCCTGCGCACCCTCTCCGGCCTCCTCAAACCGGCCGGCGGCCGCATCGTCTTCGACGGCAAACCGCTCAACGACGTACCCGCACACAAGGTCGTCTCCCTGGGCCTGGCCCACTCCCCCGAGGGACGCCACATCTTCCCCCGGCTCACCATCACCGAGAACCTCCAGCTCGGCGCCTACCTCCGCAACGACAAGGCAGGCATCGAGAAGGACATCCAGCGCGCCTACGACCTCTTCCCCATCCTCGGGGAACGCCGGAAGCAGGCCGCCGGAACCCTCTCGGGCGGCGAACAGCAGATGCTCGCCATGGGCAGGGCCCTCATGTGCCAGCCCAAACTCCTGATGCTCGACGAACCCTCCATGGGCCTCTCCCCGATCATGATGCAGAAGATCATGGAGACCATCGTCGAACTCAAGGCCCAGGGCACCACCATCCTGCTCGTCGAGCAGAACGCCCAGGCCGCGCTCTCCCTCGCGGACCACGGCCACGTCATGGAGGTCGGCAAGATCGTCCTCTCCGGCACCGGCGCGGACCTCCTCCACGACGAGTCCGTCCGCAAGGCCTACCTCGGCGAGGACTGACGCCCACGGAAAAGGCCCGCGCCCCGGAAATCCGGGACGCGGGCCTTCTTCGTACCCGCTCGCGTACGGCCTACTCGGCCGCCTTCTTCTTCTCCTCGGCGTCCTCGATCAACGCCTCCGCCAGCTGCTGCATCGACAGCCGCCGGTCCATCGACGTCTTCTGGATCCACCGGAACGCAGCCGGCTCGGAGAGCCCGTAATCCGTCTGCAGAATGCTCTTCGCCCGGTCCACCAGCTTCCGCGTCTCCAGCCGCTGCGCGAGGTCCGCGACCTCGCTCTCCAGCGCCTTCAGCTCCGCGAACCGCGACACCGCCATCTCGATGGCCGGCACCACGTCGCTCTTGCTGAACGGCTTCACCAGATACGCCATCGCCCCGGCGTCCCGAGCCCGCTCGACGAGATCGCGCTGCGAGAACGCGGTGAGCATCAGGACCGGCGCGATGGACTCCTCGGCGATCTTCTCCGCGGCGGAGATCCCGTCGAGAACCGGCATCTTCACATCGAGGATCACCAGATCCGGCCGGTGCTCCCGAGCCAGCTCGACGGCCCGCTGCCCGTCCCCGGCCTCGCCGACGACCGCGTAGCCCTCTTCCTCCAGCATCTCTTTGAGGTCGAGACGGATGAGCGCCTCGTCCTCGGCGATGACGACGCGGGTCGTCAGCGGCGGAACGTGCGACTTGTCGTCGTCGGCGGGCTGGGGCGACTCGGGGGCGGTCACGGGGACTCCTCGTTCCAAGGGCAGGTACAGCTTCCATGAGCCTACCTAGCAGCGGAGCGGACATGTCACCCGGTACACTTTCCGGCAGCAACCTTGCCGGGTTGGTGGAATGGCATACACGGATGTCTCAAACACATCTGCCCGAAAGGGCTTGCGGGTTCGAATCCCGCACTCGGCACATGCGGGGCAAAGCGGATGTTCACGTTCTCGTGAACATCCGCTTTTTGCTGCACGCAGTAGCGCGCAGTCACTCATGGTGTTCGCATGAACTTTCACGGCCCCGCGTTACGGCAGAAGGCACTGACCCTCCTTCGCGGTGGAGCGAAAAACGCGGACGTGGCACGGAGGCTGAACGTCCCCGCAGGCACGATCAGCTACTGGAAACACATGGACCGCGCCAAACGCGGTGAGTGCCCAGGAGCCCATCTTTCGTACTGCCCCCGGTGCGAAGGGAAGCTGGACCGGTCGGCGTACGCCTACCTCCTGGGCCTCTACCTCGGCGACGGGCACGTAGTCCAGAACCAAGCAATGCACACGCCCAGCCTGTCGATCGTCTGCGCAGACTCCTGGCCTGGCCTGATGGAACTGTGCGAGAACGCTATGCGCGCCGTCTTCCCGGAGAACTCCGTATGCAGAGTCCGCAGGAAAGGGTGCCATCAAGTGAAGATGTACTCGAAGCACCTCTGGTGCCTCTTCCCTCAGCACGGACCCGGCAAAAAGCACGAGCGCCGGATCATCCTCGAAGCCTGGCAGCGGGAGATCGTGGACGCATATGCCTGGGAGTTCATCCGTGGTCTGATCCACTCCGACGGATGTCGCATCACCAACTGGACCACTCGCCTCGTCGGCGGGGAGCGGAAGCGCTACGAGTACCCGCGCTATTTCTTCGCCAACAAGTCCGACGACATCCGCAAGCTCCTCTCCGATGCCCTCGACAGGGTCGGAGTCGAGTGGACTACCCTCGCGCGGGGCAGCGACCCGTTCAACATCTCCGTCGCCCGACGGGCGTCCGTCGCGCTGATGGACGCCCACGTGGGGCCGAAGTACTGACGACCGGCCTACTTCGGGCTGTCGTCCTCGCCGATGTGGTGCACCCGCACCAGGTTCGTCGAGCCGGGGACGCCCGGCGGGGAGCCGGCCGTGATGACCACGACGTCGCCCTTCTCGCAGCGGCCGATCTTCAGCAACTCCTCGTCCACCTGGGCGACCATCGCGTCCGTCGAGTCCACGTGCGGGCCGAGGAAGGTCTCGACGCCCCAGGTCAGGTTCAGCTGGGAGCGGGTGGCCGGGTCCGGGGTGAAGGCGAGGAGCGGGATGGGTGAGCGGTAGCGGGAGAGGCGCCGTACCGTGTCACCGCTCTGGGTGAAGGCGACCAGGAACTTCGCGCCCAGGAAGTCGCCCATCTCGGCCGCCGCGCGGGCCACCGCGCCGCCCTGGGTGCGGGGCTTGTTGCGGTCGGTCAGGGGCGGGAGGCCCTTGGTGAGGATGTCCTCCTCGGCGGCCTCGACGATGCGGGACATCGTGCGCACCGTGTCGACGGGGTACTTGCCCACGCTGGTCTCGCCGGAGAGCATCACCGCGTCCGTGCCGTCGATGACGGCGTTGGCGACGTCGGAGGCTTCGGCGCGGGTGGGGCGGGAGTTGTCGATCATCGAGTCGAGCATCTGCGTCGCGACGATGACCGGCTTGGCGTTGCGCTTGGCGAGTTTGATCGCGCGCTTCTGGACGATCGGCACCTGCTCCAGCGGCATTTCGACGCCGAGGTCGCCGCGGGCGACCATGATGCCGTCGAAGGCGGCGACGATGCCGTCGATGTTCTCGACGGCCTGAGGTTTCTCCACCTTGGCGATGACGGGGAGGCGGCGGCCCTCCTCGTCCATGATGCGGTGGACGTCCTCGATGTCGCGTCCGCTGCGTACGAAGGAGAGGGCGATGATGTCGGCGCCGGTGCGCAGTGCCCAGCGGAGGTCGTCGATGTCCTTCTCGGAGAGTGCGGGGACGGAGACGGCGACGCCGGGGAGGTTGAGGCCCTTGTGGTCGGAGACCATGCCGCCTTCGATGACGGTGGTGTGGACGCGGGGGCCGTCGACTTCGGTGACTTCGAGGGTGACGCGGCCGTCGTCGACGAGGATGCGTTCGCCTGGGGTGACGTCGGCGGCGAGGCCGTCGTAGGTGGTGCCGCAGGTGTGGCGGTCGCCTTCGACGGGTTCGACGGTGATGGTGAAGCTGTCGCCGCGTTCAAGGAGTACGGGGCCTTCGAGGAAGCGTCCCAGGCGGATCTTCGGGCCTTGAAGGTCGGCGAGGATGCCGACGCTGCGTCCGGTCTCGTCGGAGGCCTTGCGTACGTGGCGGTACCGCTCTTCGTGTTCGGCGTAGGTGCCGTGGCTGAGGTTGAGGCGGGCGATGTCCATTCCCGCCTCGACCAATGCCTTGATCTGGTCGTATGTGTCTACGGCGGGGCCCAGGGTACAAACGATTTTTGCTCGGCGCATGGTTCGACCCTAGACCTTACCTACGGGTAGTTATTTAGGGTGTCGTGACTGCTCAACGACCTTTGGATGAAGGGTTATTGACAAGTGTTGAATTGTGCGGCGGGGTGCTCGGATGAGCATTCCTTTTCACAGTTTCGGCGGTGACATGATGAAGCGGGCGTTGACCTGGGCGTAGACCGTCTGGCGTTGTGGTTCGAGGTCGAGGGCGGGGGCTGCTTCGGATGCTGCTCCGCCATAGCCGGCTCTGCCGCGTGGGGCGGCGGGTGAGGGCAGGGCGGCCTGGGCGGTGTTCTCGGCGCCGAGGTCGGCGAGTTCGACGAGTGCGGTGAGGTGGGCGCCGAGGGCGTCGGCGTATTCGCGGGCGCGCTGGACGGCTTCGTGGACGGCTTGGCGGCGGGCGGTCGCGTGGGCGGGTGAGTCGGGGCGCAGTCCCCACCAGGGGCCGCTGACGCGGGTCATGTCGAGGTCGGCGATTTTGGTGGTGAATTCGCCCAGTGCGGTGAAGTCGTTGAGGACTGCGGTGATGTGGACGCGGCCGTGGTAGGCGTGGATTTGTTCGTTGCGGCCCTTCTGGGCGAGTTCGGGCGTGATGGAGAATGCGCCGGTTTCGAGTTTTTCGATGGCTTGCCCGTAGGAGCGTGCGAGTTCGAGTACGTGGTTGTTTCGGTGGGTGAGGTCTTCGAGGGCGTTACGGCGGTTCTTGCCGCGGGCGGTGACGGTGATGGTGAGGCGGGCGGTTTCGGGGTCGACCTGGAGGCGGGCTTCGCCTCGGACGGCGACGCGGGGGTGTTCGGGGGTGCCGTAGGACGGTGGGGTGTCGGTCATGGGTCCACTGTTGCATCCGGGGCGGACAGCGGGCGGACGGCGGGCGGTCATCAGATCGAAACCCGCAGGGGGTGTTGCGTGGTGTGACTCCTGGGTCAGAATCTACGCGCGTTGTGCGCGGTGGTCCTTGTTGTCGGGGAGCCGTGTGCTGCGTGAACCGGGCTGTGTGAGAACTGAGATGTGGGAGACGAAATGCCGCTGAACCGTAGGACGTTCCTGGGCACATCGGCGGCTGCCGGTGTGGGTGTGGCGATGACGGGGGCCTCCGCGGTGCCTGCTTCGGCGCACGGCCAGGGTCATGGGGGCGGGCACGGGCGTCCGCCGAAGCGGTACTCGTTCACGGTGATGGGCACCACCGATCTGCACGGGAATGTCTTCAACTGGGACTACTTCACGGACAAGGAGTTCGACGACAAGGCGCACAACGATGTGGGTCTGGCGAAGATCTCGACGTTGGTGGATCAGGTGCGCCGGGAGAAGGGTCGTCACAACACGTTGATGATCGACGCGGGTGACACGATCCAGGGCACCCAGTTGTCGTACTACTACGCGAAGGTCGATCCGATCACGGCGAAGCGTGGTCCGGTGCATCCGATGGCTCAGGCGATGAACGCGATCGGGTATGACGCCGCGGCGCTCGGCAACCATGAGTTCAATTACGGCATTCCGGTGCTGCGGAAGTTCGAGGAGCAGTGTGATTTCCCGCTGCTGGGTGCGAACGCGTTGGATGCGAAGACGTTGCGGCCGGCGTTCGCTCCGTATGTCATCAAGCGGATGCGTACTCCGCACGGTCCGGATGTGAAGGTTGCGATTCTGGGGTTGACGAATCCGGGGATCGCCATCTGGGACAAGGCGAATGTGAGCGGGAAGATGGTGTTCCCGGGGTTGGAGGAGCAGGCGGCGAAGTTTGTGCCGCGGCTTCGTTCGATGGGTGCGGATGTGGTGATCGTTTCGGCGCACTCGGGTAGCAGTGGGACGTCGTCGTACGGTGATCAGATCCCGTATGTGGAGAATGCTGCTGGTCTGGTGGCGGAGCAGGTTCCGGGTATCGATGCGATTCTCGTGGGGCATGCGCATCTGGAGATCCCCGAGTATTTCGTGGAGAACAAGCAGACCGGCAAGAAGGTGGTGCTCTCGGAGCCGTTGAAGTGGGGGCAGCGGTTGACGCTGTTCGACTTCGATCTGGTGTGGGAGAAGGGTCGTTGGGTGGTGGAGAAGGCGGGTTCGCAGGTGCTGAACTCCAACACCGTGGCGGAGGATCCGAAGATCACGGGGCTGTTGGCGGATGAGCACAAGAAGGTTGTGGCGTACGTCAATCAGGTGATCGGTACGTCGACGGCGGCGATGACGACGGCGGAGGCGGCCTGGAAGGACGAGCCGATCATTGATCTGATCAATGTGGTTCAGGCGGAGACGGTGAAGGCGGCGTTGGCGGGTGGTGCGTATGCGGCGCTTCCGGTGCTGTCGCAGGCGTCGTGTTTCTCGCGTACGGCGCAGATTCCGGCCGGGAATGTGACGATCAAGGATGCGGCGGGGCTGTATCCGTTCGAGAACACGCTTGAGGCGCGGTTGCTGACCGGTGCCCAGTTGAAGGATTATCTGGAGTTCTCGGCGCGGTATTACGTGCAGACTGCGGCGGGTGCGCCGGTGGACACGGCGAAGTTGACGAATGCGGACAACACTCCGGATTACAACTATGACGCGGTGTCGGGTCTGACGTACGAGATCGATATCGCGAAGCCGAATGGTTCGCGTATCGTGAATCTTTCGTTCGAGGGGAAGCCGGTCGATCCGGCGGCCGAGTTCGTGCTGGCGGTGAACAATTACCGGGCCAGTGGTGGTGGTAACTTCCCGCATGTTGCGGGTGCCAAGCAGTTGTGGGCGAACTCGGAGGAGATCCGTAACACGATCATTTCGTGGGTGCAGGCGAAGGGTTCGGTGGATGGTGCGCAGTTCGCTTCGGTGGACTGGCGGCTGACGCGTGAGGGTACGCCGGTGTTCTAGTGGGTTGGTTGCGGTGGGCGGCCGTCTTCTCTTTCGGGAGGGGGCGGCCGCCTTTTGTGTGCGGGTGTGGGTGCAGGTGCGGGTGTGTCAGGTGTTCCGGGCGAGGGGGATGAGGTCGGGGGTGCGGGTGGGGAGGGCCGGGCCGTGGGGGGTGAGGCCGAAGGTGGTGAAGGCGGTGCGTTCGGGGAGGGGGTAGGGGTTGGTGCCGGTGAGGTCGTTGAGGATGGTGGCGCTGCGCCAGGCGGCGAGGCCGAGGTCGGGGGCGCCGACGCCGTGGGTGTGTCGTTCGGCGTTCTGTACGTAGACGTTTCCGGTGACGGTGGGGTCGAGGACGAGGCGGAACCGGTCGTCGATGCGGGGGCGTTGGGAGGCGTCGCGGCGCATGTAGGGGTCGAGGCCGGTGAGGATGCGGTCGAGGGAGCGTTCGCGGTAGCCGGTGGCGAGGACGACGGCGTCGGTGGTGAGGCGGGAGCGGGTTTTCTGCTGGGTGTGTTCGAGGTGGAGTTCGATGCGGGTGTTGGCGACGCGTCCTGCGGTGCGTACGGAGACGCCGGGGGTGAGGGTGGTGTCGGGCCAGCCGCCGTGGAGGGTGCGGCGGTAGAGCTCGTCGTGGATGGCGGCGATGGTGTCGGCGTCGATGCCTTTGTGGAGTTGCCATTGGTGGGGGACGAGTTCGTCGCGTACGGCTTCGGGGAGGGCGTGGAAGTAGCGGCTGTAGTCGGGGGTGAAGTGTTCGAGGCCGAGTTTTGAGTACTCCATGGGTGCGAATGCCTCGGTTCGGGCGAGCCAGTGGAGGTTTTCGTGGCCTTGGGGGCGGGCGCGGAGGAGGTCGAGGAAGATCTCGGCGCCGGACTGTCCGGAGCCGATGACGGTGATGTGGGGGGCTTTGAGGAGTTCCTGGCGGTGGTGGAGGTAGTCGGCGGAGTGGATGACGGGGGTGTTCTCGGCTTCGGTGAGGGGTTTGAAGAATTCGGGGATGTGGGGTTCGGTGCCGATGCCGAGGGCGATGTTGCGGGTGTGGGCGCGGCCGAGTGCTTCGGCTTCGCCGTCGCTGTCGAGTTGGGTGAAGTCGATTTCGAAGAGTTCGCGTTGGTTGTTCCAGCGGACGGCGTCGACCTGGTGGCTGAAGTGGAGGCCGGGGAGTTGGTCGGTGGTCCAGCGGCAGTAGGCGTCGTATTCGGCGCGTTGGATGTGGAAGCGTTCGGCGAAGTAGAAGGGGAAGAGGCGGTCGCGGCTGCGGAGGTAGTTGAGGAAGGTCCAGGGGCTGGCGGGGTCGGCGAGGGTGACGAGGTCGGCAAGGAAGGGGACTTGGAGGCTGGCTCCGTCGATGAGGAGGCCGGGGTGCCAGTGGAAGGCGGGGCGTTGTTCGTAGAAGGCGGTGTTGAGGGGGTGGGGGTTGGCGGGTACGCCGTGGGCGAGGGCGGCGAGGGAGAGGTTGAAGGGGCCGATGCCGATGCCGATGAGGTCGTGTGGCTGGTCGGTGTCGGGGGTGGGGTGATCGGTCATCGGGGGGTGTTGCCTTCCGCGAGGTCGTGGGTGAGTTGGGTGACGAGGTCGAGGAGTGTGCGCAGGTGTTGGGGGGTGGTGTGGGGGTTGAGGAGGGTGGCTTTGAGCCAGAGGTGGTTGTCGGTGTGGGCGCGGCCGAGTACGGCTTGGCCGCGGGTGAGGAGGGTGCGGCGGATGGTGGCGACGGTTTTGTCGTCGGTGCCGGTGGGGCGGAAGAGGACGGTGCTGATGGTGGGGCGGTCGTAGAGGTCGAGGGTGGGGTTTTGGGTGATGAGGTCGGCGAGGTGGTGGGCGGTGGTGAGGGTGCGGTCGACGAGGTCGGCGAGTCCGGTGCGGCCGAGGGCTTGGAGGGTGACGGCGATCTTGAGGGTGTCGGGGCGTCGGGTGGTGCGCAGGGAGCGGCCGAGGAGGTCGGGGAGGCCGGCTTCGGTGTCGTCGTCGGCGTTGAGGTAGGGGGCTTGGTGGTGGAGGGGGTCGAGGTGGTTTCGGTGGGGGACGGCGAGGATGCCTGCGGGTGCGGGTTGCCAGCCGAGTTTGTGCAGGTCGAGGGTGACGCTGTGGGCGCGGTCGAGGCCGTGGATCTTGTTTCGGTGGGTGGGGCTGAAGAGGAGGGGGCCGCCGTAGGCGGCGTCGATGTGGAGTTCGGCGCCGTGGGTGGTGCAGAGGTCCGCGATGGCGGTGAGTGGGTCGATGCGGCCGGTGTCGGTGGTGCCGGCGGTGGCGGTGACGAGGAGGGGGTGGTCGTGTCGGGTGAGGGCTTCGTCGAGTGCGGTGAGGTCCATGACGCCGGTGGGGGCGGGGATGACGATGGGGGTGGGGAGGCCGAGGAGCCAGGCGGCGCGGGTGATGCTGTGGTGGGCGTTGGCTCCGCAGATGGTCTGTACGGGGCCGTTGCGTTCGCGGGCGAGGAGGAGTGCGAGTTGGTTGGATTCGGTGCCGCCGGTGGTGATGAGGGCGTCGGGGGTGGGTTGGTGGGGGTAGATCTCGGCGGCGAGGGCGGCGGTGGTGTCGGCTTCGAGGGCGGAGGCGGCGGGGGCCTGGTCCCAGGAGTCCATGGAGGGGTTGAGTGCGGAGGCGGCGAGGTCGGCCGCGGTGGCGAGGGCGAGGGGTGGGGTGTGGAGGTGGGCGGTGCAGAGGGGGTCTGCGGGGTCTGCGGCGCCTTCGGTGAGGGCGGTGACGAGGGTGCGCAGGGCGTGGTGGGGGCCGGTGCCGTGGTCGGGGATGAGGGGTTGGGTGGCGGTGCGCATCCGTGGGGTGACGGCGTCGGGGCCGCCTGCGGGGAGGGGGCCGTCGCGTCGGTGGGCTCCGTCGTGGAGTGCGGTGAGGACGGTGTCGATGAGGGGGCGCAGGGCGGTGGGGCCGGTGGTGGTTCCGGCGAGGGGTGGGGGTGGGGTGGGCATGGTGGTGGGGCCCTTCGGACGCGCGTGAGTAGGCATGGGTGGACATGCCAGCTTGTCCGGGTTTTGGGTGGCGCGGTCGTGGAGCGGGGGGATGTGAACTCGAAAGGGGGATGGGTGGTGGGGTGGGGGGTGTTGTGGGGTGTTCCGGTGGTATGGGTGTGGCGCCGGATACGGGTGTGCCCGGCGGCCCCTGGGGTGGGGCGCCGGGCACGGGTGGTGCGTGTGCGGGCCTGTGGGCCTGTGGTGGGCTCTGGTTGAGCGGCCGCACAGGCCCGCAGGCCATCAGTGGATCAGTGGATCAGCGGGCGCTGCGTACGTCGATGGCGCGGCGCAGGTCGTCGATCTGGTCGGTGAGCTTGCGGTGCAGGGCGGGGATGAGGGTCTGGTCGTCGAGGGCCTGTTCGCCGAGGTGGAGGTTCTCGGCGTCGACGGCGTGGGCCGGGAAGGCGTAGCGTCCTGCGGCTTCCGCGATGGCGGGGCCCCGGCGGGCGGCGAGTGCGGTTGCCTCGGGGTAGTAGCGGGAGACGTACTCGCTTACGAGGTCGGCCTGTTCGGGCTGCCAGAAGCCCTGGGCGACGGCGGTGAAGAGGTAGTTGGAGAGGCTGTCGTCGTTGAACAGGGCGTGCCAGGCGGTGGCCTTGGCTTCGGGGGTGGGGAGGGCGGCGCGGCAGCGGGCGGCGCCTTCCTGTCCGGTGGCGCTGGGGTCCTGTTCGAGTTCGGCGGTGATGGTGGCTTCGTCGATGGCGCCGAGGACGGCGAGGCGGGTGAGGATGCGCCAGCGCAGTTCGGGGTCGAGTTCGGGTCCGCCGGGGACGGTGCCGTTGGTGAGCCAGTCGTGGATGGTGTCGGGCTGGGTGGCGGCGTCGATGAGGTGGCGTACGGCGATGAGGCGGAGGCCGGGGTTGTGGCCGTCCTCGGTGCGGCGGATGAGGTCGCGGCAGAGGGAGGTGAGGGTGGCGAGGGCGGCGGGGCGCTTCTCGGGGGCCACGTAGCGGTCGGCGACGTGGGTGGCGGCGAAGGCGAGTACTCCTTGGGCGAGGGCCAGGTCGGTCTCGTGGGGGAGGTGGGTGCGGGCCGCTTCGAGGTAGGTGGCGGGGGCGAGTTCGCCGTCGCGGACCATGTCGCGGGCGGTGTTCCAGATGACGGCGCGGGTGAGGGCGTCGGGGACGCCGGAGAGGCCGCCCAGGACGGTTTCCCAGGATGGGGTGTCGAGGCGGACCTTGGCGTAGCTGAGGTCGCCGTCGTTGAGGACGAGGAGTGCGGGGCGGTTGCCGGGGCGGGTGCGGGGTGTGCCGTCGAGGGGGACGTCGATCTCGAACCGGTCGCGCAGGACGAGGCGTTCGGTGCCGGTGCGGGGGTCCGGGGCGTGGTCGTAGGCGCCGACGGCGATGCGGTGGGGGCGGCTGCCGTTGTGGTCGATGTCGAGGGTCCAGTTGCCGTCGGATTCGGCGACTCGGGGGGTGAGGGTGTCGACTCCGGTGGTGCGCAGCCAGGCGTCGGCCCAGGCGTGGACGTCGCGGTCGGTGGCCGATGCGAGGTTGTCGATGAAGTCGGCGAGGGTGGCGTTGGCGAACTTGTGGCGGGCGAAGTGGGCGTTGATGCCGGCCAGGAAGTCCTTCTCGCCGAGCCAGGCGACGAGTTGGCGCAGGGCGGAGGCGCCCTTGGCGTAGGAGATGCCGTCGAAGTTGAGCATGGCGGACGCGGTGTCGGGGACGGCGGCCGGGTCGGGTGCGACGGGGTGGGTGGAGGGGCGTTGGTCGGCGTCGTAGCCCCAGCCCTTGCGGGCGACGCCGAAGTCGACCCAGGTGTCGGTGAAGCGGGTGGCTTCGGCGAGGGTCTGGTAGCCCATGTATTCGGCGAAGGACTCGTTGAGCCAGATGTCGTCCCACCAGGCGAGGGTGACGAGGTCGCCGAACCACATGTGGGCCATTTCGTGGGCGATGACCATGCCGCGGGTCTGGCGTTCGGTGTCGGTGACGGCGGAGCGGTAGACGAATTCGTCGCGGAAGGTGACGAGTCCGGGGTTCTCCATGGCGCCGGCGTTGAATTCGGGGACGAATGCCTGGTCGTAGGAGTCGAAGGGGTAGGGCTCGTCGAACTTCTCGTGGAAGCGGTCGAAGCAGGCCCGGGTGATGTCGAGGATCTCGTCGGCGTCGGCGTCGAGGTAGGGGGCCAGGGAGCGGCGGCAGTGGATGCCGAAGGGCAGTCCGGCGTGTTCGGTGGTCACGGAGTGCCAGGGGCCGGCGGCGACGGCGACGAGGTAGGTGGAGATGAGCGGGGTGGCGGCCAGGGCCCAGTGGCCGTCTCCGCGGTGTTCGGCGACGGCGTTGCCGAGGACGGTCCAGCCTTCGGGGGCGGTGACGGTGAGTTCGAAGACGGACTTGAGGTCGGGCTGGTCGAAGGCGGCGAAGACGCGCTGGACGTCTTCCATGAAGAGCTGGGTGTAGACGTAGGTCTCGCCGTCGGTGGGGTCGGTGAAGCGGTGCATGCCTTCGCCGGTGCGGGAGTAGCGCATGGCGGCGTCGATGTGCAGTTCGTGGGTGCCGGGGGTGAGGGCGGTGAGGGGGAAGCGGTTCTCGACGAGGTCGGCGGGGTCGAGGGGCTGTCCGTCGAGGCTGATGGAGCGCAGGGTGGCGGGCTTGAGTTCGACGAAGGTGTCTCCGGCCGCGGTCGCGGTGAACTGGATGACGGTGCGGGAGTCGAAGGTCTCCTCCCCCGTGGTCAGATCGAGGTCGATCGTGTACCGGTGTACGTCGAGGAACTGGGCTCGGGTCTGCGCTTCGTCGCGCGTCAGTACGGACATGTGTCCATGCTGCCGTACGTGGTGGGCGGACCGCAGGCGGGTTCTCCCACGGCTGAGCGGCGCTGCTCGGGGGGTGGTGATGGTCAGTCGTGGTCGCCGTGGAATTTCCGGTATTCGTCGTTCATGAGGTCCCAGAAGGACCGGTAGCGGACGGCTCCGGGCAGCCAGTGGGCGAAATACCAGGCTTCCCATTCGCCGTCGGGGGTGACGATGCGCGGGTTGAGCAGGTAGACGTCGAGTGCCTCGGGGGTGTGGCTGATCTTGAGCATGCTGTTCAGGTACTCGGTCCGGATGGCCCAGGGTTCCTGGTCGTCTCCGTAGACGAAGTAGTCCTCGTCGGGAACGTCGTCCGGCTCCTGGTCGCTGGACGAGAGGTCGATCAGCTCCGGGTCGAGGTCCTTGAGCCAGCCGATCTCCCGTACGGGCAGGAGTCGTCGGATCGAGCTCGTCGTGTCGAGCCATCCGTCGCTGGTGCGCAGGAACTCCCGGTAGCTCGGCGGGAGTACGGTGCCCAGGCGTGCTTCGAGTGCGGTCAGTTCCTGGGGTGTCGCGCCGGCCGATCCGAGCCAGCGGGCGGCCCGTACTTCGTCGGGAAAGGGTTGGTGTCTCTCCTGCTCGTGCAGGACGGGGTCGAGCCATTCCTCGCTCCAGCGTCGGAGCAGATCGCGCCACGGGTAGGTGGCGGAACGGGACTCGGGTGCGGGTGCGGGTTCGTCGCTTGCTCTGTCCGGCATGGCTGAACGGTACGCGGGGCCACCGACAGCGGTTCTGGCAGAATGCGCGGCTGATGAGCGAGATCACGGACTGTGTCCTGTGCGGCGGAACGGTCGCTCCCGATGGCCACTGCTGGGACTGCGGTGCCGCCCAGCCGTCGTTCCGTTCGCGGGTGGAGATCAGTACGGGCAGTGGTGCGGCGGGCGTCAGTGACCGGGGCCGGCACCGGGGTGTCAACGCGGACGCGATGGCGCTGGCCACGGTCGGTGGCTGGACGGTCGCTGTCGTGTGCGACGGGGTGTCGATGTCGGAGCGGGCGGCCCGGGTCGCGGCCGAGGTCGGGCTGAACGTGCTGGTGGCGCGGTTGCGGGAGGGTGTGCTGCCGGAGAGTGCGCTCGGCGATGCGGCCGTGTGTGCGGGGCGTGCCGTCGCCGGGCTGGCGGCGTCGGTGGATGCCGCGCCGGCCTGTACGTTCGTCGCCGGTATCGCGGGTCCGGAGGGTGTCTGGAGTGTCTGGGTCGGTGACAGCCGTGCCTATTGGCTGCCCGACGAGGGGCCGGGGATGGCGCTGACCGAGGACGACACGGGTGAGTACGAGGCGCTCTCCGCGTGGCTGGGGGCCGATGCGGGTGATCCGGCTCCGCGTGTGCGGAGCTACCGGCCTTCGGTGTCCGGCCGGTTGCTGCTGTGCACGGATGGGCTGTGGCGTTATCTGCCCGGTGCCGCCGCGTTGCGGGGTGTGCTCGATCGTTGTCCGGCCGGTGGTGGCGTTGCGGAGGAGGCGCGGTCGTTGGTGGGGTACGCGCTGGAGGCGGGCGGGCACGACAACGTGACGGTGGTGCTCGTTCCCGTCGGGCCCGGCCGGCGGGGTGTGCCGGTGGCCGGGGTTGCGGAGGCGCCGTAGCGGGGCCGTGCAACCGTACGGGCGGCTGTCGCGTCCCGCGTGGGGACGGGCAGTCGAGCCGGGTGCCGGGTGGGAGCGCCGGGGCGGTGGCGGGCAGCGGATGGCGGATGGGGCGGGCAGTGTCCGAAGCGGTGCGGGGGACGGGCGGGGTGAGGGCCGGGAGCGGGCGGCGGTGGGTTGTGGGGGTGGCGCCGTGGGGTGTGGCCGCGGGTGCGGTCGCCTGGTGTCTCGCGGGGAGCTGGCGGGCCGCGCACACGCAGAACTATCCCTGGAACGTGTGGATCCCGGTGGGCTACGGGGCGGTCAAGGGGGTGTTCCTGGGGCTGCTGGCCGGTTGGTGTGCCGTGGTGGTGCTCCGGGTCGTCCCGGTGGACCGGTGGCGGGCGAGCGGCGGTGGCGGTGGCGGTGGCGGTGGGGCGATGGCGCGGTACGCGGGGCTGGTGTTCGCGGGAGGGCTGCTGGGCGGTCTGGTGCCCGGGACCGTCCGGGACTTCCTGGGTGAGCCGCAGCCGCGGACCATGTACTACTTCGACGGGCCGAGGCCGGAATCGGAGTGGTACTGGCGGCCGTTGCTGTCCGAGTGGCTGACGTTCACGGTGCTTCCGGCGCTCGGTTGTGCGGTGCTGCTGGCCGTGGGTGCTCTGGTGTCGGCCCGGTGCTCGTACCGTGAGCGGTTCGGCTGGGCGGTGCCGGCCCTGGTGGGGGCGGGTCTGCTGTTCCTGCCCGACTGGGCGGCTTCCGGGGCGCCCGAACCCGTGGGCAACGGTGGTCATGTCAACGAGTCGGCGGGGGCCGGGTTCGTCGTGCTGGCCACGGGGCTCGGGCTGCTGGTGAGTGCCTGGGTGGTGCGGTCGTGGCGCAGGTCGCGTCGGCCGGTGGGTCCTTCGTCCCCGGCGCTCACGCCTCCGCGTTCGTCGCCGATTCCTCCGCGATCCGCTCGTGATGGCGGATGACCTCCGCCACGATGAAGTTCAGCAGCTTCTCGGCGAAGGCCGGATCCAGGTGGGCGCTCTCCGCGAGCTGCCTCAGCCGTTCGATCTGCCTGCTCTCTCTGGCCGGGTCGGCCGGAGGGAGGTGATGGGCGGCTTTGAGGTGGCCGACCTGCTGGGTGCACTTGAAGCGCTCGGCCAGCATGTGGACGACTGCGGCGTCAATGTTGTCGATGCTCTCGCGCAGCCGGTTCAGTTCCGCGCTCACGGACTCGTCGATGTCCCTGGTGGTCATGGTCAGCGAGCTTAGACGGCCGGGCCCTGCGGGGTGATCGTCGGTGGGTGCTCCGGGTCCGGAATCCGGTCGCTCCAGCCGCCGGGCACGTTGAGCCCCTGTTGTTCGCGGAAGCGGACCGGGGCGGCGCCGACCCGGCGGGCGAAGAGGCGCGAGAAGTACGCCGGGTCGTCGTAGCCGACGCGTCGGGCGACGGCGGCGACCGGCAGGTCGGTGGCGGCGAGGAGTTCCTTGGCGCGGCCGAGGCGGATGCCGAGGAGGTAGTCCTTGGGGCTGCACCCGGCGCCCCGGCGTACCGCGGTGCGCAGTTCGGCGGGGGTCATGCCGTGCCGGGCCGCGTGCTCGGCGACGGACAGTGGCTGGAAGGCGTCGCGGGCGAGGGCCTGGAGCACGGGGTCGCCGTCGGGGCTGACATCGGCGCGGGCCCGGCGCAGGGCGACGAGGAGTTCGTGGACGGCGGCGCCGGTCTCGACCTCCAGGAGCGGGTTGCCGCGCCGGGCCGCCCGTACGATCCGTCCGATCGCGGCGCGGGGGCCCGCCGTGTCGGCGAGCGGGACGAGCGGGCGGTCGGGCTCGATGCAGCCGAGTTCGGTGTAGGTGGTGGTGGCGGGGCCGGTGAAGTCGACGAAGCTCTCGTCCCAGCCGGTGCCCGGGTCGGCGCCGTAGTGGTGCGGGGTGCCGGGGGTGAGCCAGATCAGGCAGGGGGCGGTGACGGGCACCCGGCGGCCGTCGGGTCCGGTGAACCAGCCGCTGCCGGAGTTGATGACGACGGCCACGTGGTGGTCGAGGGTGCGTGGGCCGACGGTCGGCAGTGCGCCGTGCTGGAGTCCCACGCCCAGGCAGACCAGGCCCAGCCGGTGGTGGAGCGGGCTGGGGGTGAAGAAACGCATCCAGGTGTGGTACATCGGCTTCCCTTCCTCCCCTTTCATCGCGCTGGTCCCCTTCATCGCGTCGGCCCGATTCATCGCGCTGGTCCGAATTCTTTCACCGGCTCAAGGATTCACCGGCCCGAACAATTGTGTCCAAACAGCAGTGATCTTTGTCCATGGACGGGCCGGACGCCAGGGGGTGAAGGTGGTGGCAACATTCCTCCCGGGTTCGCCCGCTCCGTGGTGCGTGCCGTCGTACGGGCCCGGAACGTGTGGTTCCGGGGGCCGCACGCACAGAGAGTACGAGCACGATGGCTGACTTCACCGTGGGGGACGACCACTTCCGGCTCGACGGGAAGCCCGTACGGCTGCTGTCGGGGGCCCTGCACTACTTCCGGGTGCACGAGGCGCAGTGGGATCACCGGCTGTCGATGCTGCGCGCCATGGGGCTCAACTGCGTCGAGACGTATGTGCCGTGGAATCTGCACGAGCCGCAGCCCGGCCGGTTCCGGGACGTGGCGGCGCTCGGCCGGTTCCTGGACGCGGCGCAGCGGGCCGGGCTGTGGGCGATCGTCCGGCCGGGGCCGTACATCTGTGCCGAGTGGGAGAACGGGGGTCTGCCGGTCTGGGTGACGGGGCGGTTCGGCCGGCGGGTGCGGTCGCGTGACGAGGAGTACCTGGGTGCCGTGGAGCGGTGGTTCACGGCTCTGCTGCCGCAGGTGGTGCAGCGGCAGATCGGGCGCGGCGGGCCGGTGATCATGGTCCAGGCGGAGAACGAGTACGGGAGTTTCGGCTCCGATCAGGTCTACCTCCAGCGGGTGGCCGGGATGTTGCGTGAGCGCGGGGTGACGGTGCCGCTGTTCACGTCCGACGGGCCGGAGGACCACATGCTGACGGGCGGCTCGGTGCCGGGGCTGCTGGCCACGGCGAATTTCGGTTCGGGTGCGCGCAAGGCGTTCGAGGTGCTGCGCCGTCATCAGCCGAAGGGGCCGCTGATGTGCATGGAGTTCTGGTGCGGGTGGTTCGAGCACTGGGGTGCGGAGCCGATCGTGCGGAAGCCCGCGCAGGCCACCGAGGCGCTGCGGGAGATCCTGGAGTGCGGGGCGTCGGTGAACATCTACATGGCGCACGGGGGGACGAATTTCGCCGGGTGGGCGGGGGCGAACAGGTCCGGTCCGGTCCAGGACCAGGACTTCCTGCCGACGGTGACGTCGTACGACTACGACGCCCCGATCGACGAGTACGGCCGTCCCACGGAGAAGTTCTGGCTGTTCCGTGAGGTGCTCGCCGAGTACGCGCAGGGGCCGCTTCCGGAGCTTCCGCCCGAGCCGGCCGGGCTGGCGGCTCCGGTGCGGGCCGGGCTGACCGAGTGGGCTCCGCTGGATGCGGTGCTGGACGCGCTGGGCGACGAGGAGGGGGCGCCGTCGGGTGTTCCGCCGACCTTCGAGGAACTGGGGGTCGACCGGGGTGTGGTGCGCTACCGGGTGGGTGTGCCGGGTCCGCGTCAGCCCTATGAGCTGAGTGCGGCGGGGCTCCGGGACCGGGCCGTGGTGCATGTGGACGGGGTCCGGGCGGGGGTGCTGACCGAGGAGAACTGCACGCTGGACGAGCCGGTGGCCGGGCCCGCGGAGGTCGAGCTGTGGGTGGAGTCGCTGGGCCGGGTCAATTACGGGCCGCGGCTAGGTGAGTCCAAGGGGATCACGGGCGGGGTGCGGCACGAGCGGCAGTATCTGCACGGGGTGCGGGCGCGGGCGCTGCGGCTGGAGGCGTTCGAGGAGCCGGACGCGCTGGCCGGGGTGGTGTTCGGCGGTGTGGAGGGGGCCGGGGCGACCGGGCTGTTCCGGGGGACGTTCGAGCTCTCCGGGGTGACCGGTGCCGGTCATGCGGGGCTCGAACTGCCGGACTGGACGCGTGGGTTCGTCTGGGTGAACGGCTTCTGCCTGGGGCGTTACTGGTCGCTCGGCGCGCAGCGGACGTTGTATGTGCCGGGGCCGGTGCTGCGGGAGGGTGTCAACGAGGTGTGGGTGCTGGAGCTGGAGGGTGCGGGCGCGCCGTACGCGGAGCTGGGTCCGGGGGTGCCCGTCCGGACGGGCACCCCCGGGGATGTTCAGGTGTGACTTCGGGTGTGATTCAGGTGCCGGCCGGGGCCGGGTCGGAGCGCGGTCGCTGTGCTTCGGCTACCGGCCGGGGCGGGGTCAGAGCGTGGCTGCCGCGGACGCGATGTTGGCGGCGAACGTCGAGACCTCGCTGTACACGCCGGGGTAGCCGGGCCTGGCGCATCCCGTGCCCCAGCTGACGATGCCCACCTGGATCCAGGCTCCGGCGTTGTCCTTGCGGAACATGGGGCCGCCGGAGTCGCCCTGGCAGGTGTCGACGCCGCCGGTGTCGATCAGCCCGGCGCAGATCTCGTCGCCGGGGATGAGGTCGCTGCCGTACGCGGCCTGGCAGTCGGCGTCGGAGACGAACGGCACGGTGGCCTTGAGCAGGTAGCGCTGCTGGGCGCCGCCCTCGGTGGCCGCGCCCCAGCCGGCGATGTTGAAGGTGCCGTTGTTGTACGCGGTGGTGGTGGCGATCTTCAGGGTCGGCAGGTCGATGGGCTTGGCGAGCTTGATGAGCGCCCAGTCCTTGCCCGCGCCGTTGTAGCCGGGGGCCTGGAGGACCTTGGTGGACTTGACCTTGATCGCGCTGGAGGACTGCAGGTCGACGACGCCCGCGGTGGCGGTGATGGAGGTGTTGTTGCCCGTGCCGTCCACGCAGTGCGCGGCGGTGAGGACGATGTCCTTGGCGTAGAGAGCGCCGCCGCAGCCCATCGACAGCCGGACCATGAACGGGAATTCGCCCTGGGCGGCGCGGGTTCCGCCGACGACCGGCTGGGGGGCCGCGGAGGCTCCGGCGGGCTGGAGGCTGACGGCCGCGAGGACGACGGCGGCTATGACGGAACATCTCTTCACGGCACGCAGAAGCTGCTTCAAGAGACTGCCTTCTTTCGTGGGGGGTGCTTGTGGGGGGTACTCGTGGGGAGTGCCTGCGCCCGCGCCGGGTGGTGACCACGCGGGCGGTACGGCACCGCACCGCCTCGATGGTCATGACCCCGACAAAGGCACGGTTCGGATTATCGGGAAATGATCACGGCGCCCACAAGGATCACTTTCTGGCCAAGATCGCCTGCATCGTTCCGGCTACAGTGAAATCCGGCCTCGCTGACAGGGGGTGGGACGTGACGGACGACGGGCGGAGCGCCGGCGGTCCGGTGGTTCACGGTTTCCCGCATCTCGAAACGGTCCGGTCCGCGATCACGGCGCTGTACCGGCGGCTGTCGTACGACGGTGTCCGCGGCTACGCCACGAGCCTCGCCCCCGTCGACGCCACCTTCGACGACCAGGACGACCTGTACCTCGGCACCCAGCGGGTGGCGCGTGCGGTGGTCCAGCACCTGCATCTGCCCGACGCCCGCATGATCGTCGGCTTCCGCGCGATGGAGCACGCCGCCGGGGTCGAACTGACCGCCGGGCCCGAGTACTTCGTCGAACTCAACGACCGCTTCCGCACCCACCGCAGGGACATCGGCGCCGCGCTCTCGCACGAGGTCACCCATGTGCTGCTGCACCGGCTGGGCCTGGAGTTCCCCGGTACGCGCGACAACGAGATCCTCACCGACACCGTGACCACGTACCTGGGCGCGGGGTGGCTGCTGCTCGACGCCTTCCGCGAGGACGGGGTCTCCAGCCAGAAGCTCGGCTATCTCACCCCGGAGGAGTTCGGATACGTCCTCGCCAAGCGGGCGCTGGCCTTCGACGAGGACCCGTCACCGTGGTTCACCAGCCCGCAGGCCTACGAGGCGTACACCAAGGGGCGCGCGCAGGCCCTCCAGGACACCCGGCAGCCACCGCTCACGGCGGCGGGCTGGGCGGGCCGCCGCCGCTACGCGAAGGACCGGCGCCGCGCCCAGGACCATCCGGGCGCCCCCGCCGCCCCCGGCGTTCCGTACACCTTCGAGGGCACCCCGGACGGGCTGCGGGTCTCCTTCCCCTGCCCGGCCTGCCACCAGCGCATCCGCGTTCCGGTACGGGGCCGGGTGCGGGCCCGGTGCGGGCTGTGCCGGACCGTCCTGGACTGCAGCACCTGAACCGTGGAGCCGCCGCGGCCCCGCCGCCCCCCGGCTCCTACTTCGCCCCGTACACCGGCAGCGCCGGCTCCGCCCGGGCGAGCAGCTTCCGTGCCGCCTCCCCCGCCTCCGCCGGCTCCCACCGAGCACCCCGGTCCGCGGTGGGGCCGGGCCGCCAGCCCTCCATGACCGTGATCCGCCCGGCCTCCACCTCGAAGACCCGCCCGCTCACCCCGTCGCTCGCGGCCGAGCCGAGCCACACCACCAGCGGGGACACGTTCTCCGGGGCCATCGCGTCGAACCCGCCCTCCTCGGGCGCCGCCATCGCCTGCGCGAAGGTCTGCTCGGTCATCCGGGTCCGGGCCGCCGGGGCGATCGCGTTGACCTGGACCCCGTAGCGGGCCGCCTCCTCGGCGGCGACCAGGGTCAGGCCGACGATCCCGGCCTTCGCGGCGGAGTAGTTGCCCTGGCCGACGCTGCCGAGCAGCCCCGCGCCGGAACTGGTGTTGATCACCCGGGCGACCGGTGCGCGGCCCGCCTTCGCCTCGGCCCGCCAGTGCGCACAGGCATGCTTCAACGGCAGGAAGTGACCCTTGAGATGGACCCGCATCACGGCGTCCCAGTCGTCCTCGTCCAGATTCACCAGCATCCGGTCGCGCAGGAACCCCGCGTTGTTGACCAGGGTGTCCAGCCGTCCGAAGCCCTCCAGCGCCGCCGCGACCAGCGAGGCCGCCCCTTCGGTCGTGGCGATGTCGCCCCCGTGGGCGAGCGCCTCGCCGCCCGCCGCGACGATCTCGTCGACCACCTGCTGCGCCGGGCCCGGGGAGCCGCCGTCGCCGCCGGGACCGACGCCCAGATCGTTGACGACCACCTTCGCGCCCTCGGCGGCGAAGGCGAGCGCATGGGCCCGGCCGAGCCCGCGCCCCGCACCCGTCACGATCACCACGCGTCCGTCGCACAGACCAGTCATCACTCGCCTCCTTGTTGGCGATGCGGGGGCAGGCTGCTACCTTCCACACCTAACAAATGTTTGGTGGAAAGGTAGCTGATTCACTCATGGGTGTCTCCACCACAAGTCCCGGCAAGGGCATCCGGCTCGTCACCGTCGACCATCCGCCCGTCAACGCGCTGCCCGTACAGGGCTGGTACGACCTCGCCGACGCGCTCCGCGCGGCGGGCCGCGACCCCGAGGTCCGCTGCGTCGTGCTGGCCGCCGCCGGACGGGGATTCAACGCGGGCGTCGACATCAAGGAGATGCAGCGCGACACCGGGCACGAGGCCCTGATCGGCGCCAACCGGGGCTGCTACGAGGCGTTCGCCGCCGTCTACGAGTGCGAGGTCCCGGTCGTCGCCGCGGTGAACGGCTTCTGCCTGGGCGGCGGCATCGGCCTCGTGGGCAACGCGGACGCGATCGTGGCGAGCGACGACGCCACGTTCGGCCTGCCCGAGCTGGACCGGGGCGCGCTCGGCGCGGCGACCCATCTGGCCCGGCTGGTGCCCCAGCACCTGATGCGCGCGCTCTACTACACCTCGCGCACCGCGACCGCCGCCGAACTGCACGCCCACGGCTCGGTCTTCAAGGTCGTGCCGCGCGAGGAACTCCTCGGTGCGGCACTGGAACTGGCGGGCGAGATCGCCGCCAAGGACGGGTATCTGATCCGGCTGGCCAAGGCCGCCATCAACGGCATCGACCCGGTGGACGTACGCCGCAGCTACCGCTTCGAGCAGGGCTTCACCTTCGAGGCCAACCTCAGCGGGGTCGCCGACCGCGTCCGCGAATCGTTCGGCAAGGAGGGATGAAGCATGACCATGACCACGACCGACAAGACCATGACGGCCGACGACGTGGTCTCCCGGCTCAGCAGCGGGATGACGATCGGCATCGGCGGCTGGGGCTCGCGCCGCAAACCCATGGCGCTGGTGCGGGCGCTGCTCCGCTCCGACGTCACCGACCTCACCGTGGTCTCGTACGGCGGCCCCGACGTGGGGCTGCTCGCCGCCGCCGGAAAGATCCGGAAACTGGTCGCGGCCTTCGTCACGCTCGACTCGGTCCCGCTCGAACCCCACTTCAGGGCGGCCCGCCAGCGCGGCGCGTTCGAACTGATGGAGGTCGACGAGGCCATGTTCATGTGGGGGCTGCACGCCGCCGCGAACCGGCTGCCGTTCCTCCCCGTGCGCGCCGGTATCGGCTCCGACGTGATGCGGGTCAACCCGGGCCTGCGCACGGTGACTTCGCCGTACGAGGACGGTGAGGAGTTCGTCGCGATGCCCGCGCTGCGGCTGGACGCCGCGCTGGTCCACCTGAACCGCGCGGACCGGTTCGGCAACGGCCAGTACCTCGGCCCCGATCCGTACTTCGACGACCTGTTCTGCGAGGCCGCGGACGCCGCGTACATGTCCTGCGAACGCCTCGTGGACACGGCCGAGCTGACCGGGAACGCCGCCCCGCAGACCCTCCTCGTCAAACGGCACTCCGTCACCGGCGTCGTCGAGACCCCGAACGGCGCGCACTTCACCTCCTGCGTGCCCGACCATCCGCGCGACGAGGCGTTCCAGAAGGCGTACGCGACCGCTGCCGCCGACCCCGAGACCTGGGCGGCCTTCAGCGAGCGCTTCCTGCCCGCAGGGGGCGACGAGAAGAGCTACCAGTCGGCCGTCCGGACCTGGCACGAGGAGCAGAAATGACCACGAAGAACGCGACAGCGGACCCGACCGCGGCCACCCGGGCCGAGTACTGCGTGATCGCCTGCGCCGACGCCTGGCGCGACAACGGCGAGGTGCTCGCCAGCCCGATGGGCCTCGTCCCGTCGGTCGGCGCCCGGCTCGCCAGGCGCACCTTCTCGCCCGATCTGCTGCTGACCGACGGCGAGGCGCTGCTCCTGGCCCCGGACGGTACGACGGAGGGCTGGCTGCCCTACCGCCAGCACCTCGCCATGGTCACCGGCGGCAGACGCCACGTGATGATGGGGGCGAGCCAGATCGACCGGTTCGGCAACCAGAACATCTCCTGCATCGGCGACTGGGAGCAGCCCTCCCGCCAGCTGCTCGGCGTGCGCGGCGCCCCGGTCAACACCCTGAACAACCCGGTCAGTTACTGGATTCCCAAGCACTCCACCCGGGTCTTCGTCGAGCGCGTCGACATGATCTGCGGGGTCGGTTACGACAGTGCCGCCGCGGCCGGTCCGTCGGCGAGCCGCTACCACCGCATCCCGCGCGTGGTGAGCGATCTCGGCGTCTTCGACTTCGCGACCCCGGACCGCTCGATGCGGCTGGCCTCGCTGCACCCCGGCGTCACCGTCGACCAGGTCCGCGCGGCCACCGGTTTCGCGCTCACGATCGCGGACGACGTCCCGTACACCCGGGAGCCGAGCGCCGCGGAACTGTCCCTGATCCGCGAGGTCATCGACCCGCACGGCACCCGGAACCGCGAGGTCAGGGTCTGATGCGGACGGCGCTCACGGAACTCGTCGGCGTCCGCCACCCCATCGTCCAGACCGGCATGGGCTGGGTCGCGGGCCCCCGCCTGGTCTCCGCCACGGCCCGCGCCGGCGCCCTCGGCATCCTGGCCTCCGCGACGATGACCACCGAGCAGCTGCGGGCGGCGGTGCGGGAGGTCAAGTCCCGTACGGACGAGCCGTTCGGCGTCAATCTGCGCGCCGACGCGGGCGACGCGCGCGAGCGGGTACGGATCATCGTCGACGAGGGCGTGAAGGTGGCGTCCTTCGCGCTGGCCCCGTCGAAGGAGCTGATCGCCGAGCTGAAGGACGCGGGGGTGGTCGTGATCCCGTCGGTCGGCGCCCGGCGCCATGCCGAGAAGGTCGCGGCGTGGGGCGTGGACGCGGTGATCGTGCAGGGCGGCGAGGGCGGCGGGCACACCGGTGAGGTGGCGACCACGGTGCTGCTGCCCCAGGTGGCCGACGCGGTGGACATCCCGGTGGTCGCGGCGGGCGGTTTCCACGACGGCCGGGGCCTGGTCGCGGCGCTGGCGTACGGGGCGGCGGGCATCGCGATGGGCACCCGGTTCCTGCTGACGTCGGACTCGACCGTGCCGGACGCGGTGAAGGCCCGGTACCTGGCGGCGGGCGTCAAGGACATCACGGTCACCAGGGCGGTGGACGGGCTCCCGCACCGGATGCTGCGTACGGAGATGGTCGCGGCGCTGGAGCACGCGGGCCGGGTCCGGGCCCTGGCCCAGGCGGTGCGCCGGGCGTCGGGCTTCCGGCGGATCTCCGGGCTGAGCTGGTCCCGGATGGTGCGCGACGGCCTCGCGATGAAGCACGGCAAGGACCTGTCGTGGAGCCAGGTCCTGCTGGCGGCCAACACACCGATGCTGCTGAAGGCGTCCATGGTCGACGGCCGGACGGATCTGGGGGTGATGGCCTCGGGCCAGGTGGCGGGCCTGATCGAGGATCTGCCCAGCTGCGCGGAGCTGGTGGAACGGGTGATGGCCGAGGCCCACGAGGCGCTGGGCGCGGTGGTCCGCGCGGAGCAGTCGGAGGGCGCGGACGCGTAGGCGGCGGACGCGGGCGCGGACGCGGCGAGGGGTGCCCGGGTCTCCCCCGGGCACCCCTCGCCGCGTTTCACCGCGTTTCGATGCGTTCCGCGCGTTTCGGTGCGTACGTACGGCTACGCGGCCCTGCGGCCGCGTCCCGCCGCCGCGCCGCCGCGGCCGGCCCCGGAGCGCCCGGCGCCCGTGCCGCGCGGCTCGCCGTTGCCACGACCGCCGCCCGAGCCCGCACCACGGGCAGCGCCGCCCGTACCCGCGCCGCGCGAGGCGCCGCCCGTGCCGGCGGTGCGGGAGGCGCCGCCCGTGGAGCGGGCCTCGCCGCCGCCCTGTCCGGCGCCACCGCGACGGCCCCGGCCGCGGCTGCCCGAGCGGAAGCCGGTGCCGCCCGCCGAGGTCCCGCCCGAGCGCGTGCGCTGCTTCGGCGGGGTCGGCTGCGGGGCCTCGATGACGATCGCGATGCCCGAGGGTTCACGGGCCCCGGTGATCCGGGTGAGCTCCTCGTCGCTGGACTTGATCCGGGTGGTCCTCGGGGCGATGCCCGCGTCGGCCATCAGCCGGGTCATGTCCCGCTTCTCCTCCGGCAGCACCAGCGTGACGACGCTGCCGGACTCCCCGGCACGCGCCGTGCGCCCGCCGCGGTGCAGGTAGTCCTTGTGGTCGGTCGGCGGGTCCACGTTCACGACCAGGTCGAGGTCGTCGACATGGATGCCGCGGGCCGCCACGTTCGTCGCTACGAGCGCGGTGACCTGGCCGTTCTTGAACTGGTCCAGGGTCCGGTTGCGCTGCGGCTGCGAGCGCCCGCCGTGCAGGGCCGCGGCCCGTACGCCGCTGGCGAGCAGCCGCTTGGCGAACCGGTCGGCGGCGCGCTTGGTGTCCACGAACATGATCACGCGGCCCTCACGGGCGGCGATCCTCGTGGCGACGGCCTTCTTGTCGGTCTCGTCGATCACATGGAGCACGTGGTGCTCCATGGTGGTGACGGCACCGGCGGACGGGTCGACGGAGTGCACGACCGGGTCGGTCAGGAACATCTTGACCAGCCGGTCGATGTTCTTGTCGAGCGTCGCGGAGAACAGCATCCGCTGGCCGTCCGGCTCGACCTGCTTGAGCAGGGCGACGACCTGCGGCATGAAGCCCATGTCGGCCATCTGGTCGGCCTCGTCGAGGACGGTGATGGCGACCTGGTCGAGCCGGCAGTCGCCGCGCTCGATGAGGTCCTTCAGCCGTCCGGGCGTGGCGACGAGCACCTCTGCGCCGCGGCGCAGCGTGCCGGACTGCTTGGTGATCGACATGCCGCCGACGACGGTGGCCAGGCGCAGGTTCACGGACGTCGCGTACGGCGTCAGCGCGTCGGTGACCTGCTGGGCGAGCTCGCGGGTCGGGACCAGGACGAGCGCCAGCGGGGCCTTCGGCTCGGCGCGCCGGCCGGCGGTGCGGGCCAACAGGGCGAGGCCGAAGGCGAGGGTCTTGCCGGAGCCGGTGCGGCCGCGGCCGAGGATGTCCCGGCCTGCGAGCGAGTTCGGCAGGGTGGCGCCCTGGATCGGGAACGGTTCGGTGACGCCCTGCGCGGCAAGGGTCTTCAGCAGGGCTGCGGGCATGTCCAGCTCGGCGAACGCCGCTACGGCGGGCAGTGCGGGGGTCATGGTTTCGGGCAGGGCGAATTCGCCCTGCGGCGGCGTGGCCCTGCGACGGGGCGACGCCTTGCCGGATCCCTTGCCGGAACCCTTAGCGGTTGCCTTTGCCGGGGCCGTGCCGCGCCCCCTCGACGGGCGGTTGCGGGCGGGTCGGTCCTGGCGTTCGGAGCGGGTCATACGGAATTGCCCTCCTGGGGGATTCCTGAGGAGTCCTGGGGATTCCTGAGAACTGCGTGGGACTGCGGGGAACTGCATGGGGCCGCCGGGGCGGGCGCCGTGGGCGGGCGCGCCTGTTCCGACATGTCCCGGGGACAGCACAAACCGGGACCCGCACCTTCACGGTGCGGGCCCCGGCTGCGAGGTACGCGTCCGGCGATTAGGCCGGGACGATGTTCTCCGCCTGCGGGCCCTTCTGGCCCTGCGTGACGTCGAAGGAGACCTTCTGGCCCTCCTGGAGCTCACGGAAGCCCGAGGTGGCGATGTTGGAGTAGTGGGCGAAGACGTCGGCGCCGCCGCCGTCCTGCTCGATGAAGCCGAAGCCCTTTTCCGAGTTGAACCACTTCACGGTTCCAGTAGCCATGTCATTCTCCTAAAAGAGGTGCAGTGCCGGAAATCCGCACTTTACGAATTTCAAGTCGCCGCATTGAGCCCCATCCGGAGAAAGCCGGAAAACAATAATGCGCCTGAGGAAGCATTCCCGTCAGGCGCACATAAAGTTCATGGGTACCAAAACTGCAACTCGGCAACCGTAGCACGTTCCATCGCCCCGCGGCGGGAACACGCCGCGGGGCGAGTCGGCGGGTAGGGGTCCCGGCCCTTGCGGCAACTGGCCGGGAGGGGCGCGAAAGGCCGCCGGAATCCTTGTCGCGACAGGGGTCGGAACGGCCCGGCGGCCGTGTTCGGGGCGGGTCTGCGCTCAGAGCCGTTCGATGATCGTCACGTTCGCCTGGCCGCCGCCCTCGCACATGGTCTGGAGCCCGTAGCGGCCGCCGGTGCGCTCCAGTTCGTGCAGCAGTGTCGTCATCAATTTCGCGCCGGTTGCGCCGAGCGGGTGACCGAGGGCGATGCCGCCGCCGTTGACGTTGACCCGGTCGGGGTCGGCCCCGGTCTCCTTCAGCCAGGCCAGGACGACGGGGGCGAATGCCTCGTTGATCTCGACCAGGTCGATGTCGTCGATGGTCATTCCGGCTTTCTTGAGCGCGTAAGCGGTGGCCGGGATCGGTGCCGACAGCATGCGGATCGGGTCCTCGCCGCGTACCGAGAGGTGGTGGACGCGGGCGCGCGGGGTGAGGCCGTGCTCGGCCACGGCCCGCTCGGAGGCGATGAGCAGGGCGGCGGCGCCGTCGGAGATCTGCGAGGAGCAGGCGGCGGTGATCGTGCCGCCGTCCAGGACCGGCTTCAGCCCCGCCATCTTCTCCAGGGTGGTGTCGCGGCGCGGCCCCTCGTCGGTGGTGACGCCCGCGAGGGCGACGGTCTCGCGGGTGAAGCGGCCCTCGTCGATGGCGCGGATCGCCTGCCGGTGGGAGCGGAGCGCGAACTCCTCCATGTCCTGGCGGCTGATGTCCCACTTCTCGGCGATCAGCTGGGCGCCGTGGAACTGGTTGACCGGTGCGTCGCCGTACCGGGCGCGCCAGCCCTCGCTGCCCGCGTACGGGCCCTCGGTCAGCCCGAGGGGTTCGGCGGCCTGGCGGGAGGCGAAGGCGATGGGGATCTGCGTCATGGACTGGGTGCCGCCCGCGACGACGAGGTCCTGGGTGCCGGAGAGGACGCCCTGGGCGGCGAAGTGCAGGGCCTGCTGGGAGGAGCCGCACTGGCGGTCGATGGTCACGCCGGGGACCTCCTCGGGCAGTCCGGCCGCCAGCCAGCTGGTGCGGGCGATGTCGCCGGCCTGCGGTCCGACGGTGTCGAGGCAGCCGAAGACCACGTCCTCCACGGCCGCCGGGTCGATCCCGGTCCGTTCGACGAGGACCTTCAGGACATGGGCGCCGAGGTCGGCGGGGTGGACGGCGCCGAGGCCGCCCCCGCGCCGGCCGACCGGGGTGCGTACCGCTTCGACTATGTAGGCCTCGGCCATGACTGCTGCTCCTTGGTGAGCGCGGGTGGGGTCAGGTGTCGAGGGCGATGCCGTCCAGGACCATCGAGAGGTACTGGCGGGCGATCTCCTCGGGGCTGTGCAGTCCGCCCGGCCGGTACCAGGACGCCGCGACCCAGACCGTGTCGCGGACGAAGCGGTAGGTGAGGCGGATGTCCAGGTCGGCGCGGAAGCTGTGGTCGGCGACGCCGCGTTCCAGCGTGCCGAGCCAGGCCTTCTCGAACTTCTGCTGGGAGTCGGCGAGGTACTGGAAGCGCGGCTGGGTGGCCAGATGCCTGGCTTCCTTCTGGTAGATGGCGACCGCGGCACGGTGCCGGTCGATCTCCCGGAAGGACTCGGTGACGAGGGCCTCGATGGTCTGTCTGGGGGCCAGCTGGGCGGCGAGCACCGTGTCGTACCCCTCCCAGAGTTCGGTGAGGAAGGTCGAGAGGATCTCGTCGAGCATCGATTCCTTGGAATCGAAGTGGTAGTAGAGGCTGCCCGCGAGCATCCCGGCCGCGTCCGCGATCTTGCGGACGGTGGTGGCGTTGTATCCCTGGGCGGCGAAGACCTCTGCGGCGGTGGCGAGCAGTTCGCGGCGCCGCTCGGGCGAGGGGGTCACCTGCGGCTTCTTCTTGGTAGGCACCCGACCATTCTCCGCCCGCCGCGGCCGGAGGTGCCCCGGGCCGTCGCGCGCTCAGGCACGCTGGCTGCTGACGGAGACGACCTCGCCGGTCAGGTACGAGGAGTAGTCGCTGGCGAGGAAGACGATGACGTTGG
The DNA here is from genome assembly GCF_042891445.1 of Streptomyces sp. NPDC001890. NCBI lineage: Bacteria > Bacillati > Actinomycetota > Actinomycetes > Kitasatosporales > Streptomycetaceae > Streptomyces > Streptomyces sp. NPDC001890. The sequence continues at coordinate 1,094,141 of NZ_JBIATE010000001.1, read as the reverse complement.
CGACCTCCCAGGGCTCCGCGTACCGGCCGAAGGCCTCCTTCGCGGTCAGTTCGTCCAGGAGTTCGGCGGAGGTGACCTTCACCAGGTGCGGGTGCATGGCGAGGCTGGGCGCGACGGCGTTGACGCGTACGCCGTACTCGGCGGCCTCGATCGCGGCGCACCGGGTGAGCGCCATGACCCCGGCCTTCGCGGCGGCGTAGTGGGCCTGGCCGCTCTGGGCGCGCCAGCCGACGACGGAGGCGTTGTTGACGACGATGCCGCCGCGGCCCGCCGCCCTGAGGGAGCGCAGGGCGGCCCGGGTGCAGCGGAAGGTGCCGTTCAGGGTGACGTCGAGGACCTTGGTCCACTGCTCGTCGGTCATCTCGGTGAGTTCGGCGGTGCCGCCGAGGCCGGCGTTGTTGACGACGATGTCCAGGCCGCCGTGGGTCCGTTCGGCGAGTGCGAACAGGGCCCGGACCTGGGTCTCGTCGGTGACGTCGCAGGGCAGTGCGGCGACGCGGTCCGCGCCGAACTCCTCGGCGAACGCCTGCTCGGTCTCCTTCAGCCGCCGGGCGTGCGCGTCGCCGATGACGATGCGGGCGCCCTCCTCCAGGAATCTGCGGGCGGTGGCGCCGCCGATGCCGGCGCCCGCGGCGGCGGTGACGACGGCGGTGCGGCCGGACAGCAGCCCGTGCCCGGATACGTACTGCGGTGCGCTCACGCCCGTACCTCCTCGATCCCGGCCCAATGAATCCTCGACGGTGCTCGTGCCCGTACGTTAACCTACCAAACACTTGTTAGGGAAGGATGAGCCGATGCCCTCTGCCCACGAACCCTCCGCCGCCGGCCACCGGGACGGCCCGGTGCTCTACGAGCGCCGGGGCCCGGTCGCGTACATCACGCTGAACCGCCCGCGCTACCGCAACGCCCAGAACTCGGCCATGACCTACGCCCTGGACGACGCGTTCTACCGGGCCGCCGAGGACTCCGAGGTCAAGGTGGCCGTGCTGGCGGGCGCCGGGGAGCACTTCTCGGCGGGCCATGACATCGGCACGCCGGAGCGCGACGCGCATCTGCCCTTCGAGCGCCGGGCGGGCCTGTGGTGGGACCACTCCGACAAGGCCGGCGCGGAGAGCCGCTTCGCCCGCGAGTCGGAGGTCTATCTGGGCATGTGCAGGCGGTGGCGCGAGCTGCCGAAGCCGGTCATCGCCTCCGTCCAGGGCGCCTGCGTGGCCGGCGGGCTGATGCTCGCCTGGATCTGCGACCTGATCGTGGCGAGCGAGGACGCCTTCTTCGCCGATCCGGTGGTGCGGATGGGCATCCCCGGCGTCGAGTACTTCGCCCACCCGTGGGTGATGCCGCCCCGGATCGCGAAGGAGTTCCTCTACACCGGCGACCGGATGAGCGCCCGCCGGGCGTACGAGGTCGGCATGGTGAACAAGGTGGTGGATCGGGAGGAACTCGCCGACCGCACCGATGAGTTGGCGCTGCGGATCGCCGCGATGCCGCGGCTGGGGCTGGCCCTCACCAAGCGCGCGGTCAACCAGGCCGAGGACCTCCAGGGCATGCACACCGGGATGGACTCCGTCTTCGGGCTGCACCACCTCGCCCACGCGCACAACGCGGAGACGGCGGCCGACTCGCTCGGCGGCATGGACATCGCCGCGATGAAGAAGAAGGCGGACGGCTGATGGATCTGTCGGGCACGGAGCAGGAAGCGGCGTTCCGGGACGAGGCGCGCCGGTGGCTGCGGGCCAACGTGCCCGCCGTGCCGCTGCCGTCGCTGGAGACCGCCGAGGGCTTCGCCGCGCACCGGGAGTGGGAGGCTCGGCTGTACGCGGACCGCTGGTCGGTGGTCTCCTGGCCGGCCGAGTACGGCGGCCGGGGCGTCGACATCTTCCGGTGGCTGGTCTTCGAGGAGGAGTACTACGCGGCGGGCGGCCCCGGCCGGGTCTCGCAGAACGGCATCAATCTCCTCGCCCCGACGCTCTTCGACCACGCCACGCACGAGCAGCGGGCCCGGGTGCTGCCGTCGATGGCGAGCGGCGAGGTGATCTGGGCGCAGGCCTGGTCCGAGCCGGAGTCGGGCTCGGACCTGGCGTCGCTGCGTTCACGGGCGGTGCGCACGGACGGCGGCTGGCTGCTCTCGGGGCAGAAGACCTGGTCCTCGCGGGCCGCGTTCGCGGACCGGGCGTTCGGCATCTTCCGCAGCGATCCGGACGCGGCGAAACCGCACCACGGGCTGACGTATCTGATGTTCGACCTGTCGGCGCCCGGGGTCTCGGTCCGGCCGATCGGGCGGATCGACGGCAAGCCGGCCTTCGCCGAGCTGTTCCTGGACGAGGTGTTCGTACCGGACGAGGACGTCATCGGGGAGCCCGGCCAGGGCTGGCGTATCGCCATGTCGACAACGGGCAACGAGCGGGGGCTGACGCTCCGCTCCCCCGGCCGTTTCCTGGCCGCCGCCGACCGGCTGGCCATGCTGTGGCGCACCCACGGCGACCCCTCGGACACGGCGATGCGGGACCGGGTGGCGGACGCGGTGATCGGGGCGCGCGCGTATCAGCTCTTCACCGCCGCCAACGCGTCCCGCTTCGCCGCCGGGGCGACCATCGGCGCGGAGTCCAGCCTCAACAAGGTGTTCTGGTCCGAGTACGACATCGCGCTGCACGAGAGCGCACTCGATCTGCTGGGCCCGGACGCGGAACTCGCCGATTCCGAGTGGTCCGAGGGGTACGTCTTCTCCCTCGCGGGCCCCATCTACGCCGGTACGAACGAGATCCAGCGCGACATCATCGCCGAGCGGCTGCTCGGCCTGCCGAAGGGACGGCGCTGATGCGTTTCCTCCTGGACGACGAGCAGCGGGAGTTCGCCCGCTCGCTGGACGCGATGCTGACCGCCGCGGACACCCCTTCGGTGGTACGGGCCTGGGCCGCCGGGGACCACGGACCGGGCAAGGACCTGTGGGCGCGGCTGGCGGCGGCGGGGGTCTTCGCGCTCGCGGTGCCGGAGGCGTACGAGGGTGTCGGCCCGCTGCCGGTCGAACTCGCGGTCGCCTTCACCGAGCTGGGGAGGCACGCGGTGCCGGGACCGGTGGTGGAGACGGTCGCGGCGGCGGTGCTGCTGGCGGAGGTGGGCGGCCCGGCGGCCAAGGAGTGGCTGCCCCGGCTGGCGTCGGGCGCGGCGTCGGCGACGCTCCGGACGGACGGGCACGGGCCGTACGCGCTGGACGCGGACGCGGTGGACGCCGTGTTCACGGTGACCGGTGAGGAGTTGCGGACGGCGCCGGGGCCCGGGGTGCTCAGTGTGTCGTCCGACCCCGCGCGGCGGCTGTGGCGCCCCGGGCCGGGCGGGGAACTGCTCGCCTCGGGGGCCCGGGTGGCCGAGGCGGCGGCGCGGGCGGCCGACTGGGCGGCGTTCGTGACGGCGGCGCAGGCGCTCGGCACGGGCGAGGCACTGCTGCGGACCACGGTCGCGTACGTGAAGCAGCGCACCCAGTTCGGTACCGCCATCGGCTCCTTCCAGGCGGTGAAGCACCGGCTGGCGGACACGTTGACCGGGCTGGAGTTCGCCCGTCCGCTGCTGTACGGGGCGGCGCTCGCCCTCGCCGGGAACGCGCCGGACGCCGGTGCGCAGGTGGCGGCGGCCAAGGTGACGGCGGGCGAGGCGGGGTACGCGGCGGCCAGGGCGGCGCTGCAGCTGCACGGTGCGGTGGGGTACACGCAGGAGCTGGATCTGGCGCTGTGGCTGCGGAAGGCGCGCCCGCTGCGGGACGCGTGGGGGACGCCGGGGGCGTGCCGGGCGCGGGTGCTCGCCGATGGGCCGACCGCGCCCCACGGCGGGCTCTCAGGTGGTCGAGCCGGATGAGCCGTCGTCGTTGCCCCTTCGGAAGGTGCGCAGCGGGTGACCGGGGCGCCAGGTCCGGATGATCACGGTGTCGCCGCCTTCGAGCCCGACGTGCACCACTTCGGCCGGCTCCACGCGGAAGAGGTGGAAGGGTTGCGGCGGCTTCGCCTCCTCGATGTAGCGGGCCAGGACCGCGGGGTCGGTCACCTCCACCGCGCGGCCGGAGATCCGGGCGTCGCCGTCGGCCATCTCGGCGTCCGGGCCGGGGTTGGCGTGCACCGCGAACCGCGGATCGCGCAGCAGGTCCAGCGCCTTGCGCGAGTTCGGCATCATCCCGAGCCACACCTCGCCGAAGCGGAAGTCCACCTCCAGCCCGGTCACGCGTGGCGATCCGTCCTGGCGCAGGGTCGCCAGGACGTGGTGCTTGTAGAGCTGGAAGCGGGCCCGGACGGTTTCGGCGAAGTCCGGCTCGGCCGAGCGGAAGTCTTCCCAGGAACTCGATGTCATGCGCCCATGGAATCCTGGATACCCGACATCTTCTGTCCGGTTTTCCTGGCCCGCGCCGACCGGTCCGCCGTTCGGCCCATCCGTACCGGCCGTCTCATCCGTGCCGTCCATCTCATCCGTACCGGCCGTCTCATCGCTCCGACAGGGTGACCAGCAGCGCCCACCCGTATGTCCGCAGCACCCCCGCCGAGGCGTCCCGCGTCGACAGCGCGTCGTAGCGGGCCGTCACTTGACGATCCCCTGGGTCCTGGCGGCGGCGAGCCACTGCGGGAACTCGGCGACGAGCCGGTCGTACAGCTCGGCGTCCGGGACCTTGCGCGGGTCGGGTCCGGCGTGGAAGAAGCCCGCGTTGTCTATCGGGCGCTTGGCGGGTACGGCCAGTTCGTCGAGCTTGCGCAGGAAGTCGAACTGATTGCTCCGCTTGTCGCCGAAGCCTATGAACTGCCAGAACAGGGGCAGTTTCGCCGCCTTGCAGAGGTAGCGTTCCGCCGCGTGCTTGCTGATCGGGCCGCCGTCGGTCTGGAAGACGACGAGGGCGGGCGCGGTGGAGCCGCTGTCGAGGTAGTGGTCGATGACGGCGTCCATGGCCAGGTGGTAGCTGGTCTTTCCCATGTGTCCGAGGCCGGCCACGATCGCGTCGACCCGGCCGCGGTGGTTGTCCAGGGCGATGTCGGTGACGGCGTCGACCTCCGTGGAGAACAGGACGAGGGGGACCCGGCCGTCGTCGTCGAGATGGGCCGAGAGCCCCAGTACCCGGTCGGCCAGGGCCTGGACGCTGCCGTCCTTGTAGTACTCCCGCATGGAGCCGGAGTAGTCGAGCACCAGATAGACCGCGGCGCGCTCGCCGCTCAGGCGGTGCTTGGTCAGCGACACCGAGGCGCTCTTGTAGAGGCTGACCAGCGCGGGCGCGCTCTCCTCGATCTTGCGGAGGCTGATGGCCGGACCTGTTGCGGCGGCGGGCGAGCCGGCCATGCGGTTTCTCCGATCCTCGACGTGCCGGGAGGTCGAGTGTAGGACCGGCCGCCGCCCCGGGTGCCGGTCGGTCCGGGCCACCCGGGCATACCCCGGCCGGGCGGTATTCGCTATGTTGATCTGCCGCCGTCCCCACCGGCCGCTCGTGTCCGCTCACCCGTGAAGGAGCCTGCCGTGGAGGCCGCGGTCACCACCTGTTATCGCCATCCGTCGTACGAGACGTATGTCAGCTGCACCCGCTGCGAGCGGTTCATCTGCCCCGACTGCATGCGTGAGGCCGCGGTCGGCCACCACTGCGTGGACTGCGTGAAGGAGGGGCAGCGTTCGATCCGGCAGGCGCGCACCGTGTTCGGCGGCGCGGTGCCGAGGAGCGCGGTGCCGATCGTCACGTATGTGCTGATCGGGCTCAACATCGCGGCGTACCTGGGCGAGCTGGTCAGTCCGGGGATCATCGACCGGTTCGCGATGCTCGGTGCGGGGCTGGACGGCCCGGACGGCGAGCATTACGTCTACGAGGGCGGGGACTTCCCCGGCTTCGAGGTGGTCGGGGTGGTCGGCGGTGAGTGGTACCGGCTGCTGACCGGGGCCTTCCTGCATCTGCCGCCGGGCGGGTCGTCCTTCGGTTCGCTGCCGTTCGGGGTGCTGCACATCCTGTTCAACATGTACGCGCTGTGGAACCTGGGCCGGGTGGTGGAGGAGCAGCTGGGCCGGGCCCGTTATCTCGCGCTGTACCTGCTGTCCGCGCTGGGCGGTTCGGTCCTGGTCTACCTGATCGCCCCGTTCGACGGCACGGTGGGCGCCTCGGGTGCGGTCTTCGGGCTCGGGGCGGCGTTCTACGTCATCAACCGGCGGCTGGGCCGCGACATGCGGGCGGTGAACCGGTTCATGGCCGGCTTCCTGATCTGGATGGTGATCTCGGCCGGATTCGCCTCGTGGCAGGGCCACTTGGGCGGGCTCCTGACGGGTGGCATCGTCACCGTGGCGTACGCCTATGCCCCGGCGAAGCGCCGTATGGTGGTCCAGGCCGCCGCGTGTGTGGTGCTGTTCGCCGTGCTGGTGCTGCTGGTGGTACTGAAGACCTCCGCGCTGACGGGCTGAGCCGGGGGCCGGTGCGATCGGCCCCCGGACGCGCCACGGCGCCTGCCGAATCGTCCGGTCGGGGACGGGCAGGCGCCGTGTTCGGTTCCGCACGCCGTTGTGCGGGACGTTCTCGGGTGCCGTGATCAGACCGTCAGTGCACGGTCCGTCGGGCGGATCGGGGCCGGCAGGGCGCTGGCTCCGGTCAGGAAGCGGTCCACCCCGCGGGCCGCGGAGCGGCCCTCGGCGATGGCCCACACGATGAGGGACTGGCCGCGGCCGGCGTCACCGGCGACGAAGACTCCGTCGACGTTGGTGGCGTACTCCGCGTCGCGCGCGACATTGCCGCGCTCGTCGAGCTCCAGGCCGAACTGCTGGACCAGACCGTTGGCCTGGTCGGTGCCGGTGAAGCCCATGGCGAGGGTGACCAGCTGCGCGGGGATGGACCGCTCGGTGCCGGGCTTCTGCTCAAGCCTGCCGTCCTTGAACTCCACCTCGACCAGGTGCAGCGCCTGGACGTTGCCGTCCTCGTCGCCCTCGAAGTGGGTGGTGGAGACGGAGTAGACCCGCTCGCCGCCCTCCTCGTGCGCGGAGGTGACCTTGTAGAGCATCGGGAAGGTCGGCCAGGGCTGGTTGGCGTTCCGGTCCTCGCCGGGCCGGGGCATGATCTCCAGCTGGGTGACGGAGAGCGCACCCTGGCGGTGGGCGGTGCCGACGCAGTCGGCGCCGGTGTCGCCGCCGCCGATCACGACGACGTGCTTGCCCTCCGCGGTGATCGGGGAGACCGTCAGGTCGCCCTCCTGCACCTTGTTGGCCAGCGGCAGGTACTCCATGGCGAAGTGCACGCCGTTCAGCTCACGGCCCGGGACGGGCAGGTCGCGCGAGACGGTGGCGCCCGCGGCGATGACGACCGCGTCGTACCGGCGGCGGAGCTTGGCGGCGTCGACGTCCCGGCCGATCTCCGTCTCGGTGCGGAACTTGGTGCCTTCCGCGCGCATCTGCTCGATGCGGCGGTTGATGTGCGACTTCTCCATCTTGAACTCGGGGATGCCGTACCGGAGAAGACCTCCGATGCGGTCCGCGCGCTCGTAGACGGCGACGGTGTGGCCGGCCCGGGTCAGCTGCTGGGCGGCGGCGAGACCCGCCGGGCCCGAGCCGATGACGGCGACGGTCTTGCCGGAGAGCCGCTCGGGCGGCTGCGGGGTGACGTCACCGTTGCCCCACGCCTTGTCGATGATGGAGACCTCGACGTTCTTGATGGTGACGGCCGGCTGGTTGATGCCGAGCACGCACGCCGACTCGCACGGGGCCGGGCAGAGCCGCCCGGTGAACTCCGGGAAGTTGTTCGTGGCGTGCAGGCGCTCGGACGCGGCCGACCAGTCCTCGCGGTAGGCGTAGTCGTTCCACTCGGGGATGAGGTTTCCGAGCGGGCAGCCGTTGTGGCAGAACGGGATGCCGCAGTCCATGCAGCGGCCGGCCTGCTTGCTGATGATCGGGAGCAGCGAGCCCGGAACGTAGACCTCGTTCCAGTCCTTGACGCGCTCGCCCACGGGGCGGGTCTCGGCGACCTCGCGCCCGGTGGTCAGGAAGCCCTTGGGGTCAGCCATTGGTCGCCGCCTCCATCATCTTCTCGGTGGTCTCCTGCTCGGAGAGACCGGCGAGCTCAGCGGCGTCCTTGGCGGCGAGCACTGCCTTGTAGGTGGTCGGGATGATCTTGCTGAAGCGGGTCACGGCGGTGTCCCACTCGGCAAGCAGCTTCTCGGCGACCGTGGATCCGGTCTCCTCCTGGTGGCGGCGCACCACGTCGTGCAGCCACTGCTTGTCGGTGTCGGAGGGGACCTCGATGGCACCGAGGTTGCCGACGTTGACGTTGTCCCGGTTCAGGTCGATGACGTAGGCGACACCGCCCGACATGCCCGCCGCGAAGTTGCGTCCGGTCTCGCCGAGGACGACGGCGTGGCCGCCGGTCATGTACTCGCAGCCGTGGTCGCCCACGCCCTCCGAGACGACGGTGGCGCCGGAGTTGCGGACGCAGAACCGCTCACCGGTGCGGCCGCGCAGGAACAGTTCGCCGCCGGTGGCGCCGTAGGCGATGGTGTTGCCCGCGATGGTGGAGTACTCGGCGAGGTGGTCGGCGCCGCGGTCGGGGCGGACCACGACCCGGCCGCCGGAGAGGCCCTTGCCGACGTAGTCGTTGGCGTCGCCCTCCAGGCGCAGCGTGACCCCGCTCGGCACGAACGCGCCGAAGGACTGGCCGGCGGAGCCGGTGAAGGTGATGTCGATGGTGTCCTGCGGCAGACCGGCGCCGCCGAACTTCTTCGTCACCTCGTGGCCGAGCATGGTGCCGACGGTCCGGTTGATGTTGCGGATCGCGATCTGGGCCCGGACCGGCTGGGCGCTCTCGGCGCTGTCCGCGTTCAGGGCGTCGGCGGCGAGCCTGATCAGCTCGTTGTCGAGCGCCTTGGCGAGGCCGTGGTCCTGCTCGATCCGCGCGTGGCGGACCGCGCCCTGGGGGAGCTCGGGGACGTGGAACAGCGGCTTCAGGTCGAGGCCCTGCGCCTTCCAGTGCGTGATCGCCCGGTCGGTGTCGAGCAGCTCGGCGTGGCCGACGGCCTCCTCGATCGTACGGAAGCCGAGCTCGGCGAGGATCTCGCGGACTTCCTGGGCGATGAACTCGAAGAAGTTGACGACGTACTCGGCCTTGCCGGAGAACCGGTCCCGCAGCACCGGGTTCTGGGTGGCGATGCCGACCGGGCAGGTGTCCAGGTGGCAGACGCGCATCATGACGCAGCCGGAGACGACGAGCGGCGCGGTCGCGAAACCGAACTCCTCGGCGCCCAGCAGTGCGGCGATGACGACGTCGCGGCCGGTCTTCAGCTGGCCGTCGGTCTGTACGACGATGCGGTCGCGCAGGCCGTTGAGCAGCAGCGTCTGCTGGGTCTCGGCGAGGCCGAGCTCCCAGGGGCCGCCCGCGTGCTTCAGGGAGGTGAGCGGGGAGGCGCCCGTCCCGCCGTCGTGGCCGGAGATCAGGACGACGTCCGCGTGCGCCTTGGAGACACCGGCGGCGACCGTGCCGACGCCGACCTCGGAGACCAGCTTCACATGGATGCGGGCCGCCGGGTTGGCGTTCTTGAGGTCGTGGATCAGCTGGGCCAGATCCTCGATGGAGTAGATGTCGTGGTGCGGCGGCGGGGAGATCAGACCGACACCCGGGGTGGAGTGCCGGGTCCTGGCGACCCACGGGTAGACCTTGTGGCCGGGCAGCTGGCCGCCCTCGCCGGGCTTGGCACCCTGCGCCATCTTGATCTGGATGTCGTCCGCGTTGACCAGGTACTCGCTGGTCACGCCGAAGCGGCCGGAGGCGACCTGCTTGATGGACGAGCGGCGCGCCGGGTCGTAGAGCCGGTCGGCGTCCTCGCCGCCCTCACCGGTGTTGGACTTGCCGCCCAGCTGGTTCATGGCGATGGCGAGGGTCTCGTGCGCCTCGCGGGAGATCGAGCCGTACGACATGGCGCCGGTGGAGAAGCGCTTGACGATCTCGGAGACGGACTCGACCTCGTCGACGGAGATCGGCTCGCGGTCGCCCTTGAAGCCGAACAGACCACGGAGCGTCATCAGCCGCTCGGACTGCTCGTTCACCCGGTCGGTGTACTTCTTGAAGATGTCGTAGCGCTTGTTGCGGGTGGCGTGCTGGAGGCGGAAGACCGTCTCCGGGTCGAAGAGGTGCGGCTCGCCCTCGCGGCGCCACTGGTACTCGCCGCCGATCTCCAGCGCGCGGTGCGAGGCGGAGATGCCGGAGGCGGGGTAGCCCTTGGCGTGCCGGGCGGCGACCTCCTTGGCGATGACTTCGAGGCCGGCGCCGCCGATCTTGGTGGCGGTGCCGTTGAAGTACTTCGCGACGAAGTCCTCGTCCAGGCCGACGGCCTCGAAGACCTGGGCGCCCCGGTAGGAGGCGACCGTCGAGATGCCCATCTTGGACATGACCTTCAGGACGCCCTTGCCGAGCGCGTGGATCAGGTTCCGGATGGCCTTCTCGGGCTCGATGCCCTCGATGAACGTACCGGCGCGGACCAGGTCCTCGACGGATTCCATCGCCAGGTACGGGTTGACCGCGGCGGCGCCGTAGCCGATGAGCAGCGCGACGTGGTGGACCTCGCGGACGTCCCCGGCCTCGACCAGCAGCCCCACCTGGGTGCGCTGCTTGGTGCGGATGAGGTGGTGATGGACGGCCGAGGTGAGCAGCAGCGACGGGATCGGCGCGTGCTCGGCGTCGGAGTGCCGGTCGGAGAGGACGACCAGACGGGCGCCGTCCTCGATGGCGGCGTCGACCTCGCTGCAGATCTCCTCGATCCGCGCGGCCAGCGACTCGCCCGCGCCGCCGACCCGGTAGAGGCCGGAGAGCGTGGCGGCCTTCATGCCCGGCATGTCGCCGTCGGCGTTGATGTGTATCAGCTTGGCCAGCTCGTCGTTGTCGATCACCGGGAACGGCAGCGTGACACTGCGGCAGGACGCTGCGGTCGGCTCCAGCAGGTTGCCCGAGGGGCCCAGCGTGGAGCGCAGCGAGGTGACGAGCTCCTCGCGGATGGCGTCCAGCGGCGGGTTCGTGACCTGCGCGAACAGCTGGGTGAAGTAGTCGAAGAGCAGCCGGGGGCGCTCGGACAGTGCGGCGATCGGCGAGTCCGTGCCCATGGAGCCGAGCGGCTCACCGCCGGTGCGGGCCATCGGCGCGAGGATGACGCGGAGCTCTTCCTCGGTGTAGCCGAAGGTCTGCTGGCGGCGGGTGACGGAGGCGTGCGTGTGCACGATGTGCTCCCGCTCGGGGAGGTCCTCCAGCTCGATCTCGCCGGTCTCCAGCCAGTCGCCGTACGGCTGCTCGGCGGCGAGCGCGGCCTTGATCTCGTCGTCCTCGATGATCCGGCCCTCGGCCGTGTCGACGAGGAACATCTTCCCGGGCTGGAGGCGGCCCTTGCGGACGACCTTCGCGGGGTCGATGTCCAGGACGCCGACCTCGGAGGAGAGCACGACGAGGCCGTCGTCGGTGACCCAGTAGCGGCCGGGGCGCAGACCGTTGCGGTCCAGGACCGCGCCGACCTGGGTGCCGTCGGTGAAGGTGACGCAGGCCGGGCCGTCCCAGGGCTCCATCATCGTGGAGTGGTACTGGTAGAAGGCGCGCCTCGCCGGGTCCATCGAGTCGTGGTTCTCCCACGCCTCGGGAACCATCATCAGCACCGAGTGCGGCAGCGAGCGGCCGCCGAGGTGGAGCAGCTCCAGGACCTCGTCGAAGGAGGCGGAGTCGGAGGCGTCGGGGGTGCAGACGGGGAAGATCCGGTCGAGCTGCGCCTCACCGCTGCGTCCATCGCCGGCAGAGCCGAACAGGCTGGAGGCGAGCTGGGACTCGCGGGCCTTCATCCAGTTGCGGTTGCCCTTGACCGTGTTGATCTCGCCGTTGTGCGCGACGAAGCGGTACGGGTGGGCGAGCGGCCAGCTCGGGAAGGTGTTGGTGGAGAACCGCGAGTGGACCAGGGCGACCGCGGTGGCGAAGCGGCGGTCGGAGAGGTCCGGGAAGAACGGCTCCAGCTGCCCGGTGGTGAGCATGCCCTTGTAGACGATCGTGCGGGCGGAGAGCGAGGGGAAGTACACCCCGGCCTCCCGCTCGGCGCGCTTGCGCAGCACGAAGGCCTTGCGGTCGAGGGCGATGCCGGTGCTCTCACCGTCCGCGACGAAGAGCTGACGGAACTCGGGCATGGTGGCGCGGGCGCCGTTGCCGAGGATGTCGGGGGTGACGGGGACCTGGCGCCAGCCGAGGACCTTGAGTCCCTCCTCGGCTGCGATCTTCTCCAGCTTGCGGACGGCCTCGGTGGAGTCGTCGGCGGGCAGGAAGGCGATTCCGACGGCGTAGGCACCGGCCTCGGGGAGACCGAAGGCGGTCTCCTCGCGCAGGAAGGCGTCCGGCACCTGGAGGAGGATCCCGGCGCCGTCGCCGGAGTCGGGCTCGGATCCGGTGGCGCCGCGGTGTTCGAGATTGCGCAGCACGGTCAGCGCCTGCTCGACCAGCTCATGGCCGGCCACACCGGTCAGAGTGGCCACGAACCCGACACCGCAGGCGTCGTGCTCGTTACGGGGGTCGTACATCCCCTGCTGGGCGGGGCGACCGTCCATGGGCGCCCAGGCGTCGATGCGCATTGGCTCTCCCGTCGTCGTCGTGGCATATGCAGTGCCGAGGGACGACGTTGGCCCTCTGCGAAATTTCGTGCAGGTTACATAATGGGGCGCTTCTCAAGAAGCGGATACTTCGTTCCAACATACGGACACCGCCCCGAGGCGGTGGGGGTGGGTCGCAGTGGAAGATCGGCGCCCAGGAGGACCGCAGAGAGCAGGCGTCGTTGCCTGCGGTGTCTACGGGTCATGCCCGGCGGCAATGGAAATGAAACCGCCGAGTAACGGCTACTTATGTGTAGCCCTGCATAGGGACTCACTTTAAGCCCGTGGTAGCGGTTCCGCCCAGAGGCAGTCACCACGACGTACGTCACACGGGTGGCGGACACGTCACGGGCACCCATCCCCCGCCTGCGGAAATGGATGCCCGGACCATCGAAACCGCGGCCCCCGGACGGGGTCAGCCCCCGACGGCCACGCCGAACAGCGTGCCCAGGCCGTAGGTGATGGCCGCCGCGGCTGCGCCCAGCACCAGCTGGCGCAGCCCGCTGTACAGCCAGCTGCGGGCCGTCACCCTGGCCACCACCGCGCCGCAGGCGAACAGCCCGACCAGCGCGAGCAGCACGGCCGGCCACAGCGCGCTCGCGCCGAGCAGATACGGCAGCACGGGCAGCAGGGCACCCAGCGCGAACGCGCCGAACGACGACACCGCGGCGACGAGCGGCGAGGGCAGATCGCCCGGGTCGATGCCCAGCTCCTCGCGGGCGTGTATCTCCAGGGCCTGCTCCGGGTCGCGCGACAGCTGCCGCGCGACCTCGCGGGCGAGCGCGGGCTCGACGCCACGGGACTGGTAGAGCTCGGCGAGCTCCCGCTCCTCGTCCTTGGGGTGCTTGCGCAACTCCCGCCGCTCCACGTCGAGTTCGGCCTCGACGAGCTCGCGCTGCGAGGCCACGGAGGTGTACTCGCCGGCCGCCATGGAGAACGCGCCGGCGGCCAGGCCCGCCAGGCCGGTGATCACGATCGTCTGCTGGGAGACGGCGCCACCCGCGACACCGGTCATCAGCGCGAGGTTGGAGACCAGCCCGTCCATGGCGCCGAACACCGCCGGACGCAGCCAGCCGCCGTTCACATCACGGTGGGTGTGGTTGTCCCGGTGCGCCTCGTGCAGTACGGCGTCGGTCTCGATGATGGACACAGCTCTCCCCTTCTCCGGCAGCGGGATCTCCTCGCTCCGCCCCCGCTCAACACCATCGAAAGTACGCACGAAAAACGGCTCCCGCCAGCAAGGCAGGCCGTACTTACCACGCTCCGTGAGCAGGTAAGTACGGCCTGGCTTAGTGGTTCTGACTCTTCATCCGACTGGCCCTTTTGTTGCGATTGTCGGCCTCTGTCCGGGCTCCGCGTGGCACATATCGAGCAGGACGAGAACTGGCTCGGTGCGAGCGGAGGGTCGACGCGATGGAGTTGATCGCAGGAAATCCGGCGGAGCCGCGGACCGGCGGCGAAGAGGCGGCGGTGCCGGACGGCGCGGTGCAGGGCGCGGTGGCCCGGGGCGGCCTGGCCGACCGGGCCCGCGGCTCGCTGCTCGGTCTCGCGGTCGGAGACGCGCTGGGCGCACCGGCGGAGAACCTGCGGCCCTCGGAGATCCGCCGCCGCTGGGGCCGGATCGAGGGCTTCGTGAGCGACGACCCCGCGGGCACCGACGACACCGAGTACGCGATCTTCTCCGGGCTGCTGCTCGCCCGGCACGGCTCCGCGCTGACCGTCACTCATGTGGAGCGGGCCTGGCACCTGTGGATCGCCGATCTCGACGAGGGGCCGTTCCGCGGTGCCGGGTTCAGCGAGCGCGGGACGCTGGAGAACCTGCGCCGGGGGCTCGCCGCCCCGATCTCCGCCCAGCACCGGCACGCCTGGAGCGACGGCCTGGCGATGAGAGCGGCACCGTTCGGTGTCTTCGCCGCCGGCCGGCCGGCCGAGGCGGCCCGGCTGGTCGCGGTGGACGGGCGGGTCAGCCATGACGGGGAGGGCATCTACGGCGGCCAGGCGGTGGCGGCCGGGGTGGCCGCCGCGATGACGGGTGCCGGGGTCACCTCGGTGATCGCCGCCGCGCTGTCGGTCGTCCCCATGGACTCCTGGACGGCGCGTTCGCTGCGGCGCGCGGTGGCGGCCGCGCAGCGCGGCTACCCCGACCGGCTCACCATGGAACGCGCGGTGCGCTCCGCGGTGGTGGTCGGCGGCTACCCGTGGACGGACCTGGCACCCGAGGCGGTGGGCCTGGCCTTCGGGGCGTTCGCGGCGGCGCGCGGCGACTTCCGTACGGCGGTGCTGACGGCGGTCAACATGGGCCGCGACGCGGACACCACGGCCGCGGTGGCGGGGGCCCTGGCCGGCGCCCTGAACGGGGCTTCTGCGATCCCGCGGCACTGGGGGAACGCGATCGGCCCGGTCCGGGGCAGCTGCCTGCCGACGATGCGGGGTCACCACGTCCTGGAGATCGCGGAGTTGCTCACTCCGGACGAGGCGGACGAGGCGGACGAGACGGGTGGGGGTGGGGGCGGCACCGACATCGAGGGCCCGGCCCGTGCCCGTACCCGTGCGCGCACGGACACCGACGGCCCCCCGGAGCATCCGCGTACGCCGGCCGACGCACCACCCTCGCGCGAGGCTCCCCCCTCGCCGGCCGCCCGCACCCGCCCCCGCACCCGCACCGCGATCGCGCACCGGGCCCGGATCGAGGGGCTGTTGCTCGGGCTGGCCTCCGGGGACGCCGCCGGCTGGCCCGCCGCCCGGCACCGGGCCGCCCGGATGCCCGAGTGGACCCGGCGGCTCACCCGGGAGCTCGACACCTTCGCCGAGCAGAACGCCACCACCACGCTGCCCGTCCCCATCGCGCTCAACCAGCCGCCCGAACCGCTGCGGCTGGGACCCTCCGACGACGCCGAATGGGCGGCCTTCGCCGCCGGGACCCTGCTCACATCGGCGGCCGGCCCCCTGCACGGGCTCTCCCCCGAACGCCGGATGCGGGCCGCCGTCGATGTCGCGTGGAACGCCCTGGCCGCCGAGGTCGCCGCAGCCGCCGCCCGTGCCCCCGAGGTCGAATCCGCGGTGCTCCCGCTGCGCGCCCGGATCTCGGTACGGGCCGGGCTCGGCAATCTCGCCGCCGGGCTGCGCCCGCCCGCCACCGGCCACGACAACCCGCACTACTTCGACGACGCGGCCTGCGTACGGGCCGCCGTGCTCGCCGTCGCCCACCCCGCGGACCCGGAAGCCGCCGCCGGCCTCGCCGAGTTCGACGCCCGCTACACCCAGGACGGCGACGGGGTGCACGGTGCCCGCGCGATGGCCGCGGCGATCGCCGAGGCGCTGGGCGGGGCGGACGTGGACACCGCGGTGAACGCCGCGCTCGCCCAGCTCCCCGAAGGCACCGAGATCGCCCGCAACGCCGCCCACGCCGTCCGGATCGCCCGCGACTTCGTCGGGGAGGCGGCAGGCGCGTTCGCCCTCGTCCCCGTGCTGGAGCATCAGATCGTCGACCACGTCTACAGCTACGGGATCGCCGCCGCCGAAACGGTCCCGGTCACCCTCGCCCTGACCACCGCCGCCCGCGGCCAGATCGCCCAGGCCGTTCCCGCCGCCGCCTGCCTGTCCCGGGTGGCCGACTCGGCGCCCGCCCTGGCCGGCGCGCTGACCGGTGCGCTCGGCGGGATCGGTGCCGTCCCGGACGGCTGGCGGGAAGCCTGCCGCACCCTCGCGGGCTGTGCGCTGCCCCGTCTCGCGGGGACCGATCTCATCGAACTCGCCGGGCTGCTGGCAGACACGGAACCGAAGCCTCCGGGTGGACAATTCGGACATGACATCCCTGACGACCGCGCTGTCCGAGGCCGGACCCACGACACTCACACTCGATGAACGGATCGCCGGCGCTCTCGTCGGTGCCGCCGTCGGCGACGCGCTCGGCGGTCCGGTGGAGGGCCGGTCCCCCGAGCAGATCGTGGCCCGCCACGGCGGGCGGATCGAGGGCGTCGTGGGCCCGTGGGACGGCGAGAACTGGCGCACCGCGCGCCCCATCGCCCCGTACCACAAGGGCGACGGGCACGTCACCGACGACACCTTGATGACCCATGCGCTGGTACGGGTGTACGGCACGGTGCGCGACCATCTCGATGCCTACGCGGTCGCCGGCCACCTCGTGCCCGAGCTGATCTCCGGCCCTCGCTGGATCCCGGAGCTGGAGGCCGAGGCGCTGCCGCTCCAGCGGATCTTCCTCGCCGAGAAGTGGATCGTCGCCCGGCTGCACTACGGCCATATCGATCCGCGCGAGGCCGGCAACGGCAACATCGTCAACTGCGGTGCGGCGATGTACATGGCCCCGGTCGGCCTGGTCAACGCCGCCCACCCCGAGGCCGCGTACGCCGAGGCGCTGGATGTCGCGGGCGCCCACCAGTCGAGCTACGGAAGGGAGGCGGCCGGGGTCTTCGCCGCGGCCGTCGCCGCCGCCTGCGCCCCGGGCGCGACCCCCACGAGCGTCGTCGAGACCTGTCTGGCGCTCGCCAAGGACGGCACCCGTTCCGCGATCGAGGCGGTGTGCGAAGTGGCCGCCGGGCACAGCGACTTCGAGTCGGCGCTGACCCCGCTGCGTACCGCCGTCGCCCCCTTCGACACGGTCGGCCCCGACTACCGCGCCCCGTCCCTCGGAGCCCGCCGGCCGTCCCGGCTGCACGCCATCGAGGAGCTGCCGATCGCGCTCGGGATGCTGCTCGTCGCGGGCGGCGACTACCGGCACGCGGTCCTCGGCTCGGTCAACTACGGCCGGGACTGCGACTCGATCGCCACGATGAGCGGCGCCGTCGCCGGGGCGCTCCACGGCGAGCGGGCGCTCCCCGCCGACTGGGTGAAAACGGTCGCCGGGGCCAGCCGCCTGGATCTGCACGCCCCCGCCCGGACCCTGGCGGACGTCGCCCGCGAGGTGTTCGTACGGGACACCGCCCGGCGCCGCGCGCACGAGTCGGCGTTCACCGCGCTGGCGGGTACGCCATGACCGTACGGGTGACATGGGTGCAGCCCGAGGACCTCGTCGGGCACGAACTGCGCCAGGCGGCCGAGGACGGGAGGGACGCGCGGGACATCGCGCGCCGGTGGTACGAGGCGGGCGGTGCCCCGGCCCCGGAACGCGCGGGCGCCTCCACCCCGCCGGCGCCGGAGCTGCGCGTGCTCGCCGAGCGGCTGCTCGATGAACTCGCCCTGCTGGAAGCGCCGTCGGCGACCGACGAGCCGACGGACCTGGCCGCGATCCGGGCCGCGTGCCCGGACTGGCCGGCGCCCCGCACCGACGCTCCGCCGGTGAGCCGGGACCGGCTGCACGCCGCCTGGCTGGGCCGGGCGGCCGGCTGTCTGCTCGGCAAGCCCGTCGAGAAGCTGCCGCTGCACGGCATCCGCGCCCTGGCCCGCGCCACCGGCAACTGGCCGCTCACCACCTGGTTCACCGCCGAGAACCTGCCCGCCCCGCTGGCCGCCACCTACCCCTGGAACCGTCGCTCCGCACCCAACTCGCTGGCCGAGAACATCGACGGCATGCCCGAGGACGACGACCTCAACTACCCCTTGCTCACGGTGCTGTTGCTCCAGCGGTACGGTCCGTCCTTCACCACCGGGGATCTCGCGAGGCTCTGGCTGGACGAGCTCCCGGCCGGCCGGACCTTCACCGCCGAACGGGTCGCGTACCGCAATCTGCTGGACGGCATCGAACCCCCGCACACCGCCGGGTACCGCAACCCGTTCCGGGAGTGGATCGGCGCGCAGATCCGGGCCGATGTGCACGGCTGGACCCACCCGGGCGACCCGGCGGCCGCGGCCGAGCAGGCCCATCGGGACGCCGTGCTCAGCCACACCGCCAACGGGGTGTACGGGGCGATGTTCACCGCCGCGGCACTCGCCGAGGCGGCCGGGGGCGGGAGCGATGTGCACGGGTGCCTGGCCGCCGGGCTGCGCGTCGTACCGCCGCGTTCACGGCTCGCGCGGGCGGTGCGCTCCGGTGTCGCGGCGGCCCGCGGCAGCGCCTGCTTCGACGCGGTGGCCGACCGGCTGCACACCGAGTACGGCAGGTACCACTGGGTCCATGTGCTGCCCAACGCCGCGCTGCTCGCCGCCGCCCTCACCCATGCCGACGGCGACTTCTCGCTCTCCGTCTGCCGGGCCGTGTCGGGCGGCTGGGACACCGACTCCAACGGCGCGACCGCCGGTTCGCTCGCCGGGCTGCTGGCCGGGGCCCCTTCGCTGCTGCCCGACCGCTGGACCGCCCCGTTGAAGAACCGGCTCGCCTCGTCCGTCCCCGGCTTCGACGGCATCGGCTTCGACGAACTCGCCGAACAGACCCACCGGCTCACCCACAAGGAGGCACTGTGCCCATGACCGGCATCGCGGTGCTAGGCAGCACCAATATGGACCTCGTCGCCTACGTCGAACGGGCTCCGGAGCTCGGCGAGACCGTCACCGGACGGGAGTTCCGCACCGTCCCGGGCGGCAAGGGCGCCAACCAGGCCGTCGCCGCCGCCCGCGCGGGCGGCGAGGTGATGATGATCGGCGCGGTGGGCGACGACGAGTACGGCACCGTGCTCCGGGCCGGCCTGGAGCACGCGGGCATCGACACCGATCTGCTGCACACCGCCGAGGGCCCCAGCGGCACCGCGCACATCGTCGTGGACGACACGGGCGCCAATTCCATCGTGGTGATCCCCGGCGCCAACGGCACCGTCACCGCCATCGGTCCCGGCGAGATGGCCGCCATCGCCGAGGCCGATCTGCTGCTGCTCCAGCTGGAGCTGCCGCTGTCCGCGGTGATCGAGGGCGCCCGGGTGGCCCACGCCCAGGGCGTCCGGACCATCCTCACCCCCTCCCCCGTGCAGCCGCTGCCCTCCGAACTCCTCGACTGCGTCGACCTGTTGATCCCCAATGAGCACGAGGCGGCCGAGCTCTCCGGCTTCACCGACCCCCACGCGGCGGCGCGGTACCTGCTCAGCCAGGTGCCCGCGGTCGTCATCACGCTGGGCTCGAAGGGCTGCCTGTACGCGGCCCGGGGCGGCGAACCCGTCGTCCTCCCCGCGCCCGAGGTGACCGCCGTCGACACCACGGGGGCGGGCGACACCTTCGTCGGCACGCTCGCCGTCGCGCTCGGCGAGCGGCGGCCCGTGCCCCAGGCACTGGCCTGGGCGTCGGCGGCCGCCGCGCTGTGCGTACAGCGGCCGGGCGCCTCGACCTCCATGCCGTACCGCACCGAGATCGACGCCGCGTGAACGCGCCCGCGCAGGCTCCCCTGACCGGGCTGCGGGTCGTCGACCTCGCCACGCTCTTCGCCGGTCCGCTCTCCGCCACCCTGCTCGGCGACTTCGGCGCCGAGGTGATCAAGGTCGAGCATCCGCGCAGGCCCGATCCCTCGCGCGGGCACGGCCCCACGAAGGACGGCGTCGGCCTGTGGTGGAAGATGCTCGGCCGCAACAAGCGCAATCTGACCCTCGACCTGTCCACCCCCGGCGGCCGCGACATCCTGCTCCGGCTGGCCGCCGGGACCGATGTGATCATCGAGAACTTCCGGCCGGGGACGCTGGAGCGCTGGGGCCTGGGCTGGGCGGAGCTGCACGCGGTCAACCCGCGGCTGGTCCTGGTCAGGGTCACCGGGTTCGGGCAGTTCGGCCCGTACGCGCACCGCCCCGGCTTCGGCACCCTGGCCGAGGCGATGAGCGGGTTCGCCGCGATCACCGGGGAGCCGGACGGGCCGCCCACGCTGCCGCCGTTCGGGCTCGCCGACTCGATCGCGGCGCTGGCCACCGCGTACGCCGTGATGGCCGCGCTCGCCGGACGGGAGCGCACCGGCCAGGGGCAGATCGTCGACATGGCGATCATCGAGCCGATCCTGACCGTGCTCGGCCCGCAGCCCATCTGGTACGACCAGCTCGGCTACGTACAGCCGCGCACCGGCAACCGCTCCCGCAACAACGCCCCGCGCAACACCTACCGCACCTCGGACGGGCACTGGGTCGCGGTCTCCACCTCCGCGCAGTCGATCGCCGAACGGGTGATGCGCCTGGTCGGCCGGGCCGAACTGATCGACGAGCCCTGGTTCACCACCGGCACCACCCGCGCCGAGCACGCCGACGAGCTCGACGAGGCGGTCGGCGACTGGATCGCCCGGCACACCCGGGAGGAAGCGGTCTCGGCCTTCGAGAAGGCGGAGGCGGCCATCGCGCCGATCCACGACGTCCAGGACGTGATGGAGGACCCGCAGTACCGGGCCCTGGACTCCGTCACCGAGGTCGACGACCCGGAGCTGGGCCCGCTGCGCATGCAGAACGTGCTGTTCCGGCTCTCCGAGACACCGGGTGCGATCCGCTGGGCGGGCCGGCCGCACGGCGCGGACACCGAGGAGATCCTCACCGCGCTGGGCCTGTCGGGCCCGGAGATCGCGGCGCTGCGGGCGGAGCAGGTCCTGTGACGGCGGCGGTCCCGCTCACCTGGCTGTACGTCCCCGGGGACCGGCCGGAGGTGGTGCGCAAGGCGCGGGGCTCGGGCGCGGACGTGGTGATCGTGGATCTGGAGGACGCGGTCGCGCCGGACCGCAAGGATTACGCCCTGTCGGCCACCGCCGAGCTGCTCTCCGAAGCGGCCGGGGACACGGCCGTTCCGGTCCATGTCCGGGTCCACACCGAGGCGGACGTGCTCGCCCTGGCGGGGCTGCCGGGGCTCGCCGAGCTCCGGCTGCCCAAGATCACGCATGCGGCGTCCGTCCATCACATCGCGGCCGTGGCGCCAGGGGTCGCGCTCTGTCCGCTGCTGGAGTCGGCACTCGGCATCGAGCACGCGTACTCGGTGGCCGCCTCCCACCCCCAGGTGCGTTCCATCGCCCTCGGCGAGGCGGACCTGCGCGCCGATCTGGGGGTACGGGACGACGCCGGGCTCGACTGGTCGCGCAGCCGGGTGGTGGTCGCCGCCCGCGCCGCCGGGCTCGCCCCGCCCGCCCAGTCGGTGTTCCCGGACGTCCGGGACCTGGACGGTCTGTGGGCGTCCTGCGCGCACGGCCGGGCGCTGGGCTTCCTGGGCCGGGCGGCGATCCATCCCCGCCAGCTCCCGGTGATCGAGCGGGCGTTCCGCCCGACGCCGCAGGAGATCGAGGCGGCGGCGGAGATCGTGGCGGCGGCCGTGGCGGACGAGGGCGCGCTGGCGCTGCCGGACGGGCGGTTCGTCGACGCGGCGGTGGTGGCCTCGGCCCGCCGGACGCTGGCGCTGGCCGGCGCCTGAGCACACGCGTGGGGCCCCGGACCGCGATCGGTCCGGGGCCCCACGCACGGGTTCACACGGCTCAGCCGTTCTTGGCCGCTTCCGCGGTGTCGTTCTTCTCCAGAGTCGTGACGGCGGCCTCGGCGCTCTTGGACTCCGCGTCGCTCGTGGAGTCCGCGTCGGTCGTGGAATCCGTGTCGCTCTTGACTGCCGCGTCCTTCTTGGAATCCTCGGCGCTCCCGGGGCCGGCGTCGTCCTTGGCGGCCTCCACGCCCTCGGCGTCACCGGTCTTCGCCGCCTCAGCGGCCTCGGCCGCCTCCTCCGCGGCGCCCGGCTCCACGATCTCCTCGCGCCCCGGCCGCAGCTTCGCCGAGATCACGAAGTACGCCACGGCCAGCACGAAGACGATCAGCGCGGTCCACACGTTCAGGCGCAGGCCCAGGATGTGGTGGGCCTCGTCGACCCGCATGTACTCGATCCAGGCCCGCCCCGCGCAGTAGGCGGCGACGTACAGGGCGAACACCCGGCCGTGTCCGAGCTTGAAGCGGCGGTCCGCCCAGATCACCAGCAGGGCGGCACCGACGCACCACAGCGACTCGTAGAGGAACGTCGGGTGGTAGGTGCCGGCGACCCGGTTGGGGCCCTCACTGATCTCCAGCGCCCACGGCACGTCGGTCGCCTTGCCGTACAGCTCCTGGTTGAACCAGTTGCCCCAGCGGCCGCAGGCCTGGGCCAGGGCGAGGCCGGGGGCGAGCGCGTCGGCCCAGGCGGGCAGCGGGATCCCGCGGCGGCGGCAGCCGATCCAGGCGCCCACGGCACCGAGCGCGACCGCGCCCCAGATACCGAGGCCGCCCTGCCAGATCTTGAAGGCGTCGACCCAGTTCTCACCCTCGCTGAAGTACAGCTGGTAGTCGGTGATGACGTGGTAGAGCCGTCCGCCGACGAGGCCGAAGGGCACGGCCCAGACGGCGATGTCGGCAACGGTGCCGGATCTGCCTCCCCGGGCGACCCAGCGCTTGTTGCCGAACCAGACGGCGACGAAGACACCGATGATGATGCAGAACGCGTAGCCGCGGAGCGGGATCGGGCCGAGATTGATCACGCCGGTCGACGGGCTGGGAATGTAGGCAAGGTCCATGGCAAGGTCGACGCTACCTTGCCGGGTGGGGCGTACGGCAACCCACCCGACAACTTCTGGGTAACGGGCAGGTCATCGATTCCCCTTGCCGGACCCCGCCCGGAGGCCGGTCAGGAACCCGAGGGAGCGGGGGTGGCGTCGGCCGTCCCCGAGGGAACGGAGGTGGCCTTGCCAGTCCCCGAGGGAGCGGGGGTGGCGTCGGCCGTCCCCGAGGGAACGGAGGTGGCCTTGGCAGTCCCCGAGGGAACGGGGGTGGCCTTGCCAGTCCCCGAGGGAACGGGCTCGGCGCCCGCCGGCCCCGAGGGAGCAGGGGTGGCGCCGGCCGGTTTCTTGCTCTTGTTGGCCTCGGCCACCCACTTCTTCAGGTTCGCCACGGTGATCGGCTCGTTCCCCTTCCTCGGGAAGATCGATTCCCCGTTGAGCAGCACGGTCGGTGTGCCCTCGAATCCGCCGTTCTGGAACGCCGTGTTGGACTTCTTGACCCAGCTGTCGTGCGTGCCGTCGTTCACACAGCTGCGGAAATCGGAGGTGTCGAGCCCGGGGACCTTGCCCGACAGCTCGATCAGCTTGTCGTTGTCGCCGAAGCCGTCGACGGTCTCCTGCGGCTGGTTGCGGTAGAGCACGTCGTGGTAGGCGGGGAACTTGCCCACGTCCTGTGCGCAGGCCGCCGCGTTGGCCGCCCGCAGCGAGCCGGTGCCGCCGAGATTGCCGTCGATGATCGTGGCGAGGTGGTACTCGACCTTGATCTGTCCGCTGTTCTCCAGCTGGTGGATCGTGTCGCGGAAGGCGTTCTCGAACTGGGCGCAGACCGGGCAGCGGAAATCCTCCCAGATGGTGAGCGTGGACGGGGCTCCGTCCGCGCCGACCTGGATGGCCAGACTGTCCTTCCCGGTCGCGCCGGACGGTGCGACCGCGGGGCCCGACGCCTCGCCCTTGCCGCTCTTGCCACCCGAATTCGCGGCGATCACGCCGACGACGGCGGCCAGCGCCAGGACGCCCACCACCGCGCTGGTGACGATCAGCGTGCGCCTGCGGCGCTCGCTCGCCCGCTGGCGCTCACGCTGCTGTACGAGCCGGTCTCGCGCGGCCCTTTTTCCCTGTTCGTTCTTCTCGCTCACACCCGCAGCAACGAACCGGGGAGGCACGTGCGTGCCTCCCCGGTCCAGGTCCACCCGTTCGGGTTACACCCGATTCACCGCTTTCGAACGCCTTCGGCGAGTTCGCCCGCCAGGGAGCGGACGGCGGCCAGGCCGGCCGCCTCGTCGGGGGCGTCCAGAATGGCCTTGACGAAGGCGGAGCCGACGATCACCCCGTCGGCGAAGCCCGCGACCTCGGCGGCCTGCTCGGCGTTGGAGACGCCCAGGCCGACGCAGACCGGCAGCCGAGTGGTGGCGCGGGTGCGCAGGACCAGGTCGTGGGCCTGCTCGCCGACCGAGGCGCGGGTGCCGGTCACGCCCATCAGCGAGGCGGCGTAGACGAAGCCGGAGCCGGCCGCGGTGATGGTGGCGAGGCGCTCGTCCTTGCTGCTCGGCGCGACGACGAAGACGGTCGCCAGACCGTGCTTGTCGGCGTGCTCGCGCCACAGCTCGGACTCCTGGACCGGCAGGTCGGGCAGGATGCACCCGGCGCCGCCCGCCTCGGCGAGCTCGGCGGTGAAGCGCTCGACGCCGTACCGGTCGATCGGGTTCCAGTACGTCATGACGAGGATCGGGACGCCGGTCGCCTCGTGCGCCTCGCGGACGGTGCGCATCACGTCGGCGATCTTCACCCCGCCGCGCAGCGCGATGTCGTCGGCGGTCTGGATGACCGGCCCGTCGAGCACCGGGTCGCTGTGCGGCAGCCCCACCTCGACGATGTCGGCGCCGCCCGCCACGACCGCCTTCACGGCCTCGATCCCGCCGTCGACGGTCGGGAACCCGGCCGGGAGGTACGCGATGAGGGCGGCCCGGTTCTCCGCCTCGGCCTGCGCGAGGGCGGAACTCAGCAGCTCCACGTTGCCGCTCACTTGGTGACCTCCTCTTCCCCGTCGGCCACATCGGCCTCGACGACACCGTCGGCTCCGTCGTACAGCCCGAAGTAGCGGGCTGCCGTGTCCATGTCCTTGTCGCCGCGGCCGGACAGGTTGACCACGATCAGCCCGTCCTTGCCGAGCTCCTTGCCGACCTCCAGGGCTCCGGCCAGCGCGTGGGCGCTCTCGATGGCCGGGATGATCCCTTCGGTGCGGGAGAGCAGGCGCAGCGACTGCATGGCCGCGTCGTCGGTGACCGCACGGTACTCGCCGCGGCCGATGTCCTTGAGGTACGAGTGCTCCGGGCCGATGCCCGGGTAGTCCAGACCGGCCGAGATGGAGTACGGCTCGGTGATCTGGCCCTCGTCGTCCTGGAGGACGTAGCTGCGCGAGCCGTGCAGGATGCCGGGCTCGCCCGCGGTCAGGGTCGCCGCGTGCTCGCCGGTCTCCACACCGTGTCCGGCGGGCTCGCAGCCGATGAGCCGGACGTGCGCGTCCGGGATGAAGGCGTGGAAGAGCCCGATGGCGTTGGAACCGCCGCCGACGCAGGCGATGGCGGCGTCCGGCAGCCGGCCGGTGCGCTCCAGGATCTGGCGGCGGGCCTCGACGCCGATGACCCGGTGGAAGTCGCGGACCATGGCCGGGAAGGGGTGCGGCCCGGCGACGGTGCCGAAGAGGTAGTGCGTGCGGTCCACATTGGCGACCCAGTCGCGGAACGCCTCGTTGATGGCGTCCTTCAGGGTCCTGGAGCCGGACTTCACGGCGATGACCTCGGCGCCGAGCATCCGCATCCGCGCCACGTTCAGCGCCTGCCGCTCGGTGTCGATCTCGCCCATGTAGATGGTGCATTCGAGGCCGAAGAGCGCGCAGGCGGTCGCGGTGGCGACGCCGTGCTGGCCGGCGCCGGTCTCGGCGATGACCCGGGTCTTGCCCATGCGCCGGGTGAGCAGCGCCTGGCCCAGCACGTTGTTGATCTTGTGCGAGCCGGTGTGGTTGAGGTCCTCGCGCTTGAGGAAGACCCGGGCGCCGCCCGCGTGCTCGGCGAAGCGCGGGACCTCGGTCAGCGCGCTGGGCCGGCCGGTGTAGTTGACCATGAGCTCGTTGAGCTCGGCGGCGAAGGCCGGGTCGTGCTTGGCCTTGTCGTACTCGACGGCGACCTCGTCCACGGCGGCGACGAGCGCCTCCGGGATGAACTTGCCGCCGAACGCACCGAAGTACCCCTCGGCGCTGGGGATCAGACCCTCCGGGTCCGGAATGAAGAAGTCAGATGACATCCGACGTGCTCCTCGACATCGCAATGGGTGGATTCACCGTATGCGCCGTGAGCGGAGCGCCACCGCGACCGTCGATCGGTCGGGCGGTGCGGTCGTACGTACGACGGGAGTGGTGCGGGTACGTCGGCCGGGGCTCGCTACAGCGCGGTCCCCGTGCGCCATCGCATGCCGTTGACCTGGCCGGGCTCGTCGCCGATGACGTACCGCACCCGCCGGCCGTGCACCCGGCGCGCGGGGGCGCGGCAGCCGCGGGGGCGGCAGCCGCGCGTCAGGCGCGTGTGCGGGACCCGGGCCGTGGCTCCGGTGGGGCGCAGGCCCCTCCGGCGACGGGACGCGGGACGTTCGGCGGACACGGGTCGGGTCAGCTCCGTCCGTGCCGGAGGGCCGGGTGGGCGCCGGCGGCGACCAGGTCGGCGACGGCGGCCCGCGGGTCGCGGCCGGTGACCAGCGACTCGCCCACGAGCACCGCGTCGGCGCCCGCGTTGGCATACGCGATCAGGTCGTGCGGGCCCCGGACGCCGGACTCGGCGACCTTGACGATGTGGTCCGGGATCTCGGGGGCGACGCGCTCGAAGGTGGAGCGGTCGACCTTGAGGTCCTTCAGGTTGCGCGCGTTGACACCGATGATCTTCGCCCCGGCGTCCACGGCACGCTCCGCCTCCTCCTCGTCGTGCACCTCGACCAGCGGCGTCAGGCCGATGGACTCGGCGCGCTCGATGAGGGAGACGAGGGCCTCCTGGTCGAGGGCCGCGACGATCAGCAGGGCGAGGTCGGCACCGTAGGCGCGGGCCTCCCAGAGCTGGTAGGAGGTGACGATGAAGTCCTTGCGCAGGACCGGGATGTCGACCTTGGCGCGGACGGCCTCCAGGTCGGCGAGCGAACCGCCGAAGCGGCGCTCCTCGGTGAGGACCGAGATGACGGACGCGCCGCCCGCCTCGTAGTCCGCGGCGAGCGCGGCCGGGTCGGCGATCGCGGCCAGGGCCCCCTTGGAGGGGCTGGAGCGCTTGACCTCGCAGATGACGGTGACGCCCTCGCCGCGCAGGGCGGCGACTCCGTCCTTGGCCCCCGGAGCGCGCGCGGCGCGTTCCTTCAGCTCGTCGAGGCTGACACGCGCCTGCCGCTCCGCGAGGTCGGCGCGTACGCCGTCGATGATCTCGTCGAGCACACTCACGCGAGCGGCCCCCTTCCGGGACGGTGATGAGGTAAACAGCAGATCAGGATCAGCCATATCAATGCTATCCGCAGGTGGGCTTTCGGCCCGAATCCGGCCGGCGGATGTCCCACTACCTGGGCACTCAGGGCGCCAGGGCCGAACCGAACGGCAGGTTGCGTACCACCGAGAAGGCCAGCAGCACGGCCCCGATCCCCCACCAGACGACGGGCTTGGCCGCGATGCTCATGGGCCTGCCCCGCCAGGCGCGGACCGCCCAGAGGGCCCAGAGGACGGCGAAGAGCGCGTAGCCCGCCACCGCGAGGGCGTTGGAGCCGAGAGCGGCGGCGATGTCGCCGTGCGCGACGGCGTGGGCGCTGCGCAGCCCGCCGCAGCCCGGACAGTAGAGCCCGGTGAAGCGGAGCAGCGGGCAGACCGGGTAGTGGCCGGGCTGGTTGGGGTCGACGGCACCGACGTAGCCGAACGCCCCGACGACGACGGCCAGCACGCCCGCCGGCACGGCCAGCCGCCGCACGCGCGAGGCGGGTACGGGGGCCGGGGGGAAGACCGGCGGGTACGGGTGGCCGGGAGCGGGCCCGGAGGCCGGGGCCGGCACTGCGGCGGGGGTAGGCGATGCGTCCACCCGGTGATTGTCCCCGTTGACGCGGAAAGGCGCAGCCCGGGCCGGGCTGCGCCTTGTACGCGTACGGGTGCCGCGTGGTGTCAGGAGAGCTGGGCCTCAGCGGCGCGGGCCCGTGCCTGGGCCATCTCCGCGGACTCCTTCGGCATGCCCAGGCCCGCTGCCTTCATCGCGAGGCCGACGATGCCGCCGACGAAGACGACGACGATTCCGGCCCAGAAGCCGAGGGGGTTGGCCGCGACCATGAAGACGCCTGCGACGCAGAAGCCGATGAAGGAGATGATGACACCGGTCCAGGCGGCCGGGGTGTGTCCGTGGCTGCTGCCCGCCATGAGTTGCTCCTTGTTGGTGATGCGCTGTGGGTATCGCTGTACGCAAAGCTGGTGGCGCTGTTGGTGCCGCCGTGCTGAAAGCTCGACTTCATTGTCCCGTACGTGCGGGTAGGACGTGAGTTGGGGGTCACGTCTCGCGCGTCGGGTCCTCGCCGCGGTCCAGGGCCTTCCAGAGGTCCTCGGGCCGGTCCGGGTCGGGGGCGGCGCGGGGGGCCTTGCGGGGGCGGGGGGTGCCGTCCCGTTCGTACCGTCCCGACATGGTGGGCCAGCGCTTCCCGTAGCGCAGGGCGAGCAGCCCGGCGAGCAGGATCAGCAGGCCGCCGGCGGCGGTGACGTAGGGCCACGCGGTGTGGGTGAGCGCGTCGATGGTCGCCGAGGTGTCGCCGGTCGTCTGCGCCGCCTTCTCGTCGAGCGCCGCGCTGTCCGCGGCGCCGAGGCAGGCGCTCAGTCCGGCGCCGAGGCCGCTGAGGGCGAGGAGCCCGGCGACGAGCAGCCGGCCGGCCCCGCGGACCGCGAAGACGGCGACGAGGGCGGCCAGACCGACGATGGCGAGGGCCGCCGGGAGCCCGGTGACGTCCTGGCCGTCGGCGGTCAGGGGCAGCGCGCCGCCGCCGACGGACGCCTCGCCCTCGGCCCAGGTCTGGCCGGAGGCGAGCAGGACGACGGCGGCGCCCACCGCCCCGAGGAGCAGGCCGACGGCCAGGCTGCGGCGGCTTCCCGCGCCGCCGGACGCGGTGACGGCTCGGGCACGGGGCTGGGGTACGGGGACAGCACTCACATACCCCACTATCCCCTACCGCCTCAGCGGGTGCGGAGCCGGTTGGCCGTATGCACCGCGCGGAGCACCGCCGCGGCCTTGTTGCGGCATTCGGTGTCCTCGGCGACCGGGTCGGAGTCGGCGACGACGCCCGCTCCGGCCTGGACGTACGCGGTGCCGTCGCGGAGCAGGGCGGTGCGGATGGCGATGGCGGTGTCGGAGTCCCCGGCGAAGTCGAGGTAGCCGACGCAGCCTCCGTACAGTCCGCGGCGGGTCGGTTCGAGCTCCTCGATGATCTGCATCGCGCGGGGCTTGGGGGCGCCGGAGAGGGTGCCGGCGGGGAAGCAGGCGGTGAGGACGTCGAAGGCGGTGCGGCCCTCGGCGACCCGGCCGGTGACGGTGGAGACGATGTGCATCACGTGCGAGTACCGCTCGATCGACATGAAGTCGACGACCTCGACGGTGCCGGGTGCGCAGACCCGCCCCAGGTCGTTGCGGCCGAGGTCGACCAGCATCAGGTGCTCGGCGCGTTCCTTCGGGTCGGCGAGGAGCTCCTCGGCGAGCGCCTGGTCCTCCTGCGGGGTGGCGCCGCGGTGCCTGGTGCCGGCGATCGGGTGGACCATCGCGTGGCCGTCCTCGACCTTGACCAGGGCCTCCGGGCTGGATCCGGCGACGTCGAAGCCGTCGAACCGGAAGAGGTACATGTACGGCGACGGGTTGGTGGCGCGCAGCACCCGGTAGACGTCCAACGCGCTTGCCGTGCACGGGGTTTCGAAGCGCTGGGAGGGGACGACCTGGAAGGCCTCGCCGGCCCTGATGCGTTCCTTCACGTCCTCGACGGCGTCCTGGTACGCCGCGCCGCCCCACAGTGCGGTGTACTCGGGCAGCTCGGACGGCGGGAGGGCGGCCGGGATGTTCTCGACGGGGCGGGAGAGGTCCCGTTCCATGGCGTCCAGGCGTGCGACGGCGTCCGCGTACGCCTCGTCGACGCCGGTCGTCAGGTCGTTGTGGTTGATCGCGTTGGCGATCAGCAGGACGCTGCCGTCCCAGTGGTCGAGCACCGCCAGGTCGGAGGTGAGCAGCATCGTCAGTTCGGGGACGTGCAGGTCGTCCTCGGTGCTGTCGCCGATCTTCTCCAGGCGGCGCACGATGTCGTAGCCGAGGTAGCCGACCATGCCGCCGGTGAACGGGGGCAGTGCGTCGTCGACGACCACGTCGTGCGGGGTGTGCAGGGTCTCGATGGTGGCGCGCAGGGCCTGGAGCGGGTCGCCGTCGACGGGGACGCCGACAGGCGGGACGCCCAGCCAGTGGGCCTGTCCGTCGCGTGCGGTGAGGGTGGCGGCGCTGCGTACCCCGATGAAGGAGTAGCGCGACCAGGTGCGGCCGTTCTCCGCGGACTCCAGGAGGAAGGTGCCGGTGCGCTCGCCCGCGAGTTTGCGGTAGAGCCCGACCGGGGTGTCGCCGTCCGCGAGGAGCCTGCGGCTGACGGGGATGACGCGCCGGTCGACGGCGAGTTTGCGGAAGGTGTCGAGATCCATGGCGGCTGGCCCTTTACTGCGCGAGCGGGAGGACGTCGGCGTCGAAGCAGGTGCGGTCGCCGGTGTGGCAGGCGGCACCCGTCTGGTCGACCTTGACGAGGACGGTGTCGGCGTCGCAGTCCAGGGCGACGGACTTCACCCGCTGGATGTGGCCCGAGGTGTCGCCCTTGACCCAGTACTCCTGGCGGCTGCGGGACCAGTAGGTGCAGCGGCCGGTGGTGAGGGTGCGGTGCAGGGCCTCGTCGTCCATCCAGCCGAGCATCAGCACCTCGCCGGTGTCGTACTGCTGGGCGATGGCCGGGACGAGTCCGTCGGCACCCCGCTTGAGCCGGGCCGCGATGGCCGGGTCGAGGTTGCTGGACGGCGGCGGGGTGCTGGGCGTGGGCGCGCTGGTCATGCGCCCATTGTGCCGTGGCCTCGGCGGCGTTCCGGTGCGGCGTCCACTGGGCGGACCGGGTGCGTCGGTCGTACGCTGGCGACCATGTCGACCCATGCGAAGCGTGAACGACTTCTGCTCGCCGACCTGTTGGAGGCGGCGGGACCGGAGGCCCCGACCCTGTGCCACGGCTGGACGACCCGGGACCTGGCCGCCCATGTGGTGGTCCGGGAGCGCCGGCCGGACGCGGCGGGCGGGATCCTGCTGGGCGCGTTGAGGAACCGGCTCGAACGGGTGCAGGCCGAGTTCGCCGCGAAGCCGTACGAGGAGCTGATCCAGCTGATCCGTACGGGGCCGCCGAGATTCTCCCCGTACGCCGTGAAGCAGGTCGACGAGGCCGCCAACACCGTCGAGTTCTACATCCACGCGGAGGACGTCCGCCGGGCCCAGCCCGACTGGTCGCGGCGGGAGCTGGACCCGGTGTTCGCCGATGTGCTGTGGGCGCGCGCCGAGCGGACGGCCCGGATCCTGGGGCGCAGGTCCCCGGTGGGTCTGGTGCTGCGCCGTCCGGACGGCCGGACGGTGGTGGCGCACAAGGGGACCCCGGTGGTGACGGTGACCGGTGAGCCGGGCGAGCTGCTGCTCTTCGCGTTCGGGCGGCAGGACGCTGCGGTGGTGGGCCTGGAGGGCGACAAGGAGGCGGTGGACCGGCTGCACACGGCGGAGCTGGGGATGTAGGGCGTACGGGGGACGGGCTCAGCCCGGGAGTTCCGCGCGGCGCAGCCCGGCGATGGCCAGCCCTGTCACCGCTCCGAGGGCGCACACCGCGGCGCTGGCGACGAAGACCGGGCCGGTCCCCCACATCGCGACGGCGGCTCCCGTGACCGGGTAGCTGAGCGGGGCTATCGCGTGGGTGAACAGGGTCGAGACCGAGGTGACCCGGCCGAGGTAGGCGGGTTCGGTGACGGTCTGGACCAGGGCGCCCAGCAGGGAGCCGCCGAGGCCGGCGAAGAGCCCGACGCAGCAGGCCACGGCGACGGCGAGGGCCACCGAGGGCACGTACGCCAGGGAGCCGATGGCGACCGCGCCGAGCAGGACCGTCAGGCACATCACCAGCCCGGCACGCGGCACCCGGCCGCGCACGGCGAGCAGCAGCGCCGACGCACCCGCGCCGACCCCGAACGCGGCGATGACCCAGCCCATGCCGGAGGCGCCCCAGTCACGCTCCCGGGCGAGCATGATCATTCCGAGGTTGAGCGGCCCGACGAAGCCCAGTTCGCTGACGGCGACGACCAGCATCAGCGGTCCGAGCAGCGGGTGGCGGCGGATGTGGCGCAGCCCGTCGGCCAGGTCGTGCCAGGCGGTGCCGGAGCGTTCGGCGCCCTCCTGTCCGGGCAGCGGGCTGATCCGCAGCGACAGCAGCAGCGGCAGCGACACGGCGAAGAGGATTCCGGCGGCGGCGAAGGCGAGCGTCGGCCCGCCGAGGGCCACCGCGACGCCGCCGAGCGGGGCGCCGACGACATTGGCGGTACGGCCGGCCAGTCCGCGCATCCCCTGGACCCGGGCCAGCTCGCCGGCCGCGGTGATCCGGGGCGGCAGTGCGCCGACGGCGGGCAGGAAGAGGGCGTCGACCACGCCGAAGACGAGTGCGACGGCGATCAGCATCCACAGCGCGGGCGAGGTGAGCAGCAGCGCGCCGGCCAGGCCGAGGACGACCAGGCAGCGGGCGGCGTCGCTGCCGATGACGACCCGGCGCGGTCCGATCCGGTCGGCGAGCACTCCCCCGCCGAGCATCAGGGCGGCCCGGGGTATGGAGCCGACGGCGAGGACGAGGCCGGTCTGGCTGGGGCTGCCGGAACGCGCGGCGGCCCAGGAGAGCGCCATGTAGTAGACGCTGTCGCCGATCATCGAGGCGGTGTACGCGCCGAGCCAGCGCAGGACGTTGCCGTCGCGGTGGGCGGGGCGTTCGGTGGTCCGCGCGGGTGTTCCCGTGTCGGTGACGGTCATGGGTCGGCCTCCCGGGGCGGCGGGTCAGGGGCGGAACGGGAATGTGTACAGGTGCACGGCGACGTTCTCGCGGCCTTCCGTGTCCCCGGCCTCCTCGCGGGCGCGGCCGAGCTCCTCGTACCGGTTGATCAGCTCGTGCATCTCGCGGCTGAGCCCGGCGAGCTCCTCGGCGGTGAGCCGGGCCAGGTACTCGGAGCTGGAGGCGGCGCTGCGCCACTGGAGCGGCCAGCTCTGGGCCGAGTCGAGGTAGCGGCGGTACAGCTCGACGTGCTGGTCGAAGGAGAGCCGGCCGACGGCGGCGTGCGTGGCGGCCTTCTCGGGGGCGTCGGTGAAGTCCTCCTCGTGGAAGTTCAGCCCCTTCGAGGCGGGCTGCCACCAGCGTTCACGGGCGTCCGCGCCCTGCTGCTCGGCCTCCTCGATCAGGCCGTGGTCGGCGAGCTTGCGCAGGTGGTAGCTGACGAGCGAGACGGCCTCGTCGACCTGGTCGGCCAGTTGGGAGGCGGTGGCCTTGCGGGCGATGTAGAGCGCCCGGTACAGCCGCATCCGCAGGGGGTGCCCGAACGCCTTCAGGGTCTCCAGGTCCGAGACCCGGCGTGATTCCTTGCTTGCCATGCCCCGACCGTAGATGGAAAAGAAAACTTGCGCAATCTTTATTGCGCAATAAAAGCTGCGGGATCCGGGGGGGTGGAGTGGAGGCGGTGGAAAAGCCCGACGCCGGGCGGGGCCGAGGAATCGGCTCCGCCCGGCGTCGGGCTCGGTGAGTGCTGCGGGGTCAGCGGACCGGGTGTCCGGCCTCCCTGAGCGCGTCCTTGACCTCGGAGATCCGCAGATCGCCGAAGTGGAAGACGGAGGCGGCGAGCACCGCGTCGGCGCCCGCCTCGATGGCGGGCGCGAAGTCGGCGAGCCGGCCGGCGCCGCCGGAGGCGATGACGGGGACGGTCACGTGCTTGCGTACCGCCGTGATCATCTCGGTGTCGTAGCCGTCCTTGGTGCCGTCCGCATCCATCGAGTTGAGCAGGATCTCGCCCGCGCCCAGCTCGGCGGCGCGGTGCGCCCATTCGACGGCGTCGATGCCGGTGCCCTTGCGGCCGCCGTGCGTGGTGACCTCGAAGGTGCCGGCGGGGGTGCGCCGGGCGTCCACGGAGAGCACCAGGACCTGGCGGCCGAAGCGCTCGGCGATCTCCCGGATGAGGTCGGGGCGGGCGATGGCGGCGGTGTTGACGCCGACCTTGTCCGCCCCGGCGCGCAGCAGCTTGTCGACGTCGTCGGCGGTGCGGACGCCGCCGCCGACCGTGAGCGGGATGAAGACCTGCTCGGCGGTGCGGCGCACCACGTCGTAGGTCGTCTCCCGGTCGCCGCTGGAGGCGGTGATGTCCAGGAAGGTCAGCTCGTCGGCGCCCTCGGCGTCGTACAGCTTCGCCATCTCGACGGGGTCGCCCGCGTCGCGCAGGTTCTGGAAGTTGACGCCCTTGACGACCCGGCCGTTGTCGACGTCCAGGCAGGGGATGACACGTACCGCGAGGCTCATCGCGCACCTGCCCGGTAGGCCTCGACCTCGACCTCGACGACCAGGCTCGGGTCCACGAAACCGGACACGATGATCATCGAGGCGGCGGGGCGCACGTCGTCGAAGAGCTCCTTGTGGGCGCGGCCCACCTCGTCCACGTCCCGGGCGTGCGTGATGTACATCCGGGTACGGACGACGTCCTCGCGGCCCAGGCCGAACTGCTTCAGCGCGTCGAAGGCGATCCGGAAGGAGGTGACGGCCTGCTCGTACGGGCCGCCCGCGGAGATCTGGCCGTTCTCCACCGCGGTGCAGCCGGCCACCAGGACGAGCCCGTTGGGCAGTTCCACCGCGCGGGAGTAGCCGAACTTGTCCTCCCACGGGCCGCCGGAGGAGACGCGGTTGACGGAGTCGCTCATCCGGAGACCACCTGCAGTGCCTCTTCGAGGGTGAACGCCTTCGCGTACAGCGCCTTGCCGACGATCGCGCCCTCGACGCCGTCCGGGACGAGCGAGGCGATGGCCCGCAGGTCGTCCAGCGAGGAGACGCCGCCGGAGGCGACGACGGGCTTGTCGGTGGCGGCGCAGACGTTCTTCAGGAGCTCCAGGTTGGGGCCCTGGAGCGTGCCGTCCTTGGCGATGTCGGTGACGACGTAGCGGGCGCAGCCCTCGGAGTCGAGGCGGGCGAGCGTCTCGTAGAGGTCGCCGCCGTCGCGGGTCCAGCCGCGGCCGCGCAGCGTGGTGCCGCGGACGTCGAGGCCGACGGCGATCTGGTCGCCGTGCTCGGCGATGACCTTGGCGACCCATTCCGGGGTCTCCAGGGCGGCGGTGCCGAGGTTGACCCGGCGGCAGCCGGTGGCGAGGGCGGCGGCGAGCGAGGCGTCGTCGCGGATGCCGCCGGAGAGCTCGACCTTGATGTCCATGGCGCCGGCCACCTCGGCGATCAGCGCCCGGTTGTCCCCGGTGCCGAAGGCGGCGTCCAGGTCGACCAGGTGCAGCCACTCGGCCCCGGCGCGCTGCCAGGCGAGGGCGGCCTCCAGCGGGGAACCGTAGGAGGTCTCGGAGCCGGACTCGCCATGGACGAGGCGGACGGCCTGGCCGTCGCGGACGTCGACGGCGGGGAGCAGTTCAAGCTTCGGCATCAGAGTGTCTCGATCCAGTTGGTCAGCAGCTGGGCGCCGGCATCGCCGGACTTCTCGGGGTGGAACTGGGTGGCCCACAGGGCGCCGTTCTCCACGGCGGCGACGAACGGCTCGCCGTGGGTGGCCCAGGTGACCCGGGGGGCGCGGATCTTGGGGTTGGTGACCTCCAGGCTCCAGTCGTGCACCGCGTAGGAGTGCACGAAGTAGAACCGGGCCTCGGCGTCGAGACCGGCGAAGAGCTGGGAGTCCTCGGGGGCCCGCACGGTGTTCCAGCCCATGTGCGGGACGACGGGGGCCTTCAGCGGGGCGACGGTGCCGGGCCATTCGTCCAGGCCCTCCGTCTCCACGCCGTGCTCGATGCCGCGCTCGAAGAGGATCTGCATCCCGACGCAGATGCCCATGACGGGGCGGCCGCCGGAGAGCCTGCGGCCGATGATCCATTCGCCGCGGGCCTTCTTCAGGCCCTCCATGCAGGCGGAGAACGCGCCGACGCCGGGCACCAGCAGCCCGTCGGCGTTCATCGCCCTGTCGAAGTCGCGGGTGATCTCGACGTCCGCGCCGACGTGGGCCAGGGCCCGCTCGGCGGAACGGACGTTGCCGAAGCCGTAGTCGAAGACGACGACCTTCTTGTTGTCGCTCACAGCTCGTTCCCTCAGTCCCAGAGTCCCTGGATCCGCAGAATGCCTGCCACCAGGCACATCACGGAGGCGAGCGAGAGCAGGACGATGACGCCCTTGGGCATGCCCTGCTTCGCGAAGGAGTAGACGCCGCCGGCCAGGAAGAGGCCGACGACGATCAGGATGGTGTTGAGGCCGGTCACAGTGCGCCCTTCGTGGAGGGGAGTATCCCGGCGGCGCGCGGGTCGTGTTCGCTGGCGTAGCGCAGGGCGCGGGCGAGCGCCTTGAACTGGCACTCGACGATGTGGTGGGCGTTGCGCCCGTACGGCACGTGGACGTGCAGGGCGATCTGCGCCTGCGCGACGAAGGACTCCAGGATGTGCCGGGTCATCGTCGTGTCGTACGCGCCGATCATCGGCGCCATGTTCTCCGGCTCGGTGTGCACCAGGTAGGGGCGGCCGGACAGGTCGACGGTGACCTGGGCGAGCGACTCGTCCAGCGGGACGGTGCAGTTGCCGAAGCGGTAGATGCCGACCTTGTCGCCGAGCGCCTGCTTGAACGCGGCGCCGAGGGCGAGGGCGGTGTCCTCGATGGTGTGGTGCGAGTCGATGTGCAGATCGCCGTCGGTCTTGACCGTGAGGTCGAAGAGGCCGTGCCTGCCGAGCTGGTCGAGCATGTGGTCGTAGAAACCGACCCCGGTCGACACATCGACCTTGCCGGTGCCGTCGAGGTTGATCTCGACGAGTACCGAGGTCTCCTTGGTGGTGCGTTCGACTCTTCCTACGCGGGCCGCGCGAGTCATGCGTCGTGCTCCTTCTTCAGTTCGCGTACCGCATCGAGGAACGCGTCGTTCTCTGCCGGGGTGCCCGCGGAGACCCGCAGCCATCCCGGTACGCCGTTGTCCCGGACCAGGACGCCCCGGTCGAGGATCCGCTGCCAGGCGGTGTGGCTGTCGGCGAAGCGGCCGAACTGGACGAAGTTGGCGTCCGAGTCGGTGACGTCGTAGCCGAGGGCGCGCAGCTCGGTGACGATCCGGTCGCGCTCGTCCTTGAGCTGCGCGACGTATCCGAGCAGCGTATCGGTGTGCTCCAGGGCGGCGAGCGCGGTGGCCTGGGTGACGGAGGACAGGTGGTACGGCAGCCTCACCAGCTGGACCGCGTCGACCACGGCCGGGTCGGCGGCGAGGTAGCCCAGGCGCAGCCCGGCGGCGCCGAACGCCTTCGACATGGTGCGCGACAGGACCATGTTCGGCCGGCCCTCGATCAGCGGGAGCAGCGAGGCGTGGTGGCTGAACTCGCCGTACGCCTCGTCGACCACGACCATCGACGGCCCGGCCGCCTGGGCGGCGTCGTACAGCGCGAGCACGGTCTGCGCGTCGACGGCGGTGCCGGTGGGGTTGTTGGGCGAGGTGATGAAGACGACGTCGGGGCGGTGCTCGGCGATGGCCTCGCGGGCGGCCTCGACGTCGATGGTGAAGTCCTCGTTGCGCGGTCCGGAGATCCAGCCGGTGCCGGTGCCGCGGGCGATGAGGGCGTGCATGGAGTACGAGGGCTCGAAGCCGATCGCGGTGCGGCCGGGGCCGCCGAAGGTCTGGAGGAGCTGCTGGAGCACCTCGTTGGAGCCGTTGGCCGCCCAGACGTTGGCGAGGGAGACCTCGTGCCGGGCGGTGCGGGTGAGGTAGCGGGCCAGTTCGGTACGGAGCTCGACGGCGTCCCGGTCGGGGTAGCGGTTGAGGTCGCGGGCGGCCTCGCGGACCCGCTCGGCGATCCGGTCGACGAGCGCCTCGGGCAGCGGGTAGGGGTTCTCGTTGGTGTTCAGCCGCACGGGTACGTCGAGCTGCGGCGCCCCGTAGGGGGACTTGCCGCGCAGTTCGTCCCGGATCGGGAGGTCGTCGATGCGGGTGGTCTTGCGGGGGGTGTCGCCGTTCGTCACTGCTGCGGGACCTTCCAGCCGAACCTGGCCTTGAGCGCGGCGCCGTGGGCGGGGAGGTCCTCCGCCTCGGCGAGGGTCACGACGTGGTGGGTGACCTCGGCGAGCGCGTCGCGCGTGTAGTCGACGATGTGGATGCCGCGCAGGAAGGACTGCACGGAGAGGCCCGAGGAGTGGCAGGCGCAGCCGCCGGTGGGCAGGACGTGGTTGGAGCCGGCGCAGTAGTCGCCGAGCGAGACCGGGGACCACGGGCCGACGAAGATCGCGCCGGCGTTGCGGACCCGTTCGGCGAGGGCGGCGGCGTCGGCGGTCTGGATCTCCAGGTGCTCGGCGGCGTACGCGTCGACGACCTTGAGGCCGTCCTCCAGGTCGTCGACCAGGACGATCGCGGACTGGCGGCCGGCGAGTGCGGGCTCGATCCGGTCGGTGACGTGCTTGGTCGCGGCGATCTGGGGCTTCAGCTCGGCCTCGGTGGCCGCGGCCAGCTCCGCGGAGTCGGTGACCAGGACGGCGGCGGCCATCGGGTCGTGCTCGGCCTGGCTGATCAGGTCGGCGGCGACGTGCACCGGGTCGGCGGTGGAGTCGGCGAGGATCGCGATCTCGGTGGGGCCCGCCTCCGCGTCGATGCCGATGCGGCCCTTGAGGAGGCGCTTGGCGGCGGCGACGTAGATGTTGCCGGGGCCGGTGACGAGGTTCACCGGAAGACATTCGGCCGTTCCGTACGCGAACATCGCGATGGCCTGGGCGCCGCCCGCCGCGTACACCTCGTCGATGCCGAGCAGGGCGCAGGCGGCGAGGATCGTGGGGTGCGGCAGGCCGTCGAAGTCCTTCTGCGGCGGGGAGGCGACGGCGATGCCCTCGACGCCCGCCTCCTGGGCCGGTACGACGTTCATGACCACGGACGACGGGTAGACGGAGCGGCCGCCCGGCACGTACAGCCCGACGCGCTCGACCGGCACCCACTTCTCGGTGACGGTGCCGCCGGGGACGACCTGGGTGGTGTGCGTGGTGCGGCGCTGCTCGCGGTGGACGAGGCGGGCGCGGCGGATCGACTCCTCCAGGGCGGCCCGCACGGCCGGGTCGAGCCGCTCGACGGCCCCGGCGATCGCCGCGGCCGGGACCCGGATCGAGTCGAGCCGTACGCCGTCGAATTTCTCCCCCCACTCGATCACTGCCGCGGAGCCACGATGGCGTACGTCCTCGCAGATGGGCCGCACCGTCTCCAGGGCGGCTTCCACGTCGAACTCGGCACGGGGCAGCAGGTCGCGCAGGGCTCCACCCTCGGGGAGGGCATCGCCGCGCAGATCGATTCGAGAGATCACACCGCAATTCTCGCAGACCGGCTCCGGCGTCCGGTCGCCCGTATCACTGGCTGATACATGTCCCGGACGTCACTGCTGACCAATAGCGTTCACGTCGTCACCCAGAGGGAAGAACAGCTCCGAGCGGAAGGGGCACCCGTGACCGAACCGCACGACGGCGATTTTCCGGACGGTCTGAGCGCGGCCGAGCTGGGTATGTGGCAGGCCTTCCGGAACGGCAGCACCTACGATCTGCGCGCCCGCGATCCCGCGCGCGACGATCCGTTCGCCCCGCGTGTCTGGGGGCCGGAGCGCAGTGTGGACGGGCGCGTCGTCGCCCGGCTGCTGCTGTCCGGGCCGCCGCCGCGGCCGGGACGGGTGGCCGCGCTGAAGCTCCGGGGCGTGCGGATCACCGGCACGCTCGATCTCGCGGGCGGGCGCGTCGCGCCGTACGTCGAGATGACCGGCTGCCGCTTCGAGAACGAGGTGGTGCTGCCGGAGTGCCACTTCACGACGTTGCGGATCGTCGGCTGCGCGATGCCGCGGCTGGAGGCGGCCCGGCTGCGCACCGAGGGCGATCTGCATCTGCCGCGCTGCCGGATCCCGCGCGGGATCCGGCTCACCGACGCCCAGATCGGCACCGATCTGCTGATCAACCAGATCGAGATCGGCCCGGACCGGGGCGGGCGGGCGCTGGCCGGTGACGGGCTGGCGGTCGCCCAGGACCTCCAGGCGGAGCTGATCGAGGCGCGCGGCGAGCTGAGTCTGCGCGGGGCGAAGGTGGGCGGTTCGCTGAGCCTGCGCGGCAGCAGGCTGCGCGGCAGGGAGGGGCGGCGCGCGCTGAACGCCCCTCAGCTGACCGTGGAGCGGACGCTGTACATGAGCGAGGCGTGGGTGAGCGTCGACACCGGGATCCAGGGCACCACTCCCCCGTACGGCATCGTCATGGCGTCGACCCCGGCGAACGGCACCCGTGCGCAGGGCTTCGAGTGCCGCGGCGGGGTGCGCCTGGACGACGGGCGGTTCGGTGACGCGGTCGATCTGCACAAGGCGCGGTTCGTGCTGGCCCGGCACGAGGAGCTGTCGCTGCGCCGGATCGTCACCCCGGAGCTGCGGTTCAACGCGGAGCGGTCGGAGGAGGGCCGGGTCGTGCTGAACGGCGCGAAGGTCGTCACGCTGATCGACGTGTCGACCAGCTGGCCGGGGCCCGGAGGGCTGGCGATGGGCGGTTTCGTGTACGAGAACCTCGTCCCGTACGGGCACTTCCCGCTCTCCCGGCGCCTGGAGTGGGTGGCGGCGGCGACCCCGGAGTACGTCCCCGAGCCGTACGAGCGGCTCGCGACGGTGCTGCGCAACTGCGGGGAGGACGCGGACGCCCGGGAGGTGCTGCTGGCCAAGCAGCGGCGGCGGCGCGAGACGCTGCCGCTCGCCGGGAAGCTCTGGGGCTACCTCCAGGACTGGACGGTGGCGTACGGCTACCGGCCGGGGCGGGCCGCGCTGTGGATGGCGCTGCTGTGGGCGGCGGGGGCGATGGCCTTCGCCCAGCACGTCCCGGCGGCGATCAAGCAGGACGAGCATCCGCAGTGGAACCCGGCGCTGTACGCGCTGGATCTGCTGATCCCGGTGATCAATCTGGGCCAGGACGGCTACTGGCGGATGGAGGGCAGCTGGCAGTGGGCGGCGGCCGTGCTCGTACTGCTGGGCTGGATATTGGCCACGACCGTGGCGGCGGGCGCCTCGCGGCTACTGCGGCGGGGCTGACGGGATCCGGCCACCGACGGCCGGACGACGGCCCGGACGGCCGCTGGCGGCCCATCGCGCCGAGCGGCCGTCCGACGCCCGTGGGCCGTGGTCGAACGGGAGCCCGAGCAGCGTCCGAAGGGCCGCACACCATCAGCCGGACCAGCGGGAACAAGCCAGATTTCGAACTTTCCTTTACTTCTTCTTGACCCGGTCCGATACAACCCATTCACTCGGCACCAAAGCTTCACAGCGAGCCTCTGGCGCCGCCCCGACCAGGGCTTTTCAATGGTCTGCACCATGCCAATCCTTCGTGCTCTGCTCCGCGCCGCGCGCGCGGTCCGGCTCCCGTCGCAAGGGCCCGCCGGACTGCCCGCGGACGACGAGGTGCTGCTCGACGCCCCCGACGAGCGGCTCTCCCCGGCACTCGTCGCCGCCGCCCTCGGGGAGTACGGACCGGCCGCGAAACTCCTCGCCACCACCCGGGACGGCGCCGAGTGGGAGAACCGCGACCGCTACCTCGGACGGCTCGTCACCTTCGCCCGCAGCCGCGACGGCTGGCTGACCGACTGGCTCGCCGCCTCCCCGCACGACCCGGACGCGCTGCTCGTCAAGGCAGAGCTGGCGGTCCGCCGGGCCTGGGAGTCGCCCGCCCGCGCCGAGCAGCTGCGCGAGGTGGGGCCGCTGATCTCGGCGGCGGCCGAGAGCGATCCGCGCGACCCGGTGCCCTGGCGCCTGGCGCTCGACCACGCCCGCGGCACCCACGCCACGCACACCATGTTCGAGGCGCTGTGGGAGCAGGCGATCCAGCGCTCCTCGCACCACTACGGCTGCCATGTCGCGGCGCTGCGGTACCTCTCCGCGGCCTGGTACGGCTCGCACCGCGAGTGCTTCGACTTCGCCGAGCGGGCCGCCGAGGACTCGCTGCCCAGTTCGCTGGTGCAGGCGCTGCCGCTGCGGGCGGCCTTCGCCCTGCTGATCGAGGGGCCCGGCGCCCGGACCACCTCGGTGCAGGAGGAGCGGATCGACGCGGCGGCCGATCTGGCCATCGAGCTGTCCGCCTCGTTCGAGCCGGGCGACCCGTGGCCCGCCGAGGTCCGCAATCTGCTGGCGTTCGTACTGGTCGGCCGGGGGCGCTGGGACGAGGCCCTGGAACAGTTCCGGCTGATCGGACCCCATGCGGCGTCGTTCCCGTGGTCGTCGGTCGCCGACGATCCGCTCGGCCGGTTCCTGGAGGCGCGGGACGACACACGGCTCCGGGCGGCCTGCGCGGCACCGATCCCGGGACGGGCCGACCGGGGCCGGCCCCGCGGCCATTACGCTTGACCGTTGTGACCACCGCTCGCCTGCCTCTGTTCCCGCTGAACGCGGTGCTGTTCCCCGGCCTCGTGCTGCCGCTGAACGTCTTCGAGGAGCGTTATCGCGCCATGATGCGCGAGCTCCTGAAGACCGACGAGGACGAACCCCGCCGGTTCGCCGTGGTCGCGATCCGCGACGGCCGCGAGACCGCCCCCACGGGCGCCGGCATGCCGGACGCGGTGAACGTCCCCGCCGAGCGCGGCCCCGCCGACGGCTTCGGCCCCGACCCGGTCCAGACCTTCCACCGGGTCGGCTGCATCGCCGACGCGGCGAAGATCCGGGAACGGCCGGACGGCAGCTTCGAGGTCCTGGCCACCGGCACCACCCGGGTCAAGCTGCTCTCCGTGGAGGCGAGCGGCCCCTTCCTGACGGCCGAACTCGAAGAGCTGGACGAGGAGACCGGCGAGGAGGCGGGGGCGCTCGCCGAGGGCGTACTGAGAGCCTTCCGCAGCTACCAGAAGCGGCTGGCCGGGGCGAGCGAACGGTCGCTGACGACCGGCGCGGACCTGCCCGACGACCCCTCCGTCGTCTCGTACCTCGTCGCTGCGGCGGCCGTACTGGACGTCCCGACCAGGCAACGGCTGCTCCAGGCGCCCGACACCGCGACCCGGCTGCGCGAGGAACTGACGCTGCTGCGCTCCGAGACCGCCGTCATCCGGCATCTCCCGTCCCTGCCCGCGGTGGATCTGACCCGCGCCCCGACCCACCCCAACTGATCCGTGGACCGACCGATCGACCGAGGACCGCTCCCCGTGGCGAAGAAGCCCAAGAAGCAACAACAGTCCGGCGGCACCCCGGCAACGGTCGCCCTGACCGCGTCCGGCACGGCGTTCACCGTCCACTCCTACGACCACGACCCGGCCTCGGCGTCCTACGGCGAGG
Source organism: Streptomyces sp. NPDC001890 (assembly GCF_042891445.1). Classification (NCBI taxonomy): domain Bacteria; kingdom Bacillati; phylum Actinomycetota; class Actinomycetes; order Kitasatosporales; family Streptomycetaceae; genus Streptomyces; species Streptomyces sp. NPDC001890. The sequence goes on along the minus strand of NZ_JBIATE010000001.1, from coordinate 1,050,644 downwards.
AGGCGGCCGAGGCGCTGGGCGTCTCCCCCGACCGGGTCTTCAAGACCCTGGTCGCGGATGTCGACGGCACGCTGACCGTGGCGGTGGTCCCGGTGGCCGGCTCACTGGACCTCAAGGCCCTGGCCGCCTCGGTGGGCGGCAAGCGGGCCACCATGGCCGACCCGGCGGCCGCCGAACGCACCACCGGCTACGTGCGGGGCGGCATCTCCCCGCTGGGCCAGCGGAAGCGGCTGCGTACGGTACTGGACGCGTCGGCAAGGTCCCACGAGACGATCTGCGTCTCGGCGGGCCGCCGGGGCCTGGAGGTCGAACTCTCCCCGACGGACCTGGCGTCGCTGACGGGCGCGGTGTTCGCGGAGATCGGCCGGGGCTGACGGGCACGGTGTCCGCGGAGATCGGCCGGGGCTGACGGGCACGGTGTCCGCGGAGATCGGCCGGGGCTGACGGGCACGGTGTCCGCGGAGATCGGCCGGGGCTGACGAAGACCGGCCGCGCCCATTGCGGCCCGTCCGTGCCGTTGCGGCCCGCCCGCACCCACCTCGGACTGCCCGCGCCCATTCCAGCCCGTCCGGCGATTGAGGACCGGGGTCCGGGGCAGAGCCCCGGTTCCGGGAAGGGGCGGGCAGGGGACGAGCCCCGCGCAGCGGCCCACCCACCCGCACCCGCACGACTACGACTGCACCGGCGCCCCCGGAGCACCCGACGCACCCGGCGCCCCCGGAAACACCCCCCACTCCGGCTCCGGATCCCGCGGCCCGAACAACGCGGTCAGCCCGAGATGCACCGCCATCGCCCCCAGCGGCCACGCCAGCAGCGCCCCCTTCGCCCGCAGCTGGAGCGGCGCGTCGAAGACCACGCCCTTGCCGACCGCCCGCGCGTGCGCGACCACGTCCTGCGTCGGCCCGAGCCACACCCCCAGCCGCCAGGCCAGCAGCGAACCGAGCAGCCCGCCCAGCGCGAGCCCCACCACCAGAGCGATCCCGCCGCGTCGCTGGAACCAAAAAACCAGCGCCGCGGAGAGCGCCCCGAAGGCCAGGGCCAGCAGCACGAACGTACCGTCGGCGCCGATCGCCTCCTCGCCCTCGCTGTCGCTCAGGAAGACGGCGGTGCTGTCGGAGATCAGCGGAACCCTCGGCGCCAGCCACAGCCAGAGGAGCCCGAGCGCGACGCCCGAGACGGTCACCAGAGCGGCGACGACCGCGGCCCTGCGCAGTTCCGGCGCGAGAGCCTTCTCCTCGGGCGCTCCCGGCAGCCCTCCCGGCTGGTGCGCACCGATCAGGTGGGAGCCCCCCGGGCCGCCCCAGTTCGGCGGGGTCTGCCAGGGATCGTTGGAGGAGGGCTGGTGAGGCGGCGTCAGAGGTGCGGTCACCGTGCCATCGTGCCAGGCGCCCCCACGCCGCGCCTCACCGGACCGCTGCCCTGCGGTACGCCCAGGTCGCCGCGGCCAGCGAGAGCACGCCGACCACGGCACAGACGGCGAGGTCCAGCGCGACGACCGTCCAGTCCGGGTGGGCGTCGAAGGACCGGGCCAGCGCCTCGACACCGTAGGTCGAGGGCAGCAGATCGCGTGCCCAGCCGACCGGCGTCGGCAGCCGGTCCGCGGGGAGCACACCGAGCAGCAGCGCCGCCGACATGCCCAGCTGGCCCAGGAGCGTGGCCAGCTCCTGCCGGGGCGCGAGCAGCCCCAGCGCCGCGCCCAGCCCGGAGAGCGCCGCCCCGGAGAGCGGGATGACCGCGACGAGCACCCACAGATGCGTCAGCGGCAGCCCGAACATCACGCTGCCGGCCACCGCCGTGACGATCGTGCCGGGGACGGTGAACGAGGCGTACGCACCGGCCGCACCGAGCACCACCGAGGCGGGTGGCACGGGCAGGGTCGCGTAGTGGTCGAGCCCGCCGCCGGCCCGCAGCTGCCCGAAGTACTGGGCGAGGAGATTGAGCGCGACGAAGGCCACCACGAGGACGCTGGAACCGGCGACGACGGCCCGCGCCTCGGAGCCGCCGTCGACCACCCCGCGCATCAGCACCATGATCCCGACCGACTGGAAGGTCGCGACGAAGAGCAGCGGGATACGGGCGACCCTGGCCCTGGACAGCTGGGCGCGGTAGACCGCCGCGAGCGAGGGGAACAGCCCGGCCCTCGGGGCGAGCGGCGCGGGCGCCGCCCCCTCGCCGTCGAAGCCGTCGCCGGGGCCGTCCTGCGTGGCCGGGACGGGTCCGGTCACCGCGTGCGCGGGAACGATGCTCGTCACCTGGCGCTGCTCCTGTTCGTTCCCTGTCCGGCCACGCACCCGCACCCGGTCGTCCCCCTGGCCCCGGCCACCCCGCAGGCCCCCGTCATGACTTCACCAACCCCTTGGTCGCGTCCCCGCCGAGTGCGAGATAGACGTCCTCCAGGCTGGGCGTCGCCAGCGTGAAGTCGTCGAGTGCGGCAAAGGCCGCGCCACCGGTCACCGCGGCGACCGCCGCCCGCGCCTCGTCGGGACCCAGCCGCAGCACCCAGCGCCGCCCGGACTCCTGGGCCGAGCCGCGCAGCGCGGCCACCTCGGGCACGTCCAGAGGCGCCCGCTCGCGCCACACCAGCTCGACCCGGACCTCGCCCGCGACACGTTCCTTGAGCCCGGTCGGCGTGTCGCAGGCTATGACCCTGCCGTGCTCGATCACGGCGACCCGGTCGAGGACGGTCTCGGCCTCGATGACGTTGTGGGTGACGAGCAGCACCGTCGTACCGCGCTCGGCCCGGCGCCGGTCCACGGCGGCCCAGACGGCGCGCCGGGCGACGGGGTCCATGCCGGTCGTCGGTTCGTCCAGCACCAGCACCGGCCGCTCGCCGACCAGCGCGGCGGCGAAGCAGGCGAGCCGCCGCTGTCCGCCGGAGAGCTTCTTCAGGGGGCGTCCCGCGATCCTGGTGAGGCCGAGTTCGGCGAGTACGGCGTCGCGTTCGGCGCGGGCTTCGGCCGCGGCGAGGCCGCGCAGCCGTCCGGTGGTCTCGGCGGCGAGCGACACGGTCAGCTCGTCGAGGGCGGTGGACTCCTGCCCGAGGTAGGCGATCAGCCGGGAGGCGCGCTCCGGGTGGCGTACGAGGTCGTGGCCCAGCACGGTGACGCTGCCGGAGTCGGGACGCATCAGGCCGGTGAGCTGCCGTACCAGGGTGGACTTCCCGGCGCCGTTGGGGCCGAGGAGGCCGAAGATCTCGCCGCGCCGCACATCCAGGCTGATCCCGTCGGTGGCGCGCACCTCGGGTGTGGCGGGGGTACCGCGGCGGCCGCGGGCTGCGGGATAGGTCTTGACCAGATCACGCACCGCGCACACGGTCCCGGTCGCCGGCTGCGCCTGTGCTGTGCCCGTACTCACGAGGTACGAGGGTACGGGGTCGGATGCCCCGGATTGCGCCCGGGGCCACGCCGGCCGGGCCCCGGCGCGGCGATCGGCGGCCGGGTCGCCCCGCCCGTGGCCCCGCTGTGCCGTCAGCCGGCGGGCGGGCTCGTCCGCTCCGCCACGGGGGTGTGCTCGGCCGCCGCCCGTACGTCGATCTCGCGCCAGAATCCCGCCCGGATCGCGTAGCGGTCGTGCTCGTCGATCTGGTCGTCCTTGTGGGCGAGCAGGCCGAACCGGGCGGCGTAGCGCAGCAGCTCGCCGTCGATGCGGTGCGGGATGCGCGGATACATGGTCGACAGCTTCTGCAGATGGACGGTCTCCGGGAGTCGCTCCATCCAGCGACGGGCGAAGACCTGGCCCACCTCGAACGGGTCACCGCCGACGGTGGTGATGTCCTCCTCGCGGTCCGCCCAGCGCTGCTCGGCGCTGGTGAGCTGGGCCAGTGTCGGCAGCGAGGCGGTCTCGGCCGGCTCGCCCAGCGGCCCGCCGCGCTCCGCCCAGCTCTTGTCGGAGGACCAGCGCAGGGTCGCGCCGGCGGGCGACGGCTGCGGGAGGTGCCGGTCGGACTGGGCGCCGGGTCCGCGCAGGCTGCCCGCCAGGTCCTTGGGGGTGGGGACGCCCCGGCCGCCGGGCACGGGGCGGTCGGTGGCGGCGCTCTCCTCGGGCGGTGCCGCGGCGCCGCCCGCGGCGGCCTCCGCCCGGGCCTCCGAGGCGCGCTCGGCGGAGGCGGCGAGGGCTGCCTCGGGAAGCGGCGCGGAGAGGATCGCGGCGATCTCCGGGCGGGTCACGGGGGGCGGGGCGCAGACGCCGCCGGTCTCCTTGGCCCGTACCGCCTGGGTGATCCAGGCCCGGTCGAGCACCCTTCGCTCGTCGGCCTCGGCGACCAGGTCCTCGGACTGGTTGTAGTCGCCGTCGGCGGCCTGGACGGCCCACAGATGGACGGCGACGCCGTGTTCCTTGGCGGACATCAGACCGGGCAGCAGATCGCCGTCGCCGGTCACCAGCACCACGTCGGAGCAGGCCCGGTTCCTGGCCAGTTCGGTGAGCTCGGCGTGCATCGCGGCGTCGACGCCCTTCTGCGCCCAGCGTCCGTCGCTGCGGGTCAGGGCACCGAGCCGGACGGTGACCCGGGGCATCACGCGCAGCCTGCGGTGCTCGGGCTGCGGCACCCGGTCGGGGGCGCCGTCGAACCAGTAGATCCGCAGCAGCGGCTGCTCCGTATCGGCCTCGGCCCGTTCGCGCAGGCCACGGATGAGGGCCGCGTGGTCGACCGTGATGCGGGATCGGGCCGGTTCCCCGGCCAGCAGGCTCGCGGCTGCGCCCAGCAAGTAGCCGGCGTCCACCAGGACGACGCAACGGTCCACGCGATCCACCCTCTTCCAGAAGTTCGGGTGCGGTCTTTGCCAAGGGTTTCCTTCGAGTCTGCCCGACCGCGCAGGGGTTGACGGCCGGAACTCGATCATCGGCGTGGCGGATCCGGGAATCGACGCGCCCCGCGCCCCCACTACGCACGGTAATGATCCAAAATGCACGGGTTGCCCCGGCATGTGAATCTGAACGCGGTCCTGGCCCCGAGAGTCCCCATAGGAGGAAGACCATGGCCAAGAACAAGAACCGCAAGCAGGGCAGCCAGCAGAACCGCGCGTCCGGTCAGGAGCGTGGCGCGGAAGAGTCGAAGACGACCGCGTACGAGTCGCAGATACAGCCTCAGTCGCAGGCCCAGGGCAGCCCTGCCGATGTTGCCCGTAAGCACCAGCGGCGCTTCGGCCACAACTGACCGGAGACTTCTCCGGTCCGGCCGCGGGCCGGGTGACCGAGAGGGGCGCTCCCGCTTTCGCGGGGCGCCCCTCTCGTACGTCCGAAAGCTCTGCCTCAGCCGGCCAGGCAGGACGGGCCGAGCAGCACCTTCAGGTCGCCGAAGAGGGCGGGGTCGGGCTTGACCCGGTGCCGGTCCAGCCGGAGCACGGTGGTCTTGCGGGGGCCCTGGAGCTTGATCCGTACCTCGGTGTCGCCCCGGTGGCTGCTGAGGACCTCGCCGAGGCGGCTGACCATGGGCGGGGTGATCTTGACGGTGGGGATGGTGAGGACCACGGGTGCGTTGGTGCCGGCCGACGAGATGTCGGGGACCTGCATCTCCATGGCGACCAGCCGGGGCACGTCCTCCCGCTTGTCGAGGCGTCCCTTGACGAAGACGACGGTGTCCTCGACGAGCTGGGTGGAGACCAGCTGGTAGGTGGCCGGGAAGAACATGCACTCGATGGAACCGGCCAGGTCCTCGACGGTGGCGATGGCCCAGGCGTTGCCCTGCTTGGTCATCTTGCGCTGGAGGCCGGAGATGATGCCGCCGACGGTGACGATGGCGCCGTCGGCGTGCTCGCCGCCGGTCAGCTGGGAGATCGAGGAGTCGGCCTTGTCGGACAGCACGTGTTCCAGGCCGAAGAGCGGGTGGTCGGAGACGTACAGGCCGAGCATCTCGCGCTCCTGGGCCAGCAGGTAGGACTTCTCCCACTCAATGTCGGAGAACTCCACGTCGAGCCCGAAGCCCGGCTCGTCGCTCTCCTCCTCGCCCATGCCGCCGAAGAGGTCGAACTGGCCCTCGGCCTCCTTGCGCTTGACCTGCACCACGTTGTCGATCATCGGTTCGTGGTGGGCGACCAGGCCCTTGCGGGTGTGGCCCATCTCGTCGAAGGCGCCGGCCTTGATCAGCGATTCGACGGTGCGCTTGTTGCAGACGACCGCTTCGACCTTGTCCAGGAAGTCGGGGAACGAGCTGTACTTCCCCTTCGCCTTGCGGCACCGGATGATCGAGTCGACGACGTTCTGGCCGACGTTGCGCACGGCTGTGAGGCCGAAGAGGATCACGTCGTCGCCCTGGGCGGCGAAGTTCGACAGGGACTCGTTCACATTGGGCGGCAGCACCTTGATGCCCATGCGGCGGCACTCGTTGAGGTAGACGGCCGACTTGTCCTTGTCGTCCTTGACCGAGGTCAGCAGCGCCGCCATGTACTCGGCGGGGTAGTTCGCCTTAAGGTACGCGGTCCAGTAGGTGACCAGGCCGTACGCGGAGGAGTGCGCCTTGTTGAACGCGTATCCGGCGAACGGGACCAGCACGTCCCACAGGGCCTTGATCGCGGCGTCGGAGAAGCCCTTCTCCTTGGCCCCCGCCTCGAAGAGGACGAAGTTCTTCGCCAGTTCCTCGGGCTTCTTCTTGCCCATCACGCGGCGCAGGATGTCGGCCTCGCCGAGCGAGTAGCCGGCGACGATCTGGGCGGCCTTCTGCACCTGCTCCTGGTACACGATCAGGCCGTAGGTGAGGCCGAGGACCTCCTTGAGGGGCTCCTCCAGCTCCGGGTGGATCGGGGTGATCTCCTGGCGGCCGTTCTTGCGCTCGGCGTAGTTCGTGTGCGAGTTCATGCCCATCGGGCCCGGCCGGTACAGGGCCGAGACGGCGGAAATGTCCTCGAAGTTGTCGGGCTGCATCTGGCGCAGCAGGGAGCGCATCGGCCCGCCGTCGAACTGGAACACGCCGAGCGTGTCACCGCGGCAGAGCATCTCGTACGTCTTGGGGTCGTCCAGCGGGAGGCCGAGCAGGTCCAGCTTGACGCCCTTGTTGGACTCCACCATCTTCACGGCGTCGTCCATGATGGTGAGGTTGCGCAGGCCGAGGAAGTCCATCTTCAGCAGGCCGAGCGACTCGCACTGCGGGTAGTCCCACTGCGTGATGGTGACGCCGTCGGTGTGCCGCACCCAGATCGGGGCGTGGTCGACGATCGGCTCGCTGGACATGATGACGCCGGCGGCGTGCACGCCCATCTGCCGGACCAGGCCCTCGACGCCCTTCGCGGTGTCGATGACCTTCTTGACGTCCGGCTCGTTCTCGTACATCCCCCGGATCTCGCCCGCCTCGCTGTAGCGCGGGTGCTTGGGGTCGGTGATGCCGTTGAGGTCGATGCCCTTGCCGAGGACGTCGGCGGGCATGGCCTTGGTGAGCCGGTCGCCCATCGCGTAGGGGTAGCCGAGGACCCGGGCGGAGTCCTTGATGGCGTTCTTAGCCTTGATCTTTCCGTACGTGCCGATCATGGCGACCTTGTCGGCGCCGTACTTCTCCGTCACGTACCTGATCACTTCGACGCGCCGGCGCTCGTCGAAGTCGATGTCGACATCGGGCATGGAGACGCGCTCGGGGTTGAGGAACCGCTCGAAGATCAGCCCGTGCTCGATCGGGTCGAGGTCGGTGATGCCCATCGCGTACGCCACGATCGAACCGGCGGCGGAGCCTCGGCCGGGGCCGACCGCGATGCCGTTGTTCTTCGCCCACATGATGAAGTCGGCGACGACCAGGAAGTACCCCGGGAACCCCATCTGGATGATGATGTCCATCTCGTACTCGACCTGCTTCTGCCGGTCCTCGGGGACACCTCCCGGGAAGCGCCGGTTCATCCCGACGCGGACCTCTTCCTGGAACCAGGTGATCTCCGTGTAGCCGTCCGGGATGTCGAACTTCGGCATCAGGTCGCGCTTCTCGAACATGCCGGTGGTGTCGATCTGCTGCGCGACCAGCAGGGTGTTGGCGCAGCCCTCCTGCCAGGCGTCGGAGGAGTCGACGCCGTACATCTCGTCGGTCGTCTTGAGGTAGTAGCCGGTGCCGTCGAAGCGGAAGCGGTCCGGGTCGGAGAGGTTCTTGCCGGTCTGGATGCAGAGCAGGGCGTCGTGCGCGGTGGCCTCGTGCGCGTAGGTGTAGTGCGAGTCGTTGGTCACCAGCGGCGGGATGTTCAGCTTCTTGCCGATTTCGAGGAGCCCGTCACGGACCCGGCGCTCGATCTCGATGCCGTGGTCCATCAGCTCCAGGAAGTACTTGCCCTCGCCGAAGATGTCCTTGTAGTCGGAGGCGGCCTGGACCGCCTCGTCGAACTGGCCGAGCCGCAGCCGGGTCTGCACCTCGCCCGAGGGGCAGCCGGTGGACGCGATCAGGCCCTCGGACCACTGGGCGATGGTCTCCTTGTCCATGCGCGGCCACTTCTGCAGCCAGCCCTCGGCGTAGGCGTCCGAGGACAGCTTGAAGAGGTTGTGCAGACCGGTGCTGTTCGCCGCCCAGATCGTCTTGTGGGTGTAACCGCCCGAACCGGAGACGTCGTCGCGCTTCTGGTGCGGCTGGCCCCACTGGATCTTCCGCTTGTGCTTGCGCGACTCCGGGGCGACGTACGCCTCGATGCCGATGATCGGGGTGACGCCCGCCTTCTTCGCCGAGTGGAAGAAGTCGTAGGCCCCGTGCAGGTTGCCGTGGTCGGTCATCGCGATGTGCGACATGCCCATTTCATTGCAGGCAGCGAACATGTCCTTGAGCCGCGCGGCACCGTCCAGCAGCGAGTACTGGGTGTGGACGTGAAGGTGCGTGAAGGGCGGCTTGGTCACGGCGCTGTGCCTCCGGGAAACGGCTTTGGCGGGCTGGGGGGACAGCGTGGAAGTCTACGTCTTCGAGGTGATGAACGACGGGCACTCCCGGGTACGGTCGCGCGTTGTCGAAGTGGGACGCCCGTCCCATTTGTCATGCACGTCAGGTACCAGGAGGCACCCAGAGATGTCGGAAGCGCAGACCGGCGCGGCGCAGCGCGGGGAGCAGATTCTTGAGGTCTTCGACACCGCGTTCGGGCAGCTGCTGGCTGCCGATCCGGCTGCCTTCCGGGTCAAGTTCCGCAAGATGGCGGGCTCGGCCTTCGCCTTCTACCGGGGCACGGCATGCCTGTTCTACAACGACCTGGAGCGGGAGCGGCACGGCGGCCCGTTCCTGGACGAGCGGACCGGCCGGGTGTGGATCCACGGCGATCTGCACGCGGAGAACTTCGGCACGTACATGGACGCCAACGGCCGGCTGATCTTCAACGTGAACGACTTCGACGAGGCGTACGTCGGCCCGTTCACCTGGGACCTCAAGCGGTTCGCCGCCTCCGTCGCCCTGATCGGGTACGCGAAGGCGCTGAGCGACGAACAGATCAGCGAACTGGTCCGGGTCTACGCGGCGGCCTACCGCGAGCGGGTCCACGCGCTGGCGACGGGCGTCAAGAATGAAGAGGTGCCGCCCTTCACGCTGGACACGGCCGAGGGCCCGCTGCTGGGCGCGCTGCGCGACGCCCGGTCGCTGACCCGGTTCTCGCTGCTGGACTCGATGACGGAGATCCGGGACTTCGAGCGCCGGTTCGCGCCGGGCGGCGGCTCGATCGACCTGGACGCGGCGACGCGCTACAAGGTGCTGGCGGCCTTCGACGGCTATCTGGAGACGCTGCCGGAGTCGAGCCTGACCCGCCCCGACTCGTACCGGGTGAAGGATGTCGTCGGCCGTCGCGGGATCGGGATCGGTTCGGCAGGACTCCCCTCGTACAACATCCTGCTGGAGGGCAACAGCGACGCCCTGGAGAACGATGTGGTGATCTACCTCAAGCAGGCGCAGACCCCCGCGGTCTCCCGGCACATCACCGACGCGGCGGTGCGCGAGTACTTCCAGCACGAGGGCCACCGCACCGTGATCTCGCAGCGCGCCCTTCAGGCGCACGCCGACCCGTGGCTCGGCTGGACCGAGCTGGACGGGGCGGGGCAGCTGGTCGCCGAGGTGTCTCCGTACGCGGTCGATCTGGACTGGTCCGACATCGACGAGCCGGAGGAGATCGCGGCGGTCGTCGCGGATCTGGGCCGGGCGACGGCGACGATGCACTCCGCGGCCGATGACGAGAGCGGTCACTCGCTGGTGCCGTTCTCCACCGAGCGGGCGATCGACGCGGCGATCGCGGCCGACGAGGAGGGCTTCGCCGAGCTGCTGGTGGACTTCGCCCACAGCTACGGTGCCCGGGCCCGCGCCGACCACCAGATCTTCGTCGACCTCTTCCGCAACGGCCGCATTCCGGGGCTCTGATCCCATCGGCCGCATCCCTTTAGGACTCACTTACAGGTTCGCATGCGACACTCCTCGGCGATGGACATCTCCGGGAAGCAGCTCAGAGTCGTTCGCGCGGCGCTCTTCACAGCGCTCGTCGTGACGCTCTCCGTTGCGTCCCATGTGCTGCTCTCCCAGGTCCCGCTGCCGCTGACCGCCGTCGCCCTGCTGGCCGGAGCGGTGTTCGCCGTGGCGTACGCGCTGGCCGGCCGGGAGCGCGGCTTCGGGGCGATCGCCGGGCTGCTGGTCCCGCTGGAGCTGGCCGCCGACACCGTCTTCACCACCGGTCAGCATGTCTGTTACGGCGCGGCCGGCGGCCCGATCGCCGGGCCGCTGCGCTCGGTCGGCGTCGACGTGCTGTGCGGCGGTGCGGTCGGCGCCGGTGCGGCGCGGACCGGCGCCGAGGCCGACCCGTTCGCCTCGGTGGCCGATGCCGGGCACACGACGGCCGCGCTGCTGGCCTCGCCCGGCCCCGCGGTGCCGTGGCTGCTGCTCGCCGCCCATGTCTCGGTCGGCCTGCTCGCCGCGGCCTGGCTCCGGCGGGGCGAGTCCGCGCTGGCCGGTCTGCTGGAGGCGGCCGCCGTCCTGGCGTTCCGGCCGCTACTGGTCGCGGTCGCCGTGGTCGGCACGGCCCGCCGCCCGGCCCGCCGCCGGACGCGGCCCGCCGGACACGGCCCGCACCCGCTCGTCCACGCCCGTCTGCTCGTGCACTCCGTGGGACGGAGGGGACCGCCGCGCTCGGCCTTCGCCATCGCCTGAGCACGTACGTCCCTTACGACACACCCCTCACCCCATGGAGATACGGACATGAGCAAGCGCAACACCCAGGCCAACAAGGCGGCGGCCCGCGAGCGTCTGCGCGCCGAGCGCGAGCGCCAGGCCAAGAAGGACAAGGCCCGCCGGCAGATCATCGTCGGCGTCTCGATCGTCGGCGTGCTGGCCGTCGTGGGTGGCGTCACCTGGGGCGTCATGCAGCTGAACAAGCCGTCCCAGTGGGAGGCGGCCAAGGACGCGAAGAACGTGGCCGCACCCAAGAACACCTCGGGCAAGGACGGCACCACCGTCGTCATCGGCAAGCCGACCGCCAAGAAGACCCTGGAGATCTACGAGGACTCGCGCTGCCCGATCTGCGCCACGTTCGAGCAGTCCGTCGGCGAGACGATCCACAAGGACATCGACGCCGGCAAGTACAAGGTCAAGTACATCGGCGCCACGTTCATCGACAACGCGGCCAACGGCGAGGGCTCGAAAAACGCGCTGAGCGCGCTCGGCGCGGCGCTCGACGTCAGCCCGGACGCCTTCCTCGACTACAAGGCCGCGCTCTACTCCGCGAAGTACCACCCGGAGGAGACGGACGACAAGTTCAAGGACGACTCCTACCTGATCAAGATCGCCGACTCGGTGGAGGCGCTGAAGGGCAACGCCGCCTTCCAGAAGGACGTCGAGGACGGCACCTTCGACGGCTGGGCGATGAAGATGTCGGCGGCGTTCGACGACAGCGGCGTGCGGGGCACCCCGACGCTGAAGATGGACGGCAAGGCGCTCACCGACGGCCAGAGCGAGAACGCCCCGATGACGGTGGAGGCCTTCAACACCGCGATCACGGCCGCGCTGAAGGGCTGACCGGCCGGCGACGTCCCGGCAGCGGCTCCCCGACGGGCAGGCGAACTTCCTGAATTCGCCTGCCCGTTCGGCTTACCGGTCAGTAGGGTGCTGCCCCGTGACCAGTCGACGCGATACCTCGCCGCTCTCCGCCCCCAGCCGCCGCACGGTCGTCAAGGCCGCTGCCGCCACCGCCGTCGCGGCCCCGGTGCTGGGCTCCGCCACCGCCGCCCGCGCCGCCGACGGCCCCGCCTTCCTGCACGGCGTCGCCTCCGGCGATCCCCTGCCCGACGGCATCCTGCTCTGGACCCGTGTCACCCCGACCCCGGACGCGGTGCCCGGTTCGGGCCGCGGCGCCGATACGGCGGTGCGCTGGGAGGTCGCCGAGGACAAGGACTTCGCCCGGGTCGTCGCCCGGGGCACGACCGTCGCGAAGGCCGCGTCCGACCACACGGTCAAGGCCGATGTGCGGGGCCTGGCCCCCGCCACCGCGTACTGGTTCCGCTTCTCGGCGGGCGAGGGCACGCAGACCGTCTCCCCGGCCGGCCGCACCCGGACCGCACCGGCGGCCGGTGCCGCCACGCCCGGCGTGCGCTTCGGCGTGGTGTCCTGCGCCAACTGGGAGGCCGGGTACTTCTCCCCGTACCGCCACCTCGCCGCCCGTGCCGACCTGGACGCGGTGCTCCACCTCGGGGACTACATCTACGAGTACGCGTCGGGCCGTTACCCGGACGCGAAGTACGTCGTGCGGCAGCACCAGCCGGTCCACGAGATCCTCACCCTCGCCGACTACCGCACCCGGCACGCCACGTACAAGACGGACCCCGACCTCCAGACGCTGCACGCCACGCACCCGGTGATCGCGATCTGGGACGACCACGAGTTCGCCAACGACACCTGGTCGGGCGGGGCCGAGAACCACACGCCGGGCACCGAGGGCGCCTGGGCCGACCGGGTCGCGGGCGCCAAGCAGGCGTACTTCGAGTGGATGCCGGTCCGCACCTCCACCGAGGGCACCGTCTACCGGCGGCTGCGCTTCGGCGACCTGGCCGACCTCCACCTCCTCGACCTGCGCAGCTTCCGCTCCCAGCAGGCGGGGATCGGCAGCGGCGCGGTCGACGACCCGGAGCGCAGCATCACCGGGCGGGCGCAGCTGGACTGGCTGAAGTCGGGGCTGGCCGGCTCGGACGCCACCTGGAAGCTGGTCGGCACGTCGGTGATGATCTCGCCGGTCGCGTTCGGCTCCGTACCGGCTCATCTGCTGGAGCCGCTGGCCGAGTTGCTGGGGCTGCCCAAGGAGGGCCTGGCCGTCAACGTCGACCAGTGGGACGGCTACACGGACGACCGCAAGGAGCTGATCTCGCACCTGCGGGACCGGTCGATCACCAACACGGTCTTCCTGACCGGTGACATCCACATGGCCTGGGCCAACGACGTGCCGGTGAAGGCGGCGACGTATCCGCTCTCCGACTCGGCCGCCACCGAGTTCGTGGTGACGTCGGTGACCTCGGACAACATCGACGACATCCTGCACGTGGCACCGCAGACGCTCTCGCTGGTCGCGGCCGCCGCACTGAAGGCCGCCAACCGCCATGTGAAGTGGGTGGACATGGACTCGCACGGCTACGGCGTCCTGGACGTGACCGCCGAGCGTTCGCAGATGGACTACTACGCCGTCTCCGACCGGACGAAGCGGGACGCGACGTCGGCCTGGACGCGTTCGTACCGGACGCTCAGCGGGACGCAGAAGGTCGAGCGGGTGGACGGCCCGGTGCGCTGAGGGGTCATTTTCGGCCACCTCCGCATATGTTGACGGCGTATTACGTCGTTACGGCGGGTGGTGTGTCCCGAGGATCGAATGGGGACACACCACCCGCCGGGGTAACGCCTACGGTTACGCCGCCATCTCAAACTCTGAAACGCGAGGAAAGATTCCTTCCGCTTTCCACCCTTTGGCACAGAACCGATTGGGCCTGATCATTTCTCCTCGGGAGCTGACATGCGCACGTAATCTCCCGGCGGCGGGTGAGGAAATGCCTCTCCCACACATCCGCGAGGAGTCCACGTGCGCGCTCTTGTCCGCATATCGCCGCGTATGCGAAACCGTGCGATCGGCACCGCCGTTCTGGCCGGAACCCTGGCCCTGGCACCGCTCTCCGCTCCTTCCGGCTCCACCGCCTCGGCCACCTCCAAGGCCTCCGCCTCCGCCGCCCAGAAGTGCGCGGACGACGCCGCCGTGAGCGCCACGGCGCGCGAGGCCCGTCCCTCGGGCACCGAGCACGCCGCGGACCCCAACGAACTCTCCGCGGCCCAGGCCAAGGCCATGGACGCGCAGTTGAAGCAGAGACTCGCGGACCGCCGGGTCAGCGGCTCCTCGCTCGCCGCGGGCGCGACGATCCCGGTGTACTTCCACGTCGTGCACTCCGGGACGACCGGCAAGCTCAGCGCTTCCGCGATCACCAGCCAGATGAACGTCCTCAACGCCGCCTACGGCGGGCAGGGTTCGGGCAACACGAACACCGGCTTCCAGTTCACGCTGGCCGGCACGGACTACACGGACAACAGCTCCTGGTACAACGGCGTCTCCCCCGGCTCCGCCGCCGAGAAGGCCATGAAGTCCTCGCTGCGCAAGGGCGGCGCGAACGCCCTCAACATCTACACCGCCGACCTCGGCGGCGGCCTGCTGGGCTGGGCCACCTTCCCCAGCTCGTACAAGTCCAACCCCTCGGACGACGGCGTGGTCATGCTCGACGCCTCGCTGCCCGGCGGCTCCGCCACCAACTACAACGAGGGCGACACCGCCACCCACGAGGTCGGCCACTGGATGGGGCTCTACCACACCTTCCAGGGCGGCTGCAACGGCAACGGCGACTACGTCGCCGACACCCCGGCCGAGAAGAGCCCCGCGTACGAGTGCCCGACCGGGCGTGACACCTGCACCAACAAGACCGGGGTCGACCCGATCCACAACTTCATGGACTACACGTACGACGCGTGCATGACCCAGTTCACCGCGGGCCAGGTCCAGCGGATGAGCGACAGCTGGACCGCGTACCGGGGCTGATCCACCCGGCAGGCGAAGGGGCCCCGCGCGGTGCGGGGCCCCTTTCCGGCTTCACAGCGTGGCGAGGAAGCCCAGCGCGACCTTCCAGGCCAGCTCGGCCGACGCCTGGTCGAAGTCGGGCAGTTCGGCGTCCGTGAAGAGATGACCCGCGCCCGGATAGCGGTAGACCTCGACGTCGGCGCCGGTCCGCCGCATCTGCAGGTACCAGGAGTTCAGCCAGTCGTGCGTCTCGAAGGGGTCCGGGTCGGCGACATGCAGCTGTACCGGCAGCTCGTCCACGGTCGCGTTCTCGGCGATGTCCGACGTGCCGTGGAACATCAGCAGACCGCGGGCCTTCTCGTCGCCGAGCGCCAGGGTCTGCGCGGTGGAGGCCCCGAACGAGAAACCCGCGTACACCAGGCCCCGGTCGGAGTAGGGCGCGGCGGCCAGCACGGCCCGCCTGAGCAGTTCGTCCTTGCCCACCTCTTCCTTGAAGGCCAGGCCCTCCTCGACGGTTTCGAACGTGCGCCCCTCGAAGAGGTCGGGCACCTGCACCTCGTGCCCGGCGGCGCGAAGCCGGCCGGCCGCCGCGTGCACCGCGGGGCGCAGACCGTACGTCGAGTGGAAAAGCATGATGTTCATGAGTCCCATGGTGCCAGCTACGGTCGGGGGCATGGAGAACCTGCTGCGCCCACTGATCGTCGTCGGCGGCTCGGTCGTGATCACACTGGTGGTCGGCTGGCTGGTCGATCTGCTGCTCAGACGGGCGGACGGCCGGCACCCCGACACCCCGTTGTGGGGGCTGTTGCGGCACTGCCGGATACCGCTCCAGCTGACGCTGGGCACGGCGCTGCTGCTGGGCTCGTACACCCACAGCCGGCTCGAAGCGGTCACCGCCCACCGGACCGGGATCGGCCAGGTCCTGTCGCTGGTGCTGATCGGGGCCTCGGCCTGGCTGGTGGTACGGATCGCGACGGCCGTCGTCGACTCCCTCTACGCGCGATACGCGGCGAGCACCCCCGATCCGGCGCGCGTCCGGAGGGTCCGCACCCAGGTGACGCTGGCCCAGCGGGTGGTCACCGCGATCGTGGCGACGGTCGCCGTCGGCGCGATGCTGCTGACGTTCCCGGGGATGCGCACGTTCGGCACCTCGATGCTGGCCTCGGCCGGGGTGCTCGGCATCGTGGCGGGCGTGGCCGCCCAGTCGACGCTCGGCAATCTCTTCGCGGGGCTGCAGATCGCCTTCGGTGACATGGTGCGCATCGGTGACACGGTGGTGGTGGACGGCGAGTGGGGCACGATCGAGGAGATCACGCTGACCTTCCTCGCGGTACGGACCTGGGACGAGCGGCGGATCACGATGCCGGTCTCGTACTTCACCAGCAAGCCGTTCGAGAACTGGTCGCGCGGCGGCGCGCAGATGACCGGCTCGGTCTTCCTCCACCTGGACCACTCGGCCCCGGTCGAAGCGATGCGCGAGCAACTGCGGGACATCCTGGGCGAGTGCGCCGCGTGGGACGGGCGTGACTGGTCCCTGGCCGTCACCGACACCACGCCGTCGACGATCCTGGTCCGCGCGGTGGTGACGGCGAAGGACGCGAGCGACATCTGGACCGTGCGCTGTGCCGTACGGGAACAGCTCGTCGGCTGGCTGCGCGACCACCACCCGTACGCGCTGCCGAAGGTCGCGACGGCGACCGCGGCGCTGCCGCCGGAGAGCGAGTGGCCGCAGCCGGCCGGTCCCGCGCACGAGAAGCCGTCGGACCGGGACAGGTCCCCGCGCACCGGACGCGGCTGACCGGCCGGGGGCCGGGGCGGCAGGTCACCGCCTCACCGCAGGCTGCGGACGTCCAGCTGTCGCAGCACCCGGTCGACGATCTCCGGGTCCGCCCCGGCCTCGTTGCGGGCCGACAGCACCTCGTGGCGGGCGGCCGACATCATCTCGCGCTGGACGCGGCTGACCGCCTTGAAGCGCTCGGCCCGCTTCGCGTACGCCTCGCGGCGCTCGTCGTCGACCATGTCGGGGCTGATCCGCGCCCCCACGTCGTACGCCAGCCGCTGGAGCCGCTCGGTGACCTCGTCCGGGAACTCCTCGACCTCCTGGATCTCCTTGAGGCGCTGCTTCGCGGCCTTGGCGGCGCGGATCGCGAGGTCCTTCTCCAGCGCCTCCTCGGCGTCGGTGTCCGCCTTGACGTGGAGCTTGCGGACCAGCCACGGCAGGGTGAGCCCCTGGACGACGAGCGTGGCCATGATCACCGCGAAGGCGATGAAGACGATCTCGTCGCGGCCCGGGAACGGCTTCCCGTCGTCCGTCTCCAACGGAATCGCCAGCGCCAGCGCGACCGAGGCCACTCCGCGCATCCCGGCCCACCACATGACGACGGTCTCCCGCCAGCTGGTGGGGATCTCCTCGCTGACGTCGCGCCGGGTGTGCAGCCGCTTGGCCAGCCAGGTGGCGGGCAGCAGATACAGCAGCCGTACGCCGACGACCACCACGACCACGGCGAGTCCCCAGCCCAGCAGCTTGAGTTCGCGCCCGTCCGCCGTGCCGAAGACGTTGTGCAGTTCGAGGCCGATCAGCCCGAAGGCGACCCCGGTGACGAGCGTGTCGACGATCTCCCAGAAGCTGCGGCCGGTGAGCCGGCCGAGGACGTCGTCGGCGTCGGCGGTGTGCTCGGCGAGGAAGAGCGCGGTGGTGAGGACGGCGAGGACGCCCGAGCCCATCAGCTCCTCCGCGAGCACATAGCTCACGAACGGCACCAGCAGGGTGAGGCCGACCTGGAGCGTGGCGTCACCGAGCAGCCCCATGAGCTTGATGGTGAGCCAGCCGAGCACCAGCCCCACCACCACGGCCACCACCGCGGACAGGACCAGCAGCCCGAAGGCCTCCGGCAGCGAGAAGCTCCCGCTCACCGCGGCGGCGATCGCCACGTGGTAGAGCACGATCGCGGTCACGTCGTTGAACAGCCCCTCGCCCTCCAGGATGGAGACGAGCCTGCGCGGCAGCCCGACCGAACCGGCGACGGCGGTCGCCGCGACCGGGTCGGGCGGGGCGACGAGCGCGCCGAGCGCCACGGCCGCGGCGATGGGCAGCCCGGGGACGATCGCGTTGGCGACCGCGGCGACGGCGGCCGTCGTGACGAAGACCAGCGCCACGGCCAGCAGAAAGATCGGTCGTTTATTGGCGGCGAACTGCCGCCAGGAGGTTCGCTGCACGGAGGCGTAGAGCAGCGGCGGCAGCAGCGCCGGAAGGATGATCTCGGGCGGGATGTCCACATTCGGCACGAAGCTGAGGAAGGCCATGCCGACCCCGGCGAGCGTCATCAGCACCGGTGCGGGCAGCCCGAGACGCTCACCCAGCGGCACCGTGACCACAGCCCCGAGCAACAGCAGGAGGAGCAGTGCCATTTGGTCCACGGGACGCCTTCCGGAGCACGGGGCGCCGACCTCCGCGATCGGCGGATCCGGCCGCTGTGATCGGCGGATCTGGGGTCAAAGCCTGTCACGCAGGGCCCGCAATCCAGACAACACCCCTCGATTCTCGCTCCCCCGACCGGCATTCCTCCGATGTATCCAGGGCTTATCTACGGTCGAACCCCTTCCCCTGCCTCCTCGGGGCGGGCAGTATGCGGCGTGCGTGATTCAAGGACAGGAACTCCCACCACGTACATGACTGGCAGGAGAGGCCACGTGACCGCGTTCTCCCGAAGGCATTTCGTCTCCACCGCCGCTGCCGGAACATCCGCGCTCTGGCTGGCCGGCTCCCGTACCGCATGGGCGGCGGCCGGCCCCGTACCGACGGAGCACCGACCCATCGACATCCACGAGAAGACCGTCCGCGACGCCGCCATGACCTGGCGCGCCCTCCCCACCGGCTGGCAGGAGGCCCCGTTCCTCGCCAACGGACACCTCGGCGCCCAGCTGTACGCCGGCACGGCCGCGAACACGCTGAAGCTGATGATCAGTCACAGCCAGGTGCAGGACCAGCGCGGCCAGTGGCGCGGCGGCATCGGCTTCTCCCGCCTCCCCATCGGGTACTTCACCCTGACCCTGGCCGGCGAGATCACCGCCGTCGACTGGACCCTGGACCTGTACGACGCCGAGCTGCGCGGCACCGTCACCACCACCCGGGGCTCGCTGGCCTTCGCCGCCCTGGTCCAGAACGACACCGGCGCACTGCTGGTCTCCACCCGCCCCACCCCCGGCGAGGAGTCCGCGGCCTGGACCTTCCAGTGGCTGCGGGCCGCCACCACCCGTACCAGCGGCAGGCCCGCGGAGTACACGCCCAACCCGGAGCCCCGGACCGGTGACGGCTTCGCCGAGCAACCGCTGCTGGCCGGCGGCGGCTGGACCACCGCCTGGCGCGAACGGCGCGAGGGCACCGGCCGGCTGCTCGCCGCCCACCTCGTGTACCGCTTCCCCGGCCAGGTGTCCGAGGCGACGGCCGAGGCGCTGCGGGCCGTGGACCGCACCCTGGCCGCCGACCCGGACCGGCTGGTGGACCGTCACCGCCGCTGGTGGCACGCGTACCACCGGCGCAGCTTCCTCTCCGTGCCGGACAAGCGGCTGCAGAGCTTCTACCTCATCCAGCTCTACAAGCTCGCCGCGTCGACCCGGGCCGACGGCCCGACGATCTCCGAATGGGGCCCGTGGTTCCCCGAGGTCGGCAACAACTGGACGGCGGTCTGGTGGAACCTCAACGTCCAGATCGGCATGGCCCCCGTCCACGGCTCCAACCACCCCGAACTCGACTCGGTGACGGGTGCGTTCCGCCGCTTCGAGCACAACCTCCCCACCTCGGTCCCGGCCGATTACCGCGACGGCGAGAGCTACGCCCTGGGCCACCCCTCCGACTGGCAGCTGCGCGCGGGCGACACCTATGACGTCGGCGCCCCCGGCTCGTCCCATGTCTCCGACAACTTCGGCAACCTCACCTGGGCCCTGCACAACGTCTGGCAGTCGTACCGGCACTCGATGGACCTGTCGGTGCTGCGCGATGTCGTGCACCCGATCCTCGCGAAGGCCGTCAACTTCTACGCCCGCTTCCTCCAGGAGGGCCCGGACGGCCTGCTGCACCTCCCGGAGACCCGCTCCCCCGAGTATGCGAACGCCGTGGACTGCACCTACGACCTCTCGCTGATCCGCTGGGGAGTGCGCACCCTGATCGCGTCGGCGAAGCTGCTGCGCAACAGCGATCCGCGGCTGAGCCGCTGGCAGGACATCGAGCGGCGCCTGGCCCCGTACGCCGAGCACCCGGCGGCCGGCGTCATGATCGGCAAGGATGTCCCGCTGGCCGGCTCGCACCGGCACCACTCCCACCTGCTGTGGCTGTACCCGCTGCGCGAACGGAACTGGGACCGGGCCGGCGACCGCGAGGTGATGCTGCGCTCCATGGACCACTGGGTCTCCATGCGGGAGCTGTGGCACGGCTACAGCTACGCCACCGCCTCGTCCATGTACGCGGTGATGGACGAGCCGGAGAAGGCCCTCGACTTCCTGACCTTCTTCACCGATCTGAACGTGGTCGCGGACTGCGCGATGACGGTCAACACGATGTACCGGGAGGGCAGGAACCTCGCCCTGGAGAGCCCACTGTCCGCCGCCCAGTCGATGCTCGACATGGTGGTGCAGGGTCACGACGGGGTGGTGAAGGTCTTCCCGTCCGTCTCGGAACGCTGGGCGGACGCCTCGATCGCGTCGCTGCGCACCCAGGGCGCCTTCCTGGTGGACGCGGACCGCTCGGGCGGTGCCACGCGCTGGGTACGGGTGCACAGCGAGGCGGGCGCGCCGCTGACCCTGGACCACTCCGTCAAGGGCCGGATCGAGGTACGGGACGCGCACGGGCGCCCGCTGCACTGGCGGGAGACCGGACCGGGCCGGATCACGCTCGCCCTGCCCCGCGGCGCCACGGCGGTGATCACTCCGCGGGGCGCTCCCCGCCCGCACGCGGTCCCGCGCGACGTGCCGTCGAACGGCACGTGGACCCGGTGGGGGATGCCGGAATGAGGCCGATCGCCCGGCTCCTCAGTCCCGCAGGGTGCGGCGCATCGCCCGGTGGGGGATGCCCGCGTCCGGGAACTCGGGGCCGTACGCCTCGTAGCCGAGGCGTTCGTAGAAGCCGAGCGCGTGGGTCTGGGCGTGCAGGTCGACGGCGGCCAGACCGAGCTCACGGGCCGCGTCCTCGATGGCCCGGACCAGCGCGGCGCCGACCCCGAGGCCGCGTGCCGTCCTGGTCACCGCGAGCCTGCCGAGCGAGCCGACGGCCGGGTCGCCACCGGTCTTCGCGGCGGCGGCCGGGCCGTGCAGCAGCCGCCCGGTGCCGAGTGCCGAGCCGTCCGCCGCGAGCGCGATGACATGCAGGGCGACCGCGTCGTACTCGTCGTACTCGATCTCCTCGGGCACGTCCTGCTCGCCCACGAAGACGTCCTTGCGGACCAGGAAGCAGGCCGCGAGGTCCGTCTCGTCGACAGCGGTACGCGTGGTGTACGGGGCGGGCGCGCCGGTCATTCGCTCTCCGCCGCGATCTTGTCCAGGGCCTGCTGGAGGTCGTCCGGGTAGCTGCTGGTGAACTCCACCCAGCTGCCGTCGGACGGGTGCTCGAAGCCGAGCCGGACCGCGTGGAGCCACTGCCGGGTCAGGCCCAGGCGCTTGGCCATCGTCGGGTCGGCGCCGTAGGTGAGGTCACCGACGCAGGGGTGGCGGTGGGCGGACATGTGCACCCGGATCTGGTGCGTACGGCCCGTCTCCAGCTTGATGTCCAGGAGGCTGGCCGAGCGGTATGCCTCGATGAGGTCGTAGTGCGTCACGGAGGGCTTGCCCTCGGCGGTGACGGCCCACTTGTAGTCGTGGTTGGGGTGGCGCCCGATGGGGGCGTCGATGGTGCCGCTCATCGGGTCCGGGTGGCCCTGCACCAGCGCGTTGTACTTCTTCTCCACGACCCGGTCGCGGAACTGCGCCTTCAGCAGGGTGTAGGCCCGCTCGGACTTGGCGACGACCATCAGGCCGGAGGTGCCGACGTCGAGGCGGTGGACGATGCCCTGGCGCTCGGCGGCGCCGGACGTCGAGATCCGGTACCCGGCCGCGGCCAGACCGCCGATGACGGTCGTGCCGGTCCAGCCGGGGCTGGGGTGGGCGGCGACACCGACCGGCTTCACGATCACGACGATGTCGTCGTCGTCGTGCACGATCTCCATGCCCTCGACGGGCTCGGCGACGATCTGCACCGGAGCGGGAGCCTGCGGCATCTCCACCTCCAGCCAGGCACCGCCCTGGACCCGCTCGGACTTCCCGACCACCGAGCCGTCCACCAGCACCTTCCCGGCGGCCGCCAGCTCGGCGGCCTTGGTGCGGGAGAAACCGAACATCCGGGAAATGGCGGCGTCGACGCGCTCGCCCTCCAGACCGTCGGGTACGGGCAGGGTGCGGACCTCGGGATACGTACTCACCTGTCGAGTATGCCTTGCGCCCGTCAGTCCTTGTGCACGGTGCCGTCGGGGTCCAGGCCCTTGAAGGAAAGGATCACGATCAGGATGCCGCCGCAGACGATCGCGGAGTCGGCCAGGTTGAAGACGGCGAAGTGGGCGGGGGCGATGAAGTCCACCACCGCGCCCTCGAAGACGCCGGGGGCGCGGAAGATGCGGTCGGTGAGGTTGCCGAGCGCACCGCCGAGCAGCAGCCCGAGCGCGATGGCCCACGGCAGGCTGTAGAGCTTGCGCGCGAGCCGGGCGATCACCACGATGACGGTCGCCGCGATGAACGTGAAGATGACGGTGAACGCCTCACCGATACCGAACGCGGCACCCGCGTTACGGATCGCGCTGAGCTGCAGCCAGTCCCCGATGAGCTGGATCGGCTCGTGGTGCTCCAGCTTCGCGACCACGATCATCTTGCTGATCAGGTCGACGAGGTAGGCGAACACGGCCACGACGAAGAGCACCGCGACCTTCCGCCTGCCCCTGGCCGGGGCGCTCTCCCCGCCCCGGTCCTCGACCCGGTCCGCGGTCCCGTCCCCTTCGGACCCCTCAGCATCGGGGATGTCCGGCGTACCGATGATGCGCTCCGCCTCTGCCACGTGAATCCCTCAACCTAGGTTCCTGACTGAGGACGAGGGTACGACACACCGCCGGGGATCAGCCGCGTCGCTCCTGCTTCTGTTTGTCCTCGACACAGAGCGTGGCGCGCGGGAACGCCTGCATCCGCGCCTTGCCGATCGGATTGCCGCAGATCTCGCACAGTCCGTACGTCCCGGCGTCGAGCCGGGCCAGCGCCCGCTCGGTCTGGTCCAGCATCTCCTGGGCGTTGGCGGCGAGCGACATCTCGTGCTCGCGGGTGATGTTCTTGGTGCCCGTGTCCGCCTCGTCGTCACCCGCGCCGTCGCCGGAGTCGCGCATCAGCCCGGCGAGCGCGGCGCTCGCGGCCTCCAGCTCGCTGCGCAGCCGCATGGTCTCGCTGCTCAGCTCGGCCCGCGCGTCGGCGACCTCCTCCGGGGTCCAGGGGTCCTCGCCCGGCCGGACCGCCAGCTCGCCGGGGGCCGTCGTGGCGCCCCCGCGGGCCGTGGGCACGGGCGGCGCGCCCGTGCCGGCCGTGCGGGTCCGGGCCGCGCTCTTCTTGGCTACCACCGTGTGGGCTCCCGTCTTTCCGGCGGCCTCGGCCACCACCTCGGCCGCGTCGGCGGCCTTCTTCGAAGCCTTCTTGGCTGCGCTCTTCTTCGCGGGCGCGTTCCTGGCGGCGGACTTCTTCGCCGCGGTCGCCGCGGTCTTCTTCGCGACGGCCTTCTTCACCGCGGCCCCGGCCGCGACCGCGGTCTCGGCCGCACCGGCCTCCGGGACGGTCTCCATTCCCGCGTCGCCACCCGTCTCTTCGGCCGTCGCGCCCGTGGATCCGGCCGACGCCGTCTTCTCTGCGGCGGTCTTCTTCGCCACCATGGCCGCGGCCCCTTCACATATTGTGATCTTGCACGCGAATCGTGCTGGGACGATAAATCGACCCCAGCGCCGCGGCAACGGGGCACGCCGCCGAATCGCTCCTCCCCGCGTCCGGATCCGGACCTGCCTGCATCCGTTGTGCCCAGCTCACGGCCGGGTAATCCGCCTCCGGGCCGCCCGCCCGGACTCCGTACGCCCGCGTCTGGCCATTCGGGTCACGCCCCGCCCCCCGCGTTAAACCGGTCGGCCGCCCCCCGTACGGGCCCGTACACTGGCCTCAGCGAGAGGCGTGGATGGGACGAGTAGCGTCGTACGCAGCCAGGAGCGACCCGGGGACGGTGGAAGCCCGGGGGCGAGCGCGTCGTGAAGATCACCCGGAGCCGTCGGAAGAAAGCCTTGGACAGTGGGCTCCGCCCACGGGCGCAAGGCGAGTAGAACCGGCATCGCGCCCCAATGAGGGGGCCACGGGCGCACGCCCGGGGTCAAGGAGGGTGGTACCGCGGGAGCCGATGAGGCCCTCGTCCCTCCGACGGAAGTGGAAAACGTCCGCCGGAGGAAGTCCGCCCATGACATCGCCGCAGTACCACCAGGTACCCGCCCAGGTCGACCTGCCCGCGCTGGAGCACGCCGTGCTCGATTTCTGGCGCGACAGCAAGGTCTTCGCCAAGAGCCTCGAACAGTCCGAGGGCCGCCCCGAGTGGGTCTTCTACGAGGGCCCGCCGACCGCCAACGGCATGCCCGGCGCCCACCACATCGAGGCCCGCGTCTTCAAGGACGTCTTCCCCCGCTTCCGGACCATGCAGGGCTACCACGTCGGCCGCAAGGCCGGCTGGGACTGCCACGGACTGCCGGTCGAGCTCGCGGTCGAGAAGGAGCTGGGCTTCAACGGCAAGAAGGACATCGAGGCGTACGGCATCGCCGAGTTCAACGCCAAGTGCCGTGAGTCCGTGACCCGCCACACGGACGCGTTCACCGAGCTCACGACCCGCATGGGCTACTGGGTCGACCTCGACGACGCGTACCGCACGATGGACCCCGGGTACGTCGAGTCGGTGTGGTGGTCGCTGAAGGAGATCTTCAACAAGGGCCTGCTGGTCCAGGACCACCGTGTCGCCCCCTGGTGCCCCCGCTGCGGCACCGGCCTCTCCGACCACGAGCTGGCGCAGGGGTACGAGACGGTCGTCGACCCCTCGGTCTTCGTCCGCTTCCCCCTCACCTCCGGTCCGCTGGCCGGCGAAGCCGCCCTGCTCGTCTGGACGACCACCCCCTGGACCCTGGTCTCCAACACCGCCGTCGCCGCGCACCCCGACGTCACCTACGTCGTCGCGACCAACGGCGAGGAGAAGCTCGTCGTCGCCCAGCCGCTCGTCGAGAAGGCGCTCGGCGAGGGCTGGGAGCCCACCGGCCAGTCCTTCACCGGCCGTGAGATGGAGCGCTGGACCTACGAGCGCCCCTTCGCCCTGGTGGACTTCCCGGCCGAGGCGCACTACGTCGTCAACGCCGAGTACGTGACGACCGAGGACGGTACGGGTCTGGTCCACCAGTCCCCCGCCTTCGGCGCCGACGACCTCCTGGTCTGCAAGGCGTACGGCCTGCCGGTCGTGAACCCGGTCCGCCCCGACGGCACCTTCGAGGAGGACCTGCCGCTGGTCGGCGGGGTCTTCTTCAAGAAGGCCGACGAGGCGCTCACCGAGGACCTGGCCGCCCGCGGCAAGCTGTTCCGGCACGTCCCGTACGAGCACAGCTACCCGCACTGCTGGCGCTGCCACACCGCGCTGCTCTACTACGCGCAGCCGTCCTGGTACATCCGCACGACCGCCATCAAGGACCGGCTGCTCCAGGAGAACGAGAAGACCAACTGGTTCCCGGACTCCGTCAAGAACGGCCGTTTCGGCGACTGGCTGAACAACAACGTCGACTGGGCGCTGTCCCGCAACCGCTACTGGGGCACCCCGCTGCCGATCTGGCGCTGCGAGGACGGCCACCTCACCTGCGTGGGCTCCCGCACCGAGCTCGGCGAGCTCGCCGGCACCGACCTCTCGGGGCTCGACCCGCACCGCCCGTTCATCGACGAGATCACGTTCACCTGCACGCACGAGAACTGCCAGCTGGAGGCGTACCGCGTCCCCGAGGTCATCGACGCCTGGTACGACTCGGGCTCGATGCCGTTCGCGCAGTGGGGCTACCCGTACAAGAACAAGGAGCTGTTCGAGAGCCGCTACCCGGCGCAGTTCATCTCCGAGGCCATCGACCAGACCCGCGGCTGGTTCTACACGCTGATGGCGGTCGGCACCCTGGTCTTCGACAAGTCGTCGTACGAGAACGTGGTCTGCCTGGGCCACATCCTCGCCGAGGACGGCCGCAAGATGTCCAAGCACCTGGGCAACATCCTTCAGCCCATCCCCCTCATGGACCAGCACGGCGCGGACGCGGTGCGCTGGTTCATGGCGGCGGGCGGCTCCCCGTGGGCGGCACGCCGCGTCGGCCACAACACGATCCAGGAGGTCGTCCGCAAGACCCTCCTGACGTACTGGAACACGGTCGCCTTCCAGGCCCTGTACGCCCGTACGTCGAACTGGGCGCCGTCCGCGGCCGACCCGGCCCCGGCGGACCGCACGGTCCTGGACCGCTGGCTGCTGAGCGAGCTGAACGCGCTGGTGGACCAGGTCACGCAGGCCCTGGAGAGTTACGACACCCAGCGCGCCGGCAAGCTGCTGTCCTCCTTCGTCGACGACCTGTCCAACTGGTACGTACGCCGCTCGCGCCGCCGCTTCTGGCAGGGCGACAAGGCGGCGCTGCGCACCCTGCACGAGGTCGTCGAGACGGTGACCCGGCTGATGGCCCCGCTCACCCCGTTCATCACCGAGCGGGTCTGGCAGGACCTGGTCGTCCCGGTCACGCCGGACGCCCCCGAGTCGGTCCACCTCTCCACCTGGCCGAAGGCGGACCTGGCGGCGATCGACCCCGCCCTCTCCACACAGATGGCGCTGGTCCGCCGCCTGGTCGAGCTGGGCCGGGCCACCCGCGCCGAGTCGGGCGTCAAGACCCGCCAGCCGCTGTCCCGCGCCCTGGTCGCGGCGGTCGGCTTCGAGTCGCTCTCCCCCGAACTGCACGCCCAGATCACCGAGGAGCTGAACGTCTCCTCGCTGGCCTCGCTCTCGGAGGTCGGCGGCTCGCTGGTCGACACCACCGCGAAGGCCAACTTCCGGGCGCTCGGCAAGCGGTTCGGCAAGGGCGTCCAGGCGGTGGCCAAGGCGGTCGCGAACGCCGACGCGGCGGCCCTCTCGCTGGCCCTGCGCGAGGGCACGGCGTCGGTCGAGGTGGACGGCGAGACGGTCACCCTCTCCCCCGACGAGGTGATCATCACCGAGACCCCGCGCGAGGGCTGGTCGGTGGCGTCCGACTCGGGCGCGACGGTCGCCCTGGACCTGGAGATCACCCCGGAGCTGCGGCGCGCGGGCCTCGCCCGTGACGCGATCCGCCTCATCCAGGAGGCCCGCAAGAACAGCGGCCTGGACGTCGCCGACCGCATCGCCGTCCGCTGGACATCGGCGGCCCCCGCCACGGTGGAGGCCCTGACCGAGCACGCGACCCTGATCGCGGACGAGGTCCTGGCCCTGGACTACGCCCAGGGCGAGGCGGACCCGACGTACGGCGAACCGTTCGAGGACGAGGGCCTGTCCTTGACGTTCCGCCTCCGCAAGACGGAGCAGTAACCCACGAGAAACGGGAGGGCCCGGCCGGACTCGACGTCCGGCCGGGCCCGGCGTTTTTCAGCCTCTCCGGCGATTGAGGAGCGGGGCCCGGGGCAGAGCCCCGGGTTCGGGAAGGGGCGGGCAGGGGAACAGCCCGCGCAGCGCCCCCCGGAGCGCCCCGCCCCACCGCACCAGCCACCCGCACCCGCACGGCAAAAGGGCCGGGCCCCAGGGAAATCCCCGGGGCCCGGCCCTCAGCCTGCCGACGGCTACGCGCTCAGCGCGCGCACCCGGCTCAGTTGTCGTCCTCGTCGATCAGGAACCCGCGCATCGGCGAAGGAGCCTGCTGCATCGGCTGCGGCGCCTGCGGCCGCACCGGCGCCATCGGCTGGGTCATCGCCGGCGACATCTGCTGCTGGCCGCCGTACGAGGGCCCGCCGCCCATGGACGGGTTGCCGCCCATCGGCTGGTTGCCGTGGTTGCCGCCCATGGTGTGGCCCATGGCACCCGCACCGGCCGGAGCCAGCGAGGGCGACGGCGGCAGCGAAGCGGTCGCCGGGGTCCGCGGCGGAGCCAGCGAGTCGTCCGCCTGGGTCTCCAGCTGCCGCAGCTGGCTCTCCAGGTAGGACTTCAGACGGGTCCGGTACTCACGCTCGAAGCCACGCAGATCCTCGACCTTGCGCTCCAGCGTCGCGCGGGCCGACTCCAGCGAGCCCATCGCCACGCGGTGCTTCTCCTGAGCGTCCCGCTCCAGGGCGTCCGCCTTGGCACGCGCGTCCCGCTCCAGACCCTCGGCGCGGCTGCGCGCCTCGCCGACGATCTTGTTGGCCTCGGAACGGGCCTCCGCGATCGCCTGGTCGGCGGTCTGCTGCGCGAGCGAGAGGACACGGGCGGCGCTGTCGCCACCGGGGCCCTGACCGGGCTGCTGCATCTGCGGCGGCTGCATCTGCTGCATCTGCTGCTGCGGAGCGTGACCGCCCATGGGGCCGCCCATCGGGCCACCCATGGGACCGCCCTGCATCGGGCCGGGGCCGTGCGGGCCCTGCGGACCGGGGCCGTGCTGGCCCTGGGGACCAGGACCGTGGCCACTGGGACCGGCGGGCAGCTGCGGAGCACCACCGGGCAGCTGGGGGGGACCCATCTGCGGGGGCTGCTGCTGGACCGGCGGACCCGATATGGCGGCGGGCACAGGCGCCCCGGGCCGGTCCTGCGGCTCCGGCTTGCGCATGCCCTGCTGCTGGTTCTGCGCGGCGGCACGCGTGGCGGCGGCCAGCTTCGCGCGCAGGTCCTCGTTCTCACGGAGCAGGCGGGTCAGCTCGGACTCGACCTCGTCGAGGAAGGCATCGACCTCGTCCTCGTCATAGCCTTCTCGGAGGCGGACGGTCGTGAACTGCTTGTTCCGCACGTCCTCAGGAGTCAGCGGCATCTCTTCTTCACCTCTACGTAGTCGTCGGCAGTCGGCAAGACCGTATCGCTCACAGCCTGATCACGACGTTGATCAGGATGTAGACGATGATCATCAGAACGAAGAAGGACAGGTCGAGTGCCACGCTCCCGAGACGCAGCGGCGGGATGAACCGCCGCAGAAGCTTGAGCGGTGGATCGGTGACAGTGTAGGTGGCCTCAAGTATGACCACCATCGGCTTGCCGGGCTGCCATGAACGCGCGAACTGGAAGACGTAGTCCATGACCAACCGGAAGATCAGCACGATGAGGAAACACATCAGCGCGATATAGACAACCTGCAGTGCGACGCCCATTTCGCGCTTCCCTCTCCCCTGGCTCTCGTAGCTCCGGCCTCGCGGCCGGGTTGTTCCCGGTGTCGTGTTCTCAGCTCTGGTTGAAGAATCCGCCCTCAGCGATACGGGCCTTGTCCTCCGCCGTGACATCGACGTTAGCAGGCGACAACAGGAACACCTTCTGCGTCACGCGCTCAATGCTGCCATGGAGGCCGAAGACGAGTCCTGCAGCAAAGTCGACAAGTCGCTTTGCGTCCGTATCGTCCATCTCCGTGAGATTCATGATCACCGGAGTGCCCTCACGGAAGTGTTCCCCGATGGTACGGGCCTCGTTGTAGGTCCTGGGGTGCAGCGTGGTGATGCGGTAGGGCTCCCGCTCGGACACGACCTTGGGCATGATCACCGGTGCGTTCTTCTCCATGTTCGGTCGTTCAGGTGTGATGGATGCCACGGGCGCGATCCGGGCGGGTCGCTCTCGCTCCGCAGGGATCTGAACCGGCTCCCGCTGCGCGGGAGGCTGCACCGCTCGTACCGGTTCGTCCCGTTCCCGGTCCCGCTCCACCTGATGCGCGGGCTGGTGCCGCCGCCGGTCACGCTCGGGCTCCGGCTCGGGTTCGAATTCGTCGTCGGGGTCGAACCCCGGACCGTCGTACCCATCGTCCTCCACGAGGCCGAGGTAGACCGCCATCTTGCGCATCGCGCCGGCCATGCTCTGAGTCCTCCGCTCTGTGGTGGATCGGCATCTGTCACCAAGTGCCCCGCGATCCACTGAGGCCTGCCCGCCATAGGCGGGAATGACCATATTTTCTGCTGTGGTCCGACCTGCTTGGCGACGTTACCCGAGCCCGGGTCGGACTCCGAGTACCGCCGTACCGACGCGCACATGTGTCGCTCCGGCCGCGACCGCGTCCTCGAGGTCCGCGCTCATCCCTGCAGAGACCATGTTCGCAGCAGGATGGTTCCCGCGCAGGCGGGATGAGAATTCCATCAGCCGGTCGAAGGCGGCCCGTTGGCGTCCCGCGTACGGTCCGGCGAGCGGCGCGACAGTCATCAGACCGCCGAGCCGCAGCCCCGGCGCGGATTCGACCGCGGCGGCCAACTCCTCGATCCCGTCAGGTGCGACGCCGCCCCGGTCGCCCCGCTCGCCGCTCTCCGCGTCGAGCGCCACCTGGATGAGACAGCCGAGTTCGCGTCCTTCGCGCTCGGCGGCCGCCGAGAGAGCCGTGACCAGTCTGGCCCGGTCCACCGACTGCACGACATCGGCATAACTCGCCACAGAACGAACCTTATTCGTCTGCAATTGACCTACAAAGTGCCACGTGAGCGACAGATCCGCACATTCGGCTGCTTTGGGTGCGGCGTCCTGGTCACGATTCTCCGCGACATGACGTACACCCAGTTCGTGCAGAATCCGCACATCGCTCGCGGGGTAGGTCTTGGTGACCACGATGAGGGTCACCTCTTCCCGCTCGCGACCGGCGGCGGAACAGGCGGAAACAATGCGTTCCTCCACCCGCGCCAGATTTTCGGCGAGTTGAGCCTTACGGTCCGTCATGCCCTATCAGTCCAACCAGACATATCCGGCGAGCCGCCCGGTGGTGCGGTCGCGGCGGTACGAGAAGTGATCGCCCGATTCGAGGGTGCAGACCGGCGAGGCCTGCCGGTCCTCGATGCCGAGTGCTTCGAGCTGGGCATGGACCCCGGCGGTGACGTCCACGGCCGGAGTGCCCCAGCTGGTCTCGGACCAGGCGGCCGGGACGCTCTTCGCGACCTCGGCGCGCATCTCGGCCGGGACTTCGTAGCACCGGCCGCAGACCGCGGGTCCGGTGCGGGCGACGATCCGGGAGGGGTCGGCGCCGAGCCCGGTCATGGCCTCGATCACGGCGGGGACGACCCCGGCGACCAGGCCGGGACGGCCCGCGTGCGCCGCGGCCGCGATCCCGGTGACCGGGTCGGCGAGCAGTACGGGGGTGCAGTCGGCGGTGAGCACCGCGAGCGGGAGCCCGCGCCGGGCGGTCACCACCGCGTCCACCGCGGGGATCTGCGAAGCGTCCCCCCACGGTCCCTCGACGACCGCGACGTCCCGCCCGTGCACCTGGTTCATCCACACGACCCGCGCCGGGTCCAGACCGAGGGCCCGGGCGGCGCGTTCGCGATTGGCCAGAACGGCGGCGGGGTCGTCTCCGACCGCGCCGCCGAGGTTGAGCTCCTCGTACGGAGCGGCGCTCACTCCGCCCCACCGGTCGGTGAAGGCGAAGTGCGCGCCGCCCGTCGAGGACAGTGCGTGGTGCTGAGCTATCACTTCAAGAAGTCCGGGACATCCAGCTCTTCGGCCTGCGAGTCCTGGTACGCGGGACGGGCCGGCGGGACGTGCGGCGGCGCGACCGGCGGCAGGTGGCTCTCGCTCACCACCGGTACGGGCTCCGCCTGGACCGGCGACTCCTCCCGGATGGGCACGGAGCCGAGTCCACCGGTCTGACGCACCGGCTCCGGGGTCCGGACCGGCGCGGCGGGCTCGTCACGCTTGGCCGAGTTGGCGCCCAGCACGTTCTCGCGGCGGGCCGGCGGCTGTCCGCCGTCGAAGCCCGCGGCGATCACGGTGACCCGCACCTCGTCGCCCAGCGCGTCGTCGATGACCGCGCCGAAGATGATGTTCGCCTCGGGGTGCGCCGCCTCGCTCACCAGCTGGGCGGCCTCGTTGATCTCGAAGAGACCGAGGTCGCTGCCGCCGGAGATGGAGAGCAGGACACCGCGGGCGCCGTCGATGGACGCCTCCAGGAGCGGCGAGGAGATCGCCATCTCCGCGGCGGCCACCGCGCGATCGTCGCCACGGGCCGAGCCGATGCCCATGAGTGCCGATCCGGCCTCGGACATGACCGACTTGACGTCGGCGAAGTCGAGGTTGATCAGACCGGGCGTGGTGATCAGGTCGGTGATGCCCTGGACACCGGACAGCAGGACCTGGTCGGCCGACTTGAACGCGTCGAGCACGCTGACCTGGCGGTCCGAGATGGACAGCAGCCGGTCGTTGGGAATGACGATGAGGGTGTCGACCTCTTCGCGGAGTTCGGCGATGCCGTCCTCCGCCTGGTTCGCGCGTCGCCGGCCCTCGAAGGTGAACGGGCGGGTGACCACGCCGATCGTCAGGGCGCCGAGCGAGCGCGCGATGTTGGCGACGACGGGTGCGCCGCCGGTGCCGGTGCCGCCGCCTTCTCCGGCGGTGACGAAGACCATGTCGGCCCCCTTGAGGACCTCCTCGATCTCCTCACGGTGGTCCTCTGCCGCCTTGCGACCGACTGCCGGGTTGGCGCCGGCGCCAAGGCCGCGGGTGAGTTCGCGGCCGACGTCGAGCTTGACGTCGGCGTCGCTCATCAACAGGGCTTGCGCATCAGTGTTGATCGCGATGAACTCGACGCCCTTGAGACCGACCTCGATCATTCGGTTGATGGCATTGACACCACCGCCGCCGACACCGATGACCTTGATGACTGCGAGGTAGTTCTGCGGTGCTGCCACGTCGAAGGCCTCTCGCCTCGAGTTACGTGTCGTCGCTTCGCGGTAGTACCGCCGCGACGACGGATGCCGATTGGGACGGTCCGAAACGCCGACCCAAACCCTAACGCTGAAGTTTAGGGTTACCAGTGTGTCTGTTTCATGGACTCTTCCGAACAGGACACTAAGTCGACAAGTGGCGCACGTTCAACGAACACGCCGAACCTCCCGTTTTTCTTTTCACCCTATGTGATCACCCGTAGCGCTGACCAACCAGGGTGCTGGCCAGGCCAAATGTGCGTCAACTACCCGACACGGAAGGGGCGGTGGGCGCACTCACGTCGAAGTGTCCCGCTTTGGGAGCGGCTTTCATGAGAGCGGTGAGAACTCTCGCCTTCACCGGACCCGCTTCACCGCTGCCCCAGATCACCGTTCGCCCCCGGGTGAGCCGCAGGGAGATCGAGTCGTACGAGGTGACCCGCACGACCTCGGTGTCCTTGGCGACGCCGCCCGGGAGTTCGCCCGCGACCCGGACCGCTTCCCGCACCAACCGGTCACTGCCGAAACGACGCAGACTCGCGGACTGATCAGGTTTCAGTTCCAGCAGAGGTACGCGTCCGGGCGATTTGTCCACTGTTGCGAAATGCACGCCTTTCGCGTCCACTTCAATGAACTTCATGCCCTTTTTGACCAACAGGACCGGCTGTCGTTCGGTCACCTTAAGTCCGATTCCGTGCGGCCATGACCGTACGACATCCACGGAGTCGATACGAGGCAACTTCTGGCGCAATCGATCGGCGATGGCGTCGGTGTCGACGGAGATCAGCGGGGCACCGATCGGGACCGCCGCGACGGCCTCCACCTCGGCCGGCGTCAGTACGTCGACACCGGTGGTCCTGACCTGTTCGGCCCGGAGCCAGGAGGAGCCGTAGAGCGCCCAGACGGCGCCGGAGGCGAGCAGCAGCACGAGCACGCCGATCACGATCAGCGTTCTGCGGCTGGGCAGTCGGCGCCCTTCGGGGCGCGGACGCGGCGGGCGGGCCGGGGAGTCCTCCTGCTGCGCTGCTCCGCGCTGGGCGGTCGTCGGTCCGGCCACGCTCGCTCCTTATGCCGGGTCCGGGGGCGCCGCCCCCGGACCCGTCCGCCTCACGCGCCTCGGCGTGCGGCAATCGCCTCGTACACCATGCCGACGAGCAGGTCGTCGGCGTCCCGGCGGCCGAACTCGGCGGCGGCGCGGGACATCTCGTACAGCCGGTGCGGATCCGCGAGCACCGGGAGGACGTTGCCCTGCACCCACTCGGGGGTGAGCGCCGCGTCGTCCACCAGCAGACCGCCGCCGGCGTTGACCACCGGCTGGGCGTTGAGCCGCTGTTCGCCGTTGCCGATGGGCAACGGGACGTAGGCGGCGGGGAGCCCGACGGCGGAGAGTTCGGCGACGGTCATCGCGCCGGCCCGGCAGAGCATCATGTCGGCCGCGGCGTACGCGAGATCCATCCGGTCCACGTACGGTACCGGGATGTAGGGCGGCATCCCGGGCATGTTGTCCACGCGCGGCAATTCGTTCTTCGGTCCGACCACGTGCAGGATCTGGATGCCGGAGCGCTGCAGCAGCGGGGCGACCCGCTGGACGACCTCGTTGAGGTGGCGGGCGCCCTGCGAGCCGCCGGAGACCAGCAGCGTCGGCAGGTTGGGGTCGAGGCCGAACGCGGCACGCGCCTCGGGGCGGACCCGGGCCCGGTCCAGGGTGGCGATGGTGCGGCGCAGCGGGATGCCGATGTAGCGGGCACCGCGCAGCTTGCTGTCGGGGGTGGAGACGGCGACGCCGTGGGCGTACCGCGAACCGATCTTGTTGGCCAGGCCGGGACGGGCGTTGGCCTCGTGGACGACGATCGGCACCCCGGCCCGCTTGGCGGCGAGGTAGCCGGGCAGGGCGACGTAGCCGCCGAAGCCGACGACGCAGTCCGCCTTGGTGCGTTCCAGGACCTGCTCGGCGGCCTTGATGGTGCCGCGCAGCCGTCCCGGGACGGTGATCAGTTCCGGGGTGGGCTTGCGCGGCAGCGGCACGGCCGGGATCAGGGCGAGTTCGTACCCCCGCTCGGGTACGAGCCTGGTCTCGAGTCCGCGCTCCGTGCCGAGGGCAGTGATTCCCACGGTCGGGTCCTGCCTGCGCAGGGCGTCCGCGAGGGCAAGCGCGGGCTCGATGTGGCCGGCGGTCCCCCCGCCGGCGAGTACGACATGCACCGAAATTCACCGCTCTCCGGACGGACGCTTCTTGACGCGCCGTCTCATCGTCTTCCATCTCACCCCGGGCCTCCGCATGGCCAGGGCCGCCTTCGCTGCGGGATCCTCTCGCGCGAACGCGATCAGCAGCCCGACGGCGAACATGGTCGGCAGCAGGGCCGATCCTCCGTAGGAGAACAGCGGGAGCGGGACTCCGGCGATCGGCAGCAGGCCGAGCACCGCACCGATGTTGATCACGGCCTGCACCGTGATCCAGGTGGTCACACCTCCCGCGGCGTACCTCACGAAGGGGTCCTCCGTGCGTCCGGCCACGCGGATACCCGCATAGCCTAGAGCCGCGAAGAGGGCGAGTACCGACAGCGTCCCCGCCAACCCCAGTTCCTCCCCGGTGATGGCGAAGATGAAGTCGGTGTGCGGTTCAGGTAGTTGGCCCCATTTTTCCACACTCGCACCAAGCCCGGAACCGAACCATCCGCCGGAGGCCAGAGCATAGATGCCGTGCACCGCCTGCCAGCAGGAATCCCCCGGTCCGGGCTCGCTGGCGCCGATGCAGGCGAGCCTGGACATCCGGTTCGGACTGGTCTTGATCAGCACGAAGGCGATCAGCGCGGCGAAGCCGAGCACCCCGGCGAAGAGCCGGGTGGGCGCCCCGGCCAGCCAGAGCAGTCCGAACAGGATCGCGGTGAGAATGATCGCAGTTCCCATGTCGCCGCCGAGCATGATCAGCCCGAGGAGCATGAAGGCGACCGGGACGAGCGGGACGAGCAGGTGCTTCCACTGGGTCAGCAGCCGTTTGTCCTGTTTTCGGGCGAGCAGGTCCGCGCCCCACAGGACCAGGGCCAGCTTGCCGAACTCACTGGGCTGGAGCTGGAAGGGGCCGCCCAGGTAGAGCCAGTTCTGGTTGCCGTTGACCGACATCCCTATCCCCGGCACCTGGACCAGCACCATCAGGAAGACGGTGCCCATGAGCAGCGGGTAGGCGAACGCCCGGTGCAGTTTGGCGGGCATCCGGGCGGCGAGCGCCATCAGTCCGGCGCCGATGACGGCGGCCAGGAACTGTTTGCGGAAGAAGTAGGTGCCGGGTTTGTCGAGTTCCAGCGCCTTGATCATCGACGCGGAGTAGACCATCACCAGGCCGAGCACGGTGATCAGCAGGCCGGCGCCCAGGATCAGGTAGTACGCGGTCAGCGGGCGGTCCCAGGCCCGGCGCATCCGCTCGTACGTCCCCCGCACGCCGCCGCGGGGGGAACGGGGCGCCCGGGAACCGCCGGTGCGCCCCTTGGAGCGGGGTGCCGAGGGGCGCCGGGAGCCGACGGCCGACCGGACCCTGAGGGCGGGGCCGAACGACGCCGTGGCGCCCGCACCCGCTCCCGCGAGCAGGGGTGGGGCGAGTGCCCGGCTGATCGCCGCGGTGGCCCGTGAGCGGGCCCCACGGGGCCCGGCAGAGCTCTCTTCGGCCGGCATCGTCGCTGTCCCCTCCACTGCTCGTGCGCGGAGGCCGGGCCCGTCAGGCGCTCTCGGCAGCGAGTGCGCGGACCGCGTCCGCGAACGCCTCGCCCCGCTTGTTGTAATTGACGAACATGTCCATCGAGGCGCAGGCCGGGGCCATCAGTACGGTGTCTCCCGGCCGGGCGAGCCGTGCCGCCTCGCGGACCGCCTCGGACATCGCCCCAGTGTCGGTCCGGTCGAGGTCGACCACCGGGACCTCGGGGGCGTGTCGCGCGAGGGCTTCCCGGATCAGTTCCCGGTCCCGGCCGATCAGTACGACGCCCCGCAGCCGCCCGGCGGCGCCGGTCACCAGCTCGTCGAAGGTGGCCCCCTTGGCCAGGCCCCCGGCGATCCAGACGATCGGGTCGTAGGCCGCCAGGGACGCCTCGGCGGCATGGGTGTTGGTGGCCTTGGAGTCGTCCACGTACGCGACCTGCGCGACGTTCGCGACGTGCTCGATGCGGTGCGGGTCGGGGCGGAAGGCCCGCAGTCCGTCGCGTACGGCAGCGGGCTCGACGCCGAAGGCGCGGGCCAGGGCCGCGGCCGCGAGGGCGTTGGCGATGTTGTGCGGGGCGGGCGGGTCGATGTCCTTGACCTCGGCGAGCTCCTGGGCCTGCTTCTGCCGGTTCGCCACGAAGGCGCGGTCGACGAGGATGCCGTCGACGACGCCCAGTTGGGACGGGCCCGGGGTGTTCAGGGTGAAGCCGATGGCCCGGCAGCCCTCCTCGACGTCGGCCTCGCGGACCAGGTCCTCGGTGGCCGGGTCGGCCGCGTTGTAGACGCAGGCGACGCGGTTGCCCTCGTAGACCCGGCCCTTGTCCGCGACGTACGCCGCCATGGAACCGTGCCAGTCGAGGTGGTCCGGGGCCAGGTTGAGGACGGCGGCGGAGTGGGCGCGCAGCGAGGGCGCCCAGTGCAGCTGGTAGCTGGACAGCTCGACGGCGAGTACGTCGTACTCCTCGTCGCCGAGGACGGCGTCCAGCAGGGAGACGCCGATGTTGCCGACGGCCGCGGTGCGCAGCCCGGCCGCCTCCAGGATCGAGGCGAGCATCCGCACGGTCGTGGTCTTGCCGTTGGTGCCGGTGACCGCGAGCCAGGGGGCGGCTCCGGGGCCCCGCAGCCGCCAGGCGAGTTCGACGTCGCCCCAGACGGGGACGCCCGCCTCGGCGGCTGCGGTGAAGAGCGGCTTGTCGGGCTTCCAGCCCGGGGTGGTGACGATGAGCTCGGTGGACTCGGGCAGGGTCGCCCCGTCGCCGAGGCGCACGGTGATGCCCTGCGCCTCCAGCTCCGCGGCCTGCGTGCGGGACCGCGCGTCGTCCCCGTCGTTGACCACGGTGACGACGGCTCCGAGGCCGTGCAGCACCTTGGCCGCCGGGATTCCGGAGACTCCGAGTCCCGCGACGGTGACGCGCTTGCCCTGCCAGTCCTGGTTGCTCACTTGTCGGCTGCCCATCCCGCGTAGAAGAGTCCGAGTCCGACGATCACGCACATGCCCTGGATGATCCAGAAGCGGACCACGACAAGGACTTCGGACCACCCCTTGAGTTCGAAGTGGTGCTGGAGCGGCGCCATCCGGAAGACCCGCTTGCCGGTCATCTTGAAGGAACCGACCTGGATGACCACGGACATGGTGATCATCACGAAGAGGCCGCCGAGGATGGCCATCAGGAACTCGGTGCGCGAGCAGATCGCCAGACCGGCGAGGGCGCCGCCGAGGGCGAGCGAACCGGTGTCGCCCATGAAGATCTTGGCGGGCGAGGTGTTCCACCACAGGAAGCCGAAGCAGGCGCCCATCAGCGCCGAGGCGACGACCGCGAGGTCGAGCGGATCGCGTACCTCGAAACAGGCGTTGGGGTTGGTCAGGGTGTCCGCGTTGGCGCAGGACTCCTGGAACTGCCACAGCCCGATGAAGGTGTACGCGCCGAAGACCATCACCGACGCGCCGGTGGCCAGGCCGTCCAGACCGTCCGTCAGGTTCACGCCGTTGGACATGGCCAGGATCATGAACAGCGCCCAGACGACGAACAGCACCGGGCCGATCGACCAGCCGAAGTCCGCGACGAACGACAGCTTGTCGGAGGCCGGGGTGTTGCCGCGGGCGTCGGCGAACTGGAGCGAGAGCACCGCGAAGGCGATGCCCACGATCAGCTGGCCGGCCATCTTCGCCTTGGCCCGCAGACCCAGCGAACGCTGCTTGACGATCTTGATGTAGTCGTCGAGGAAGCCTACGAGGCCCATGCCGGCCATCAGGAAGAGCACCAGTACGCCGGAGAATCGCATCTCCTCGCCGGTGATCAGCTTCGCCGCGACGTACGCGATGATCGTCGCCAGGATGAAGGCGATGCCGCCCATGGTGGGCGTGCCCTTCTTGGACCCGTGGGTACGCGGCCCGTCGTCCCGGATGAACTGCCCGTATCCCTTGCGGGCGAGCAGCTTGATCAGCAGCGGAGTTCCGACCAGGGTCAGGAAGAGCCCGATGGCCCCCGCGAAGAGGATCTGCCTCATCGGCCGGTGACCTCGCCCTCGGACGCGTTCTCCAGCAGTGCCATGGCGACCTGCTCCAGGCCGACCGACCGGGACGCCTTCACCAGCACGACGTCTCCCGGGCGCAGTTCACTGCGCAACAGGTCGACCGCGGCCTGTGCGTCGGACACGTGCACCGACTCCTCACCCCACGAACCCTCGTTGTATGCGCCCAGTTGCAGCCAGGAGGCTTCTCTGCCCCCGACCGCGACGAGCTTGCTGACGTTGAGCCGGACGGCGAGCCGTCCGACCGCGTCGTGCTCGGCGAGCGAGGCGTCGCCGAGCTCGGCCATCTGGCCGAGCACCGCCCACGTACGCCGGCCCTTCCCCATGGCGGCCAGCGCGCGCAGCGCGGCTTTCATGGATTCGGGGTTCGCGTTGTAGGCGTCATTGACGAACGTCACGCCGTCCGGACGCTCGGTGACCTCCATGCGCCAGCGGGAGAGGGTGCCCGCCTCGGAGAGCCCTTCGGCGATCTCGTCTGCGGACAGGCCCAACTCATGGGCGACGGCGGCCGCGGCGAGCGCGTTCGACACGTGGTGCTCACCGTACAGGCGCATGGTCACGTCGCTGCACCCGGTGGGTGTGTGGAGCCGGAAGGCGGGGCGTCCGTCGTCGGTGAGACGGACGTTCTCGCCCCGTACGTCCGCATCCGCGGCTTCGCCGAAGAACAGAACCCGGGCCTTCGTGCGGGAGGACATGGCGCGTACGAGCGGGTCGTCGGCGTTGAGTACGGCGGTGCCGTCCTCGGGCAGCGACTCGACCATCTCGCCCTTGGCCTGGGCGATCTGCTCGCGGCCGCCGAACTCGCCGATGTGGGCGGTGCCCACGTTGAGGACGAGGCCGACGCTGGGCGGGACGAGGCCGGTGAGGTAGCGGATGTCGCCGATGTAGCGTGCGCCCATTTCGAGGACGAGGTGGCGGGTGTCCTCGGTGGCGCGCAGCGCGGTGAGCGGCAGGCCGATCTCGTTGTTCAGGTTGCCCGCCGGGTAGACCGTGGGCCCCTTGCGTTCGAGCAGCTGGGCGATGAGGTCCTTGGTGGAGGTCTTGCCGGCCGATCCGGTGAGGGCGACGACGGTGGTGCCGAGGCGGCCCACGACGGCTCGGGCGAGCGCGCCGAGTGCGGCCACGACGTCGTCGACGACGATCGCCGGAACACCGACGGGGCGGGCGGCCAGCACCGCTGCCGCGCCCGCCTCGACGGCGCGCTGCGCATAGTCGTGGCCGTCGACCCGCTCACCGGCGAAGGCGGCGAACAGGCTGCCCTGCTCCACCTGTCGGGAGTCGATGACGACCGGCCCGCTGACGGTTGCTGCCGGATCGGGTATGTCGTGCGACTGCCCGCCGACGATTTCGGCGATCTCGGCGAGGGAAAGGGTGATCACTTGGTCATCCCTGACTGTTGTTCTCGTGGGTGTGGGCGCGGTGGCCGGCGCTCTCGGTGCGCTCGTGCCCCAGGGACCGTTCGATGGCCGCGCGCAGGACCACGCGGTCGTCGAAGGGGCGTACCACGCCATGGATGTCCTGGCCCTGCTCGTGGCCCTTGCCGGCGATCAGCACGGTGTCACCGGGCTGGGCGCGGGCCACCGCGGCGGCGATGGCGGCGGCCCGGTCGGCGTCGACCAGGACGTCGCCCCGCTCGTGGACGGGCACCTCGGCGGCGCCCGCGAGCATGGCGGCGAGAATTCCGAGGGGGTCCTCGGAACGGGGGTTGTCGGAGGTCAGTACGGCCGTGTCGGCGAGGCGGGCGGCCGCCGCGCCCATCGGGCCGCGCTTGGTCGTGTCGCGGTCGCCGCCGCAGCCGAGGACGATGTGCAGTCTTCCCTCGGTGACCGTCCGCAGGGAACGGAGCACGGATTCGACGGCATCGGTCTTGTGCGCGTAGTCGACGACCG
The DNA here is from genome assembly GCF_042891445.1 of Streptomyces sp. NPDC001890. Classification (NCBI taxonomy): domain Bacteria; kingdom Bacillati; phylum Actinomycetota; class Actinomycetes; order Kitasatosporales; family Streptomycetaceae; genus Streptomyces; species Streptomyces sp. NPDC001890. Next base: position 1,009,699 of record NZ_JBIATE010000001.1, on the reverse strand, counting down.
CGAGGTACGGCTGTCCGGCGTCGACGCGCTCCAGCCGGCCGGGGACGCCCGGGACCGCCGCGACGCCGTCGGCCGCGATCTGCGGGTCGATGCCCGCGACGGCGAGCGTGACGATCGCGGCCAGGGTGTTGGCGACGTTGAACGGGCCGGGCAGCGGGGCGCGGGCGGCGATCCGCTCGTCCTTGGGGCCGACGACGGTGAACGTGGAGCCGAGCGGCCCGAGTTCGACGTCCTCGGCACGCCAGTCGGCGTCCGGGTGGCCCTCGGCGGAGAAGGTGACGACCGGGACGGACGCCTCGGTGATCAGCCTGCGGCCGTACTCGTCGTCGAAGTTGACGACGCCCTGCCGGCTGCGGCCGGGGGTGAAGAGCTGTGCCTTGGCCTGGAAGTAGTCCTCCATCCCGGAGTGGAACTCCATGTGTTCCGGGCTGAGGTTGTTGAAGACCGCGACGTCGAAGACGCAGCCGTCGACCCGGCCGAGCACCAGGGCGTGGCTGGAGACCTCCATGGTCACCGAGTCGACGCCGCGCTCGCGCATGACGGCGAACAGGGCCTGCAGATCGGTGGCTTCCGGGGTGGTGCGCTCGGACTTGATCCGCTCGTCGCCGATCCGCATCTCCACGGTGCCGATGAGCCCGGTGGCCCGACCGGCGCCGCGGAAGCCGCCCTCGACGAGGTAGGCGGTGGTGGTCTTGCCGGACGTTCCGGTGATGCCGATCTGGAGGAGACCGGTACCGGGCCGTCCGTAGATCTCCGCGGCGAGCTCGCCCATCCGGCCGCGCGGGTCCTCGGTGACCAGCACCGGAAGTCCGGTGGCGGCGGCGCGCTCGGCGCCCGCCGGGTCGGTGAGGATCGCCGCCGCGCCGAGACCGGCCGCCTGGGCGGCGAAGTCCGCGCCGTGGAAGCGGGCGCCCGGCAGGGCCGCGTAGACGTCGCCGGGGCGTACCGCCCTGGAGTCGTGGGTGATGCCGGTGACCTCGCCGGTTCCCGGCGGCTCGACGCCCAGGCGGGCTGCCAGTTCGCCGAGCGGGGTGGGCCCGATCCGGTCCGGGCGGGGCGCTCCCGGGTAGTTCACAGGGGCGGCCTTCTGGGTGGTTTGGGACTGATCAGCGTGGGGCACGGCGGTGAGCGTACCGGGCGCACCCGGCCTCTCGCGAAGTGAGGGGCCGGGGTTCTGGTGGTTCCCGTTCCGGTTCCCGGGATCGGGCGTGATGGTTGTCACTGGATGGTTTCCCCGAGTTCACTCGCCGGGATTGAAGGACACCGGCAGCCGGGCTGGCTTGCTGCCGGACGGTGGGGTCTGGAGGGTCTTGAGTGCGAACTCCATGACCTGCTTGTAGATCGGACCGCAGATCTGGCCGCCGAAGTAGCTGCCCTTGGTCGGGTTCTGGATCGCGCAGTAGACGGTGATCTGCGGGTTGTCGGCGGGTGCGAAGCCCGCGAAGGACGCGGTGTAGCCGTGGTAGCCGCCGCGCACCGGGTCGACCCGGTTGGCCGTACCGGTCTTGCCCGCCACCCGGTAGCCCGGGATCTTGGCCTTCGTGCCGGTGCCCTCCTCGTCGCCGACCACCGACTCCAGCATGGTGGCGAGCGTCTTGGCGGTCTTCGCGCTGACCACCCTGGTCCGCTCGGGCGGGGCGGCGGCCTGGAAGCGGCCGTCGGCGTCCTTGGTGCCGCGTACCAGGGTGGGTGCGACGCGGACCCCGCCGTTGGCGATCGTCGAGTAGATGGAGGCGGCCTGCATGGCGTTGAGCGAGAGGCCCTGGCCGAACGGGATCGTGTACTGCTGGGAGGTCGACCAGTCCTCGGGCTTGGCGAGGATGCCGGGGGTCTCGCCCGGGTAGTCGAGACCGGTCGGTGAGCCGATCCCGAACTTGCGCAGGTAGGAGTAGAGGACCTTGTTGGCCTCGGCCTGCGTCTTCCCCAGCTCGCCGGTGGCCAGGATGGTGCCGATGTTGCTGGACTTGGCGAGTACGCCGTTGAGCGTCAGGTACCAGGTGGGGTGGTCGATGTCGTCCTTGAAGAGCCGGTCGCCGCGGTGCAGCCGGTTGGGGACGGTGACGTGGGTGCCGGGGGTGGCGGCGCCCTCCTCCAGCACGGCGGCCATGGACATGACCTTGCTGGTGGAGCCGGGCTCGTAGACGTCCTGGAGGGCCGCGTTGCCCAGCGTCGCCGCGTCGGCCTGCGAGAGGTCGTTGGGGTCGAAGCCGGGGGCGTTGGCCATGGCGAGGACCTCGCCGGTCCTGGTGTTCTGGACGACCACGTAGCCGCGGTCGGCCTTGGACTTCTTCACCTGGTCGGTGATGGCCTGCTGGGCGGCCCACTGGATGTCCCGGTCGATGGTCAGCTCGATGTCGGCGCCGGGGACGGCGGGGACCTCCTCGGTGCCCGCGGTGGGCACCCGGCGGCCGCCGGCCTGGGCGTACCTGATCTGGCCGTCCTCGCCCGCGAGCTCCTTGTCCAGCTGCGATTCGAGGCCGCCCGCGCCCTTGCCGTCGGCGTTGACGTAACCCAGTATCCCGGCGGCGAGGCCCCCGTTGGGGTAGACCCGCTTGGTGGTCGCCTCCCGGAAGACGCCGGCCAGCACATTGGTTCCGGGGCCGCCGCTCGCCCGGTCCTTGCCCGCCTTCTCCGCGAAGACGGACTTGAGGTCCTTGATCTGGTTCCAGACCTGCGGGGTCTGCCGGCGGGCCAGGACGACGTAGCGGCCCTTCCCGGACAGTTTCCGGGTCAGCTCGGTGGCGTCGGTGCCGAGGATCGGGGCGAGGAGCGCCGCTGCCTGCCGGGGCGCGTCGGGGGCCTTGCTGAACCCGGGCGTGAACATCGAGGGGTCGGCGGTGATGTTGTACGCGTCGACGCTGGTGGCCAGGGCGATCCCGCTGCGGTCGGTGATCTCGCCGCGCTCGGCGGAGATCGTGTAGCTGAGGTAGCGGTTCTCCTTGGCCTTGGCCGAGTACGCGGCGGCGTCGACGGCCTGGACCTGGAGCAGCCGGACGACGAACGCCAGCATGACGAGCGTCAGGGCGAGGCTGACCAGGCGGAGCCGGGGGCGCGGGCTGCCGAGCCGCAGGGGCGTCGCGCTCCGGTTGCGGGGCGTGCGCGGGCGTGATGCCGGGGAGGAGCGGCGGGCGGCGGGGCGGGGGCGCGCCTGGCCGCCCGCGGCGCTGCGCGGGCGCGCGGGGCCGGGGACCCGCCGGCGCGGTGGTTCCTTGGGCGGCACTGCGTCACCTGCCGGGGCTCGTCGGAAGCTGGTCTGCCGGGGTACGCGTCCCGGCGGGCGGGGTCGCGGAAGTGCTGGGCCGCGCTGCGGCGCCCGGAGGCGTGGCCGATGCCGACGGAGCGGGCGGGGCCGGGGCGGTGGGCCGGGGCCGGGTGGCCGCGGCGGGGGACGCGGTCGCGGGGGGCGCCGCCGGCGCACTGCTCTTCGGGGCCGGTGGCGGGGCGGGCTCGGCGGTGGTCTCGGCGGGTGCGCCGCGGACCGTGCCGTCCGGGTTCAGGAAGGCGGGGCTGCCGCCGGGCACCATACCCAGCTCGCGGGCGCGCCGCTCCAGGGCGTCCGGCTTGGAGTAGTTGTCGACGTCGCGCTGGAGGGCCTGCTCCTCGTCGGTGAGCTCCGTGGTCCGCTTCTTCAGCTCGCTCAGCCGGAACGACCCTTCGTTGAGGGCCGAGTTGAGCACCAGGAGCATGATCAGGCCACCGCCGAGCAGCACCACGACCAGCAGCACGAAGGGCGTACGGGCCGCGTTGCTCGGTTTGGTCGGCATCAGCCGGGCGAGCCGCGCGGCACGCCCTTTCAACTGCCCGGCCGGTCCGCTCACCGCGCCGCCGCCCCGCACGTCACCGGTTTCCGGGCTCCCGGACGCCGGGCTCTCATCGTTCCTCCTCGCGGATCCGCTGGGCTCCGCGCAGTCGGGCGGGGGCGGCCCGCCGGTTCTCGGCGACCTCCTCCTCGGTGGGCAGCTCCGCGCCACGGGTCAGCAGCTTCAGCCGGGGCTGGTAGCGCTCCGGGACGACCGGCAGGCCGGGCGGCGCCGTGGTGGCGGCGCCCGCCGCGAACACCTGCTTGACCAGCCGGTCCTCCAGCGAGTGGTACGAGAGGACGGCGATCCGGCCGCCGACCGCGAGGCTCTGGACGGCCGCCGGAATGGCCCGCTCCAGGACGCTGAGCTCGCCGTTGACCTCGATGCGCAGCGCCTGGAAGGTCCGCTTGGCCGGGTTGCCGCCGGTGCGCTTGGCCGCCTGGGGCAGCGAGTCGCGGATCAGCTCGACGAGCCGGGCGCTGTTGCTGAACGGCTCCTTCTCGCGCTCGCGCACGATCGCGGAGACGATCCGCTTGGCCTGCTTCTCCTCGCCGTACGCCCGCAGGATCCGTACCAGCTCGCCCGGCGGGTAGGTGTTGAGCACCTCGGCCGCGCCGATGCCGGTCGTCTGGTCCATCCGCATGTCGAGCGGGGCGTCCTGGGCGTACGCGAATCCGCGCTCGGCCTCGTCCAGCTGCATGGAGGAGACGCCGAGGTCGAACAGGACGCCCTGGACCCTGGGGATGCCGAGCCGGTCGAGCACCTCGGGCAGTTCGTCGTACACGGCGTGCACCAGGGTGGCCCGGTCGCCGTACGGGGCGAGCCGCTCGCCGGAGAGCCGCAGCGCCTCCCTGTCCCGGTCCAGCCCGATCAGCCGTACGGAGGGGAAGGAGGACAGCAGCGCCTCGCTGTGTCCGCCGAGGCCGAGGGTGCAGTCGACGACCACGGGCGCCTGCGGGCCCGGCGCCTCCAGAGCCGGGGCCAACAGGTCCAGGCATCGCTGGAGCATCACCGGGACGTGTCGGGTCTGGCTCATGCGCCCTCTCAGGCTCAGGTCCCGTGTGGCCGCACGTACGGCCTGGTCCCCGCCCGCTCAGAAGGGGAGGCGGGCCGGCGCCGGGGAAGGGGCGTCGGCCGACCGCGAGCGGGAGAGGGCCGGGCCCGTACGTACGCCGCACACACAGGGGAAATCTACGGAATGTGCAGGGTGTCGGTAACTTCCCGTCACTTTAGTCCACCCTGCCATTCGATCGATTCCCGATCAATCAACCCGGCAGCGCGTCGCCGGGCCCCCCGTTCACCCGCTCGACGCAACGACTGTGAAGCTTGTGGGTTACCTCACAACAAGCCTCGTTGACGTTCTTTGTCCCTTCCCACAGCACGACGGGGACAGGTGCGGGAGCTAACGTCATAGCCATGTCGACTTCCGCGCACTCCCCCGTCCGGTCCTCCGCGACCGATGCCCACCAGGCCCGTCCCGGGGACACGGTCACCGATCGTCTCGTCGAGGCGAACGTCCGGTACGCCGCCGGCTTCGAAGACCCGGGCATGGACGCCAAGCCGGTGCTGCGCGTCGCCGTCGTCGCCTGCATGGACGCCCGGCTCGACCTGCACGACGCGCTCGGCCTGGCGCTCGGCGACTGCCACACCATCCGCAACGCGGGCGGCGTGGTCACCGACGACGTGATCCGTTCGCTGACCATCAGCCAGCGGGCCCTCGGCACGCGCAGCGTCATACTGATCCACCACACCAACTGCGGCCTGGAATCGATCACCGAGGAATTCCGCCAGGAGCTGGAGGTGGAGGTCGGCCAGCGTCCGGTCTGGGCGGTCGAGGCGTACAAGGACGCCGACCAGGACGTACGGCAGTCGATGCAGCGCGTGCGCACCTCGCCGTTCCTGCTGCACACCGACGACGTCCGCGGCTTCGTCTTCGATGTGACCACCGGCCTGCTGCGGGAGATCCTTCCCGCCTCCTGACGTCCCGGACGCCACCTCCCAGGAACCGAAATTCCCACCGAAACCGGCATTTCACCCCCAGTTGTCCACAGGCGAGTGACACGAAGCGGTAACGGCAACAAGAATGCGCGTGTGACATCCCGCCGGACGTGTCCGAGGGGTGTCCCTGTTTCGGGGTGGGCCGGACCGCTGCGTGCGCGTCGGCCCGTGAATGGGGTACCCCACCGCTCCCGGTGAGCGTGGGGCAGGGCCGAGGAGGGCCGGGTGACGACCTATGACGATCGAGCGAGCCTCACAGATCTGACCACGACCGCGGAGCGGGTGCGCAGGTCGGTGGAGAGTGTGATCGAGGGCAAGCCTGAGGTCGTACGGCTTTCGCTGACCGTACTGCTGGCGGAGGGGCATCTCCTCATCGAGGACGTCCCCGGGGTCGGCAAGACGATGCTGGCCAAGGCGCTGGCACGGTCCATCGACTGCTCGGTGCGGCGCATTCAGTTCACGCCGGACCTGCTGCCCTCGGACATCACCGGTGTGTCCATCTTCGACCAGCAGCGGCGTGACTTCGAGTTCAAGCCGGGTGCGATCTTCGCCCAGATCGTGATCGGCGACGAGATCAACCGTGCCTCGCCGAAGACCCAGTCGGCGCTGCTGGAATCCATGGAGGAACGCCAGGTCACCATCGACGGGCACAGCTACGAGCTGCCCGACCCGTTCATGGTGGTGGCCACGCAGAACCCGGTGGAGATGGAGGGCACCTATCCGCTGCCCGAGGCCCAGCGCGACCGGTTCATGGCGCGGGTCTCGATCGGCTATCCGAGTGCGGAGGCCGAGCTGCGGATGCTCGACGTGCACGGCGGCCTCCCGCCGCTCGACGACCTTCAGCCGGTGGCGCACGCCCATGACATCGTGAAGCTGATCGACGCGGTGCGGACGGTCCATGTGGCCGACGCCGTGCGGCGGTACGCGGTGGAGCTCGTCGCGGCCACCCGCAGCCATCCCGATCTCCGGCTCGGCGCCTCGCCCAGGGCCACCCTGCACCTGCTGCGCGCGGCGAAGGCCGCCGCGGCGCTGAGCGGCCGGGACTACTGCCTGCCGGACGACGTGCAGGCGCTGGCGGTCGCGGTGCTCGCGCACCGGCTGCTGCCGACGGCACAGGCCCAGCTCAACCGCCGCAGCGCCGAGCAGGTCGTGCTGGAGATCCTCCAGCAGACACCGGTTCCGACCGCGGGCGGCGCCACCCAGGTGCAGCCGCAGCATCAGCCGGGCCGGGCGGCGTACGGCCGGCAGCAGCCCGGCGCACGGCGGGTGTGATGGCCGCCGGGGGGCCGGCCGCGTCGGACGACGACGGCGAGAAGGGCGGTCTGCGGGCGGCTCTGAGCGGGCTGACCACGCGGGGGCGGTCCTTCCTGGCGGCCGGCGTCGCCGCGGCGGTCTGCGCCTATGTGCTCGGGCAGGCGGATCTGCTGCGGGTCGGGCTGCTGCTCGCCGCGCTGCCGCTGGTCTGTGTGGTGGTGCTCGTCCGCACCCGCTACCGGGTCGCGGGTACCCGGCGGCTCTCGCCGTCCCGGGTCCCGGCGGGCTCGGAGGCGCGGGTCCACCTGCGGATGGAGAACGTGTCGCGGATGCCCACCGGGCTGCTGATGCTCCAGGACCGGGTGCCCTACGTGCTCGGGCCGCGGCCCCGGTTCGTACTGGACCGGGTGGAGGCGGGCGGCCGCCGTGAGGTGTCCTACCGGGTGCGGTCGGATCTGCGCGGGCGCTATCCGCTCGGGCCGTTGCAGCTGCGGCTGAGCGATCCCTTCGGGATGTGCGAGCTGACCCGCTCGTTCAGCGCGTACGACACCCTCGTCGTCATTCCGCGGACCGAGCCGCTGCCGCCGGTGCGGCTGGCCGGCGAGGCCGCGGGGTACGGCGAGGGGCGGCAGCGGTCGCTGGCGCTGGCCGGTGACGACGACGTGATTCCGCGCGGCTACCGGCACGGCGACGATCTGCGCCGGGTCCACTGGCGCTCGACCGCGCGCTACGGCGAGCTGATGGTGCGCCGCGAGGAGCAGCCGCAGCGGGCCAGGTGCACGGTGCTGCTGGACACCCGGCGGATCGCCTACCAGGGGGCGGGGCCCGACTCCGCCTTCGAGTGGGCGGTGTCCGGGGCCGCGTCCGCGCTGGTGCACATGCTGGAGCGCGGCTTCGCCGTCCGGCTGCTGACCGACGACGGGAACGCGGTGCCGGGCGAGGGCATGGGCGGTTTCGCCGGATCGACGCAGGAGTCCGCCGACTCGGCGGGTCTGATGATGGACACCCTGGCGGTGGTCGACCACTCCGACGGCAGCGGTCTGTCACGCGCCTACGACGTGATGCGCGGCGGCAACGAGGGGCTGCTGATCGCTTTCTTCGGTGATCTGGACGAGGAACAGGCGGCGGTGGCCGCGCGGATGCGGCAGCGCAGCGGCGGCGCCGTCGCGTTCGTACTGGACAGCACGGACTGGGTACAGGGCGATGCCCCGCCCGCCGGGGCAGAAGCGGCGTCCGAGCGGCGGCTGCGGCTGCTGCGGGAATCGGGGTGGACCGCCGTGGCGGTTTCGCCGGGGACCGGGCTCGCCCGGTACTGGCAGCAGGCGGGGCACCAGGGCGCGGCGGTGCAGTCCGCCGCCGCGGGCGGCACGACGGGTTTCTCCGGGGGATGGTCATGAGCGGTCGTGGTCGGCTGGCGCTGTGCGCCTTTGCGGCGACGCTGATGGCGGCGGCCTCGATGCTGCCGCTGGTCGAGCCGGCCGGGTGGATCCTGCAGGCGGCGTTCCTGCTGGCGGTCCAGAGCGGGACGGGGGCGCTGGTCCGCCGGGCGCCCGTGCCGCGCGTGCTGGTCGTGGGGGCGCAGGCGCTGGTCACGCTGGTCCTGCTGACGGTGGTGTTCGCCCGGCAGCAGGCGATGGCCGGTCTGCTGCCCGGCCCGGAGGCCGTCCAGCGGCTCACGCATCTGCTGGCGTCGGGCGCCGAGGACGTCGGCAGGTATGCCGCCCCCGCGCCCGTGACGGACGGCATCCGGCTGATGCTGATCGGCGGTGTGCTGCTGGTCGGCCTGGCGGTGGACGCCCTCGCGGTGACGTTCCGCAGCGCGGCCCCGGCCGGCCTGCCGCTCCTGGCGCTGTACTCGGTGGCCGCGGGGCTGTCCGGGGGCGGAGCCGACTGGCTCTGGTTCCTGCTGGCGGCCGGTGGCTATCTGCTGCTCCTGCTGGCCGAGGGCCGGGACCGGCTCTCCCAGTGGGGGCGGGTCTTCACCGGCGCGGCCAGCAGGTCCCCGGGAGGTCCGGCGGTCGGTGCGGCGCTCTCGGGCAGCCGGCCGACGGCCCCGGTCCGTACCGGGCGCCGCATCGGCGCGCTGGCGCTGGGCGTCTCGCTGATCGTCCCGGCGGCGCTGCCCTCGCTCGAAAGCGGAATGCTGTTCGGTGCGGGCGCCGGCGGGGGCGGCAAGGGGGGCGGCGGCACGATCTCCGCGGTGAACCCGCTGGTCTCGTTGCAGGACAACCTGAACCAGCCGGAGGACCGGCAGGTGATGTCCTACCGCACCAATTCCGGTGCTCCGCAGGACTTCTATCTGCGGATTCTGGCCCTGGACCAGTTCAACGGGAGCGAGTGGCGGCCCTCCACACGCCGGCTGAAGGACGTGCCCGAGCGGCTCCCGCAGCCGGAGGGCCTCGGCCAGGACGTGGCGGTCACCGAGATCACGTCGAACATCTCCGCGTCCCGTTCGTACCAGCAGACCTATCTGCCGCTCCCCTACCCGGCGACCGAGGTCGCGATCAGCGGGCGCTGGCGGTACGAACCGGTGGGGCGGACGCTCGTGGGCGACCGCGGTGAGACGACCCGCGGTGCGCAGTACCGGGTCTCCAGCCTGGTGGTCGAACCGACCGCCGAGCAGCTCGCCGGGGCCGGCCCCGCGCCGGCCGCTCTGCGGCGCGAGTACACCCGCGTTCCCGACTCGCTGCCGGAGGTGGTCGAGGAGACCGCGGACCAGGTGACCAGGGGCGCCGCCAACGATTACGAGCGGGCGGTGAAGCTGCAGAACTACTTCGCCTCGGAAGGCGGCTTCAGCTACGACACCTCGGTGAACTCAGGCACCGGAAGTGCGGCGATCAGCCGGTTCCTGAAGGACAAGCAGGGTTTCTGCGTCCATTTCTCCTTCACCATGGCCGCGATGGCCCGGACGCTGGGCATTCCGGCCCGGGTCGCGGTGGGCTTCACCCCCGGCACCGAGCAGTCCGACGGTTCGGTCTCGGTGGGGCTGCGCGACGCGCATGCCTGGCCCGAGCTGTACTTCCAGGGTGTCGGGTGGACCCGTTTCGAGCCGACGCCGACGCGGGGCAGCACGCCGCCGTACACCCTGCCTGATGCCCCCGAGAGCGACACGGACACCCCGGCCCAGCCCGAGAAGGGCCCCTCGGCGGCTCCCTCGATCGCGCCGTCCGTCCCGGACAGCTGCCCGGCGCAGATGCGCAAGCAGGGCGAGTGCGGCAGCCCGGCGGCGCAGGGCGTGAAGCCTCCGACGGACTCCGGGACACCGGCGGGCACCGTCACCGGTGTGGTCCTGCTCGCCGTGGTGCTCCTCGCACTGCCTCTGCTGCCGCTGTTCTGGCGGCTGCGGGCACGCAGGCGGAGGCTGGGGCTCTCTGCCGGGCGCACGCCGGGACGCGGCCGGGCCGCGGTGTCGCCGACGGGGCAGGGCGCCCCGGGCCGGGGCACCGAGCCGCACCCGCCGTCGCACGCGACGGCCGGAACGCTCGCGGCCTGGCAGGAGATCACCGACACCGCCTGGGACCACGGCATCGAGCCGGACGACTCCCGGACCCCGCGCAAGGCGGCGGACCGGGTGGTGCGGCTGGGCCGGCTCGAACCCGATGCGGCGGAGGCGGTGCACCGGGTGGCCGGGGCGGTGGAGCAGGTGCTCTACGCCCCGGAGCCCCGGGCGAGCACCGGTCTAGCCGAGGACGTGGAGACGGTACGAGCCGGTCTGCGGGCGGCCGCCGACCGCTTCACCCGGATCCGGGCGATCGTGGCACCGCGCTCGGCCGTTCGGGTGGTCTGGGCGGCCTCGGACCGCTGGGCGGCCTTCACCGGCAGGTGCGCCGCGCTGCTGGGCCGCGACCGGTGGGCCGGGTGGCTGCGGCGCCCGTCACGCCAGCAGGGGTGACCGGGGCGACCGGGGGCGTGGTCCGCGACCTGTCGGCCTGCGGCCCGCCACCGGTCCAGGCCGCGGGGCGGCTCCATGAGCCGTGCCCTGGGCCGCCGGGGCGATGTCCGTCCGCGGTCACCGGCCCGCGGCCCACGTGCCGGTCCCGCGGCATACGCGCCGGTCCCGGGCACGCACGACGGCCTCGGGCATACGTGACGGCCGCGGGCACGCATGACGGTCCTGGGCACGCATGAGGGGCGGCCGCGAAGACGCGGCCGCCCCTCATCCAAGTGTCCGAGGGCCTACTGGCCCTGCTCGTCGCGGCGGCGCTGCCACCGCTGCTCGATGCGGTTCATCACGGTCCGGCGTTGCCTGGGCCGGCTGCGCTCACCGCCGCCACCGCCTCCGGCTGCCGGATGCTCACCCGGTTTCGGTGCCTTGCGCCAACCAGTGACCGCAAGGACCGCGCAGCCCAGCATGACGAGAAAACCCACCACGCTGATCCAGATGAGCTGGGCGACCATTCCGGCCATGAGGAGCGCGATACCCACCAGGAAGCCTGCGACCGCCTGGTAGACCCGTCGCCGGGTGTACGTACGCAGCCCGCTTCCCTCGAGCGCTGTCGCGAACTTGGGATCTTCGGCGTACAGCGCTCGCTCCATTTGCTCGAGCATTCGCTGCTCGTGCTCCGAGAGCGGCACGGAGTCCTCCTCGTCGTCGGCCGCGGGGGGCGGCCGGTATGCGGCCCTTCCAGGATAGGCAGGGATTCGCCCCCGTGAAACCCGCCTTCTTGCCCATCAGCCAGTCCGGGCCGCCACGACGGCTCAGCTGCTGAGGCGTTGATTCCCCAACCTCCGATCCGTCATGCCGGATGGTGTCCCCCGATCATACGGGGCGAAGCCCCCGATCGGGGGGCCCGGTACGTACTCCGTCTGCCGCTGCGTCGCTGATCAGCCGCGCTACGGCCGAGCCACCGCCGGACCGGGCCGGGCCGGACCGCGCTCAGGCGCGCTTCGTGCCCAGAACGTGCAACTGTGTCGCGACGGAGTGGAAGGCGGGCAGCTCGGCCGCGGCGGACTCCAGCTTGAGCAGGGCCTCCACGGCACCCGGCTCCGTGTCCACCAGGACGCCCGGCACGAGGTCCGCGAAGATCCGTACGCCGTGGATCGCGCCGACCTCGACGTCCGCGCCGGAGACCAGCTCGGTGAGCTGCTCCGCGGTGTAGCGCCGGGGCACCGGGTCGCCCTCGCCCCAGCGGCCCGCCGGGTCGCCGAGCGCCTGTCGGGCCTCGGTGAAGTGGCCGGCGAGCGCCCGGGCCAGTACGGCACCGCCGAGCCCGGCGGCGAGCAGGCTGAGCGCACCGGACGGCCGGAGTGCCGCCACGGCATTGCGTACGTCCTCGGCCGGGTCGTCCACGTACTCCAGGACGCCGTGGCACAGCACCGCGTCGTACCCACCGCGCTCGACCACCTCGAACAGACCGTGGATGTCGCCCTGGACACCGCGGACCCGGTCGGCGACCCCGGCCTCGGCAGCGCGGCGCTCCAGCGCGAAGAGCGCGTTGGGGCTGGGGTCGACGACCGTGACGCGGTGGCCGAGACGGGCGACCGGCACCGCGAAGTTGCCGGTGCCGCCGCCGGTGTCCAGGACGTCCAGGGCGTCCCTGCCGGTCGCCTTCACCCGGTGGTCGAGGGCGTCCTTGAGGACCTCCCAGACCACGGCGGTACGGAGGGAGGCGCGGGGGCGCAGCTGGTCCGACACGGCAGATGACTCCTCGGCACGGTGCCGCCTGGGACGGCGGAGCGTGAACAGTGCAGGTGGTACGAGCAATGCCCACCCTATTGCCTCACGCCGCCGCTGCCGTCATCCCGCGTCGGGCCGCTCCCTCCTGGCCTGCGGGAGCACCGGCTGGAGCACCAGCAGCCGCTCGACCAGACGCAGGAACACCGCCGCGTCACGGAGCAGGTCGTCCGCGTCCCGCCGGGTCGCGGCGCCGGGTATGCCAGCCTCCGCGCGAGCCCGGCGGCGGGCGCCGGAGGCGAACAGTGCGCTCCACTCGGTCAGCTCGGGGGCCATTTCGGGCAGGAGCTCCCAGGCGCTGCGGATGCGCTCCCGGCGCCGCCCGGACGTCTCCGGACGGGCCCGCGCGGCGAGCACCGCGGCCGCGGTGCGCAGCGCTGCGAGGTGGGCGGTGGCATACCGCTCGTTCGGCACATCGAGAACGGCGGCCTCGTCGAGGCCAGCGCGGGCCTTGGCGAGCAGATCGAGGGCGGCGGGCGGCGCCGTGGTGCGGCGCAGAACGGGGTGGACATCGCTTGCCGGGCCGGTCAGTGAGGGGGCAGGGCCGTCTGCGCGGCGCCGGGGTGCGGCTGCTGCGGACGAGTGGGCCATGACGAAACCTCCTGTCTCGTGTAACGGCTCCGTGGCCGTATGTGTCCATCGTGAGGGGCACCACTGACAATCGGCTTCGAACCCGCCCTGACCTGCTCTTTTGCTTCGCTCGCAAGTTCGGGCTACCTTTTTGCACTGACTAGTCAGTTCAAAGCAGGGGGAGGGTCTGTGGACAGCCCGCACGGGGCATCCGTCACCGCCGAGGATTTCGGCCTCAAGGGGCCGCGCGGCTGGGCCTTCCGAGGCATCGGGATCGACGCCGGGCCCGGCTCGCTGGTGGCGATCGAGGGCCCGTCCGGCTCGGGCCGCACCTGCCTGCTGCTCGCTCTCACCGGACGGATGCGCCCCACCGAGGGCCACGCGAGGATCGGCGGGCTGCGCCTGCCGCGCCAGATGGCCGCCGTACGCCGCATCGCCGCGCTGGGCCCCGTCCCCGGGGTCAGCGAGCTCGACCCGGCCTTCACCGTCGCCGAGCACCTGCGCGAGCGGGCCCTGCTGCAGCGCCGCTTCGACGGTTCGCTGCGCGCCCTGCTGCGCCCGCGTGCCGAGCGGATCGCCAGGGCCCAGGGACGGATCGACGCGGCGCTGGACGCCGCCGGACTCGACCCGGTCACCCTGCCCAAGGCCGAGCGGACCTCCGTACGGGATCTGGAGCGGCTGGAGGCGCTGCGGCTGTCCATCGCCCTCGCGCTGATAGGCAGCCCCCGGCTGCTGGCGGTGGACGACACCGATCTCAAGCTCTCCGACGCCGAACGAACCGAGGCCTGGGAGCTGCTGCGGTCCGTCGCGGCCGGCGGCACGACCGTGCTCGCCGTCTGCAGCCAGGCCCCCGAGGACGCGATCACCCTGCGCACGGACACCGCCGCCGAAGGCGGAACGACCGGGGAGGACCCGGCCAGAGAGAACACCGCCGGGGAAGACACGACCGAGGAAGACACGACCGAGGAAGGATCGGCCGATGCGTTCGCCGAGACTGGCCGCGCTTGAGCTCAGGCGTTTCGGCAGGGGGAAGCTGCCGCGCGCCGCGCTCGTCGCACTGCTGCTCCTGCCGCTGCTCTACGGCGCGCTGTACCTGTGGTCCTTCTGGGACCCGTACGGCCGCCTCGACAAAATCCCCGTCGCGCTGGTCAACAACGACAAGGGCGCCACCGCCGCCGGCAAGCGCATCGCGGCCGGTGACGAGATCACCGGCAAGCTCCTCGACTCCAAGGTCTTCGACTGGCACGAGGTGAGCTCCGCCGAGGCCGCCAAGGGCGTCGAGGACGGGACGTACTACCTCTCGCTCACCATGCCGTCGGACTTCAGCAGGCGGATCGCGTCCAGTTCGGGCGACTCCCCCGAGACCGGCGCCCTCCAGGTGCGGACCAACGACGCCAACAACTACATCGTCGGACAGATCTCCCGGACGGTGTTCTCCGAGGTGCGCACCGCCGCGTCGACCAACGCCTCGCGCGGCTTCTACGACCGGATCTTCATCAACTTCTCCGACCTCCACGACGCCACGGCGAAGGCCGCCGAGGGCGCCGACGACCTCAAGGGCGGCATCGGCAGGGCCAAGAAGGGATCGCAGGACCTCGCGGACGGGCTGAAGGACGCCAAGGCCGGCAGCGGCCGGCTGGCCGGCGGGATCGTCAAGCTCAACAAGGGCGCGGGCGACCTGGAGACCGGCTCCCGGCAGGTGGCCGACGGCACCCAGCAGCTCGCCGACAAGGTGAACGGGGTGGCGGCCGACGTCCGCCCGTTCCTGAAGGACAACGGCAAGTCGATCGGCGACACCGCCCGGCTGGTCTCCGACACCTCCAAGGCCGTGCGGCACAACCTCGATCTGCTCGTCGAGGCGGCGCCCACCGCGGCCACCGCCGCCCACACGGCCTCCGACGACCTGGCCCGGATCCACCGCACCAGTTGCGTGGACCAGCAGCCCGCCGACCCCGACATCTGCCCGCCGCTGAAGCGCGCCACGACCTCCGCGGCCGATGTCGCGAAGATCGCCGACGACGTGAACGTGCTGGTCACGAACCAGAACGGGGACCTGAAGAAGCTGAGCAACCAGCTGACCACGCTCCAGAAGCAGGCCGACGCCCTGGCCGAGCACGCGCCGCACCTGGACGAGGACCTGGAGTCCGCGGCCAAGAAGATCAACGCGCTCAACTCCGGTGCCCACAAGGTCGCCAGGGGCGCCGACGACCTGCACACCGGCCTGACCACGGCCAGGACCGGCTCCGCCGACCTGGACTCCGGCGTGAGCGACCTCAAGAAGGGCGCGACGAACCTGGACAGCGGGCTGATCCGGCTCGGCGACGGCTCGACCACCCTGGCCGAGGGACTCAACGACGGCGTCGGCCAGATCCCCGACTACGACAAGAAGGACCGCGACGCCCGTACCGGGGTCATGGCCGACCCGGTGCAGCTGGCCTCCCAGTCGCTGCACGCGGCCCCCAACTACGGCACCGGCTTCGCGCCGTACTTCATCCCGCTCTCCCTCTGGGTCGGCGCGATGGTGGCCTACATGCTGATCCAGCCACTCAACCGGCGCGCGCTCGCCGCCGGGGCCTCCGCCTGGCGGATCGCGTTCGCGGGCTGGCTGCCGGTGGCCGCGATCGGTCTGCTCCAGGTGACGGCGCTGATGTCGGTACTGCACTGGGGGCTCGGTCTGCAGATGACCCGCGCCGCCGGAACGATCGGCTTCCTGGCACTGGTGACCTGCTGCTTCGCGGCGATCGTGCAGTGGCTGAACGCCCGGTTCGGAGCCGCGGGGCGGATCCTCGTACTGGCGGTGCTGATGCTCCAGCTGACCTCGGCCGGGGGAACGTATCCCGTCCAGACCAGCCCCGGGTTCTTCAACGCGATCCACCCCTATCTGCCGATGAGCTACATCGTCGAGGGGCTGCGCCGGCTGATCACCGGCGGTGACCTGGGCCCGGTCTGGCAGGGCAGCGCGGTGCTGCTGGCCTTCACGGCG
This sequence comes from Streptomyces sp. NPDC001890, assembly GCF_042891445.1. Lineage (NCBI taxonomy): Bacteria > Bacillati > Actinomycetota > Actinomycetes > Kitasatosporales > Streptomycetaceae > Streptomyces > Streptomyces sp. NPDC001890. The sequence continues at coordinate 993,420 of NZ_JBIATE010000001.1, read as the reverse complement.
GGGGCGCTCGCCCTGACCGCGGTGGCCGCGCGCCGCAAGCAGGTGTGGACCCTGGACCGGCTCCATCCGGAGCTGAGCCTGTGAGCACGCCGGAACCTGTGAGAATCGGGGGCATGGAAAGCAGCAGCACCACGCGGCGCCGGGCCACCCGGCAGAAGCTCTACGAGGCGGCCGTCACCCTTATCGCGGAGAAGGGCTTCTCGGCGACCACGGTGGACGAGATCGCCGATCGCGCCGGGGTCGCCAAGGGCACGGTCTACTACAACTTCAAGAGCAAGACCGAGCTCTTCGAGGAGCTGCTGCGGCACGGCGTCGGGCTGCTGACGGCCTCGCTGCGCTCCGCGGCCGAGGAGACCGGGGAGCGCGGCGGCACCCGGGTCGAGGCCCTGGACGCGATGATCCGGGCCGGCCTGGTCTTCATCGACCGCTATCCCGCCTTCACCCAGCTCTACGTCGCGGAGCTGTGGCGCACCAACCGGGCCTGGCAGGGCACTCTCCTGGTGGTGCGTCAGGAGGCCGTCGCGGTGGTCGAGGGGGTGCTGCGCGAGGGCGTGGGCAACGGCGAGCTGAGCGAGGAGATCGACATCCCGCTGACGGCCGCCGCGCTGGTCGGCATGGTGCTGGTGGCGGCCCTGGACTGGCAGGCGTTCCAGCCGGAACGTTCGATCGACGATGTGCACTCGGCGCTGTCGCTGCTCCTGCACGGGCGGGTCAGCGGACGCTGACCGTCCGGGTCCGGTGCCCAGGAGCGCGGAAGGACGCCGGTCCGGCGAGGCTCGATCCCCCCGAGCCTCCGCCGGACCGGCGTCCTTCCGCGCTGCCGGAGAGCCTTCCCCCGTGACCCCGTTCTCCCCCGTGGTCCACGAGCTCTCCGTCGTACTCCCTCCGTACCGGAGGGAGCGCCGCTGCCGTTCCGCCGCCCCGTGCCGGCGGTGCGGAGCCGCGCCCTCCCCGTGCGCTCCACTCTCCCGTCCGCGCAGGTGGGAGCCCATCCGCGCACCTACTCATCTCCTCGTCTAGGTACGGATACTCAGGGCTGCGCTCCGAACCCCTCCCCCGGCGTTACGCCATCTGGTTACGATCGCGTCCGTGTCCGTACTTCCTCTGGTATTCACAAGCGGCTGGGCGAGCGGGATCAACGCCTACGCGGTGGCCCTGCTGCTCGGCCTGTTCGGCGTCACCGGCCTGAGCGACGAGGTGCCCGCGTCGCTGCAGCGCACCGATGTCCTCGTGGTGGCCGGTGTGCTCTTCCTGTGCGAGGTGGTCGCGGACAAGATCCCGTACGTGGACTCGGTCTGGGACTCGGTGCACACCGTCGTCAGGCCCGTCGCCGGCGCCGTCGTGGCCGCGCTGCTGGCCGGCGAGAGCGGTTCGCTGCCGGAGCTCGCGGCGGCGGCGATCGGCGGTTCCACCGCGCTGATGAGCCATCTGGTGAAGGCGGGCACCAGGATGGCGGTCAACTCCTCCCCCGAACCGTTCAGCAATATCGCCGTGAGCATCGCCGAGGACCTGGGCGTCGCCGGGATCGTCACCTTCGCGATCTTCCATCCGGTGGCGGCCGCGGTCATCGCGGGGACGCTGCTGCTGCTGGGCATGGCCATGGTGGCCTTCCTGGCCTCCAGAATCCGCCGGTATCTGCGCCGCAGGGCCCAGCGGCGGGCGGAGAAACGCCTGGCCGCAGCGGGTTCGCACCGGCCGCCGGGGTGACTGTCGGCGGTGGCCGTTAAGGTCACTGACATGGCACGTATTGCGGTGATCGGCGCCGGGATGGGCGCGATGGCGGCGGCCGCCCGGCTCGCCGTGGCAGGCCACCGGGTGACGGTGTACGAGCGGTCGGAGACCTTCGGCGGCTCGGTCGGCCGGTATGCCCATGAGGGCTTCGTCTTCGACACCGGTCCGGCGCTGCTGCATCTGCCCGCCGTCTACCGCGACTTGTTCGTGAAGACCGGCAAGGAGCCGCTGGAGCGGTGCGTCACCATGGCCCAGGTCGATCCGGCGAGCCGCCATCTGTTCGCCGACGGCACCGCGGTCTCGCTGCCGAACGCCTCCCGGGCCGGGGTCGTCTCCGCGCTGGACGACGCGCTCGGCGGCGGTGCGGGCGCGGCCTGGGGCGGGTTCCTCGACCGGGCGCGCGACGCCTGGGACCGGTCCCGGCGTCCGCTCCTGGAGGAGCCCCTGCGCTCCGACTGGCAGGTGCTCGGCCGCGATCCGTATCCGGCGCTCCGCCGGCGCCGCCTGCTGCGCTCCGCCCGGCAGGCGGGCACGGTCGCGGAGGTCGGCGCGTGGGAGCTGGCGGACCCCCGGCTGGCCGCCCTCCTCGACGGGTACGCCCTGTCGTACGGGCTCGACCCGCTACGCGCACCGGCGGCGGCCGCCCTGTTGCCGTACATGGAGGAGACGTTCGGCAGCTGGTACGTCTCCGGTGGGATGCGGGCCCTGGCGCAGGCGGTGTACGAGCGGTGCCTGGCCCGGAAGGTGGAGTTCGTCCTCGGCGCCGAGGTGGCCCGGGTCGTGGAGAAGGACGGCCGGGCGGCGGGCGTGGAGCTCGTGGACGGGACGGTCGCGGAGGCCGGTCATGTGGTGCTGGGGGCCCGGCCCTGGGCGGGGCTGGTGCCCGGTCAGGAGCTCCGGCAGGAGGGCGGCGTGACGGTGCGCCCGGGGCCGGAGCAGGGGGTGGTGCCGGGCCGGTTCATGGTTCTGCTCTCGTTGCGCGGCGCCCGGCCCTCGGACACCGTGCACCGGACGGTGGTGCACGCGGCGGACGGTGCGGCGGAGCGCGAGGCGGTGTTCGGCGGCCGCCTCGCCGAGCGTCCCACGGTGACGGTGCTGCGCCCTGACGACCCGTCGACCCGCCCCGACGACGGCCACGAGGCGGTGACGCTGATGGCGACGGTCGCCCCGCACGGGGCGGTGGACTGGACGGACCCGGCGGTGCGCGAGCGGTACGCCGACGCGCTGATCGAGACGGCGGCCGCGGCCGTGCCCGGGATACGGGAGCGGCTGCTGCGGGCCGAGGTGCGGACGCCGGCCGAGACGGCTGCCGACACCGGCGCCGAGGGCGGTGCGGTGCCCGCGCCCGCGCTGGCCGGGGCGGGCGGCGCGTATCTGCACCCGGGCAATCGCACCCGGCTGCCGGGGCTCTACGCCGCGGGCGGCTGGTCGCACCCGGGCGGCGGGCTCGCGCACGCGGGCATGTCCGGAGCGCTGGTCGCCGGGCTGATCGTGGAGGGCGACGGCTTTCGCGGCTCGCAGTGACCCGGAAAGCCGCCGGCCGGCCGCGGTCCGGCGGCCCCGGGCGGCCGGACCGTCGTCAGTAGCGGTATTGCTGCTCGTCGTAGCCGTTGCCGTTGTTGTAGCCGTTCGGGTACGGGGCGGGCGGCTGCGGCGGTGCGGCCGGGTACTGCTCGCCCTCGCGCTGTTGCGGCACCCAGACACCGCCCGGCGGAGTGTCGGCGGCGTACTGCTGGGCGTACGGGTCGGCGGTGTACTCCTGCCGGCCGCCGAAGCTGTCGTAGTTGCTGCCGTTGCCGTAGCTGTCGTACGCGTCGTACTGCGGGGAGCCGGTGGTGGTGCCGGTACCGATGTACGGGTCGGAGTAGGCGGCGTACTGCTGCCGCTCGGTGCCGTAGTCGTACTGACCGGCGAGCGGGTCCTGGTCGGCGTGGTTGCTCTGGCCCGCGTAGGTTCCCTGGTCCGGCGCACCGTACGCGGCGGAGTCGGCGTACGGGTCGTAGGCGGCGTACTGGGGCTGGGGCTGCTCCTGCCGACCCTGCTCCTGCCGGGACCGGTGGTGGTCGGAGTAGATGCCGTACTGCCCGGTGTCGTCCGGCATCGGCTCGGGTTCGTAGACCGCGGCGGCCTGGGGGCCGGGGGGCGGCGTCCCGGGGACCGCGGGCTGCGGGGTCCCCTCGTCGTACGCCATCTCCAGGTCCGACACCTGGAGGGTGGGCCCGCGGCCCTCCCGGTCGCCGCCGCCGCGACGACGACGGCTCTCGCCGGGGCTGCCCCCTATGGCCCAGCCGGTGGAGAAGCCGCGCCGGAAGGAGAGCGTGACGTACGTCTGGCCGGTCGCGAAGGCGATCGTGCCGAGGACGATGACGAACACCGACGGCATCAGCACGCCGACGACCACGATGCCGAAGCCCGCGAAGGCGAGCAGCCGCCATCGCAGGCGCGCCTTGTACTGCAGGAGCACCTCGCCGAGCAGCCACAGCGCGACGATGCCGAACGCGATGTAGAGGACCGTCCAGCCCATGCCCGCCCCCTCCTACGGCCACCCCCCGGGTCGCGGCGGGTACGGCCGGTCACGACTGCTTGTGCAGTCCGAGATTCTCGTAGATTTCGAGCGTCGCCGTCGAGTTGTTGAGCGTGATGAAGTGCAGTCCGGGCACACCCTCGGACAGCAGCCTCGCGCAGAACTGCGTGGCGAAGTCGATGCCAATGGAGCGTACAGCGGCGGGATCGTCCTTGGCGGCGAGGATGCGTTCTTTCAGGAAAGAGGGGAAAGACGCGTTGCTGAGCTGCGCGAATCTGTCCAACTGCTTGACGCTGGTCAGCGGCATGACCTCGGGAATGATCGGGGTTTCGCAACCCGCAGCGACCACGCGGTCACGCATACGCAAATAGTCCTCCGGATTGAAGAACATCTGGGTGATCGCATAGTCGGCCCCGGCGCGGCACTTGTCCACGAAATGCCGGATGTCGGTGTCCCAGTCGGTCGATCGCGGGTGCATCTCGGGAAATGCCGCGACGCCGACGCAGAAATCGCCGGATTCCTTGATGAGCCGGACGAGATCGGCCGCGTACCGCACGCCCTGCGGGTGCTCGACCCATTCGCCCATGGGGTCGCCCGGCGGGTCTCCGCGCACGGCGAGGATGTTCCGGATCCCGCAGTCCGCGTACTGCCCGATCATGTTGCGCAGCTCGGCGACGGAGTGGTTGACCGCCGTGAGGTGGGCGACCGGGGTGAGGGTGGAATCGGCCGCGATCTGCTCGGTGGCCTTCACCGTCCCGGCCCGCGTGGAGCCACCGGCCCCGTAGGTCACGGAGACGAAACTCGGCCGCACCGCCTCGACCCGGCGCAGCGCGTTCCAGAGGTTCCGCTCGCCCTTCTCGGTCTTGGGCGCCCAGAACTCGAACGAGTACGAGGTCTTGCCGGTCGCGAGAAGCTCACGCACCGTGCGCGCGTGATCTGTCCTGGTGGATGGTGTGCCAAGGGCCATACCGGCAGGTTAACCAGAGCGCGACGACCGATGGACCGAACCAGTGTGAATTGCCCGAATTGACCGGTTGTTTGTCCATCCCTCGGACAGTCGGCCGGAAACCGCCTCCGCGTCGCTCGGCCACCGCCTCCGGCCGGGCCGCCGGATCACGCCGCGACGCGCTCCCGGATCCTCCTGGCCAGGTCGGCGGTGGCGGCGGCCGGGTCGGCGGCCTCGGTGACCGCCCGGACGACGACGATCCGGCGGGCCCCGGCGTCCAGCACCTCGTCGAGGTTGCCGGCGTCGATCCCGCCGATGGCGAACCAGGGGCGCGGCTGGTCGAGCGAGGCGGCGTACCGCACCAGGTCCAGGCCGGGGGCGTGGCGTCCGGGCTTGGTCGGGGTGGGCCAGCACGGACCGGTGCAGAAGTAGTCCACGCCGGGCTCGGCGACGGCCGCGTCGACCTCGGACCGGGCGTGTGTGGAGCGGCCGATCACCACGTCCTCGCCGATGATGGCGCGGGCGGCGGGCACCGGCAGGTCCCCCTGGCCCAGGTGCAGCACATCGGTGCCGATGGCGTGGGCGACGTCGGCCCGGTCGTTCACCGCGAGGAGCTTGCCGTGGCGCCGGCACGCGTCGGCGAGGACGGCCAGGTGGTCGAGCTCCTCGGCCGCCTCCATGCCCTTGTCGCGGAGCTGGACGATGTCCACTCCCGCGGCGAGGACGGCGTCGAGGAACGAGGGGAGGTCGCCCTGACGCCTGCGGGCGTCCGTGCACAGATAGAGCCGGGCGTCGGACAGCAGCGCGCGAGGCGTGGACATGGTGCGGATCCCCCTGGGAGAGCGTGGTGGAGCGGCTGCCGCCGGGCGGTGCGGGGCGCGGGCCGCGTGGTGTCGCGCGGCCCGCCCCTCACATCCGGCCGGTCGTCAGACGGCGAGCGCCTGGGCGCGGCGCTTCACCTCCGTGCCGCGATTCTCGCTCAGTGCCTGGGCGGGGGTGCCCGGCAGGGTCGGGTCGGGGGTGAAGAGCCACTCCAGCATCTCTTCGTCGTTGTAGCCGTCGTCCTTCAGGAGCGTCAGGGTGCCGGAGAGGCCCTTGACCACCTTGTCGCCGTCGATGAAGGCGGCAGGCACCTGGAGCGTCCGGTTCTCACCACGTCGTACGGCGATCAGCTGGCCCTCCTTGACCAGCTGCCGCACGCGCGTCACCTCGACACCGAGCATTTCGGCGATGTCGGGCAGGTGCAGCCAGTCGGGGACGAGAGCATCGATCTTTGCGTCAATCTCGGTCACAAGGACAAGCCTGCCATCCCGCACTGACAGCCGATACCCGGACTCGGCCCTTCAGGGCCTCGCGGACCGCGCCGGCCGGGCCGGCCCGTCGAGAACGGCCATGCTCCAGCGGCTCCCGCACACCGGACGCCCCGCGCGCCCGGCGGCGCGCTACTGACGGGTCGCCGACTTCAGCGGTACGGAGGGGTCGGCGGCCCGTTCCGGATCGAGCCGCGCCCCCGCCTCGATGAGCTTGCGGCCCTGTGCCAGATCGCGCGGCCGGCCGACGGCGAGGACCGCGACCAGGACGCCGTCGCGCAGCCAGCACACCGACCAGGCGGGCCCGGCCGGATCGCCGCGCCACAGCAGGGTGTCGGCGCTCCCGTGGTGGCCCGCGTACTGCACGAACCGGTCGAACTGCTCGGACCAGAAGTACGGCACGGGGTCGTACACCACCGGCTCCGGGGCCTCGTCGGCCATCGCGCCGATGATGTTGGCGGCGGCGGTGCGCGGGCCCTGGAGCGCGTTGTCCCAGTGGTGGACGAGCAGGCGTTCGCCGTACCGGGCGGAGGGGAACGAGGCGCAGTCGCCGACCGCGTACACATCGGGTGCCGAGGTGCGCAGCGCCCCGTCGGCGGTCACCGATCCGTCGGGGCCGAGCGCGATGCCGGAGCCGGCCAGCCAGCCGGTGGCGGGCCGGGCACCGATTCCGACGACGACCGCTCCGGCCGGGACGGTGCGGCCGTCCGCGAGGACCACCCGGCCCGGCTCGACGCGCTCGACCCGGGCCCCGGTGAGGAGTTCGGCGCCGATCTCCGCGTACCAGGCGGCCATCGGGGCGGCGACCTCCGCGGGCATCGCGCCCGCCAGGGGCCGGTCGGCGGCCTCGACGACGGTGACGGCGCAGCCGGCGGCGCGGGCCGCGGTGGCGAACTCGGCACCGATCCAGCCCGCGCCGACGACCACGACGCCGTGCTGCTGGTCGAGGACCGGGCGCAGCCGTGCCGCGTCGTCGAGGGTGCGCAGCAGGTGGACGCCGACAACGCCCTCGGTGCCGGGCAGGACGACCGGTTCGGCACCGGTCGCGATGACCAGGCTGTCGTAGGGAACGGGCCCCGTCGGGGTGTCCAGTTCGTGCGCGCCGGGCCGTACTCCGGTGACCTCGCGGCCCAGTTGCAGATCGATGTCCAGGGCCTCGAAGTCGATGTCGAAGGCGGAGTCCTCGGCCTTGCCGAGCAGCACCGCCTTGGACAACGGGGGCCGGTCGTAGGGCTGGTGCGGTTCGGCGCCGATCAGGGTGACGGGGCCGGTGAAGCCCTGTTCCCGCAGGGCCACCGCGGTCTGCACCCCGGCCATGCCCGCGCCGACGACGACCACGCGGTGCCCTGCCCGCCGGTCCGGCCGCTCTGACTGCTGCTGATCGCTCACCCGTACACCATAAACACCTGACTGATCGTCAGGAAAGGGCGAGTTCCTCGACCGTGCTCGTCCCGCTGCCTTCCTGCGATTCCCACGCCCACCGTTCCTCCAGCCGGACCCGGCCGTCCGGGAGGTCGACGACGGTGGAGACGCAGTGGCCGCCGGCCGTCGTGCCGTCCTGCTTCAGCTGGACGTACCGGAAGTCCAGGGTGTCGCCGTCCCGGGTGCCGACGAGATGGCCGCGCACCACGTCGCCGCCCGCGTACTCGGCCCAGATCCGGCCGTCCTCCTCGTGGTACGTGAAGCGGGTACGGGTGCCGACCTGGCCGGGCGCCTGGTCGGCGACCGGAGCGAGGACGAGTCCGTCGAGCGAACGGGCCACGGTGGCCACTCCCTTACTGGTCCGGCGGGACGGGGTTTAGGGTGGCCAACGTAAAGCACTCGCGGGAGCCCGGACGCACCGGGCTGAGAGGGAGGCTGGGCGGCCTCCGACCGTACGAACCTGATCCGGGTCATGCCGGCGAAGGGAGGGGCTGGAAGCCCATGCGTTCTTCTCGGAACGGGAACGGATCCGATGTCCTGGTCATCGGGGGCGGGATCATCGGCCTGGTGACGGCCTGGCGGGCCGCGCAGCGCGGACTGCGCACGGCGCTCGCCGACCCCGAACCGGGTGGCGGTGCCGCCAGGGTGGCGGCCGGCATGCTGGCCGCCGTCACCGAACTCCACTACGGCGAACAGCTGCTGCTGGGCCTCAACGTCGCCTCGGCGGACCGGTATCCGGCCTTCGTGGCCGAACTGGAGGCGGCGAGCGGGCAGGAGACCGGATTCCGGACCTGCGGCACCCTGGCCGTCGCGCTGGACTCCGACGACCGCGCCCACCTGCGGGAGCTGCACGCCCTCCAGCAGCGGTCGGGCCTCGAATCGGAGTGGCTCACCGGCCGTGAGTGCCGCCGGCTGGAGCCGATGCTCGCGCCGGGCGTCCGGGGCGGCCTGCGGGTCGACGGCGACCACCAGATCGATCCCCGCCGGCTGGCCGCCGCCCTGCTGACCGCCTGCGAGCGGGCCGGGGTGGTCTTCCACCGCGGCTGGGTGGAGCGCCTGAACGTGGTGGGCGACCGGGCCGCCGGGGCGGTGCTCGCCGGGGGTACGGAGCTGACGGCCGACCAGGTCGTGCTCGCCGCGGGCAGCCTCAGCGGGCGGCTGGCCGGGCTGCCGGACGAGGTGGTGCCACCGGTCCGGCCGGTGAAGGGCCAGGTGGTACGGCTGACCGTGCCCGCCGGGTACGCGCCGTTCCTGAGCCGCACGGTCCGGGCCGTGGTCCGGGGCGGCCACCTCTATCTCGTACCGCGCGAGAACGGCGAGCTGGTCGTCGGCGCCACCAGCGAGGAAATGGGCTGGGACACCACCGTCACCGCGGGCGGCGTCTACGAGCTGCTGCGCGACGCCCACGAGCTGGTCCCCGGCATCACCGAGCTGCCGCTCACCGAGACCCTGGCCGGTCTGCGCCCCGCCTCCCCCGACAACGCCCCGCTGCTCGGCCCCACCACCCTGCCCGGCCTCCACCTCGCCACCGGCCACCACCGCAACGGGGTGCTGCTCACCCCCGTCACCGGTGACGTGATGGCGGAGTTCCTCACCGGCGGCGAGCCGCCCGAGCCGGCCCGCCCCTTCACCCCGCAGCGTTTCTCCTCCGTCGCCGCCTCCGTGCGTCAGGATCAGCCCGCAGTACGTCAGGAGCAGCCCGCATGACCGAGCCCGCACCGCTCCCCGGGGCGACCACCCTCTCCGTCTCCGTGAACGGCGAGGTCCGACGTCTCGCCGGGGGCACCACCCTGGCGGCGCTCGTTGCCACGCTCACCACCGCGCACTCCGGCGTCGCGGCCGCCGTCAACGAGACCGTCGTACCGCGCGGCCAGTGGTCCGCCACCGCACTGCTCGACGGTGACCGCGTCGAGGTCCTGACCGCGGTCCAGGGAGGCTGATCATGTCGGACGACCTCTTCGCCCTCGGCGACACCACGTTCGGCTCCCGGCTGATCATGGGGACCGGCGGGGCGCCCAGCCTGGACGTGCTGGAGCGCTCCCTGACCGCCTCCGGCACCGAGCTGACCACCGTCGCGATGCGCCGCCTCGATCCGACCGTGCAGGGTTCGGTGCTCTCCGTCCTGGAGCGGCTCTCCATCCGCGTGCTGCCCAACACGGCGGGCTGCTTCACCGCGGGCGAGGCCGTGCTGACCGCCCGGCTGGCCCGCGAGGCGCTCGGCACCGACTGGATCAAGCTGGAGGTGGTGGCCGACGAGCGGACCCTGCTGCCCGATCCGATCGAGCTGCTGGACGCCGCGGAGATCCTGGTGGACGACGGCTTCACCGTGCTGCCGTACACCAATGACGACCCGGTGCTGGCGCGCCGGCTCCAGGACGTGGGGTGCGCGGCGGTGATGCCGCTCGGCTCCCCCATCGGCTCCGGGCTCGGCATCCGCAATCCGCACAACTTCCGGCTGATCGTCGAGCAGGCCCGGGTGCCGGTGATCCTCGACGCGGGCGCCGGGACGGCCTCCGACGCGGCGCTCGCGATGGAGCTGGGGTGCGCCGCGGTGATGCTGGCGTCCGCGGTGACCCGGGCCCAGGAGCCCGAGCTGATGGCCGCGGCGATGCGTCACGCGGTGGAGGGCGGGCGGCTGGCGTACCGGGCCGGCCGGATTCCGCGCCGCCACTTCGCCGAGGCGTCGTCGCCGGTGGAGGGGCGGGCGGTGCTGGACCCGGAGCGGCCGGCCTTCTGAGCCGCCGGTACGCGGGTGGATCGCATGTCCCTGTCACGGCTCGGCTGCAGTACGGCCCCGGGAATGCCCCGGCCGGTGGGTCGTGTCCGTGGCGGCTCGTAGACTCGCCTGCGTGGATACGACCCTCCAGGACCCTCTCGTCGGGCAGCTGCTCGACGGCCGCTACCGCGTCGATGCCCGTATCGCCGTGGGCGGCATGGCCACGGTCTACCGGGCCGTGGACACCCGGCTCGACCGGGTGCTCGCCCTCAAGGTGATGCACCCGGCGCTGGCGACCGACGCCTCGTTCGTCGAGCGCTTCATCCGCGAGGCGAAGTCGGTGGCCCGGCTCGCGCACCCCAATGTGGTCGCGGTCTTCGACCAGGGGGCCCAGGGGCAGTACGTCTACCTCGCGATGGAGTACGTCGCGGGCTGCACCCTGCGCGACGTGCTGCGCGATCGCGGCGCCCTCCAGCCGAGGGCCGCCCTGGACATCCTGGAGCCGGTCCTCGCCGCGCTCGGCGCCGCACACCGGGCGGGCTTCGTGCACCGCGACATGAAGCCGGAGAACGTCCTGATAGGCGACGACGGCCGGGTCAAGGTCGCCGACTTCGGGCTCGTACGCGCGGTGGGCACCGTCACCAACACCACCGGTTCCGTCCTGGGCACGGTCTCCTATCTCGCCCCCGAGCAGATAGAGAACGGCACCTCGGACACCCGCACCGATGTGTACGCCTGCGGTGTGGTCCTGTACGAGATGCTGACCGGCGCCAAGCCGCATGGCGGCGACACCCCCGCCCAGGTCCTCTACCAGCACCTCAACGAGGCCGTCCCGCCGCCGTCGGCCGCCGTCCCGGGGCTCCCGGCCGAGCTCGACGGCCTGGTGGCGAGCGCCACCGCCCGCGATCCCGAGGCCCGCCCGTTCGACGCGGTGGCGCTGCTCGCCGAGACCCGCACGGCTCGCTCCGGCCTCACCGAGGCCCAGCTGGACGCCGTACCGCCGCAGGCCACCGCCGAGACGCACGACGCCGCCGAGGACCGCACCAGCGTGATCCCGCGGCTGCTCCCGGCCGGCCAGGGCGTCTCGCACCACACCAGCCGGCTGGAGATGCCCCCGCCGGTGCCGCCCGGGGCCACGCCGGAGAACCGGCGCCGCCGCGGACCGAGGCGCTCGGTCGTCGCCGTGGTCGTCGCCGTGCTGCTGGCGCTGGGGATCGGCACCGGTGTCTGGTACATCAACTCCGGGCAGTTCACCCGGGTCCCCTCGCTGCTCGGCCAGACCGAGAAGGACGCCCGGCAGCGGCTCGCGAAGGCCGGCCTGGAGCTCAAGGGCGTCGACCGGGCCTACAGCGACACCGTGGAGCGCGGCGAGGTCATCAGCAGCGACCCGGGGTCCGGCGACCGCATCAGGGGCAACGACGCGGTGAAGCTCGTCGTCTCGCGCGGCCCCGAGACCGTGAAGGTGCCCGACCTCCGGGACCTCTCGGTCGCCGACGCCAGGCGTGAGCTGAAGAAGGTCGGCCTGGTGCCGGGCATGATCACCAAGGAGTTCAGCGAGGAGACGGTCCGGGGCGACGTGATCCGCACGGACCCGGTGGCCGGCACCGAGCGCCACTCGGACTCGGCGGTCGCCCTCCATGTCAGCAAGGGCGCTCCGGTGGACGTACCCGACGTCAGCGGGCTGTCCGTCGAGGACGCCACCGCCGCGCTGGCGGACGAGGGGCTGAAGGCCAAGGTGCTGCCCGACCGGGTCAATTCCCCCGAGGTCGAGGGCGACATCGCCCGGCAGTCGCCGGGCGCGGGCTCCGAGGCCGCCGAGGGCGACACCATCACGCTCACGGTCTCCGACGGGCCGCGGATGATCGACGTCCCCGACGTCACCGGCAAGGACGTCGACGAGGCCACCGACGAGCTGGAGGCCGCGGGCTTCGAGGTGAAGGTCGACCGCCCGTTCCTGTCCTTCAGCGACACCATCGAGAGCCAGTCCGTCGACGGCGGGGATCAGGCCCCCGAGGGCAGCACCATCACCATCAAGACCAAGGGACTCTAGGGCCTTTCGTTAGGATCGTGCCGGGCTCGCGGGGTCTTGCACGTACTCCCCCAAAACCTTGAGGGCCAGGGGGACCCCCTCCGCGTTGTCGTCGGTCGCCGACGCCCCGCGTCGACTCCCTCCTCCGCCTTGCGATCGCATGCACCAGGCCCCGCTCCCTGATCCGGCCTGATCCAAACGAAAGGCCCCATCCATATGCGCAACCCAGTCGGCGGCCACATCCCGGTGGCCGGCGGCCTCGCCAAGGTCGGCCTCCCCTACGCCCGCGAGATGGGGGCGGAGGCCGTCCAGGTCTTCGTCGCCAACCCGCGCGGCTGGGCGACCCCCGTCGGCAACCCGGCCCAGGACGAGCAGTTCCGCGCCGGGTGCGCCGCCGCGTCCATACCGGCGTACGTCCACGCCCCGTATCTGATCAACTTCGGGTCGCACACCGCGGCGACCGTGGAGAAGTCCGTGGAGTCGCTGCGCCACTCGCTGCGCCGGGCCCGGGAGATCGGTGCCCTGGGCGTCGTGGTGCACACCGGATCGGCGACCGGCGGCCGGCCGCGCGAGCAGGCCCTCGCACAGGTACGCACGCACATGCGGCCGCTCCTGGACGAGCTGACGCACGACGACGACCCGTATCTGCTGCTGGAGTCGACCGCCGGGCAGGGGTTCTCGCTCTGCTCGCGGACCTGGGACTTCGGCCCGTACTTCGACGCGCTCGACGCCCACCCCAAGCTCGGCGTCTGCCTGGACACCTGCCACATCTACGCGGCGGGGCACGACCTGACCGGCCCGGAGGGCATGCGGAAGACCCTGGACCTGCTGGTGGCGACGGTCGGCGAGGGCCGGCTGAAACTGATCCACGCCAATGACTCCAAGGACGTGGTGGGAGCCCACAAGGACCGGCACGAGAACATCGGCGCCGGACACATCGGCGAGGGACCGTTCCGTGAGCTCTTCTCGCATCCGGCGACCGAGGGCGTACCGCTGATCATCGAGACGCCGGGCGGCAAGGAAGGCCACGCGGCGGACGTGGCACGGCTGAAGGGGCTGCGCGACAGCTGATTCCCCAGGTGATTCCCTAGGTGATTCCCTCTTCGATCACCATGAGGGAATACCCCGCTGGGGTATACGCTAGTACCACCACCGAGGAACCGGGCCAGGAGCCGCCAGGTCAGAGCTCGGGGCCGTCCCCGGGCTCTTCCTGGTAGGAGTACCGCTGCTCGCTCCACGGGTCACCGATGTTGTGGTAGCCGCGCTCCTCCCAGAAGCCGCGGCGGTCGGCCGTCATGTACTCGACACCCCGGACCCACTTGGGCCCCTTCCAGGCGTAGAGATGCGGCACGACGAGGCGGAGCGGGAAGCCGTGCTCGGCGGTGAGCAGTTCCCCGCCCTTATGGGTGGCGAAAAGTGTTCGGTCCGAGGCGAAGTCGGAGAGCCGCAGATTCGAGCTGAATCCGTACTCGGCCCAGACCATCACGTGCGTGACGTTCGGTGCGGGCGGCGCGAGTTCCAGGACCGTGCGGGCGAGCACCCCGCCCCATTCGGCACCGATCATGCTGAATTTGGTGACGCAGTGCAGGTCGGCGACGACCGAGGCGAACGGCAGTACCGAGAATTCCTGGTGGTTCCAGCAGTGCTTCTCGCCGTCCGCGGTGGCCCCGAAGACCCGGAACTCCCAGCGGTCCGGCTTGAACCTGGGCACGGGCCCATAGTGGGTAACCGGCCAACCGCGCTGGAGTCGCTGGCCCGGCGGAAGCTCGGACTGCTCTGACGCGCGGTGTTCCCGGCTTTCCGGCTGACCCATGCCTCCATGGTGACAGACAGGCAGGGGTGGTCCTGACCAGGGCAGGGGGCGATTCGGACAACTCACAGTAAGCCTGCACTTACTGGACGGCCATCGGGTGCGATGCGAAGATGCGGCCAACTTGCCAGTTCACCGGTTGGAAGGAGCCTCTGCGATGCAGGGCGACCCCGAGGTCCTTGAGTTCCTGAACGAGCAGCTGACCGCAGAGTTGACTGCCATCAACCAGTACTTCCTGCACGCGAAGATGCAGGACAACTTCGGCTGGACGAAACTCGCGAAATACACCCGCTCCGAGTCGTTCGACGAGATGAAGCACGCCGAGATCCTCACGGACCGCATCCTCTTCCTCGACGGACTGCCCAACTACCAGCGGCTGTTCCATGTGCGGGTGGGCCAGACCGTCACCGAGATGTTCCAGGCGGACCGCCAGGTCGAGGTGGAGGCGATCGACCGCCTCAAGCGTGGAATCGAGCTGATGCGCGGCAAGGGCGACATCACGTCCGCGAACATCTTCGAGTCGATCCTGGAGGACGAGGAGCACCACATCGACTACCTCGACACCCAGCTGGAACTGGTCGAGAAGCTCGGTGAGCCGCTCTACATCGCCCAGCAGATCGAGCAGCCGGACAGCTGAGGGCCGCGGCCCGACCGGCTCAGGTCAGGCCGCGTCGGGAAGCTGAATTCCCGGTGCGATCCCCGGCCCGGTCCCCGGTGCGGTGCCCGGTTCGGCGCCAGGTCCGGATCCGGCACCCGTGGCGGTTTCACCGGCGGCGCCGGGCATCCGCTTCTGGTCGAGCAGTTCGCGGCGCGGGCAGGCGCCACGGCCGAGCATCGCCTGGATGGCCCGGACGCAACCGCCGCAGTCCGTGCCCGCCTTGCAGGCGGAGGCTATCTGCCGGGGTGTGCACGCTCCGGCGTCCGCATGCTCCTTGACCTGCTTCTCCGTGATGCCGAAGCACGAGCAGACGTACACGCGGTTCACCTCCCGGCGGGATCGGTCGTTCACTGCCACCCCGTTTATCGGTGAGGCTTACCTAACCTTACCCGGCACCCAGAGGCGTTAAAAGCCTCCGGACGCCCTGTGGGGCACGGATCACATCGATCCGTGCCCCACAGTCGTACGCGCGCCACCTGCGGTGATGCCTACTGGTCCCGGTACATCTCGGCGACCAGGAACGCCAGGTCGAGCGACTGGCTGCGGTTGAGCCGCGGGTCGCAGGCCGTCTCGTAGCGCTGGTGCAGGTCGTCCACGAAGATCTCGTGTCCGCCGCCGACGCACTCGGTGACATCGTCACCGGTGAGCTCGACGTGGATGCCGCCCGGGTGCGTACCGAGGGCCTTGTGCACCTCGAAGAAGCCCTTGACCTCGTCCAGGACGTCGTCGAAGCGACGGGTCTTGTGGCCGGAGGCCGCCTCGAAGGTGTTGCCGTGCATCGGGTCGGTCACCCACGCCACGGTGGCGCCGGAGGCGGTGACCTTCTCGACCAGGGCCGGGAGCTTGTCACGGACCTTGTCGGCGCCCATGCGGACGATGAAGGTCAGCCGGCCGGGCTCGCGCTCGGGGTCGAGGCGGTCGATGTAGCCGAGCGCCTCGTCGACCGTGGTGGTCGGGCCGAGCTTGATGCCGATGGGGTTACGGATCCTCGACGCGAACTCGATGTGCGCACCGTCCATCTGGCGGGTGCGCTCACCGATCCAGACCATGTGGCCGGAGGTGTCGTACAGCTCGCCGGTGCGCGAGTCGGTGCGGGTCAGCGCCGACTCGTAGTCCAGCAGCAGGCCCTCGTGGGAAGCGTAGAACTCGACCGCCTTGAACTCGGCCGGGTCCGTGCCGCACGCCTTCATGAAGTTCAGCGCGTTGTCGATCTCGCGGGCGAGCGCCTCGTAGCGCTGGCCGGACGGGGACGACTTCACGAAGTCCTGGTTCCAGGCGTGCACCTGGCGCAGGTCGGCGTAACCGCCGGTGGTGAAGGCGCGGACCAGGTTCAGCGTGGAAGCGGATGCGTGGTACATCTGCTTCAGCCGCTCGGGGTCCGGGACGCGGTCCTTCTCGGTGAAGGCGAAGCCGTTGACGGAGTCGCCCCGGTAGGTCGGCAGGGTGACGCCGTCACGGGTCTCGGTCGGCTTGGAGCGCGGCTTGGAGTACTGTCCGGCGATCCGGCCCACCTTGACGACGGGCACGGAGGCCGCGTACGTCAGGACGGCGCTCATCTGGAGCAGTGTCTTCAGCTTGGCCCGGATGTGGTCGGCCGACACGGCGTCGAAGGCCTCGGCGCAGTCACCGCCCTGCAGCAGGAACGCCTCGCCCTTGGCGACGGCTCCCATGCGGGCGCGCAGCTGGTCGCACTCACCCGCGAACACGAGGGGCGGATACGACGCGAGGTCCGCGAGTACATCGCGCAGAGCCTCGGCATCGGGGTACTCGGGCTGCTGCGCCGCGGGAAGGTCTCGCCAGGTGTTGCCACCGGCGACGGAGGTATTGGCGTTCACGGTCACAACCCCAACATTACGGGGTTCGGCGGTGGGTCCTGCCACAAGCTCAATAGTTGAGACACGCGCTCGGACGAGGCCGGCGTCCGCTAAGGTTCGGAACATGTTCGCGCTGACAAACCAGAACTGGTGGTGGACCGCTCATCCGGCGGCCCACTGACAATCGCGCGCGACAAACCACGCGAAGGCCGCCCGAGGGGCGGCCTTTTCCGCGTTTTCGGGAGCCGTTCCTCCGTCCGGAAGGAACAATCCCATGCCTCACCGCACCGATGCCGTCATCGACAGGCTCCTGGGTGACGACTGCCCGCCGTTCGCGCTGCTGCGCAGGCGCACCCCCGGCCGCGACCACGACACCGTCGAGGTGCTGATCGGCCGGGTCCGTGAAGCGGACCGGCTCGCCGATCTCCCCGTCGGTGAGCTGCCCTCGCTGGCCCTGGTGCCGTTCCGGCAGATCGCGGAGCGCGGCTTCGACGTGCGCGACGACGGGACCCCGCTGTCCGTGCTGGTCGCGCAGGAGTCGTACGAGCTGCCACTCGCCGAGGTGCTGGACCGGCTGCCGGTCCGGGAGGTGCGGGTCGAGGGCGGTGCCTTCGACGTCGGGGACGAGGAGTACGCCGGGATCGTCCGGCGGGTCATCGAGGACGAGATCGGGCAGGGCGAGGGCGCGAACTTCGTCATCCGGCGGACCTTCCGGGGCGAGATCCCCGGCTTCGGGCGGGCCGACGCGCTGGCCCTCTTCCGGCGGCTGCTGGCCGGTGAGCGCGGCGCGTACTGGACCTTCGTCGTGCACACCGGGGACAGGACGCTGGTCGGCGCCAGTCCCGAGGTGCATGTGCGGATGTCGGGCGGAACGGTCGTGATGAACCCGATCAGCGGGACGTACCGCTACCCCGCCGAGGGCCCGAGCGCGGAGAGTCTGCTGGCCTTCCTCGCCGACCGCAAGGAGACCGAGGAGCTCTCCATGGTGGTCGACGAGGAGCTCAAGATGATGTGCACCGTCGGCGACATGGGCGGGGTGGTGGTCGGGCCGCGGCTCAAGGAGATGGCCCATCTCGCCCATACGGAGTACGAGCTGCGCGGGCGTTCCTCGCTGGACGTGCGGGAGGTGCTGAAGGAGACCATGTTCGCGGCGACGGTCACCGGCTCCCCGGTGCAGAACGCCTGCCGGGTCATCGAGCGGTACGAGCCCGGTGGGCGCGGCTACTACGCGGGGGCCCTGGCGCTGCTGCGGCAGGAGCCGGGCGGGGCACAGACCCTGGACTCGCCGATCCTGATCCGTACCGCCGACATCTCGGCCGGCGGCGAGCTGCGGGTGCCGGTCGGGGCGACGCTCGTACGTCACTCCGATCCGGACGACGAGGTCGCCGAGACCCACGCGAAGGCGGCCGGGGTGCTCGCCGCGCTCGGGGTGCGGCCCGGACGGCCGGTGGACGAGGCGGCCCGGCCGCGGCTGGCGGGCGACCCGCGGGTGCGGGCGGCGCTGGACGCCCGGCGGGACGGTCTCGCGCCGTTCTGGCTGCGGATGCAGGAGCGTACCCACGAGCTCTCGGGCCGGGCGCTGGTGGTCGACGGGGAGGACACCTTCACCGCGATGCTGGCGCATCTGCTGCGCTCCTCGGGTCTCGATGTGTCGGTGCGCCGCTACGACGAGCCGGGGCTGAGCGAGCTGGTGCGGGCGCACACCGGGCCCGTCGTGCTGGGTCCCGGGCCGGGGAATCCGGGCGACACCGCCGATCCGAAGATGCGGCTGATGCGCGGGCTGGCCGCGGAGCTGGTCCGGGATCACCGGTACGGCCTGCTGGGGGTCTGCCTCGGCCATGAGCTGATCGCGGCGGAGCTGGGGCTCGACATCGTCCGCAAGGCCGTGCCGTACCAGGGCGCGCAGACCCGGATCGAGCTGTTCGGGCGGCCGGAGACGGTCGGGTTCTACAACAGCTTCACCGCGCGCTGCGACGGGCCGGTGGCCGACGAGCTCGCGGCGCACGGCGTCGAGGTGAGCGTGGACGCGGCCACCGGTGAGCTGCACGCGCTGCGCGGTCCGGGCTTCGCCACGGTGCAGTTCCACCCGGAGTCGGTGCTGACGCTGCGCGGCTCGGCGATCGTGGCGGAGCTGCTGGCGGGGCTGCCGGTGGCCGGCTGAGGAAGGGGCGTACGGGACCCCGGTACGGCCGGGGTCTCAGCTCGCCGGGAGCGCGGGGACGAGGACGTTGTCGCTGCGGCGGCCGGCCAGGTAGTCGGCGACGTTCCGCACGGTGGTGTCGATGATCTGGCCCACCGCGTCCTGGGTGTAGTACGCCTGGTGCGAGGTGACGATGACGTTCGGGAAGGTGACCAGCCGGGCCAGGGTGTCGTCGTCGATGCCCTCCAGCGACTTGTCGAGGAAGAAGAGCCCGGCCTCCGCCTCGTACACGTCGAGTCCGACGCCGAGGAAGCGGCCCGCGCGCAACTCGGTGACCAGCGCCGTGGTGTCGATGAGTCCGCCGCGGCTGGAGTTGATGAGGATCGCGTCGTCCTTCATCCGGGTCAGGGCGTCCGCGCCGATGATGTGGTGGGTCGCGGGCAGCAGCGGGACGTGCAGGCTGATCAGGTCGGACTCGGCCAGCAGTTGTTCCTTCTCCACGTACTTCATGCCGAGGGCGACACAGGCGGGGTTCTCGGCGACGTCCCAGCCGAGCAGCTGCATGCCGAAGCCGTGGGCGATCCGGGCGAAGGCCTCGCCGATCTTGCCGGTGCCGATCACGCCCGCCGTGCGCCCGTGCATGTCCCGGCCGAGGAGCCCGTGCAGCCGGAAGTCGAAGTCGCGGGTGCGGCTCGCGGCCCGGATGATCCGGCGGTTGACGGCCATCGCGAGGGTCCAGGCGAATTCGGCGACCGAGTACGGCGAGTAGGAGGAGACCCGGGCGACCCGCAGGGCGAGGCGTTCGGCGACGTCCAGGTCGATGTTGTTGAAGCCGGTGGAGCGCTGGGCGATCATCTGCGTACCGCCCGCCGCGAGGGTCTGCAGGACGCCGGCGCCCAGGTCGGCGTTGACGCTGGTGGAGATGATCTCGTAGCCCGCCGCGATGGGGGCGGTGTCCTTGTTCAGGAAGACGTCCAGGCAGCGGACCTCGTGCTGTCCGGCGAAGGCCTTCTCGATCAGCGGCTTCTCGTCGGACTGCACACCGAAGGCCAGGATTTCCACGACTTCTCCCGTTCATCGCGCGGATCGGCGGATCAGCGGATCGGCAGATCAGGGGCATGGGCCGGTCATCGCGAATATACGGCCCGTGCCCCTGCCGCGCCGCCCGGCGTCGGAGCCGTCGGCTCAGACGTCGTCGAGACCGCGCTCGATCGCGTACCGCACCAGCTCCACCCGGTTGTGCAGCTGGAGCTTGCCCAGGGTGTTCTGCACGTGGTTCTGCACGGTGCGGTGCGAGATGACCAGCCGCTCGGCGATCTGCTTGTACGAGAGACCCTTGGCGACCAGCCGCAGCACCTCGGTCTCGCGCTCGGTGAGCTGCGGGGCCTTGGGCTCGTCGGACGCGGCGGGTGCGGGGTCGGAGGCGAGCCTGCGGTACTCGCCGAGGACCAGTCCGGCCAGGCCCGGGGTGAAGACGGGGTCGCCGACTGCGGTGGACCGCACGGCCTCGGTCAGCTCCTGCGTACTGGCCGACTTGAGCAGATAGCCGGTGGCGCCGGACTTGACCGCCTCCAGCACGTCGGCGTGCTCGCCGCTCGCGGAGAGCACCAGCACCCGCAGTCCCGGGTGGGAGCCGACGAGTTCCTTGCAGACCTGGACGCCGGGCATGCCGGGCAGATTGAGGTCGAGCACCAGGACGTCGGGGGTGACGGCCTGCGCCCGGCGGACGGCCTGCGGTCCGTCACCCGCCGTCGCCACCACGTCGAAGCCCGACTCGGAAAGGTCGCGGGCGACCGCGTCGCGCCACATCGGGTGGTCGTCGACCACCATCACCCTGATGGCCCGCTCCTCGGCTGCCTGGGTGTTCTCCGTGCTCATCTCGCTGATCCTGCCTTCCCCCGTGAGACCTTCGGAACCTTCAACTCGACCTCGGTGCCCTGGCCGGGCACCGAGATCAGCTCGGCCGTGCCGCCCAGGTCCCGCAGTCTCCCCCGGATCGACAGGGCCACCCCCATCCGTCCCTCCCCCTCGGCCTGGGCGAGCCGCCCCTCCGGGATTCCCGGGCCGTCGTCCCGGACCGTCACGATCACCTCGTCCGGCCAGTCCTCGACGAGGATCCACGCCTGGGCATTCTCCCCCGCGTGGACCCTGACATTGTCCAGGGCGGCACTGACAGCGGCGGCCAGCTCCATCGCCGCCGCGGGGGCGAGCAGCACCGGAGCGCCCGGCTCCGCGAAGCTGACCCGGGAGCCGGCGTGCGGGGCGAGCAGCGAGCGCAGATCGCAGTCGGCCTGCTCGGAGGGTTCGTCGTCGACCTCGACGCTGCGGACCACGGCGCCCTCGGCGGCGTCCTCGGAGACCCGGGTGGTGGGCACCAGACCGCTGGAGACCAGGGTGCGCAGGGCGACCTCCTGTTCCCCGGCCATCCGGCCCAGTTCGGCGGCCTCCCCGCCGAGCGCGGTGCCGCGGCGCTGCACCATCGCGAGGACCTGGAGCACGCTGTCGTGGATGTCCCGGGCCAGCCGTTCCCGCTCGCGCGTGGCGGCCTCGATCTCCAGGGCGCGGGCGAGGGTGCGCTCACTGGCCCTGGCGACCTCGATGACGTACCCGATGGCGATGGAGGCGACCCAGACCAGCAGCACGTTGTGGAAGGTGTCCCGGCTGGGATGGCCGCGCTCGACGATGTTGGCGACGGCGACGAAGCTGGACGCGAAGGCCGCCCACCGCCAGCCGCCCTTGATCGCGAAGGCCAGTACGGAGCCCGCCGTCCAGATGGACGGCAGCGTCGGGCCGTCGACCCGCTGGGCCTCGAAGTCGGCGAGCGGGGTGAGGAGTATGCCGGTGAGCGCGATGGTCAGATCGGCGCCGAGGAACCGTTTGGTGCAGGCGGTGGCACCCGCGACCTTCGGGAGGGTGGCGAGCGTCCAGACCACCATCACCACCAGGAAGGCGACGGCCACCCACGGCCGGTCGTACTTCTCCCGGCCGAAGACGGCGAGCAGTACCGCGTACAGCATCGTGAGGACGCGGTACGCCCTCAGTGCGCTCCACAGCGGCTGCTCGACCGACATCCGTACGACGCGCTCGCGCCTGGCCACTTCCCCCACCCCCTGGACGGAACGGGCGCGGTCACGCGCCGTCCCGTCGCGTCACGTCTGCGATCCGGACCCGGTGTCCTTGTGCTTCTCGGCCTCGGCGCGGCGCTTCGCCTCGTCCGCGATCTGCCGCTTGGCCGCCGTCGCGTAGATGTCGACGTACTCCTGGCCGGAGAGCTTCATGATCTCGTACATCACCTCGTCGGTGACCGAGCGCAGGATGAAGCGGTCCCCGTCCATCCCGTGGTAGCGGCTGAAGTCGAGCGGCTTGCCGATCCTGATCCCCGGGCGCATCAGCTTGGGGATCACCTGGCCGGGCGGCTGGATCTTCTCCGTGTCGATCATCGCGACGGGGATGACGGGCGCCCCGGTGGCCAGCGCCACCCTGGCGAGCCCGCCGGGCTTGCCGCGGTAGAGACGGCCGTCGGGCGAGCGGGTGCCCTCCGGGTAGATGCCGAAGAGGCCGCCGCTCTCGATGACCTCGATGCCCGCCTTGATGGCCGCCTCACCGGCGCCGCGGGCTCCCGAGCGGTCCACCGGGAGCTGGCCGACGCCCTTGAAGAAGGCCGCGGTCAGTTTGCCCTTCACGCCGGGTGCGGTGAAGTACTCGGACTTGGCGATGAAGGTGACCTTGCGGTCCAGGACGGCCGGCAGGAAGAAGGAGTCGGAGAACGACAGATGGTTGCTCGCGAGGATCGCCGGTCCCTGCGCGGGGATGTTCTCCAGGCCCTCCACCCATGGCCTGAAGGCGAGCTTCAACGAGCCGCCGATGGAGAACTTCATTGCGCCGTAGATCAACTCGGGTGCCTCCTGTGTGCTGTCGGACAGACCTTAACCCGTGGGGCGCCCGCGCTCCCGCCCGGCACGGAGCGGCCGCGGGGGCCGGAGCCGGTGACGGCTCTGGTCGGTGTCAGTCCGGTCGCGTACGGTGAAGTAATCCTCTGCACTCCCCCCTTTCGCTCCCCTGCGAGCCTCACGAACAGGAGACCCCGGTGCCGGTCCTCCCTGGAGCCGAGCCGTTCCGCCACGAGGGCGGAGAGGTCGGCGTCCTCCTCTGTCACGGATTCACCGGTTCCCCGCAGTCGATGCGCCCCTGGGCCGACCATCTGGCGGAGCGCGGGCTCACCGTCTCGCTGCCCCTGCTGCCGGGGCACGGCACCCGCTGGGAGGATCTGCAGATCACCGGCTGGCAGGACTGGTACGCGGAGGTGGACCGGGAGTTGCGCGCCCTGCGGGAGCGGTGCAGCCAGGTCTTCGTCTTCGGGCTGTCCATGGGCGGCGCGCTGACGCTGCGGCTGGCGGCGAAGCACGGGGACGCGATCAGCGGTCTGGTGCTGGTCAACCCGGCCAACAAGGTGCACGGCCTGTCGGCGTACGCGCTGCCGGTCGCCCGCCATCTGGTGCGGACGACGAAGGGGCTGGCGAGCGACATCGCCCTGGCGGGCTCCGACGAGGTGGGGTACGACCGGGTGCCGCTGCACGCGGCGCATTCGCTGCGGAAGTTCTTCCGCCTGGTGGATGCCGAACTGCCCCAGGTCACCCAGCCGATGGTGCTGCTGCACAGCCCGCAGGACCATGTGGTGCCGCCCGCCGACTCGGCGCGCATCCTCAGCCGGGTGTCGTCGACGGACGTCGAGGAGATCCTGCTGGAACAGAGCTACCACGTGGCGACGTTGGACCACGATGCGGAGCGGATCTTCGACGAGAGCTACCGGTTCATCGGCCGCCTCGCCCCGAGCGTCGGAAAGAAGGGGAGCACGTCAGGTGGCTGAGCACGACGCGGAGCGCGCGGGCAGCGAGGAGGAGCGCGAGCCCCTTCCCGCGGAGGGAGCGTCCGTGCCCGACGACGGCACGGGCCCGCAGGACGCCGCCGCCCAGCAGGCGGCACCGGGCGGTGACGGCGACCGTCCCGGACAACCGGTCGACGAGGACGCGGTGTGGAAGGCGATCGTCGCCGGGTACGGCGAGGAGCCGCCGGACCCGCCGGGCGCCAGGCCGTTCAGGTCGGTCGAGGATCTCGCGCTGCCGGAGGACGACCACGACCGGCCCGGCGTCCTGGATCCGGACAAGGGGCTCGGCAAGAAGTCCGTGAAGCCGCCGGAGAAGCCGCTCGGCAGCTCGGTCGTGTTCGCCCCCGGAGTGGTGGGCCCGCGCGACTACGAGGTCGCGGAGCCCAAGGACGACGACCTCGACGACAGCGACGAGGGGCATTTCGTCCCCCCGGAGCCGCCGCCGCTGCCGGAGGCCGATGTCACGGCGAAGTTCGCCTGGCTCGCGGTCGTCGGCGGTCCGGTGCTGATGCTGATCGCGGTGCTGCTGCGGTGGGACATGACCTGGTGGCTGACGACGGTCTGCGTCGGCGGTTTCCTGGGCGGTTTCGTCACGCTGGTGGCGCGGATGAACGATGACGACGAGGACGGCGACGACCCCGGGCGCGGGGCGGTGGTCTGAGCGAGCCTGCCGGGGCGGCGTGGCGGAAGGTGCTCAGGGCAGCATCGCGGGCACCCGTAGCGCCGCCAGCACCGGCAGGTGGTCGGTGGCCGCCCGCAGGTCCACGTCGGTGACCCCGGGCAGCCCGGCGGGGACACCGCAGCCGAGCACCTCGATCCCGTCCGTCGCGAACACCGCGTCGATGCGCCGTCGCGGGTGGTCCGGCGAGTAGGTGTGCTCCTCGCCCCACGGCCGGACCGCCCAGCAGTCCTGGAGCCGCCCGGCCAGCCGCTGGAACGCGCTCCCGGTCGGTACGTCGTTGAGGTCGCCGGCCGCGATGGCGTGCTCGACACCCATCTCGTCCAGCTGCTCCAGCAGCATCTCGGTCTGGGCCAGGCGTTCGTCCCGCTGCAGGCTCAGATGGAAGCTCAGCAGGCCGATCCGGGTGCCCGCGATCCTTACGACCGAGGTGGCGAAGCCCCTGCGGTGCAGCCCGGGGGTGAGCGGCAGCAGCACGTCCTGCGTCCGCTCCACGGTGGCCCGCAGCGAGCAGAGCAGCAGCGGCCCGGCCGCCGTGGCGCCGCCGCCGAGGACGACCAGGTCGGTGCGGGCCGCGAGCCAGGCGGCGCGCTTGCGCCAGCGGAAGAAGCGCGGGGCCTCCTGGATGAGGACCAGGTCGGGGGCGCAGGCGGTGATGACGCGGGCCAGCGCCTCGCAGTCGTCGCGCATCGACCGGATGTTGTAGCTGAGCACTCTGATGACGGCCGAACCATCCGGCTCGGTACGGGAGTCGGGCAGTGGCGTCAGAACCATGCGTCTCACGATACGACGGACGCCCGCCGCTGCCACAGGGGCGCGACGGGCGTCCGGGTCGGTCCGGTTCCGAACAGGCCCTAGCCCTGGCGGGCGAGGTCCGCCGCACCCACCAGCCCTGCCTCGCCGCCCAGTTGGGCCGCGAGCACCTGGGCGTGCGGGCGCCATTCGCCGCCGATCAGCCAGCGCCGGAACGACTTGCGGATCGGGTCGAGCACCAGCTCGCCCTCGTCCGAGACGCCGCCGCCGACGATGAACGCGGACGGGTCGAAGAGCGAGGCGAGGTCGGCGAGTCCGGCGCCGGCCCAGCGGGCCAGTTCGCGGAACGAGTCGATCGCCACCGGGTCGCCCTGCCGGGCGGCCTGGCTGATGTGCTTGCCCTCGATGCCGTCCACCGTGCCGTCGCCGAGCGACAGCAGGACCGTGGCGTTCTCCGGGGTGGCGTTGGCGCGCTGCTTGGCGTACCGGACGAGTGCGCGTCCGGACGCGTACTGCTCCCAGCAGCCCTGGCTGCCGCAGCCGCAGAGCAGGCCGTCCGGGACGACCCGGATGTGGCCGAACTCGGCGGCCACGCCGAAGCGTCCGCGGCGCAGCTTGTTGCCGATGATGATGCCGCCGCCGAGGCCGGTGCCGAGCGTGATGCAGATGACGTCGTCGTGGCCCTGGCCGGCGCCGAAGCGGTATTCGCCCCAGGCGGCGGCGTTGGCGTCGTTCTCGACCACGACGGGCAGGCCGACGCGCTGTTCGACCTTGTCCTTCAGCGGCTCGTGCCGCCAGTTGATGTTCGGCGCGAACAGCACGGTGGCGCGCTTGTCGTCGACGTATCCGGCGGCGCCGATGCCGACGGCCTCGATCTGGTGGCCCTCGCTCGCTCCGGACACGGCCGTGGCGATCGCGTCCACGATGCCTTCGGCCGTCGGCGGGGTCGGCACCTTGTGCGTCGAGAGGATCCGGCCCTCTTCGTCGACCACTCCAGCCGCGATCTTCGTGCCGCCGATATCGACGCCGATGGTGAGTCCCATGAATCCCTCAGTTCCGGTCGAGCCCCGCTGGGGCCAACCGTACCCGAGCCGGGGCCCGGCCCTTCGGTGCCGGTCAGTCCAGGTCGATGTGTTCGCCCGCGGCGGGGCCCTCGTCGCGGGGGTCGGAGGGGTCGTCGGCCTTCTTCGCGGTGCCGGCCGGATCGCCGGCGTCCTGGGTCCAGCGGCGTTCCTGGCCCTCGACGGCGGAGCGGTAGGCGGCCAGGAGCTCGCTGCCGGCCGCGGCGATGTGGTCGAAGACGTCCGGGTTGCGCTCGATGACGGGCTCGACCGCGGACTTCGCCTGCTTGATGATCTGCTGCACGGTGCCCTGGGCCGCCGCGCCGAACAGCGGCGACTGGAGGGACGAGAACTTGTCGGCCACGGCGTCGACCAGCTTGCGCAGTTCCTCGGCGGCGGAGCCGGGCGGCGGGCCGTACTGGGCCCGGCGGCGGGCCTTCTCCGCTTCGAGGTCCTCGGCGCAGGCCTTCGCCCACGCGTCGTCGTCGACGGGACGATCGGTGGCATCGCTCATGGCGGACTCCTGCGACGTGGTGTGCCTGCGGCCCGGCATACGGGGCACGTACTACCGACGTTACCCGAAGCGTGACGCGCCGTTCAGCCCGTCCTCGGCCACAGCCCGGGGTCCGGCGTGAACCGGACCCGGAGCACCCCGTCGGTGAGGGCGGCGCCCGAGACGGTGCAGCGGCGCAGTCCGGACTCCAGCGGGACGATCCGGTGGAACGGGCCGACGGTGAGCAGCAGTTCGTCGCCGCGGCGGACCAGCTGGAGGTCCTTCTTGGCGGCGCCGGGCAGCGGCAGGCACCAGACGAGGACCGGGTCGCCGTCGCCGGCCGGCGGGCCGGTGGTCACGATCCGGGCGCCGGGCAGCAGCCCGTCGAGGCCGTCCGGGGTGTCGGGGCTCTCTATCCACCAGGGGTCGTCGGCCCGGCCGGGGCCCCGCCCGTCCAGCCCCCCGGCGAGTCCGGCGTCCCCGGCGGCGCCGTCGGCCGCCGTGCCGAGGCGGGCGAGGTCGTCGAGGCCACGCGGGTCGCGGCCTAGGTGGGGCACCTGGCACAGCGCGGTGCCGGGCGCCCACTCCTCGTACCAGTGGTCGACGGTCTTCTCCTGCTGTGCGGCGAGCTCCGCGAACCAGGGGTCGGCCGAGTGCCTGGGCAGCACCCGGTTGACCGCGAGGGCGTCGACCCGCAGTCCGTGCAGGGCGAGGCCGGTGCGGGCGGTGCGCAGGGCGTCCTCGGCGGCGGGGCCGGGCTCCGCGACCAGCCGGAGCGTGGTGTCGCGGTCCTCGATCAGGGCCTGGACGGCGGCCAGCTGGGCGTCCCTGCGGGCGGCCGCCTCGTACAGCCACTGGGCGGGCATGGGCACCCCGGCGAGCTGGGCGAGCATCGGGCGCAGGGCGCGGGCGGCCTGGCGTTCCGGGGGAAGCAGCCGGCGCAGGTAGCGGCGCAGCTGCTCGGGGAGGGCGAGCAGGGCGAGTGCTTCGCGCAGGGGCGGCAGGTCGACGACGAGGAGGTCGTGGCCGGCTCGCGACCAGTCGCCCCGGGCGGCGCGGCGCAGCGTGTGCAGGAGGGCGAGTTCGGCGCTGCCGGGGAGTTCGGTCAGCTCCTCGCCGTCCAGCCGGTTGCCGCCGAGCAGGTCGAGGACGGCGGAGGCCTGGTCCTGGAGGGCGAGGAGTTCGCCGCGGAAGTGCTCGCCGGAGTCGATGCGGGCGGACCACAGCCCGTCGGTGACCTCGGTGGGTTCGGTGTCCTCGGGGAAGCCGGGTATGCCGTCGGCGGTCAGCAGCAGCGTGCGCCGGCCCCGGCGGGCGGCGGCCAGCGCGGTCGCCGCCGCGACGGTGGTACGGCCGGCGCCGCCGGGGCCGGTGACGAGGACCGTACGCATCCGGGTCAGGCCTTCGGGACGGACTCGACGCGCTTCTTCAGTCCGGCCAGGGCCCGGTCGATGATGACCTTCTCGGCCTTGCGCTTGATCATGCCGAGCATCGGGATCTTGACGTCGACGGTCAGCCGGTAGGTGACCTCGGTGCGGTCGCCGTCGCCGAGCGGGGCCAGTGCGTAGGAGCCGTCGATGGCGCGCAGCATCTGGGACTTGACGAGGGTCCAGCTGACCTCGTAGTCGCCGATCCAGGTGTAGGCGAGGGTGTGGTCGTCCTTGATCGCTCCGGCGTCGAGGACGAGCCGGACCTTCTCGGCACGGCCCCGGTCGTCCTCGGCGAGGACCTCGGCCTCCTTGACCTCGCCGGTCCACTCCGGGTAGCGGGCGAAGTCGGCGATCACTCCCATGACGTCGGCCGGTGCCGCCTCGATCGTGATGCTCGAGCTGGTGTGTTCAGCCATCGCCGTGGCTCCTCCAGTGCGGTGTACCGGTGCGTCGGCAGATGCCTGCCGTCAGAAGGCTATCGCGTGTGCGCGACGCCTCGTTCCAGGGTCCGGTGCCGGTGTGGTCACCACTCCAGGGCCCAGGGCCTGCCGGTGGACGCGAAGTGGCCGACGTTCACGCACTCGGTGGCGCCGATCCGCATCCGGCGCACCAGCGGCTGGTGGACGTGGCCGAACAGGGCGTACCGGGGGCGGGTCCGGCGAATGGCGTCCAGCAGGGCCCGGCTGCCGCGCTCGAAGCGGCGCGCCACCGTGTCGTAGGTCAGCTCGGGCACATCGGGCGGGATGTGGGAGCAGAGCACGTCGACCGGGCCGATCGCCTCGATCTTCGCCGCGTACTCCTCGTCGCCGATCTCGTACGGGGTGTTCATCGGGGTCTTCAGCCCGCCGCCGACGAAGCCGAAGACACGGCCGCCGATCTCGGCCCGTTCGCCGTCGAGGACGGTGGTGCCGGGGTGTGCGTACTCGGACCACAGGCCGGGAATGTCGACGTTGCCGTAGGTGGCGTACGTCGGTGCGGGGAAGGCCGCGAAGAGCTCGGCGTACTGCTTGCGCACCGCCGAGACGATCGCGGCGTTGCGGTCCATGCCCTTCCACAGGCCCCGGCCGAACTCGCGGGCCTCCTCGAAGCGGCGCGCGGTGCGCAGCGCGACGATCCGGTCGGCGTTCTCCACGCCGAACAGATCGGGGAAGATGCCGCGCGAGTGGTCGGCGTAGTCGAGGAAGAGCACCAGGTCACCGAGGCAGACCAGCGCGTCGGCGCCGTCCCCGGCGCGGGCCAGCGCCTCGGCGTTGCCGTGCACGTCGCTGACCACATGGATACGGGTGCGCTGTCGGGTGCTGTCCGTTCCGGCTGGCATGACGATCACCCTAGGGGGCCGTCCGCCACCTGGGTAGGGGCCGCCGGACCTGCGAATACCGTCGCCCGGTCACACGGGTGGACTACTGTGCGGCCAAGGATCAACGTTATGTGTGACGCATAAGACATCTGGCCGGAACCCCCTATCGGGAACCCAGTACTGGTGGGTAACGTCCGGGCAGTCCAGTCGTGCTCACCTCACTGAGCACCCGCCAGTCTTGGACCGCAGCCGGTGCGTCACACAGAGCCGTGGCACCGGAGCCCGATGAGGAGCAGCAGTCTTGCGCGAGTTCAGCCTTCCGGCCCTGTACGAGGTCCCCTCGGACGGCAACCTGACGGATCTCATCCGCCGCAATGCCGCTCAGCATCCCGATGTCGCGGTGATGAGCCGCAAGGTGGGGGGCGTGTGGACCGATGTCGACGCCGCCCGGTTCCTGGCCGAGGTCAGGGGCGTCGCCAAGGGACTGATCGCCGCGGGCGTCGAAGCCGGTGACCGGGTGGCCCTGCTCTCGCGCACCCGCTACGAGTGGGTCCTGCTCGACTTCGCGATCTGGAGCGCGGGCGCGGTCACCGTCCCGGTGTACGAGACCAGCTCGCCCGAGCAGATCCAGTGGATCCTCGGTGACTCCGGTGCCGCCCTGTGCCTGGTGGAGTCCGCCGCGCACCAGGCCTCCGTGGTCTCCGTGCAGGCGGACCTGCCGGCACTGAAGGGCATCTGGCAGATCGAGGACGACGCGATCCGCGGGCTGACGGCGATCGGCGAGGACGTCTCGGACGAGACGCTGGACCTGCGGATGACGAGCGCCAAGGCGGACGACCCGGCCACCATCGTCTACACCTCGGGCACCACCGGCCGCCCCAAGGGCTGTGTGCTCACGCACCGCAGCTTCTTCGCCGAATGCGGCAACGTGGTGGAGCGGCTCAAGCCCCTCTTCCGTACCGGCGACTGCTCCGTACTGCTCTTCCTGCCCGCCGCCCACGTCTTCGGACGGCTGGTGGAGGTGGCCTCGGTGATGGCCCCGATCAAGCTCGGCTGCGTACCGGACATCAAGCATCTCACCGATGAACTGGCCTCGTTCCGGCCGACGTTGATCCTCGGTGTGCCGCGGGTCTTCGAGAAGGTGTACAACGCGGCGCGTGCCAAGGCGCAGGCCGACGGCAAGGGAAAGATCTTCGACAAGGCCGCGAACACGGCGATCGCCTACAGCCGCGCCCTGGGTACCCCGCAGGGCCCGCCGCTGGGCCTGCGGCTGAAGCACAAGCTCTTCGACCGGCTGGTCTACAGCAAGCTGCGGGCGGTGCTCGGCGGGCGCGGCGAGTACGCGATCTCCGGCGGCGCGCCGCTGGGCGAGCGGCTCGGCCACTTCTACCGCGGGATCGGCTTCACCGTCCTGGAGGGCTACGGCCTGACCGAGACGTGCGCGGCCACCGCCTTCAACCCGTGGGACCGGCAGAAGATCGGTACGGTCGGCCAGCCGCTGCCCGGTTCGGTGGTGCGGATCGCCGACGACGGCGAGGTGCTGCTGCACGGCGAGCACCTGTTCACCGGTTACTGGAACAACGAGTCGGCGACGGCCGACGCGCTGGCCGACGGCTGGTTCCACACGGGCGACATCGGCACGCTGGACGAGGACGGCTATCTCGCGATCACCGGCCGCAAGAAGGAGATCATCGTCACGGCGGGCGGCAAGAACGTCGCTCCCGCGGTGATCGAGGACCGGATCCGCGGGCACGCCCTGGTCGCCGAGTGCATGGTGGTCGGCGACGGACGGCCGTTCGTGGGCGCGCTGGTCACCCTGGACGAGGAGTTCCTGGGCCGCTGGGCCGAGGAGCACGGCAAGCCGGCCGGCTCGACGGCCGTGTCGCTGCGCGAGGACCCGGAGCTGCTGGCCGAGGTGCAGCGGGCGGTGGACGACGGGAACGCGGCCGTGTCCAAGGCGGAGTCGGTGCGCAAGTTCCGCATCCTGGACTCGCAGTTCACCGAGGAGGCGGGCCACATCACGCCGTCGCTGAAGCTGAAGCGGAACGTGGTGGCGAAGGACTTCGCGGACGAGATCGAGGCGATCTACCGCGGCTGACGCCCTGAAGGACGTACGCGTGAGAGGGGCCCGCACGGCAAGTGCGGGCCCCTCTCGCGTACCCGGCCCGGAGCAGCGCCTTCGCGCCTGCCCGCATCGGAGCCGTGCCTCTCGCCTACCCGGTCCGGAGCCGTGCCTTCGCGCGTACGCGAATCGGAGCCGTGCCCGCACGCCCGTACGGCTCAGAGCAGCGCCCGCAGCCGCTCGGCGAGCAGGTCCCAGCGCCACTTCTCCTCGACCCAGGCCCGGCCCCGCTCCCCCATCCGCCGCCGCAGCTCCGGATCGCGCAGCAGCGTGACGATCCGGTCGGCCGCCTCCTCGGGGGAGCCGCCGCGCACCACCCACCCGGTCTCGCCGTCGAGCACCGCGTCGGGCGCGCCGCCCGAGTCGCCCGCCACCACCGGCAGACCGGTCGCGGACGCCTCCAGGAAGACGATGCCGAGGCCCTCCACGTCGAGGCCGCCGCGGCGGGTGCGGCACGGCATGGCGAAGACGTCGCCCGCGCCGTAGTGCGCGGGCAGCTCCTCCCACGCCACCGGTCCGGTGAACCGCACGGAGTCGCCGACCCCGGTCTCCTCGGCCAGCCGCTCCAGCTCCTCGGCGTAGGGTCCGCCGCCGACGATCAGGAGCACCGCGTCCGGGACCTGCGCCAGGATCGCGGGCATCGCGAGGATCAGCGTGTCCTGGCCCTTGCGGGGCACGAGCCGGGAGACGCAGACGACGACCGGCCGGTCCGAGAGCCCGAGCCCGGCCCTCGTCCGGTCCCCGCCCGAGTCGGGGTGGAAGGTCTTCTCGTCGACGCCGGGCGGCAGTTGGACCATCCGCGCCGCGGCCCGGGAGGTGAGCGCGGGGGCGATCCGGGAGCGGGTGTACTCCCCCAGGTACGTGATCGTGTCCGTGCCCTCGCCGATCCGTCGCAGCAGCTGCCGGGCCGCGGGCAGTTGCGCCCAGCCCGCCTCGTGCCCGTGCGTGGTGGCGACCAGGCGGCGGGCGCCCGCCCTGCGCAGCGCCGGTGCCATCAGCCCGAGCGGGGCCGCGGCGCCGAACCAGACGGAGGTGCAGCCGTGCTCGCGCAGCAGCCGCACCGCGCGCCGGGTGACCCTCGGGGTCGGCAGCAGCATCGTCGTCGGGTCGCGCACGACGGTGAACGGCTGCTCGGCGTCGAAGGCGGCGGTGGCCGCGCGGCCCTCCGGGGTCCGCTTCCAGGTGGAGGCGTACACGACGACCTGTGCGGGGTCCAGGCGCAGCGCCATGTTGTGCAGGAATGCCTGGATGCCGCCGGGGCGGGGCGGGAAGTCGTTGGTCACGATCAGGGTCTTGTCCATCCCGGCCGACAGTACCGGGCCGTCCGGCCCCGATGGCTCCCGCACCGGCCGGGCGGGCATCATGGCTCCTTCACCCACCGAGTACCGACCGGGCAACCACCGGGCGACGACCGACGAATGAGGCGTTCATGAGGGGATCGGCCGGCGCACGACTCGCCGCCGCGGCGGTGTGGGCCCTGACCAGGGTCGCGCTGCTGTGCTTCGTCACCAAGGTGATCACGCTGCCCGGACCGGACGTGACCAGCGATGTCTCGGTGATCTACCACGGCTGGTCCGAGGTCCTGAAGACCGGTACGTATCCGGAGTCCGACGTCACCTGGCAGTACCCGCCGCTGGCCGCGCTCGCCGTCCTCTCCCCCGCGCTGCTGCCGTTCCTGGACTACGCCTCCGCCTTCTTCGTCCTCGCGTTCGTGTGCGACGCGCTGGTACTGGGACTGCTGCTGTACGCGGGCCGGGGCGGCGGCCGGTCGGTGGCGGGCGCCTGGGTGTGGGTGGCGGGGGTGCCGCTGCTCGGCACGACCGCGTACGCCCGTTACGACGTGATGGTCACGGCGGTCGCGGTGGCGGCGCTGCTCGCGGGGGTGCGGCATCCGCGGGTGATGGGTGTGCTGGCCGCCGTCGGCGCGCTGCTGAAGGTGTGGCCGGCGCTGGTCCTGGCCGGTACGGCGCGGGGCCGGTCCACGCGGTCGGCGTGGACGGCGGCGGCGGTGACGGCGGCCGGGCTGCTGGTGGTGTGCACCGTGGCGATGCCCGGTGCGCTGGCCTTCCTCGGCTTCCAGCGCGACCGGGGCACCGAGGTCGAGTCGCTGGGGGCGCTGGTCTTCCACGTGGCGCGGCAGTTCGGCTGGTCGGGCCGGGTGGAGTACCACTACGGCTCGATGGAGTTCCTGGGGCCGCACGTGCCGCTGGTGAGCACGCTCGCCCTCGGTCTGTCCGTCCTGGCGTTCGGCTGGCTGCTGGTGTGGCGGCTGCGGGCCCGTGAGTTCGGTGCGAGCACCCCGGCGGACGCGGCGTTCGTGGCGGTGCTGCTGTTCACGACCACGAGCCGGGTGATCAGCCCCCAGTACATGCTCTGGCTGGTCGGCCTGGCGGCGGTCTGCCTGGTGTTCCGCGACAGCCGGATGGTGCTGCCGGCCGGTCTGGTGCTGCTGGCGACGGGCGTCACCCAGTGGGAGTTCCCGCTCGGGTTCACGCACGTGGTGACCAGCGACGCGACGGGCGTGACGCTGATGTTCGCGCGCAACGGCCTGCTGGTGGCGGCGACGCTGATCGCCGCTGGCCGGCTGTGGCGGCGGACGGTCACCGGGGCGGCGCGCGACGGCGGGTCCGCCGCCCGGTCCGGCCTCGACCGCGAGACGGAGCCGGTCGGCTCCTGAGCCGTGCGCCGGCTCAGCCGAGTGCGGAGCGCAGATACTCCCGCCAGAGCGCGGTGAAGTCCTGCTCGGTCGTGTCGAGCACCTCGTGCATGGCCTGCTCCACCGCTCCGTCGCGTCCCGGGTGCCCTCCGACGGCCCGGTAGAAGGCGAGCAGCTTCTGCTCGCCCCAGCGGTCGGCGATCAGCTCGCAGGCCGCCCAGCCGCCCTCGTACGCCCTCGCCAGGCGCGCCGCGTCGCCCGCGAAGCCGAAGTCCTCGTCGGTGGGGAGGGCGGCCGGCACCTCGCCGCGCGCGACGGCGTCCGCGAGTTCGGGCGCGATCCGGGCGGCGGTGCGGTCCTCGGCGCGGTAGGCCGCCCAGTCCGCGAAGCCCTCGGAGAGCCAGGTCGGCGTCGCGGCGGAGGTGTGGGCGCGGGTCGCGACATGGGTGGTCTCGTGGGTCAGGACGACCCGCTGCCCGAAGGCGCCCAGCGTGCCGTACGCCTGCGGGTTGACGATCACCCGGTCCGCGGGCGTCCGGCCCGCGCCGCCGGTCCGCCCGGTGGTGACGGCGGCGATCCCCCGGTAGTCCGCCGCCGACCCCAGCAGCTCCGCCATGTCGTCCACCGTGCGCGGCACGAGCACCACCACGCGGCCCGCCCAGCGCTCCGGCCAGGCGTCGGACACGACGGGCACCGCGCGGTCGGCGGTCCCGGCGACGGCGCGCAGCTCCTGGTCCGTGCGGCCCACCCCGAGGACGAGGCTGCGCTTGCCGCGCACCACCCGTACGTCGCCCTGCTGCCAGAGCTGGCGGGCGCCGTCCCCGCCGGCCCGCTCCCCGACGACGTACCAGCGGCCGGCCGCCCGGTCCCGTCTGAGGTCGAGCACCCGGTCCGCGGCGACCGGCGCCGCGTCGTAGCCCTTGATCCGGTAGCGCAGCTCGGCGTCGGCGGTGGCCCGGTCGGTGCCCCGGGCGGTCACGTCGCGCAGCCGGTACGTCCATGAGCCGAGCGGTACGTCGGCGAGGTTGCCGAGCTCCCGGCGCTGGGCCGCGCGCAGCCCGGTGGCGCGGGGGTCCGTGGTGGCCAGGTAGGCGTCCGTGTCGTGGGCGAGCACGGCGGCGGCCCGGCGGTCCAGCGTGGCGCGGACGGCCCGGGTGGTGGATCCGGGGGCGGCGCCGTCGTCGTCGGGGGCCGCGCAGCCGGAGACGAGCAGCAGCCCGGCGAGCAGCGCTCCCGCCGCGCTCCGTCCGCTGTTCCGTCCCCGCCGCCGCATCACCCGATCGAGGGTACGGTCAGACGCGGGTCACCGACGAGACGGGCATCATGCCGACGGGGTCGTAGCGCACCGGGGCCCCGGGGTACGGGGCGTGGATCACCTGTCCGTCGCCGACGTACATCGCGACATGGCTCGCGTCCGCGCGGTAGACGACGAGGTCGCCGGGGCGGGCCTCGGAGAGCGGCACCATGCGTCCCGCGTACCGCTGGGCCTGCGAGGTGCGCGGCAGGCTGACCCCGGCGCGGGCGTACGCCCACTGCATCAGCCCGGAACAGTCGAATCCGGCCGGTCCGTTGGCCCCCCAGATGTACGGGCGGCCCAGCGCCTGCCGGACCGCCGCGACGGCGGCCGCCGCGCGTGCGGAGCCGGCCGGCAGATCCGCCATGGCGGGGAGCCCGCCGTCGCGGCCGGAGCGCGAGGCCCGCCCGAACTCCGCCCGGTCGGCGCCGGGCAGCGTCGCCAGCAGCTTCCTGGCCTCGGCGAGCTTGCGATCGACGGTGCGTTTGTGGCGGGTGGCGGCCGCCCGGCTGAGCTCCAGCTCGGCCAGTGCCCGGTCCGCCTCCGCCCGGGTCTGCTCCAGCCCCTGCTGGACCCTCTGGAGTTCCCGCAGCTCGGCGGCCTGGACTTCGTTCAGGCGCTCCAGCACGGCCGCCCGGTCCAGGTAGCTGTCCGGGTCGGAGGAGAGCAGCAGGGCGAGCGAGGGGTCGATGCCACCGGAGCGGTACTGCGCGCTCGCCGCCGAACCGAGCACCGTACGCATCCGGTTGACCTGTTCCTGGCCGCGGGCCGCCCGGTCCTGGGCCCGGTCCACCTCGCCGCGCAGCCGGCCGGCGTTCTCACCGGCCTCGTTGTACTGCTCGGTGGCCCGCTCGGCCTCGGTGTACAGCCGGTCGATGCGGGCCTTCGCGGTCCGGGGGGCGTCCTGCGGGTCGGCGTTCGCGGTGGCCGTGCCGAGGGTGGCGGCCGCGGTCGCCGCCGCGGCGGACAGAACGGTGGCCCGGACGCTCAGGTTGAGGCCGGACTGTGTGGAACGGCGATGGGACACCACGGACGCCGCACTCCTTCCGCTGTACGCAGACGCGCGCAGCCCCTGCCGCCCGGGGCGGGCGGACCGACGACCGGGAGCCGCGCAGCAGGCAGACAGTAGTCGCACGATCACGGAGCGACGAACGGCCGCGCCGCGAGGAAGGGTGCCGGAAACGACGGCGCCCCGCCGGTGACCTGTGGTCTCCGGCGGGGCGGACGGTCCGTGCGGGCGCGGGAATTCGCCCGTTCGGGCGTCGTCAGCCGACGCGCACGCCGAACTGGAAGCTGCCGATCGTGTCCATCGACTCGTACCGGACGAACGTGCCCGGGTACGGGGCGTGCAGGACGGTGTTGTTGCCCGCGTAGAGGCCCACGTGCGCGGTGTTGTTGAAGAAGACCAGGTCGCCGGGCTTCAGCGCGCTGCGTCCGATGTGGACACCGTCGTTGACCTGGGTGTAAGTGACCCGGGAGATCTGGACGTTGGCCTGGGCGTAGGCCCACTGGGTCAGCCCGGAGCAGTCGAAGGAGCCGGGGCCGGTGCCGCCGCGGCCGTACGGCTTGCCCACCTGGGTCTTGGCGGCGTTCAGGGCGGCGGCGCCCCAGGCGGAGGCGGGGACCTCGTTGCCCAGTTCGACCCGGTCGCCCGCGGAACGGCTGGCGCGCTGCTGGTCCTCGCGCATCTTCGCGCGCTCGGCGGCGGTCATCGAGTTGAGCAGCTGCTGCGCCTTGGCCAGCTTGGTCTGGAGGTCCTTCTTCTTCTCACCGAGCGTCTTGCGCACGTCCGCGAGGTCACCGAGCTTGTCCTGGGCCTCCTTGCGCTGCTGCGCGAGGACCCGCTGCTTCTCCTGGATCTTGCCCAGGGCCTCGGTCTGCTTGGCCGTCAACTGGTCGAGGGCCGAGGCCTGGTCGAGGAAGCTGTCCGGGTTGGACGAGAGGAAGAGCTGCACCGACGGGTCGATGCCACCGGAGCGGTACTGCGCCGCCGCGAGCGAACCGAGGCCATTGCGCAGGTTGTTGAGCTCCTGCTGACCGCGGGCCACCTTGTCCTGCAGTGCGCTGACTTCCTTCTCCAGCTTCTGCTGCTTCTCCTTGGCGCCGTAGTACTTCTCGTTGGCGTCACCGGCGTCGTGGCTGAGCTTCTCGACCTCTTCCCGGACTTCGCCCTTGGAGGGCTTCGGGTCGGCGTGGGCCGCCTGGGAGGTCAGGGCCACGGCCGCGGCGGCGGTCGCGGTGAGCACGGTCACACGGGCGCGGCTCGGCTGCTTGGGACGACGGTGGGACGCCACGGAGGCGAGCTCCTTCTTCCTCGAGCCGCCTACCGGGCTGTGGGGGACCTGAATCCCCGGCTCCGTGCATGTCACGGACTCGGCGGTGCCCTCGCCGTCACCCCGGATGGGTGATCAACCGTGCGAAGGTTCGAAGGCTGACCCTAGTGACCAACTTGTGATCAGTTCAAATCCTCACCCGAAAAATCTCGTCACGGAGCGCACTTCTTTACCCACGACGCACGGGGTGTAGTGAGGAATTGACGGTCCGTTCCCCGATTTCCACCGAGACCAGGCAAGTGCCGCTAGACGCGCGAAAGGCGCTTCAGGAGCAAGACGGACGCAACGGGCCTGGCACCCGCCTTCGCCACTCCGTCGGCGACTTCACGGTCGGTGGAGACCACCACGACCGGCCTGCCCGGAGGTTCGGCGCGCGCCAGCTGACGGATGAGCTCGTCGGCGGTCACCCCGGGCTTGCTGAAGAGCACCCTGACCCCGCGCGGCGGCGCCAGCAGCACCGGGGCCGCCAGCTCGGCACCGTCGAAGACACAGGTCATCTCCGCGCCGGTCTGCGCGGCAAGCACCGAGAGCCCGCCCAGCAGCCGCAACCGCTGCTTCTCCAGCGGCAGCTGCGGATAGCCGGTCTTGGTGACGTTGTAGCCGTCGACGATCAGATGCGCCTGCGGCAACGCGAGCAGCTGGTCGAGCAGGGCCGGATCGGTCTCCGAAAGGGCCCTGGCGGCGATGTCCTTGGGCGACAGCCGGCCCGGCTCGACCGCGTCCACGCTGTCCGCGGGGCGCATCGAGGAGGGCGGCAGGGCCAGTTCACGGCGGAGTCCGCTCGCCGCGTCGAGCACCGTGTCGAGCAGCAGCCGCAGCCGCATGTCCTCGACCGAGCGACCCTCCCTGGCGGCCCGGCGGCCCGCCTCCACGGACGCCTCGGCCTCACCGAGCCGCGCCTTGAGCCGCCGGCTCTCGCTCTCGGCCGCCGAGACCTGGGCGGCCGCCTCGGACCGTACGGCCTCGATCTCGGTCCGGCTGCGGCGCAGCGCGGCCTCTCCGCGCTTGACCTCGTTGACGGCGCTGCGCAGCTTGCGCTGGAGGGATTCGGCCTCCTTGCGGGCCGCGTCCAGCTCGGCGCGCAGCCGTTCCGTCTCGCTCTTCGTCTGGGAGCGGGCCTCGACGAGCTCCTCGCGCAGCCGCCCCAGTTCGCGCCGGCTCTCCTCGTCGGCGCGCTCGGCGTCCGCGCGCTGGGCCTCCTCGCCCGCGGCCGCGACCAGCTTGACCCAGCCCGCCGGGCGCAGCACATAGGCCGCCGCGGCCACGTCGACCGGGTCGGCGGCGGCGGGCGGCACCCCCGCCTCCAGGGCGGCGGCCAGCTCCGGCTGCCCCTCCCTGAGCCGGTCGCCGATCCGCTGCCGGAACAGCGCGTCGCCCTCCAGGGCGGCCGCCATCGCGTTCCCGGCGAACTTGGCCCGCCGGGTCGGGGTGAAACGGGCGTACTGCCGCAGCTGGGCCGGGAGTTCGGTGACCGTCAGGCCGCCGAACGCGTCCGAGACGAGCGCGACGACCCGCCGCCGTACGCCTTCGGGCAGCGGGCGGTCGAGCGCCTCGACGGCGCCGTCGGCCGCCTCGGCCGACTCGGCGCCGCTAGCGGGCTGCTCCACCATCCGTCACCCCAAATGTCTGTGGGCGCGGCTCCGTCAGGAGTCGGCACCCGGCCTGTCCACCAGTTCGATCTGATCCACCGCGTTGCACCAACGGCAGCGCACCGACTCGATGGTCTCACTGACCACCTCGCGTTCCTCGACGCTGGACTCACCGGCCAGGTCGAGATGGACATATTCGACGACCTTCGAGGAGCGCGTCACGTCGAAGCGCGTGAGATTTCCGCAGAGCGTGCAGCGCCAGCGAGTCCCGTCGGTCATCTGGGGAACCGTCGTCATCGTTGCGTCCTCTTTCGTCGAGTCTCTTGCTGCCTTGCTTCAAGGATCTCGCGGTGCGCCGTCGAACTGCGGATGTCCTGCCGTAACCCTACGGCCTCGCCCTGTCCCCCCGACACGGCGAGGCGGTCTGTCCCGTTCCCTCCGCTTGCGTCATGCTCTGTTCATGATCGATCGGCGAGCTGTGACCGGCAGGCTGACCGGTGGGCTGCTACGGACGGTCACCTCGGGCGGGCCGGTGGTGACCCATGCCCTGATCGCTGCCTGCGTCCTGGTCTTCGTGATCAGCCCGCTGTCCGGCTTCAACCCGGTCCCCGGCACCGCCGACGCCCTGCTCGCCGCCCAGGCCGGGTACTTCGAACGCTGGGGCGTGATCCCCAGCGAGCTGTGGGACGGCTCCGCGCACGCCCTGCTCACCCCGCTCACCGCCCTCTTCGTGCACGGCAGCTGGCTGCATCTGCTCGGCAACGTACTCTTCCTGTACGTGTTCGGGGCGATGACCGAGGAGCGCATGGGCCGGCTCGGGTTCACCTTCTTCTACGTGATCTCCGGCTACCTGGCCCTGGTCGCCTACGCGGCCGCGCACGCCACGTCCGACCAGACGCTGGTGGGCGCCTCGGGGGCGATCTCGGCGGTGCTCGGGGCGTTCCTGTACCTGTTCCCCCGGGCCCGGGTCACCAGCCTGTTCCCGTTCCTCTTCTTCCTGCCGCTGCGCTTCCCCGCCTGGATCGTGCTGGTCTTCTGGTTCGCCCTCCAGTGGCTGGCCGTCCAGGGCGCGGGCAGCGGGGGGCCGGGGGTGGCCTATCTGGCCCATGTGGTGGGCTTCGCCCTCGGCTTCCTCTACGCCTGGGGGCGTTACCGGCGTACGGATAGAGTGAAGGGACCAGCCACGGCCACCGAGGGAGAAAGCCAGCCGTGATCACCGCGATCGTGCTCATCAAAACCAGCGTGGACCGGATTCCCGAGATCGCCGAGGCCATCGCCGCGCTGGACAGTGTCAGCGAGGTCTTCTCGGTCACCGGTACGTACGACCTGATCGCCATGGTCCGGGTGCCCAAGCACGACGATCTCGCCGATGTCATCCCCGGCCGGATCAGCAAGATCCCCGGCGTCGAGGCCACCGACACCCATGTGGCGTTCCGTACCTACTCGCAGCACGACCTGGAGGCCGCCTTCGCCATCGGCCTCGACGCGTAGGCACCCCTTCAGCACACCTCGGCGGGGGACGGGCACACGGCCCGGCCCCCGCCGAAGGTCTGTTCAGAGCTGCGCCGCACCCCGGTCCGGGACGCAGCGGCCGTCCTCGGTGCGGTACTTCCACTGGGCGCCCTTGCGCACGAGCTCCTTGACCGCGCGGACGAACCGCTCGATGTGCTCGTCGGGGGTACCGGCGCCGAAGCTCACCCGGATCGCGTTGAGCGAGCGTTCACCCGGCTCGGCCTCCGGCGCACCGCACTCGCCGACCTCCTGCGGGTCGCTGCCCAGCAGGGTGCGGACCAGCGGGTGGGCGCAGAACAGTCCGTCGCGGACGCCGATGCCGTACTCGGCGGAGAGCGCGGCGGCGAAGTGCGAGCTGTTCCAGCCCTCCACCACGAAGGAGATGACGCCGACCCGCGGGGCGTCGTCGCCGAACAGCGAGAGCACCTTGACCTCGGGGACCTCGGCGAGGCCGGCACGGACCGCGTCGACGAGGTGCTGCTCCCGGGCGACCAGGTTGTCGAAGCCCGCCTCGGTGAGCGCCTTGCAGGCGGAGGCGATGGAGTACACGCCGATGACGTTGGGGGAACCGGCCTCGTGGCGGGCGGCGGTGGAGTGCCACTCGACGTCCACCCCGCCGTCGGTGCGACGGGCGACCTTGCGCGAGGCGCCGCCGCCCGCGAGGTAGGGCTCGGCCTGCTGCAGCCAGTCGGCCCGGCCGGCGAGGACGCCCGAGCCGAAGGGCGCGTACAGCTTGTGCCCGGAGAAGGCGACCCAGTCCACGTCCAGCTCGGCGATGTCGACGGGGTGGTGCGGGGCGAGCTGGGCGGCGTCCAGCACGATCCGGGCGCCGTGCGCGTGGGCGGCGGCGGCCAGCTCCTTCACCGGCCACAGCTCGCCGGTGACGTTGGAGGCGCCGGTGACACAGACCAGCGCGGGGCCGTAGGGCTCACGGTCGGCGAGCGCCCGCTCCAGCGTCTCGACCGCCTGGGCCGGGGTGCGCGGGGCGTTCAGGTACGTCACCCGGGCGTCGCGCCACGGCAGCAGCGAGGCGTGGTGCTCGGTCTCGTAGACGAAGACCTGGCAGTCGGCCGGGACGACCGCGGCCAGCAGGTTCAGCGAGTCGGTGGTCGAGCGGGTGAAGATCACCTGGTCACCGGCGCGGCAGCCGAGGAACTCCGCGACGGTCGCGCGGCTGTTCTCGAAGAGGTCCGTGGAGAGCTGCGAGAGGTATCCGGCCCCGCGGTGGACGCTGCCGTAGTACGGGGCGTACGCGGCGACGTCGTCCCAGACCCGCTGGAGCGCGGGGGCGCTGGCGGCGTAGTCGAGCGCGGCGTAGGTGACCTCGCCACCCGTGACCAGCGGAACCGTCACATCCTTGCCCAGAACCGGCAGAGGGGCACAAAGCGACTGGTCGGCGGCAGCGGTGAAGACAGACATGGCGAACTCCCGTAAGAGGCAGGCGAATCGCATGCGCCGGCGGATACGCGGCAGCGCAGCGGAAGAGGTGAAGAAGGGGGTGCGGAGGAGGGCCGACGGCCCTATCGCATTCGCATGCTCACAAGAGGCTCCCTAGGGACCAGGACCCCGGGGGTTGGCATTCACAGATGCCGAGGGGCCCGCGCTTGCCGCAGACCTCGCTGCCTACGGCCTGGTCTTCACCCGGGGCACCCCGCCACGGACGGAGGGTTGCCGGACAGCGGGCCGGGGCCGTAGTCGCTGTCACTCATGACCTGACCAGCATCCTGCCATACGTACGAAGACGCGCAAGGCGCAGTCCAGGATCCGGACTGCGCCTCGCACCACATCTGCGCCTGTTTCAGGCGTTGCTGGCCGCCACCCAGCGCTCCAGCGCACGCGCCGCCGCCCCGGAGTCGATGGACTCGGCGGCCTTCGCGATCCCGGCCGCGAGCTGCTCGTCCAGCGTGCCGTCCGTCGGGTCGAGAGCCGTCAGCGCCGCCGCCGAGTTGAGCAGCACGGCATCCCGCGCGGGCCCCCGCTCACCGGACAGCACCCGCCGGGCCACATCGGCGTTGTACGAGGCGTCCGCACCGCGCAGGGCCTCGACGGGCACCAGTTCCAGACCGACGTCGCGCGGGTCGAAGACCTCCTCGCGCACCGATCCGTCCCGGACCACCCAGACCCGCGAGGTCGCGGTCGTGGTCAGCTCGTCCAGGCCGTCGTCACCGCGGAAGACCAGCGCCGAATTGCCGCGCTCGGCAAGGACACCGGCGACGATGGGCGCCATCTTCAGATCGGCGACACCGACGGCCTGGGAGCGCACCCGGGCGGGGTTGGTGAGCGGTCCGAGGATGTTGAACGTGGTCGGCGTGCCGAGTTCCTTGCGGGCCCTGGCGACGTACCGCAGGGCGGGGTGGAACTTCACCGCGAAGCAGAAGGTGATGCCCGCCTCCTCCGCGACCTCGACGACCCGCTGCGCGGAGAGGTCCAGGTTGACGCCGAGCTTCTCCAGCACGTCGGAGGAACCGCTCGCCGAGGAGGAGGCGCGGTTGCCGTGCTTGACGACCTTGGCGCCGGTGCCGGCGATGACGACCGCCGACATGGTGGAGATGTTGACCGTCTTGGCGAGGTCGCCGCCGGTGCCGACGATGTCGACCGTACGGCCGGGCACATGGATGGTGTTGGCGTGCTCGTACATCGTCCGGACCAGGCCGGAGACCTCGTCGATGGTCTCGCCCTTGGCACGCAGGGCCACCGCGAATCCGGCGATCTGCACATCGCTCGCCTCGCCGCTCATGATGCGGTCCATCGCCCACGCGGTGTCGTCGGCGGTGAGGTCCTCGCCACGCAGCAGGGGGTTCAGCACGCCGGGCCAGGTACGGTCCGCCACGCTGTCGCCGCCGATCGGGGTCACAACGTTCATGGTCCGCTCCTGGGGTCCACAGCCGGTAAAAGGGATCACCTCCACCCTATCGAGCGCCGGGGGCAGCAAAGAGCCCCGTCCATCGAATGGACGGGGCTCTCGCTGTGGCGATCAGTTCAGGCGATCAGTGGTGACCGTGGCCGCTGGTGATCTCCTTGTACTCCTCGGCGGTGGGCTTGGCGATCTGGTTGTTCTCGCCGTAGTAGCCCTTGCTGAGCCGGGCCCGCAGCTTCTGCAGCGCCGACACCTTGCGCTCGACACCGTTCTCGTCGACCGTCGGGCCGATCTCGACCGGCTTGTACTGCTCGTGCGCGGTGAGCGTGTGCAGCTGCTCGGGGCCGAGCGGCTCGTGGATCTCGACGAACTCGCCGTGCGGCAGGCGCTTGATGATGCCGGACTCGCGTCCGTGCAGCACCTTCTCCTTGTCGCGGCGCTGGAGGCCGAGGCAGATCCGCCGGGTGGCGATGAACGCGAGGACCGGGCCGACGAAGATGAAGATCCGGACGAACCAGGAGATGGCGTTCAGCGACAGGTGGAAGTGCGTGGCCCACAGGTCGTTGCCACCGCCGATGAAGACGATGACGTACTCGGTGATCCAGGCGACACCGAAGGCCGTCCGGGTCGGGGCGTTGCGCGGGCGGTCCAGGATGTGGTGCTCGCGCTTGTCCCCGGTGACCCAGGACTCG
This sequence comes from Streptomyces sp. NPDC001890, assembly GCF_042891445.1. Classification (NCBI taxonomy): domain Bacteria; kingdom Bacillati; phylum Actinomycetota; class Actinomycetes; order Kitasatosporales; family Streptomycetaceae; genus Streptomyces; species Streptomyces sp. NPDC001890. The sequence continues at coordinate 948,667 of NZ_JBIATE010000001.1, read as the reverse complement.
ACGAACGGGTAGACCGCGATGATCGCGAGTACCAGTCCGAAGGCCATCAGCGGGATGAACACACCCAGGACGAGCGTGTGACCCCAGAGGTTGATCTCCCAGCCGGGCATCACTCGGATCAGACCCTCGGCGAAGCCCATGTACCAGTCGGGCTGGGCGCCGGTGGACACCTGGTCCGGGCGGTACGGGCCGATGTTCCAGATCGGGTTGATCGTGGCGATCGCCGCGATGATGGCGATGATGCCGAAGACCAGGAAGAAGAAGCCACCGGCCTTCGCCATGTACACCGGCAGCAGCGGCATGCCGACGACGTTCTTGTTGGTGCGGCCGGGACCCGCGAACTGCGTGTGCTTGTGGTAGAAGACCAGGATCAGGTGCGCCACCAGCAGACCGAGCATGATGCCCGGCAGCAGCAGGATGTGGATCGAGTAGAACCGGGCGACGAAGTCGTGACCGGGGAACTCTCCGCCGAACAGGAACATCGAGATGTACGTGCCGACGATCGGCGTCGACAGGATCGCGCCCTGGGTGAAGCGGACACCCGTACCGGACAGCAGGTCGTCCGGGAGCGAGTAGCCGGTGAAACCGGTGAACATACCCAGCACGAACAGCAGGAAGCCGAACAGCCAGTTGATCTCACGCGGCTTGCGGAACGCACCCGTGAAGAAGACGCGCATCATGTGCACGAACATGCCGGCCAGGAAGATCAGCGCGGCCCAGTGGTGGATCTGGCGAACCAGCAGACCACCGCGGACGTCGAAGCTGATGTCCAGCGTCGAGGCGTAGGCCTGCGACATCCGGATGCCCTGCATCGGCTCGTACGAGCCGTGGTACACGACCTCGCCCATGCTCGGTTCGAAGAACAGCGTCAGATACACACCCGTGAGGATGATGATGATGAAGCTGTAGAGGGCGATCTCACCGAGCATGAAGGACCAGTGGTCCGGGAAGATCTTGCGCATGTTGGCCTTGGCCAGGGAGTAGATCCCGAGCCGGCCGTCCGCCCAGTCGGCCACCCGCTCACCGGCGGGCGCCTTGCGCTGTGTGTCGGTCGCAGTACTCATCCGCGCTCCCAGAATGCAGGACCGACGGGCTCGTCGAAGTCACCGAGCGCCTCGAGGTTGCCCTCGCTGTTCACACCGATCCGCAGCTGCGGAAGGGCGTGACCGGCCGGACCGAAGATGACGCGGGCGCCGTCGGAGAGGTCGAAGGTGGACTGGTGGCACGGGCAGAGCACGTGGTGCGTCTGCTGCTCGTACAGGCTGATCGGGCAGCCGACGTGGGTGCAGATCTTGGAGAAGGCCACGATTCCCTCGTGGGCCCACTCGCGCTCGCGCTTGTCCTTGATGTTCTCCGGCTGGATACGGACGATCATCAGCGCGGCCTTGGCGATCTGGTTCTGGAAGTCGTGCGCGCTCTCCTCCAGGCCCTCGGGCATGGCGAAGGTCAGCGAACCGACGGCGACGTCCTCGGGACGCAGCGGCTCCATCGTGTTCATGTTGATGAGCTGCTTGCCCCTGGCCCACAGGGTGGTGCGGAGCTTCTTCTCCGGCAGCGGACCGAGGTCGCGCAGCAGCACCACGCCGGAGAGCGGCACCAGGGCCAGCGCGCCGAACATGGTGTTGCGGATCAGCTTGCGCCGTCCGAACGCGGACTCCTCGGCACCCGCCGCGAAGTCCGCCATGACCTTCGCCTTGACCTCGGGCTCGGCCTCGATGGCGTGCCGGTCGTCGGCGACCTCCACGTCGGACATCAGCGTGCGCGCCCAGTGGACGGCGCCCGCGCCGATCGTGAAGAGTGCCACGCCCAGGGTCAGCCCCAGGGAGAAGTTGAGCGCGCTCACATGGCCGAAGGGCCAGATGTACACGATCTTGTCGACCGGGAAGATGACGTACGAGGCGATGAAGCCGATCGTCGCCAGCATGGACAGCGTGAACATGAACGCGACGGCGCGCTCGGAGCGCTTCGCGGCCCGTTCGTCGATGTCCTGGATGCGCGGCTTGTGGGCCGGCAGCCCCGGGTCGGCGAACGGGTCGTCCGCGACCTTCACCGCGTCGTGCGCGGTGCCCTGCTCAGCGGGCAGGTTCTCGTCTGGAATCTCTTGGCTACTCATGACTTCTTGGCCTTAGCGGTGTGGGCCGCGACCCAAATGGCAACTGCGATCAGTGCGCCGAGCCCGAAGATCCAGGCGAACAGTCCCTCGCTGACCGGCCCGAGGCCGCCCAGCTTCAGCCCACCCGGGTTCTCCGACTGAGCGCTGTTCACGGTCTGGACGTACGCGATGATGTCCCGCTTCTGCTGCTCGGGCATCGTCGTGTCCGGGAAGGACGGCATGCTCTGCGGGCCGGTCTGCATGGCCTCGTAGAGGTGCTTCGGGTCCACGTCTTCAAGGCTGGGCGCGTACTTGCCGTTCGACAGCGCGCCGCCCTCACCGGTGAAGTTGTGGCACTGCGCGCAGTTGGTACGGAACAGATCGCCACCCTTGGCGATGTCCGCACCCGCAGGGTCGACCTGCTTCTTGGTCGGAACGACCGGACCGGCGCCCAGCGACGCGACGTACGCCGCGAGCTGGTCGATCTGCGCCTGGTTGTAGATGACCTTCTTCTTCGGCACCTGGGCGCCGGGCTGCTGCGCCGGCATACGGCCCGTGCCGACCTGGAAGTCAACGGCGGCGGAGCCCACGCCGACCAGGCTCGGCCCGTCGGTGGTGCCCTGACCGCCGGTTCCGTGGCAGCTGGCGCAACCGACGGCGTACAGCTTCTTGCCCTCGTCGATGGCGAGGGACTGGGCGGTTTCGTCGGCCTGCGCCTTACTCGCGGGCGCAAACGCGGCGTACAGCCCCCCAGTGGCCGCCAGCGCGAGGAGGAGTACGACGACCGCCGCCAACGGATGGCGTCGTCGTGCGGAGAGCTTTTTCACGGATTACCCCGGTGTCAGGATCTTCTGCGTCGATGCTGGATGTGGTTCGGTTTCGAACCCGGTTACTTGATCATGTAGATCGTGGCGAAGAGGCCGATCCATACGACATCGACGAAGTGCCAGTAATAGGACACGACGATGGCGGAGGTCGCCTGTTCGTGGGTGAACCTCTTGGCCGCGTATGTCCTGCCCAGAACGAGCAGGAAGGCGATGAGACCGCCTGTCACATGCAGACCGTGGAAGCCGGTGGTCAGGTAGAACACCGAGCCGTACGGGTCGGAGGACAGCGAGAGGCCGTCCTCCTTCACCAGCTCGGTGTACTCGAAGACCTGGCCTCCGATGAAGATCGCACCCATCACGAAAGTGATCACGAACCACGCACGGAGCTTCTTCACATCGCCCCGCTCCGCGGCGAAGACGCCGAGCTGGCAGGTGAGTGAGGAGAGCACCAGGATCGTGGTGTTCGTCGCCGAGAACGGGAAGTTCAGGGCCGAAGCCATTTCCTTCCAGTGCTCCGGTCCGGTCACCGATCGCAGGGTGAAGTACATCGCGAAGAGGGCCGCGAAGAACATCAGCTCGGAACTCAACCAGATGATGGTTCCGACGCTGGTGAGGTTCGGTCGATTGACCGACGGGTGCGCGTGCCCGGTTTCTACTGTCGTTGCTGTCGCCACGACCGACATTATGTCGGTCGCTTATCCCGCCCTCACCCCGGGGGGTGCCGTTCGGTGTGTCAGCCGGGTGTGTCCTCCCCGAACGGCCCATGGAACAGCGGTCCGAAGCGGTGCTGACAGGCCGTCGGGCGGAGTACGATCCGCGCATCGGTTCATGCCCGGAAAGCCCCGAAGACACAGATGTCACGGAGGAACAATGCAGCCGACCGCCACGGTCCTGGTCTACAGCGACGACGCCAACACCCGTGAGCAGGTGAGGCTGGCAGCCGGGCGCAGGCCCGCGGCCGACGTGCCACCGGTGGAGTTCCTGGAATGCGCCACCATGCCCGCCGTGCTGGAGGCGCTGGACCGCGGCGGCATCGACGTCTGCGTGCTGGACGGCGAGACGGCGCCCGCGGGCGGCATGGGCGTCTGCCGGCAGATCAAGGACGAGATCTTCCGGTGCCCGCCGGTGCTGCTGCTGATCGGGCGCCCGCAGGACGCCTGGCTGGCCACCTGGAGCCGTGCGGACGCCGCGGTGACCCTTCCGGTCGAACCGGTCGAGTTCGCGGACGCCCTGGCCGCCCTGCTGCGCAGCAGGGACTGCGTGGCCGTCTGATGCCCGCCGCGGCCCCGTCCGCGGCACCACTGAGGGGCAGTGCACTCCCCGGGCCGGTCAGACCTCGGGGCGCAGTCGCGCCGCCTGGATCGTGTCTTCGCGGTCCGGGGCGGTGTCCTTCTGCAGGGCGCTGCCCTTCAGCCATTTGGCCCAGGACAGGTTCCAGTCGCCGAAGCCGTTGTCGAACGGCGTCATCATCTCGCCCTGGCTGCCCACGACCGTGACGATGTCGCCCGTGCGCACGGTGTTGTAGAACCACTCGGCCTGGCCGGTGCTCATGCCCGTGCAGCCGTGGCTGACGTTCTCGTACCCCTGCGAGCCGGTGGACCAGGGGGCCGCGTGCACGTACTCGCCGCTCCAGGTGACCCGGGTCGCGTAGTAGACCTGCAGGTCGTACGAGTCGGAGGAGCCCTCCGCGATGCCGATCGTCTCCCCGCGCATACGTACGCGGTACTCCTTGCCCAGCACGACCTTGACGCCGTTTCGGGTGGAGAAGCCGGGCTTGCCGGTCGTCACCGGAATGGTTTTGATCACTTTCCCGTTGCGCTTGACCGTCATCGAGTGCGACGCGGCGTTCGTGATGGCCTCGACACGGTCGCCCGTGGTGAGCCTCAGCGCCTTCGTGGGGGCGCCGTAGAGGGTGTCGGTGACCTTGACGCCGGCCAGGCCGCTGGTGACGTCGATGGTGGCCCTGGCGGGCCAGTAGTCCTTGGGGCGGTAGTGCAGGATCTTGTCGTCGACCCAGTACCAGGAGCCGGTCACGGCGGGCGTCGAGCGGACCCTGAGGGCGCGCTCGACGTTGGCCCTGGACGCCTTGTCCTTGACCGGAGCGCTGAGTTCCGCCGTGATGGGCTGTCCCACGCCGTAGGTGCCCGCCTGAGGGCCGAAGGTGACCTTCAGGAACTTCTTGGCGGTGGTGGTCCCGAAAGAGAGCGTACGGCTGCCCGGAGCGCCGTCGTCGTCCTCCACACCGACCCTGACGGTGTACCGGGTTCCGGCGGCGAGCGGGACGGTGGAGTGCCACCGCTTCCCGTCGGCGTCGAGTTCGCCCGCCAGATGGCGGCCGGTCGTGTCGACGGCCGACACGTCCGTGATCCGGCCGTCGTCGCCGTTGACGGTGACTTCCAGCGGCTTGCCGGGGTCGACCTTCTCGTCGCCGTCCGTGGCGTTGGCGGAGATCTCGTCCGCCGCGTCGTACGGCTTCTCCGCGAGCGGATGGCCGCCGGAACCGCCACAGGCGGTCACACCTGCGACCAGGGTCACGACCAGCAGAGTGCAGCTCACTACGGGGCGGATGCGCGGCGTGTGGTTCATGAACCCAAGCTATGGAGATTCACCCGAATCAGCGCGCGGTGTGACTGCAAACGGGGGACCCGTACTCCTCTCGGTGGAGAAGTGCGGGCCCCCCGTTCAGGTGGAGCGGTGGAGCGGTGTCACTGGGTGCGGTTCTCACCGCGGTAGTACTCGAAGACCCAGCCGAACAGACCGATCAGGATCATCGGGGCCGAGAAGTAGAGCAGCCACCAGCCGAAGATGACTCCCATGAAGGCGAGTGCACCGCCGACCGCCAGCGAGAGCGGCTGCCAGCTGTGCGGGGAGAAGAACCCCACCTCGCCGGCCTCGTCCGCCACATCGGCTTCCTTGTTGTCCTGCGCCATGGCGTCGACCCGCCGGGCCGTGAAGGCCAGGTAGAAGCCGATCATGATGCTCAGCCCGAAGGCCAGGACGAGCGCGGTGGTACCGGCCGGCTCCTTCGACCACACGCCGTACGTGATGGCGATGACGAGGATGAAGACGCTCAGCCAGATGAACATCTTGCCTTGGATCTTCACTTGCCGGCCTCCTTGCCACCAGCGAGGGCCTTGTCATCCTCGGAGTGGTGCTCCAGCTGCTCGAGCGCCGAGATCTCCGGGTGATGCAGGTCGAACGCCGGGGATTCGGAGCGGATCCGCGGCAGGGTGAGGAAGTTGTGCCGCGGCGGCGGGCAGGAGGTCGCCCACTCCAGCGAACGGCCGTAGCCCCACGGGTCGTCGACCTCGATCTTCTTGCCGTACTTGGCGGTCTTCCACACGTTGTAGAAGAACGGCAGCATCGACAGACCGAGCAGGAACGAGGAGATCGTCGAGATCGTGTTCAGCGCGGTGAAGCCGTCGGCGGCGAGGTAGTCCGCGTAACGACGCGGCATGCCCTCGGCACCCAGCCAGTGCTGCACCAGGAACGTGCCGTGGAAGCCCACGAACAGCGTCCAGAACGTGATCTTGCCGAGCCGCTCGTCCAGCATCTTGCCGGTGAACTTCGGCCACCAGAAGTGGAATCCGGAGAACATCGCGAAGACCACGGTGCCGAAGATGACGTAGTGGAAGTGCGCGACGACGAAGTACGAGTCCGAGACGTGGAAGTCCATCGGGGGCGATGCCAGGATCACGCCGGTCAGACCACCGAAGGTGAAGGTGATCAGGAAGCCGACGGCCCAGAGCATCGGTGTCTCGAAGGACAACGATCCCTTCCACATCGTGCCGATCCAGTTGAAGAACTTCACACCGGTCGGTACCGCGATGAGGAATGTCATGAACGAGAAGAACGGCAACAGCACGCCGCCCGTCACGTACATGTGGTGCGCCCACACCGTCACGGAAAGACCCGCGATGGCGATCGTCGCGCTGATCAGGCCGATGTAGCCGAACATCGGCTTGCGGCTGAAGACCGGAATCACTTCGGAAATGATTCCGAAGAATGGCAGAGCAATGATGTACACCTCTGGATGGCCGAAGAACCAGAAGAGGTGTTGCCAGAGCAATGCGCCGCCATTGGCCGCGTCGAAGACATGCGCACCGAATTTACGGTCCGCCTCCAGCGCGAAGAGCGCGGCGGCGAGCACCGGGAAGGCCAGCAGGACCAGCACACCGGTCAGCAGGACGTTCCAGACGAAGATCGGCATGCGGAACATCGTCATGCCGGGGGCACGCATGCAGATGATCGTGGTGATGAAGTTGACCGAACCGAGGATCGTGCCGAAGCCGGAGAAGGCCAGACCCATGATCCACATGTCGGCGCCGACACCCGGCGACCGGACCGCGTCCGAGAGCGGGGAGTAGGCGAACCAGCCGAAGTCCGCCGCACCCTGCGGGGTGAGGAAGCCGGCCACCGCGATGAGCGAACCGAAGAGGTACAGCCAGTACGCGAACATGTTCAGCCGCGGGAACGCCACGTCGGGCGCGCCGATCTGCAGCGGCATGATCCAGTTCGCGAATCCGGCGAACAGCGGCGTCGCGAACATCAGCAGCATGATCGTGCCGTGCATCGTGAACGCCTGGTTGAACTGCTCGTTCGACATGATCTGCGTGCCGGGACGGGCCAGTTCGGCGCGCATGAAGAGCGCCATCAGACCGCCGATGCAGAAGAACGCGAACGACGTGACCAGGTACATCGTGCCGATCGTCTTGTGGTCAGTGGTGGTCAGCCACTTGATGACGACGTTTCCCGGCTGCTTGCGCCGGACCGGCAGCTCGTCCTCGTACGAGTCGTCTGCTGCCGCGGCACCCTGAGGTTCGTTGAGGATGCTCACAGTTTGTTCGTCTCCGCATTCCTGGCCGGGTCAGTCTGCTCGATGCCGGCCGGCACGTAGCCCGTCTGGCCCTTCTTCGCCAGCTCCTCGAGGTGCGCCTGGTAGCGCTCCGGGGAGACGACCTTGACGTTGAAGAGCATCCGGGAGTGGTCGACGCCGCAGAGTTCGGCGCACTTGCCCATGAAGGTGCCCTCCTGGTTGGGAGTCACCTCGAAGGAGTTGGTGTGGCCCGGAATGACGTCCTGCTTCATGAGGAACGGCACCACCCAGAAGGAGTGGATGACGTCACGCGAAGTCAGAACGAAGCGGACCTTCTCGCCCTTCGGCAGCCACAGGGTCGGACCCGGGTTGCCGTTCTGCGGGTTCCGGGTTCCCGGGACGCCGAAGTCGTAGACGCCTTCCGCACCCTTGGGGAAGTCCTCCCGGAAACGGTTGGGGATGGCGTCGAGCTCCTTGGGGATCTCGTTGCCCGTGGCGGTCGAGCCGTCCACGTTCTCGATGTAGTTGAAGCCCCAGCTCCACTGGTAGCCGACCACGTTGATGGTGTGGGCAGGCTTCGGAGAGAGCGAGAGGAGCTTCGATTCATCGCGCGCGGTGAAGTAGAACAACACCGAGACGATGATCAGAGGGACCACGGTGTACAGCGCCTCGATGGGCATGTTGTACCTGGTCTGCGGAGGAACCTCGACCTTGGTGCGGCTGCGCCGGTGGAAGATGACGCTCCACAGGATCAGGCCCCAGACCAGCACGCCCGTGGCGAGCGCTGCCGCCCACGAGCCCTGCCAGAGGGAAAGGATCCGTGGTGCCTCTTCTGTTACCGGCGTAGGCATACCAAGGCGGGGGAAGTCCTTGTATGTGCAACCGGTTGCGGTCGCCAGGATCAGGCCCGCAGTCAGCACCTGCGGCAGCTTCCGCCGCATCGGGCGCCGCGACGAGCGGTCGGAGCCGTTGGGACTCACGTAGCGCCTTCCCGAGAGTCTCGCCCGCGCGGTCGGCGCGGCCGTCGTTCTGGTCGGTCGCCGCCCTGACGCGGGCAGGGGTTTGGATGTTTATGCGGACCAAACCCTACTGGACGCTATTTGGGGTCGCGCGGGGAGGGTGCCCAACGCGCCGTCCGACTCCCCGAAGGGGTGGAATACGGGCCTCCGGCCGCCATCTGACGCCCCCTCTCCTGGCCCCCCGCCGGGCCCGTCCCCGGCCCGGCGCCCACCTCGGGCTAGCGTGGCCGCGTGCCCTACTTCGACACCGCATCCGCTGCCCCCCTGCACCCCGTCGCACGCCAGGCCCTGCTTGCCGCGCTGGACGAGGGCTGGGCCGACCCGGCCAGGCTCTACCGGGAGGGACGACGGGCCCGGCTGCTGCTGGACGCCGCCCGGGAGGCCGCCGCCGAGGCCGTCGGGTGCCGCCCGGACGAGCTCACATTCACTCCTTCGGGGACCCTGGCGGTTCACTCGGGAATTTCCGGAGCCCTCGCGGGGCGTCGGCGTGTCGGCCGCCATCTGGTCGTCTCCTCGGTCGAACACTCGTCGGTGCTCCATTCGGCCGCCACCCATGAGGCGCAGGGCGGGTCGGTCTCCGAGGTCCCGGTGGACCGGTCGGGGGCGGTGAGCGCGGCGGCGTACGCGGAGGTGCTGCGCGAGGACACCGCGCTGGCCTGTCTGCAGTCCGCCAACCACGAGGTCGGCACCGAGCAGCCGGTGGCCGCGGTGGCGGAGGCCTGCCGGGCGGCCGGGGTGCCGCTGCTGGTGGACGCCGCGCAGTCGCTGGGCCGAGAGCCGGTGCCGGCGGGCTGGTCGCTGCTGACCGGGAGTGCCCACAAGTGGGGCGGGCCGCCCGGCGTCGGGCTGCTGGCGGTGCGCAAGGGGGTGCGGTTCGCCGCCCAAGGTCCGGCCGACGAGCGGGAGTCGGGGCGGGCGGCGGGGTTCGAGAACCTTCCGGCGATCGTCGCCGCGGCGGCGTCTCTGCGGGCGGTACGGGCCGAGGCCGCCGCCGAGTCCGTACGGCTGCGGGCCCTGGTGGACCGGATCAGGGCCGCGGTGCCGGAGCTGGTGCCCGATGTGGAGGTGGTCGGCGATCCGGTGCGGCGGCTGCCGCACCTGGTGACCTTCTCCTGTCTCTATGTCGACGGGGAGACACTGCTGCACGAGCTGGACCGGGCGGGTTTCTCCGTATCGTCCGGTTCGTCCTGCACCAGCAGCACGCTGACCCCGAGCCATGTGCTCAGGGCCATGGGAGTGCTGTCGGAGGGGAACGTACGGGTGTCGCTGCCGAACGGCACCGCCGCGGCGGACGTCGACCGTTTCCTGGACGTGCTGCCCCGGGTGGTGGCGGAGGTGCGGGAGAGGCTGGGCGCGCCGGTCGCGGCACCCCGGGCGGCCGCACCGGCCGGGTCCCTGGTGGTCGACGCGCTCGGGAAGCGGTGCCCGATCCCCGTGATCGAACTCGCGAAGGTGATCGGGGACGTACCGGTGGGCGGAACGGTGACCGTGCTCTCCGACGACGAGGCGGCGCGGCTGGACATCCCGGCCTGGTGCGCGATGCGCGAGCAGGAGTACGTGGGCGAGGAGCCGGCGGACCGTGGCTCGGCCTATGTGGTCCGCCGGCTGTCCTGACGGGGTCTTTCGTTTGGATCGGGCCGGATCAGGGTGCGGGGTCCGGTGCCGTGCATCGCAAGGCGGAGGAGGGAGTCGACGCGGCGCGTCGGCGACCGACGACGACGCCGCGAGGCGCGGCACCGGGGCACGCGAGCCCGGCATGATCCAAACGAGAGGCCCTACGCGAGGTGGGTGCGGACCTCGGCGGCGGCGTCATGGCCGTACGCCTTGGTGAAGCGGTCCATGAAGTGGGTGCGGCGCAGGGTGTACTCCTGGGTGCCGACCGTCTCGATGACCAGGGTGGCGAGCATGCAGCCGACCTGGGCGGCGCGCTCCAGGCCGACGCCCCAGGCGAGGCCGGAGAGGAATCCGGCCCGGAAGGCGTCGCCGACGCCGGTCGGGTCGGCCTTGGTCTCCTCCTCCGGGCAGCCGACCTCGATCGGCTCCTGGCCGGCGCGCTCGATGCGGACGCCGCGGGCGCCGAGGGTGGTGACCCGGTGGCCGACCTTGGACAGGATCTCCTCGTCGGTCCAGCCGGTCTTGGACTCGATGAGCCCCTTCTCGTACTCGTTGGAGAAGAGGTACGTGGCGCCCTCCAGGAGGATCCGGATCTCGTCGCCGTCCATCCGGGCGATCTGCTGCGAGAAGTCCGCGGCGAACGGGATGCCCCGGGAGCGGCACTCCTCGGTGTGGCGGAGCATCGCCTCGGGGTCGTCGGCGCCGATCGAGACCAGGTCGAGGCCGCCGACCCGGTCACCGACGGCCTTCAGCTCGATGAGGCGGGCCTCGCTCATCGCACCGGTGTAGAAGGAACCGATCTGGTTGTGGTCGGCATCCGTGGTGCAGACGAAACGGGCGGTGTGCAGGACCTCGGAGATCCGGACCGATCCGGTGTCGACGCCGTGGCGGTCGAGCCAGGCGCGGTACTCGTCGAAGTCGGAGCCGGCGGCGCCGACCAGGATCGGCTCCGTGCCCAGCAGGCCCATGCCGAAGCAGATGTTGGCGGCGACACCGCCCCGGCGCACGTCGAGGTTGTCGACCAGGAAGGAGAGCGAGACCGTGTGCAGCTGATCCGCGACCAGCTGGTCGGCGAAACGGCCGGGGAAGGTCATGAGGTGATCGGTGGCGATGGAGCCGGTGACTGCGATTCGCACGGGGAGACTGCTCCTGCGGAGATCGGGGGGAACGGGTGACTGTGTTCCCGGGGCGGCGTGACAGTTCACGCTACCGGTTCCACGGAGCACCACGAATAGGGAAAAACTACCCGATAGTAGGGCTTTCTTCCTGAGGGCGGTGGTGCCTACGGTGCGGATATGTCGAACCACATCGCCACGCGCGACTCCGAGATGAGCCTGGCCGAGCTGCGCGGTGACTGCGCCCGGATGGCTCCGCACTGGGTGGCCCACCCGAAGTCTGCCCCTGTTCCGGTCGCCCCGTCCCGGATTCACGGAGTCACCGTGCCCGCCGCCTCCGCCCGGCTGATCGACGCCATGTCGGACTACGGGGACTGAGAGGCGGCCGCGACCCGCGCCGATCGCACCTGAGCCCCGCGAGGGAACCGTGCGCGCCGCTGCTCCGTCCCACTGTCGTCCCCGTCCGGGGACGGACGACAGGCCGGGTGACGGCCTGTGACGGCCAGGCAGGCGAAGGAGCGATCCGGTGAGCACCGAGCGACCCGACAACGACGTGACCGGCCCCCGGCGGCGTTCGCCGCTCGCCGTGGCCTCGGTGGCGGCAGCCGTGCTGCTGGCCGGTGGCGGCGGTGCGTACTGGGCCGCGACCGCGGCCGGCGGCGACGACAGGTCCGGCGGCAGCGCGGACGACGGCGGGCGGCGCACCCCTCCCCCGCTGTCCCTGGACCGGCCCTCGGGCGCCCCGGCGTCGCCCGAGGCGCCCTCGCGGGGCATCGCGCCGGGCGAGCCCGACCCGAGTGGCGGCCGGGTGGTCTACCGCGCGTCCGGCAAGCTGCCCGAGGGTCCGCGCACGGCCGCGGTGCGGCACGCGGTGGGGACCGTCTCGGCGGCCGAGGTGGCCCGGCTGGCGAAGGCGCTGAAGCTGGCGGGCACGCCGCAGGCCGAGGGCACATACTGGAAGGTGGGGTCCGACGGGGACGGCTCCGGCTCGGCCCTGCGGGTCGAGAAGCAGGCCCCGGGCACCTGGAGCTTCGCCCGGTACGGCTCCGGCGGCACGGACAACTGCCAGAAGGAGACGATCTGTTCGGGCGGGAACCCGACTCCGGGCGGCAGCGGCTCCCCGGTGAGCGAGAGTGCCGCCAGGGCCGCCGCGGCACCGGTCCTGAAGGCGGCGGGGCAGGACGGCGCCGCGCTCGATTCCGGTCAACTCATGGGCTCGGTACGGGTGGTGAACGCCGACCCGAAGGTGGACGGCCTTCCCACGTACGGCTGGTCGACCGGGATCCAGGTGGGAGCGAACGGTGAAGTGGTCGGCGGCAGCGGGCAGTTGAAGGGCCTGGAGAAGAGCGACAGCTATCCGGTGATCGGTGCGGCCCAGGCGCTGGAGCAGCTGAACGGGCCGGCGTCCCGCAAGGAGGCCCGCGCGGACATCGGCGGATGCGCCACCCCCGTGCCGCTGGACGAGGGCCTGAAGTCGCCGAAGGCCCGCTGCGGGGCGCGGACCGGGGCGGAGCGGCCGACGACGACCGTGACGGTCGACAAGGCGGTGTTCGGCCTGGCGACGCAGTACGTGGCGGGCAAGCAGACGCTCGTACCGTCCTGGCTCTTCTCGGTGCGGCCGGCCGCCGGTGGCCGGGGCACCACGGTGACGCAGGTCGCCGTGGCCCCCTCGTACCTGGCGAAGGACGCACCGGTGACGACCGCCCCCACGCCGGCTCCGACGCCCCCGGGTGGCGCGGAGAAGTCCCAGCGGCAGCTGCTGTCGTACAGCGCCGACGGACGGACCCTGTCGGTGACCTTCTGGGGCGGGGTGTGCAGCACGTACACCGCGAGCGCGACCGAGAGCCCGGACCGGGTGACCGTGAAGGTGACGGAGGCGCAGCAGCCCGGGAAGAAGGTCTGCATCATGATCGCCAAGGAGCTGACCCGGACGGTGACGCTCGACGCGCCGCTCGGCGACCGGACCGTGGTCGACGCGGCGTCGGGCGGCGACGTGCCCCGCGCCTGAGCGCCGGGGCCCCGGGGCGACGCGGAACGGCACGACGGCGGCGGCCCCGGATTCCGGGGCCGCCGCCGTCGTGCCGTTCCGCGTCGCGTTCAGACGTACGCGTCGCCTTCAGGGCTCAGTCGCCTTCAGGGCCTAGCTGAAGGAGTCGCCGCAGGCGCAGGAGCCCGTGGCGTTGGGGTTGTCGATCGTGAAGCCCTGCTTCTCGATGGTGTCGACGAAGTCGATGGAGGCGCCACCCAGGTACGGAGCACTCATCCGGTCGGTGACGACCTTGACGCCGTCGAAGTCCTTCACGACATCGCCGTCGAGCGAACGCTCGTCGAAGAAGAGCTGGTAGCGCAGGCCGGAGCAGCCGCCGGGCTGCACGGCGACGCGCAGCGCCAGGTCGTCACGGCCTTCCTGCTCCAGCAGGCCCTTGACCTTGGCTGCGGCGGCGTCGGACAGGAGGATGCCGTCGCTCACGGTGGTGGTCTCGTCCGATACGGACATCTGCTTCTCTCCCGGGTTGTACGGAGACTGCTTGCCGACGTTGCAACCGTCGGGACCGCGGATTCATTCCGGGCCGAGCGCTTGCCTGTTCCATTCATGCTCGCACACCGGTCGGCCGGGGGGATGCGTCACATCGACACTATGGACATCGTCAAAGTGACGTGAACCGGATATGATAGATAGCGTCAATTAGACGAAAAGGCTTCGCGGAAGCTTTTCGCAGAGGCTTTCAGCAGAGAAGAAAGGGTGCGTGACGTGACCACGGCCCACCCCGTCCAGGATCTCGACGTCCAGCCGACGCCCCTCGCCCTGCTCCTGCTCGGCCGTGAGGCCGACCCGCGGAGCGAGCGCGGCGTCGAGTGCCCCGGCGACCTGCCCTCCCCGTCCGACCCGGACCTGGTGGAGCGTGCCCGCGCGGCCAAGGAGAAGCTCGGGGACAAGGTGTTCGTCCTCGGCCACCACTACCAGCGCGACGAGGTCATCCAGTTCGCGGACGTCACGGGCGACTCGTTCAAGCTCGCCCGGGACGCGGCCGCGCGGCCGGAGGCCGAGTACATCGTCTTCTGCGGCGTGCACTTCATGGCCGAGTCCGCGGACATCCTGACCACCGACGACCAGAAGGTCGTGCTGCCGGACCTGGCTGCGGGCTGTTCCATGGCCGACATGGCCACCGCCGAGCAGGTCGCCGAGTGCTGGGACGTGCTGACCGAGGCCGGGGTAGCCGAGCAGGTCGTGCCCGTCTCGTACATGAACTCCTCCGCCGACATCAAGGCGTTCACCGGCAGGCACGGCGGCACCATCTGTACCTCCTCCAACGCCAAGCGGGCGCTGGAGTGGGCCTTCGAGCAGGGCGAGAAGATCCTCTTCCTGCCCGACCAGCACCTGGGCCGGAACACCGCGGTCCGGGACATGGGGATGTCGCTGGAGGACTGCGTCCTCTACAACCCGCACAAGCCCAACGGCGGACTGACCGCCGAGGAGCTGCGGGACGCGAAGATGATCCTGTGGCGCGGGCACTGCTCGGTGCACGGCCGCTTCTCGGTCGAGTCCGTCAACGACGTCCGCGAGCGGATACCGGGCGTCAACGTCCTGGTGCACCCCGAGTGCAAGCACGAGGTCGTGGCGGCGGCGGACCACGTCGGCTCGACGGAGTACATCATCAAGGCCCTGGAGGCGGCCCCGGCCGGCTCGAAGTGGGCGATCGGCACCGAACTGAACCTGGTGCGCCGGCTGGCCAACCGGTTCGCGGCCGAGGACAAGGAGATCGTCTTCCTCGACAAGACGGTCTGCTTCTGCTCGACGATGAACCGGATCGACCTGCCGCACCTGGTGTGGGCGCTGGAGTCGCTGGCCGAGGGCAAGCTGATCAACCGGATCGAGGTCGACCCGGAGACGGAGAAGTACGCCAAGCTCGCGCTGGAGCGGATGCTGGCGCTGCCGTAGCCGTACGGCACACACAGCACACGCGGTACGCAGGAAGGCCCCGGCACCGGAACTCGGTGCCGGGGCCTTCCTGCCGCCGGGTCAGGCCTTCGCGGGCTCCGGCTCCTCGGAGGCGGTGTCCGCCGCGGGGGCCGGGGCGGGCAGGCCCGCCTTCTTCTCGCGCTTGAGCGCCTTCTTCTTCGCGCGGCGCTCCTTGCGGAGCTCCACCATCGCGTAGAGCGTCGGCACCAGGAGCAGCGTGAGCAGGGTCGAGGTGACCAGGCCGCCGATCACGACCACCGCGAGCGGCTGCGAGATGAAGCCGCCCTCGCCGGTGACGCCGAGCGCCATCGGGAGCAGGGCGAAGATCGTCGCGAGTGCCGTCATCAGGATCGGGCGGAGCCGGTGGCGGCCGCCCTCGACGACCGCTTCGACGACGCCCATGCCCTGGGTCCGGTACTGGTTGATCAGGTCGATCAGCACGATCGCGTTGGTCACCACGATGCCGATCAGCATCAGCATGCCGATCATCGCCGGGACGCCCATCGGGGTGCCGGTGATCACGAGCAGGCCGATCGCGCCGGTCGCCGCGAACGGGATGGAGACCAGCAGGATCAGCGGCTGGATCAGGGACTTGAACGTCGCCACCAGCAGCATGAAGACGATCGCGATCGCGGCCAGCATGGCCAGGCCGAGCTTCAGGAACGCGTCGTTCTGGTCCTCGGAGACACCGCCGATGGTGGCGGTGGCGCCGTCCGGGAGCTTCAGCGCGTTGATCTTCGTCTGGAGCGAGGCGCTGACCGCACCGGTGTTGTCGCCGGTGGGCTTGGCGGTGATCGTCGCGGCGCGCTGGCCGTCGATCCGGGTCATGGAGACCGGGCCGGGGACCAGTTCGACGTCGGCGATCCGTCCGAGCTTCACCGGGCCGAGGGGCAGGTTCTTCAGCTCGGCCATGGTGGTGGCCGGGTGGGCGGACTTGATGACGACGTCCCGCTCGGTGTCGTCCATGATCGCCTTGCCGGACGGGGTGCCGCGCACCGCTCCGGCGACGGCCGCGCCGAGCGTGGCCTGGCTGAAGCCGGCCTCGGCGGCCTCGGGCTTGGCCTTGACCGAGATCCGCGGGACGCTCTGCGCGAGGTCGCTCTGGACGTCGGTGACGTCCTTCAGCTTCGCCACCTCGGCCCGGACCTGCTCGGACGCCTTCCTCAGCACGTCCGCGTCGGCGGCCTTGACCACGACGCTGAGGTCCTGGCTGCCGAAGCCGTCGCCCGCGGAGATGGTGGTGTCACCGATGCCGTCGAGCTTGCCGAGCGCGGTGTCGATGCGCTTCTGCGTGGCGTCGAAGTCGCCCGAGTCCTTCAGGGTGACCTGGTACGAGGCCTGGTTGGCGCCGGTGCCGCCGCCGAAGGCCGCCATGAAGCCGGACGAGCCGACGGTGACCTGGTAGTCCTTGACGCCCTTGTCGTCGGTGAGGACCTTCTCGACCTTCTTGGCCGCCTCGTCGGCGGCCGCCAGGCTGGTGCCGGGGGCCAGCTCCTGCTTGATCGAGAGGACCTCCTGCTCTCCCTGGTCGAAGAAGTTGGTCTTCAGCAGCGGGGCCATGCCGAAGGTGCCGATGAACACGGCGATCGCGATGACGATGCTGGTGATGCGGCGCCGGGTGGCGAAGCGCAGCACCGGGATGTACAGCCGCTGGAGCCGGCTGCGGGCCTCCTTCTCCTCGGCCTTGCGACGGGCCTCGTCCGGGTTCTCCGTGGCGCCCTTCGGGGCGCGCAGGAACCAGTAGGACAGGACGGGGACGACGGTCAGCGAGACCAGCAGCGAGGCCAGCAGGGCCGCGGTGACGGTCAGCGAGAAGGAGCCGAAGAGCTCGCCGACCATGCCGCCGACGAGGCCGATCGGCAGGAAGACGGCGACCGTGGTGAGGGTCGAGGAGGTGACCGCGCCGGCCACTTCCTTCACCGCGGCGATGATCGCCGACTGGCGCTCCTCGCCGTAGCCGAGGTGCCGCTTGATGTTCTCCAGGACCACGATCGAGTCGTCGACGACGCGGCCGATCGCGATGGTCAGCGCGCCCAGCGTGAGCATGTTGAGCGAGAGGTCACGGGTCCAGAGCACGATCAGCGCGAGGACCACGGAGAGCGGGATGGAGACCGCGGTGACCAGGGTCGAACGCAGCGAGGCGAGGAAGACCAGGATCACGATGACGGCGAAGAGCAGACCGAGCGCACCTTCGGTGGTCAGACCGGAGATCGCCTTGGAGACGGCGGGGCCCTGGTCGGAGACGACGGTCAGTTCGGCGCCGGCGCCGAGATCCTTGCGGAGGTCGGGGAGCTTGTCCTTGACCGCGTCCGAGATGGCGACGGCGCTGCCGTCCTTGTCCATCGTGGCCATCACGGCGAGGCTCGGCTTGCCGTTGGTACGGGTGATGGAGACCGCGGTGGACGGCTCCTGCTTCACCGTGGCGACGGCACCGAGCCGGACCGGCCTGCCGGGCTTGCCCGTGGCCGGGTCCTGACCGGCGACCCGCAGGTCCTCGATCTGCTTCAGGGAGGTGAAGGCGCCGCCGACCTGGACGGTGCGGCTCTTGCCCGACTCGGAGAAGGAACCGGCGGGGACGGTCGCGCCGCCCGCCTGGAGCGCCTGGGAGAGCGTCATGGCGTTCAGCCCGGCGGCGGCGAGCTTCTTGTCGTCGGGGGTGATGGAGACCTGGAGGTCCTGCACCCCGTCGACGGTGACCTGGCCGACGCCGCTGATGTCCTCCAGGGCGGGGACGACCGTGCGGTCCAGCTGGTCGGCGAGCGCCTGCTGGTCCTTGTCGGAGGTGACGGCGAGGACGACGGCCGGGATGTCGTCCGTCGAGCCGGCGATGACCTGCGGGTCGACGTCGTCGGGAAGCTGGGCGCGGGCGCGGTTCACCGCCTGCTGGATGTCGGCGACGAGCTGCTTGGTGCCCTCGCTGCCGAAGTCGAAGGACGCCATGATGACGGCGCTGCCCTCGCTGGCGGTCGAGGTGATCCCGGTGACGCCGTCGACGGCCTTGACCGAGTTCTCCAGCGGCTCGACGACCTGCTTCTCGACCACATCGGGGGACGCACCCTGGTAGGGGGCGATGACCGACACCATCGGGAGTTCGATGGTGGGCAGCAGCTGCTGCTTGAGCTGCGGGATCGCGATCGCTCCGAATACGAGCGCGACGATCGAGATCAAACCGATCAGGGCCCGTTGCGCGAGGCTGAATCTGGACAGCCAGGACATGGGTGAGGTCTCTCTTCTGTGGCTTACGCGGCAGGTGGGCGGGTGGCTGGGGGACAGACCCGGCCCAGTTACACGATCGCCCACCGGCAGGGGTGAAAGCGTCGGCCCCCGGGTTGCTTTCTTATGCCGCGCATACCGCAGGTGGAGTACGCCGGATCTCCACCCCTCACTCCACCCTGGGGCGCACCAGGCCGGATTCGTAGGCAATTACCACCAATTGGGCCCGGTCCCTGGCGCCCAGCTTCGCCATCGCCCGGTTCACATGGGTCTTGACGGTGAGCGGGCTGACGACGAGCCGCTCGGCGATCTCGTCGTTGGAGTGGCCGCCCGCGACCTGGACGAGCACTTCGCGCTCGCGTCCGGTGAGCGCGCCGAGCCGCTCGGAGTACTCCGCGGCGCTCGGCCCGTCGCCCTGCGAACTGCCGCCCTGGGCGAGGAAGGTGGCGATCAGGCCCTTGGTCGCGGCGGGCGAGAGCAGCGCCTCCCCGCCCGCGGCGATACGGATCGCGTTGAGCAGCTCCTCCGGTTCCGCCCCTTTGCCGAGGAAGCCGGACGCCCCGGCCCGCAGCGACTGCACCACGTACTCGTCCACCTCGAAGGTGGTGAGCATGACCACCCGTACGCCGGACAGCTCCGGATCGGCGCTGATCATCCGGGTCGCGGTGAGCCCGTCCGTACCCGGCATCCGGATGTCCATCAGCACCACGTCGGCGCCGGTCGAGCGGGCGAGTTCCACGGCCTGCGCGCCGTCCGCCGCCTCGCCGACCACCTCCATGTCGGCCTCCGAGTCGACCAGCACCCGGAACGCGCTGCGCAGCAGCGCCTGGTCGTCGACGAGCAGCACCTTGATGGGCGGTGTCATGCGTTCTCCCCCGTCCGGCCCGCCGCGTCCGGTCACCCGGACTCCGCCGTGCGGGCCTCGACGGGCAGGATCGCATGGACCCGGAATCCGCCGCCGTAGCGGGGCCCGGCGGTGAGGGTGCCGCCGAGCGCGGTGACGCGTTCACGCATGCCGAGCAGGCCGTGCCCGCCGCCGTCGCCGTGGCCGCCGCCCCCGCCGGAGCCGTTGTCGAGCACAGTGACCTCGGCCGTGTTCCCGACCCGTACGACGCTCACCTCGGCCCTGGCCCCGGGGCCCGCGTGCTTGCGGACATTGGTCAGCGCCTCCTGGATGACCCGGTACGCGGCCAGGTCGACGGCCGCGGGCAGCGGGGGCCGCCGGTCGGTGCAGGCCACCTCGACGGGGAGCCCGGCCCGGCGGACGGTCTCGACCAGCTCGTCGAGGACGGCGAGCCCCGGGGCGGGTTCGGTCGGCGCCTCCGGGTCGCCGGACTGGCGCAGCAGCCCGACGGTGGCCCGCAGTTCGTCGAGCGCGGAGCGGCTGGCCTCCCGGACGTGGGCGAGCGCCTCCTTGGCCTGGTCGGGGCGCTTGTCCATGACGTGGGCGGCCACCCCGGCCTGGACGTTGACCAGGGCGATGTGGTGGGCGACGACGTCGTGGAGGTCGCGGGCGATGCGCAGCCGCTCCTCGGCGACCCGTCGCCTGGCCTCCTCGTCGCGGGTGCGTTCGGCCCGTTCGGCCCGCTCCCTGATCGCGCCGATGAAGGCGCGCCGGGAGCGGACGGCGTCGCCCGCCGCGCAGGCCATGCCGGTCCAGGCGAGGATGCCGAAGTTCTCCTGGCTGTACCAGGGCGCCGCGCCGAAGCACATCGCCGCGGCCGTCAGCACGGCCACCGTCAGCAGACCGACCCGCCAGGTGGTGGGCCGGTCGGTGCGGGCGGCGACGGTGTACAGCGCGATGACGGTGGCCATGACCACGGGCGCGGGCGGATCGGACTTCACCAGCTCGACGACGGTCAGCCCGGCGGTGACCGCGAGCACCGCCATGGGGTTGCGCCGCCGCCAGATGAGCGCCACGGCACCGGCCACCATCAGCAGCACGCCGCTCATCTCGGGCGGGCGGGTCCCGAAGGAGGGCACCTCCCCCGGGCGCGGGTGGACGAACGACCCGATGATCATCGCCACCAGCACGGCCAGGGCCAGGGCTGCGTCCAGCGCGAGGGGATGGTCGCGCAGCCAGTGCCGGACGCGCAGGACCCCGGTTCCGAGGGTGGTCACGTCAAGCTACGTTACGGCGTGTCGCGCGGGAGCCGGACCGGCCCCGCGCGAAAGACCCGGGCGTCGAGGACCCGGACACGGCCATGCCCCGGATGCGAAGGCCCGGACACGGCCGTGCCCCGGATCCGGCGGACCGGACCCGGGGCACGGGTTCATGCGGGTGCTGGAGAGGGGCGGACGGCGTCAGCCGGGGATCAGGCCGTCATCGCGGAGCATGGCGCGCACCTCTTCGAGGGTCGCGTCGGACGACGGAAGGATCAGCTCGGACGGTTCCAGGGAGTCGTCCGGCAGTGCCGTACCGAGCTCGCGCACCCTGGCCAGGAGAGCGTGGAGGGTGGCCCGGAAACCCGGTCCGTCACCGCTCTCCATCTCGGCGAGCAGTTCGTCGTCGAGCCCGTCGAGCTCGGCGAGATGACTGTCGGCCAGTGCGACCTGGCCCTCCCCCATGATCCGTACGATCATGACGCCGCCTCAACTCTTGTCGAACCTGTGCGGGGACTGGGACGACTGCTGCTGGGCGGCGTCCTGCGGGCCGCCCTCGATCGCCTGCTGCTGGGTGGAGCCGCCGGCCAGCTCGGCCTTCATGCGCTGGAGCTCCAGCTCCACATCCGTACCACCGGAGATCCGGTCCAGCTCGGCGGCGATGTCGTCCTTCGCCGTGCCGGTCGGGTCGTCCAGGGCACCGGAGGCGAGCAGCTCGTCGATCGCGCCGGCGCGGGCCTGCATCTGCTGGGTCTTGTCCTCGGCCCGCTGGATCGCGAGACCGACGTCGCCCATCTCCTCGGAGATCCCGGAGAAGGCCTCGCCGATCCTGGTCTGCGCCTGGGCGGCGGTGTAGGTGGCCTTGATGGTCTCCTTCTTGGTGCGGAAGGCATCGACCTTGGCCTGCAGCCGCTGCGCCGCGAGGGTGAGCTTCTCCTCCTCGCCCTGCAGCGTGGTGTGCTGCGTCTCCAGGTCGGTGACCTGCTGCTGGAGTGCGGCGCGCCGGGACAGCGCCTCGCGGGCCAGGTCCTCGCGGCCGAGCGCGAGCGCCTTGCGGCCCTGGTCCTCCAGCTTGGACGACTGTCCCTGCAGCTGGTTCAGCTGCAGCTCCAGCCGCTTGCGCGAGGTCGCCACGTCGGCGACACCGCGACGTACCTTCTGAAGCAGTTCGAGCTGCTTCTGGTACGAGTAATCGAGGGTCTCGCGCGGATCCTCGGCCCGGTCAAGGGCCTTGTTTGCCTTCGCGCGGAAGATCATCCCCATACGCTTCATGACACCGCTCATGGGCTTCGCGCGCCCCCTTCTGACGGACTGAGCTCCAGCACTCCAACAGAACCCACAGTACGGGCCCTGCCTCTATTACCGCACTGTTCGAGCAAGGATGGGCTCCTACCCAAGGACGACTGCACCGGGTCACCACTCCGGCCCAAGGAGTAGGCGGAGGTCAGGGGGACCCGGTCCGGTCATCCGTGCCGGATACCCCGGTACACCTGCGAGGACGCAGGCCGTTGCCGGATCGTTCCCGACCGGCCTGGGGTCGTGGCGCTCGAACCCGTACCCTTGGGCCTTGTGTTCCGTAGCCGTTCGAAGGAAGAGAAGGCGCCCACCGGCAAGGTGACGGCGGACCTCTCCACGCAGCCCCGCGACCCGCAGGCCCCCAAAGGTCGCCCCACCCCCAAGCGCAGCGATGCCCAGTCGCAGCGCCGTCGCGCCTCCAGTGGCGCGCCTCTCGACCGCAAGGAGGCCATGAAGCGGCAGCGCGAAGCGCGCCGCGTGGACATGGCCAAGCAGCGCGAGGCGCTCGCCAGTGGCGACGAGCGCTATCTGCCGGCTCGCGACAAGGGCCCGGTGCGGCGCTTCGTCCGCGACTACGTGGACTCGCGTTTCTGCATCGCGGAGTTCTTCCTGCCGCTCGCCGTGATCATCCTGATCCTCAGTGTGATCCAGGTGCAGAACATCCAGAACATCTCGCTGCTGCTCTGGCTCATCGTGATCGTGCTGATCGTGATCGACTCGATCGGGCTCTCGTTCCGCCTGAGGAAGCAGCTGAACCAGCGCTTCCCCGATACGCCCAAGCGTGGCGCGGTCGCCTACGGCCTGATGCGCACGCTTCAGATGCGTCGCCTCCGGCTGCCCAAGCCCCAGGTCAAGCGAGGCGAGCGGCCCTGAACACGCACGTCTCCGGCTCGGTCGGCGGTCCGTCCGCCGACCGGCCGGACGATGTCGTTCCCGTCACCGGCTTCTCCGGAGCCTCCTCGGTGTGGCTGAAGGGGCTCGGCGGGTTGCGCAACACCGTCCGCCAGGAGCTCGTGGCCCGGCAGCTCGACGAACAGATAGCGGCACGCTTCCCGGTCGGGCAGCGGCTGCGCGTGCTGGACGTCGGCATGGGCCAGGGCACCCAGGCGCTGCGCCTGGCACGGGCCGGTCATACGGTGACCGGCCTGGAGTCGGACGCGGAGATGCTGCGGGTGGCCAGGGAGGCGCTCGGCAGCGAACCAGCGGGCATCCGCGAGCGGGTCCGGCTGATCGAGGGCAACGGCCTGGACACCGGGGTGCACTTCCTGCCCGGCAGTTTCGACGTGGTGCTCTGCCACGGCGTGCTGATGTACGTCCGGGATCCGGACGCGATGCTGGCGGGCCTGGCCCGGATGCTCGCCCCGGGCGGGCTGCTGTCGCTGCTCGTACGGAACGCGGACGCCCTGGCGATGCGCCCCGGGACCGCCGGGGACTGGGACGCGGCGCTGGCCGCCTTCGACACGGACACGTACACCAACCGGCTGGGCCTCACGGTACGGGCCGACCGGCTGGACGCCCTGACGTCCACCCTCGCCGGGATCGCGGCGCCCCTGCACGCCTGGTACGGGGTGCGCGTCTTCACGGACAACGTGAGCAACGACGTGGAGCTGCCGGCCGCGGCCGAGCTGGAGCAGGTGCTCGCCGCGGAGGACCGGGCCGGGCGGACGGATCCGTACCGCCGGGTGGCCGCGCTGCTGCACCTGTGCGGCGTCCGGGGCTGAGCGGACACGGGGGCGGGTCGCCGGGGCTGCCCGGCGACGTGCCCCGACCGGCCGAACCCAAGAGGCCACCAAAAGGGTCAAAAGCAACAATCGGGGCATGGATATATTCCACTCCCGCACCCGCGTCCGCCGACTGCTGCTGCCCCTGGCCGCAGGGGTCTGTGCGATCGCCCTGGTGAGCGGCTGCTCGGACGCGTCCTCCGAGTCACCGAGGACCGAACCCAGCAATCCGGCCTCGGCGACCCGGACCGCGAGCGATCTGCAGAGCGACTACCAGGCCGTGATCCAGAACGTACTGCCGTCGGTGGTGCAGATCGAGGCCTCCGAGAGCCTGGGCTCCGGCGTCGTCTACGACACCAAGGGCCATATCGTCACCAATGCCCACGTGGTCGGCAACGACAAGACGTTCAAGGTCACCGTCGCGACCGGCGAGAAGGAGCAGCGGGCCGTGCTGGTGGCCTCCTACCCGGAGCAGGATCTGGCCGTCATCAAGCTCGACAGCGTGCCGGACGGGCTGAAGCCCGCGAAGTTCGGCAACTCGGAGAAGGTCGAGGTGGGGCAGATCGTGCTGGCGATGGGCTCGCCGCTCGGTCTGTCCTCCAGCGTCACCCAGGGCATCGTCTCGGCGCTCGGCCGGACCGTCAGCGAGAGCCGCGCAGGCGGCGGCACCGGCGCGACGATCGCGAACATGGTGCAGACCTCGGCCGCGATCAACCCGGGCAACAGCGGGGGTGCGCTGGTCAACCTGAACAGTGAGGTGATCGGCATCCCGACCCTGGCGGCGACCGATCCGGAGCTGGGCGGCAGCGCGGCGCCGGGGATCGGGTTCGCGATCCCGGTGTCGATGGTGAAGACGGTCGCCGATCAGATCATCGAGAGCGGCAAGGTCACCGACTCGGGCCGGGCGGCCCTGAACATCACCGGCCGTACGGTCGTCGACGACAACTACCAGCCCGCCGGGGTGGCGCTGGTGAGCGTGTCGAAGGACGGCGCCGCGGACAAGGCCGGGCTGCGGCCCGGCGACATCATCACCGGGATCGACGACCAGCCGGTCACGACGATCACCTCCTTGTCGGAGGCGCTGGCCGCGGACAAGCCCGACCAGAAGGTCACGGTGACCTATCTGCGCGACGGGGCGGAGAAGACGGCAAAGGTCACCCTGGGCGAGATCTAGGGTTCCCGCATCCGGAGTTCGCGCATCCGGAAGTTCGCGCGCGAGGAGGGCCCGAGACCGCCTCTCCTCGCGCGCGGGCGGATCAGCCCTGGTCCGCCTGGAGGCTCATGGGGCCGTAGATCTTCGTCGAGTCGTCGAAGAGCGTCACCTGGTCCGCCCCGCCGTCCAGGAGTTCCTTCCAGTACTCACCGATCCAGGACTCCGCGTCGCCCTGGGTGGTGAATTCCTCCGGCTGCAGGGCCGGCTCCGTCTCCGTACCGTCGGACTTCTCGAACCGCCACGTCCACGCCATGTCCGCCTCCTGGGTCGCTTCGCTGCCCCCGCAGCCTAGTGCCTGCGTCCCGTGCGGGGGCGGGCTCCGTACCCGTCCGGACGCACCCAGGTCGCGCATCGGGCGCACGGACACGGGAGGATCGAAGGCGTGGAACTGACTCTGCTCGGCACCGGAGCCCCCGATGGGCTGCCGCAGCCCGAATGTCCCTGCGCCGCCTGCGCCGTCGCCCACGGGGCGCGCTCGCGGGCCGCGACCGCGCTGCTGGTCGACGACGCGCTGCTGCTCGACCTCACTCCGGGAGCCGTGTTCGCCGCGGCCCGTGCGGGGCACTCTCTCACCGGAGTGCGGCAGGTGCTGCTCACCCATCCGCACGACGGGCCCGCCGTGGAACTGCCCGCGGGGCTGCCCCCGGCGGGGCGGGTGCCGGACGGGCGGGAGCTGACGCTGATCAGCGGGCACCGGGTGCGGGCGGTGCCGATGGACGCGCCGGGTACCGGGTACGAGGTCACCGGACCTGCGGGGGGCCGGCTGCTGTACATGCCGCCGGGGGCCGCGCCCGCCGGTCTCACGGACCGGGCCTCGGAGCCGTACGACATGGTGGTCGGCGATGTGGTGGGGCGGCCGGACGCGGTGGCGCGGCTGCGGGCCGTGGCGGCGGTCGGCCCGGCCACCGAGATCGTGGCCGTCCATCTGGACCATGACGCGCCGCCCGGCGCCGAACTGGACCGGCGGCTCGCGGCGGCCGGCGCGCGGGCCGTGCCGGACGGGACGACGCTGCTGGTGGGCGAGTACCGCACGGCCCCGGCGGTGCCCCGGCGCACGCTGGTGACGGGCGGGGCCCGGTCGGGGAAGTCGGTGGAGGCCGAGCGGCGCCTGGAGACGTTCCCCGAGGTGGTGTACGTGGCGACCGGCGGCGGCCGCGAGGGCGACGCCGAGTGGGCGGCCCGGATCGGTCTGCACCGGGAACGCCGGCCGGCCGCCTGGCGCACCGAGGAGACCTGTGAGCTGGTGGGGCTGCTGGAGTCGGACGGGCCGCCGCTGCTGATCGACTGCCTGTCGCTGTGGCTGACCGACGCGATGGACCGGGTGGACGCCTGGGACGACGCGGCGTGGGCGGAGGGCGGCGAGGGCGCTCTGCGGGAGCGGACCGCGGAACTGGTCGCGGCGGTGCGGGGAACACGTCGTACGGTCGTCGCCGTCACCAACGAGACCGGCTCGGGCGTGGTGCCCGCGACGGCCGCCGGGCGGCGCTTCCGGGACGAGCTGGGCCGGCTGAACGCCGCGTTCGCCGACGAGTGCGAGCAGGTGCTGCTGGTGGTGGCCGGTCAGGCGCTGGTCCTGCGGGGCTGACCGGGGCGCCCGCGCCCGTGGTCAGGGGAAGTGCATCGCGCCGACCGGGCGCCGGAAATGCGGCGGGTACTGTTCCGCAGTGAGCCCGCCGCCGGGCTCACCGGCCCACTCGACGCATCGACCCGCGAGGCAGATCCCCGTGAATCTGGACGACTTCTCCGACCTGATCGAACGCCCCGACGGCGGCGTACGGCGCGATGCCGAGGAACGCCGGGAACGCATGGCCGTTCCCGTCGGCGCCCTCGGCCGCCTGGACGAGCTGGGCGAATGGCTCTCGGCCGCGCAGCAGTCCGTACCGGTCAAGGCGATCGAGCAGCCGCGCGTGGTGCTCTTCGCCGGTGATCACGGGGTGGCCGAACTGGATGTGTCCGGGCGCGCGGCCAGGACCGCGCACGAGCTGGTGCGGGCCACCCTGGACGGCGCGACGCCGCTCGCGGTGCTGGCCCGGCAGTTCTCCGTACCGGTACGGATCGTCGACGCAGGTCTGGACTGCGATCCGGAACTGCTGCCGGAGTCGGTGGTACGTCATCGGGTGCGGCGCGGCAGCGGCCGGATCGACATCGAGGACGCGCTGACGGCCGAGGAGGCCGAGCAGGCGGTACGGCTCGGCATGGCGATCGCCGACGAGGAGGCCGACTCCGGCACCGATCTGGTGGTGCTCGGCGACCTGAGCGTGGGCGGGACGACGGCCGCGGCCACGCTGATCGCGGCGCTGTGCGGTACGGACGCCTCGGTGGTGACCGGGCGCGGCGGCACGGGCATCGACGATCTGGCGTGGATGCGCAAGTGCGCGGCGATCCGTGACTCGCTGCGGCGGGCCCGGCCGGTCCTCGGTGACCAGATGGAGCTGCTGGCCACGGTGGGCGGCGCGGATCTGGCGGCGATGACCGGGTTCCTGCTGCAGTGCGCGGTGCGCAGGCTGCCGGTGATCCTGGACGGCGTGGTCTCCGCGGCCTGCGCGTTGGTGGGCCAGCGGGCCGCCTTCCGGGCGCCGGACTGGTGGCTGGCGGGTCAGGCGAGCGGTGAGCCGGCCCAGGCCAAGGCGCTGGACCGGATGGCGCTCAACCCCTTGCTGGACCACGGCGTCATCGTGGGGGAAGGAAGCGGGGCATTGCTCGCACTCCCGCTGGTCCGGGCGGCGGCCGCACTCGCGGCCGAGCTGCCCGAACGCGACGTCGTCGCCGATGAGGAGAAGGACGGCGCCGACGAGGGAGCCGGGGCAGGCGCCGCCGCGTACGGCGACGCGACCTGAGACCGACCGGTCCCGGACTCACGGACCAGCTGCGCTGCGGCCGCCGAACACCGGCCGCAGCGCAGCCCCTCATGCAGTGCGATGCACCATATGATCGCTTTTCATGGGAGAGGTCCGATTGGCCACCGACGATTCCGGGCGGGGCACCGTCCGGGCACCGAGCACCGTCCGGTCACGGCGCAGCGCGGCGTTCGCCATCTGGTACCTGCGCGTCGTGTCGTTCATCAACTTCCTGAGCGCCGTCTGGGTCACTCTCGGCAACGATCTGCGCCGCCACAACACGGCGAACTACTTCACCCCCTACCTGCTCACCGCGGGCTTCTCCTCCGGGGTCGTCGCCCTCTTCCTGGCCATCACCATGCGCCGCCGCAAGCGCGCCGCCTGGATCGTGAACATGGTGGTGAGCGGGCTGCTGCTGCTCCTCTTCGCCCTGGTGATCGCCTTCCCGGAGGTCCGGCGGTATCCGCAGAACTGGATCTCGCTGGCGCTGACCGCCGCCTTCGTCCTGGCGCTGGTACTGGGCCGGCGCGAGTTCTACGCGAAGGGCGACCGGTCCAACCCGAAGCTGGCGGCCGTCGTCGCGGTCGGCGGGCTGCTGGTCACCTCGCTGATCGCCGCGGGCCTGGTCACCCTCACCAACACCGCGACCGACGACCACCGCGCGACCTTCCTGGACCGCTGGCGCTACGGGGCGCTGAGGCTGGTATCGGTCGCCGACAACGACGCCGCCTTCCCCGGGATCACCACCCCCGGCTGGGTCGACGTCACCATCAACGTGCTCTCCACGCTGCTGCTGATCGCCGTCGTGTACGCGGCGTTCCGGTCCCGCCGGGCCGTCGACCCGCTCACCCCCGAGGACGAGGCCCGGCTCCGGGCGCTGCTGGAGAAGCACGGCGACCGCGACTCGCTCGGCTACTTCTCGCTGCGCCGGGAGAAGAGCGTCATCTGGTCCCCGACCGGGAAGGCCGCCGTCGCCTACCGGGTGGTGGGCGGGGTCTCGCTCGCCTCCGGTGACCCCATCGGCGACCCGGAGGCCTGGCCGGGGGCGATCGGGCCGTGGCTGGCCGAGGCCCGCGAGCACGGCTGGATCCCGGCGGTGATGGGAGCGAGCGAGGAGGGCGGCACCATCTACTCGCGGCACGGCCTGGACGCCCTGGAGCTGGGCGACGAAGCGATCGTGGAAACCGCCGAGTTCACCCTCGAAGGGCGGGCGATGCGGACCGTCCGCCAGGCGTACAACCGGGTCGGGCGTGCCGGGTACGAGGTGACCGTCCGCCGCCACGCGGACATCCCCGAGGCGGAGATGGCCGAACTGGTGCGGCGCGCCGACGACTGGCGCGACGGGGCCACCGAACGCGGCTTCTCGATGGCGCTGGGCCGGCTCGGCGATCCGGCCGACGGCCGGTGCGTGATGCTCGAATGCCGCGACGCCGGCTCCGAGGAGGGCGCGCCGGGCGAGTTGCGTGCCGTACTGAGCTTCGTGCCCTGGGGACCGAACGGCCTCTCGCTGGACCTGATGCGCCGTGACCGGGACGCCGAGAACGGGCTGATGGAGTTCATGGTCATCGAACTCCTCCAGCGCGCCCAGGAGATCGGGATCACGCAGGTCTCACTGAACTTCGCGATGTTCAGGTCCGTCTTCGAGCGCGGTTCGCGGCTCGGCGCCGGACCGGTGCTCAGGCTCTGGCGCTCGATGCTCAGCTTCTTCTCGCGCTGGTGGCAGATCGAGTCGCTGTACCGCGCCAACGCCAAGTACCGGCCGATCTGGGAGCCACGCTTCATGCTGTTCGAGAAGAGTTCGGACCTGCTGCGCATCGGCGTCGCGGCGGGCCGTGCCGAAGGCTTCCTGGAGGCGCCCGGCCTGCCCAAGTGGCTGCACCGCTCGCAGCTGGGGAACAACGGATGAAACCCGTGCGCGCGCTGCGCCGGGCAGCTCGCCGCGAGTGGGGTCCGCTGCTGGGGACCGTACGCGCGGCACTCGCGGACGGCCGGCTGCGGGCGGTACCGATGACGGTCGCCGCGGTCTGTCTGACGGCGCTGCTCCATGCGCTGCAGAACCAGTCGTGGGGGTTCGGGGCGGTGCACTTCCTCGGGGCGGTGCGGGCCGAGGACCCGTTGTGGGCGTCCCTGCTGCGTACGCCGTTGTCGCTGTTCGTACCGGCGCTGGATCTGCCGGTCTGGGGGGCGCTGGTGCAGATCCTGCTGGTGTTCGGCGCCGCCGAGATCTGCCTGGGCCGGGGGCGGACGCTGCTGATCGCGTACGTGGCGACGCTGACCGGGACGCTGTACGCGCGGATCGGCGTCGCCCTCGGCCCGGACGGGCTGATCGGACTGCCGGCCTCGGACGCCCAGGTCGTCGACACCGGCCCGTCGGCGGCGGTCGTGGGCCTCGCCGTCTATCTCTGTCATGTCCACCGGGCCCCCTTCACCGGGGCTCTGGTGATCGCGGCGATGGTGGCCGAGGTGGTGCTGAAGAACAATCTGGCGGGCAAGGAGCACCTGGTGGCGATCGCCGCCGTCCTTCTGATGTGTGTCCGCGCGCCCCACCGGAACCGGCCCCGGGATCAGGGCTTGCGTCCGGGGAGCGGCGTCCGGTCCGGTGCGCCGCCGATCAGATCCTCGAACCTGCGCCGCGGCCCCACCCAGCGCACGTCGTGATGGTAGGCGCGCAGCACCGACCGGGCGCGGGCCCGGTGGCGGTTGCGGTAGAAGCGCCTGGCCCACATCGAGGTCGGCCGGGCCAGCCGGATCGCGCCGATCAGCGCGACGAACGGGACGAGCGTGCCGATGACGGCGAGCCGTGCCTTGCCCTTGAAGAGGGCGATCAGCACGAAGCAGAAGTTGACGATCAGGGTCAGGACCACGCCGAGCCGGTCCTGCTGCTCGTCGCTGCTCAGCTCGTTCACGCCGAGCGGTGAGAACCCGCCCAGCACCAGCAGCACCAGCGCCGCGGTGAGGACCACCACCTCCACGCTCTGGCGGCCCTCCTCGGTCCAGTACACGTCGTCGAGGTGGAGGATCAGCGCGAACTCGTCCAGTACCAGCCCCGCGCCCGCGCCGAAGACCACGGCGCAGACCCCCGCGGTGACGCCCTGCCGCCCGCTGGCGACCGCGCCGAAGCCGCCGACGACGCTCAGCACCACCCCGGGGACCACATGGTGGATGTGCATCCCGCCGGGAGTGATGTTGCGGAACGGGCCCTTCCCCGCCCGGATCATCCGGGTGATGAACCGGGTGATCGCGAAGGTGAGCACGAAGGAGGCCAGGGCGAGGAGCAGCGGGAGCTTCCCCGGCTCGACGATGTTCTGCTCGAACCAGTGACCCATGCCACCCACTCCCGATAAGCCGCTTCCGTCATGGTTTGTTGCGTTACGGGCAATCTATCGGCCGGGCACACCGATTAGCCTGCGCGCCGTGACCTCCCTGAACAGCCACGGCATCCGCTTCGCCTTCGGCACCCTGACCGTGCTCCCCGTCCGCGTCACCCGCTGGGACCGGGAGGCCGCCCGCGCCGGGATGCTGTGCGCGCCGCTGGCCGGCCTCGTCGTGGGGGTGCTCGCGGCAGCGGCCGGCGGTCTGTCGCTGCTGCTCGGCTCGGGCCCGCTGCTCGCCGCGGTCGCCTCGGCCGCCGTGCCCGCCGCGCTGACCCGGGGTCTGCATCTGGACGGTCTCGCGGACACCGCCGACGGCCTGGGCAGCGGCAAACCCGCCGACGACGCCCTGCGGATCATGAAGCAGTCGGACATCGGTCCGTTCGGTGTGATCACCCTGCTGTTCGTGCTGCTGGCCCAGGTCGCGGCGCTGTACGAGCTGTACGGGCGGAGCTGGGCACACGGCGCGGTGGCGGCGGCCGTCGCCGCGGTCACCGCCCGGCTCGCGCTCACCCTGGCCTCCCGCCGGGGCGTGCCGCCGGCCCGTCCGGAAGGGCTGGGCGCGGCGGTGGCGGGCACGGTCCCGGGGCGGGGCGCGGTGGCGGTCGGGGCGGTGGTGGTCGCGGGCTGCGCGGGTGCCGGTGCGCTGCTCGGCGGGTACGGGGCGGTGCACCACGCGCTGGCCGCGGTGGCCGCGCTCGGTGTCGCCCGGCTCCTGCTGCGGCACTGCGTGCGGCGCTTCGGCGGGGTGACCGGCGATGTGTTCGGCGCGCTGGCGGAGACGGCGGCGACGGCGGCCCTGGTGGTCCTGACCTTCGGTTAGGACCGGTCCGGCGCGCTGCCCTTCGGGCACTCCTGGCGCCACGCGCCGAGCTCGTACTTCTTCAGCAGCGAGCTGAGCCCCAGCCGCCGCGAATCGGCGCAGAACCGGGCGAGGGGCAGCTCGTACTCGACATGGAGGACGGCCTTGCCCGCCTTCACGAACGGGGTGAGCTTCTCGCACTCCTCGTACTGCGCGCACTGCTCGTTGACCGCGAAGTCGAAGTCCGGCTCCAGCTCCGGGATCTGCCCGAGGTCGTTCTTCAGGCCGACGGCGAGCCCGTGGCGGTGGGCGATCCGGGCGATCAGCCGGTTGTAGCGCACCTGGTCGGCGGCGGTCAGCGGGAAGCCGGTGCGGTTGCGGTAGCCGTCCATGTTGTCGGGCTCCACCGCGTCGAACCCCTTCTCGGCGCACATCTTCATCCGCCGCTCCATCAGCGGCTCCAGGATGTCCGTGCGGCGGATGTCGAGCCAGTACTCCCCCTCCCAGCCGTTGCCCTCGCCGCGCACCGAGGCGGGGAACTTCCCGGCGTCCGGACGGAAGTCCTCCCAGGCGCCGGTGGAGAGATAGCAGATCACCTTGCGGCCCCGGCGGTGCAGATCGGCCACCGCCGACGCCTCGTGGTCGAAGCCGTCGATGTCGTACACCGGGACGTCCACCGTCGGATCCAGCCGTCCGGAGAGCTGCCACTGCCAGCCGGTACCGGGTTCCGGCCGCCAGAGCTCCTTCCCGGCGGGGTCCGGCGCCGAGGTGCAGCCGGCCAGCAGGGCCAGCAGAACCAGTACGGCGACGGGCAGCGCCCGGCTCCCTCCCGTCACGCGTGCGACCCCACGGGCGCGCATGGTTCTCCTCCCGTGGATCCGGCACCTCCAACGACCCTATGTCCACCGCCGTTTCCGGCCGCACGGACCCCGGCCCGGACGTCCGGGACCGGAGCCGTGGCTCCACAACGAGCCATCCGCGGCCCGCCGCCGTGTTCCGGCACCAAGGGCGCGCGTAGGCTCATTCCCGGCACATTGCGGCGGCGTCTACGATGCGCCGGGCACGGTCGGCCCACCCCTCGACCGAAAACGAACTCAACGGAAGCGAGATTTCACCACCGTGACTGCTCTCACTCTCAGCACTGCCGGTGCGGCGACGCTGCGCGCCGACGCACTCGTCGTCGGCGTCGCCAAGGGCGTCAAGGGGCCGGTCCTCGCGCCCGGCTCCGAGGCCGTGGACAAGGCGTTCGACGGAAAGCTCGCCACCGTCCTGGAGGCCCTGGGCGCCGCAGGTGCCGAGGGCGAGGTGACCAAGCTCCCCGCACCCGACGGCCTCAAGGTCCCGGTCGTCGTCGCGGTCGGGCTCGGCTCCGTCCCGAAGAAGGACGAGGCGTACGACGGCGAGGCGCTGCGCCGCGCCGCGGGCTCGGCCGCCCGTGCCCTGGCCGGCTCGAAGAAGGCCGGCTTCGCGCTGCCCGTCGAGTCCGCCGAGGACGCCGGGGCGATCGCCGAGGGCGCGCTCCTGGGCGCGTACGCCTTCACCGCGTACCAGGGCGGCGAGAACAAGCTCGCCCCCAAGGGCAAGAAGAACGGCAACGGCGCGAAGCTGCCGCTCGGCGAGGTCGCCCTGCTCGGCGCCAAGCCGCGTGACAAGGCGTTCAAGGCGGTGGCCGAGCGCGCCGTCGCACTGGCCGAGGAGATCAACCGCGCCCGCGACCTGATCAACACCCCGCCGAACGACCTGTACCCCGAGTCCTTCGCCGCCGTGGCCACCGCCGCGGGCAAGGAGCACGGCATCAAGGTGCAGGTCCTCGACGAGAAGGCGCTCGTCAAGGGCGGCTTCGGCGGTCTGCTGGGCGTCGGCCAGGGCTCGACCCACGGCCCGCGCCTGGTGAAGCTCGCCTACACGCACCCGAAGGCGGAGAAGACCCTGGCCCTGGTCGGCAAGGGCATCACCTACGACTCGGGCGGCATCTCGCTGAAGCCGGCCGGCCACAACGAGACGATGAAGTGCGACATGAGCGGCGCCGCCGCCGTGTTCGCGGCCGTCGTCGCGGCCTCCCGGCTCGGCCTCCAGGTCAACGTGACCGGCTGGCTGGCGCTCGCCGAGAACATGCCGTCGGGCAACGCCACCCGCCCCGGTGACGTGCTGCGCATGTACAGCGGCAAGACCGTCGAGGTCCTCAACACGGACGCCGAGGGCCGGCTCGTCCTCGCCGACGCGCTGACCCGCGCCTCCGAGGAGAACCCGGACGCGATCGTCGACGTGGCGACCCTGACCGGCGCGATGGTGCTGGCGCTGGGCAACCGCACCTTCGGCATCATGGCGAACGACGACGCCTTCCGTACCTCCGTCCACGAGATCGCCGAGGAGGTCGGCGAGGCCTCCTGGCCGATGCCGCTCCCCGCCGACCTGCGCAAGGGCATGGACTCCCCGACCGCCGACATCGCCAACATGGGCGAGCGGATGGGCGGCGGCCTGGTGGCCGGTCTGTTCCTGCAGGAGTTCGTGGGCGAGGGCATCGCCTGGGCGCACCTGGACATCGCGGGTCCGGCCTTCCACGAGGGCGCGCCGTACGGCTACACGCCGAAGGGCGGCACCGGTTCCGCGGTCCGCACGCTGGTCAGGCTGGCCGAGCGCACCGCCGCCGGCGACCTCGGCTGAGACCGCTGCTGTGACGTACGGCCCCGGGCATAGGCCCGGGGCCGTACGTGTTACGCCGATGGCATCGCCGCACGGCTCCGGCCGGTTTCGCTCTCGACGAAATCAGTAGGGGTCTACGCAGCGGTAACCCCCTGAGACGGATGATCCTCCGTCTCAGACCCGGGCCCCGCGTCCCGCTCACCGTCGACAAGTGCGAAGATGGGTTCTCGGCAGGACAGGGCCCCCACCACAGGGCCGAATGACAAAGCGGCCGCACACCAGCCGACCGGCCGGTCACACCCCAGCGACGGGGCCCGGCGTACGGCGCACATGCATGGAGGACGTGACGTGGCGAACGACGCCAGCACCGTTTTCGACCTAGTGATCCTCGGCGGTGGTAGCGGCGGTTACGCCGCGGCCCTGCGCGGAGCGCAGCTGGGCCTGGACGTCGCTCTGATCGAGAAGGGCAAGGTCGGCGGCACCTGCCTGCACAACGGCTGCATCCCCACGAAGGCCCTGCTCCACGCCGGCGAGATCGCCGACCAGGCGCGCGAGTCCGAGCAGTTCGGTGTCAAGGCCACCTTCGAGGGCATCGACATCGACGCCGTCCACAAGTACAAGGACGACGTGATCTCGGGCCTGTACAAGGGTCTGCAGGGTCTCATCGCCTCGCGCAAGGTCACCTACATCGAGGGTGAGGGACGGCTCTCCTCCCCCACCTCGGTGGATGTGAACGGCCAGCGCGTCCAGGGCCGCCACGTGCTGCTCGCGACCGGCTCCGTGCCGAAGTCGCTGCCCGGCCTGGAGATCGACGGCAACCGCATCATCTCGTCGGACCACGCGCTCAAGCTGGACCGCGTCCCGAAGTCCGCGATCGTGCTGGGCGGCGGCGTCATCGGCGTCGAGTTCGCCTCGGCGTGGACGTCCTTCGGCACCGACGTGACGATCATCGAGGGCCTGAAGCACCTCGTCCCGGTCGAGGACGAGAACAGCTCGAAGCTTCTTGAGCGCGCCTTCCGCAAGCGCGGCATCAAGTTCAACCTCGGTACGTTCTTCCAGAGCGCCGAGTACACGCAGGACGGCGTCCGCGTGACCCTCGCCGACGGCAAGACCTTCGACGCCGAGGTGCTGCTGGTCGCCATCGGCCGCGGCCCGGTCTCGCAGGGCCTCGGCTACGAGGAGGCCGGTGTCGCGATGGACCGCGGTTACGTCCTGGTCGACGAGTACATGCAGACCAACGTGCCCACCATCTCGGCCGTGGGCGACCTGGCCCCGACGCTCCAGCTCGCGCACGTCGGCTTCGCCGAGGGCATCCTGGTGGCGGAGCGGCTGGCCGGTCTGAAGACCGTTCCGATCGACTACGACGGTGTCCCGCGGGTGACGTACTGCCACCCCGAGGTCGCCTCCGTGGGCATCACCGAGGCCAAGGCCAAGGAGCTCTACGGCGCGGACAAGGTCGTCGCCCTGAAGTACAACCTCGCGGGCAACGGCAAGAGCAAGATCCTCAAGACCGCGGGCGAGATCAAGCTCGTCCAGGTCAAGGACGGTGCCGTGGTCGGCGTCCACATGGTCGGTGACCGTATGGGCGAGCAGGTCGGCGAAGCCCAGCTGATCTACAACTGGGAGGCGCTGCCCGCCGAGGTCGCGCAGCTCATCCACGCCCACCCGACGCAGAACGAGGCCATGGGCGAGGCGCACCTGGCCCTCGCCGGCAAGCCGCTGCACTCCCACGACTGATCCAGTCGACCGGGCGCGACGACCGACCTACTTCCGCACTTTCGTAAGGAGCAACTGAAACCATGTCGGTTTCCGTAACCCTTCCGGCGCTCGGCGAGAGCGTCACCGAGGGCACTGTCACCCGCTGGCTGAAGGCCGAGGGCGAGCGCGTCGAGGCCGACGAGCCGTTGCTCGAGGTTTCGACCGACAAG
This sequence comes from Streptomyces sp. NPDC001890, assembly GCF_042891445.1. Lineage (NCBI taxonomy): Bacteria > Bacillati > Actinomycetota > Actinomycetes > Kitasatosporales > Streptomycetaceae > Streptomyces > Streptomyces sp. NPDC001890. The sequence goes on along the minus strand of NZ_JBIATE010000001.1, from coordinate 912,096 downwards.
GTCGACACCGAGATCCCGGCCCCCGCGGCCGGCATCCTGGCCGCCATCAAGGTCGCCGAGGACGAGACCGTCGAGGTCGGCGCCGAACTGGCCGTCATCGACGACGGCACGGGTGCGGCTGCCGCCCCGGCGCCTGTGGCTGAGGCACCTGCCGCCCCGGCGCCGGTCGCCGAGGCCCCCGCCGCCGCACCGGCCCCCGTGGCCGAGGCTCCGGCCGCCGCACCGGCCGGTGGCGCCGCCGGTACCGACGTCACCCTCCCGGCGCTCGGCGAGAGCGTCACCGAGGGCACCGTCACCCGCTGGCTGAAGGAGGTCGGCGAGGAGGTCACGGAGGACGAGCCCCTCCTGGAGGTCTCCACGGACAAGGTCGACACCGAGATCCCGGCCCCGGTTTCCGGTGTGCTGCTGGAGATCGTCGTCGCCGAGGACGAGACCGCCGAGGTCGGCGCCAAGCTCGCCGTCATCGGTGCCGCGGGTGCTGCCCCGGCCGCCGCTCCGGCTCCGGCCGCTCCGGCCCCCGTGGCCGCCGCTCCGGCCCCGGCTCCGGCCGCCGCTGCCCCCGCCCCGGCCGCTCCGGCCGCCCCCGCGCCGGCTCCGGCCCCGGTGGCGCCCGCCGCCCCGGTCGCCGCTCCGGCGCCCGTGGCCGCCGCTCCGGTCGCCGCCCCGGCTCCGGTCACCCCGGCCGCCCCGGCCGCGACCTCCGGCGACGACGGCGCGTACGTCACGCCGCTGGTCCGCAAGCTCGCCGCCGAGAACGGCGTCGACCTGGGCTCGGTCAAGGGCACCGGCGTCGGTGGCCGCATCCGCAAGCAGGACGTCGTCGCCGCCGCGGAGGCCGCCAGGGCCGCCGCAGCCGCCCCGGCTCCGGCCGCCGCCGTTGCTCCGGCCGCCTCGAAGGCGCCGAAGCTGGAGGTGTCCCCGCTGCGCGGTCAGACGGTCAAGATGACCCGCATGCGCAAGGTCATCGGCGACAACATGATGAAGGCCCTGCACTCGCAGGCCCAGCTGACCTCGGTCGTCGAGGTCGACGTCACCAAGCTGATGAAGCTGCGCAACAAGGCGAAGGACGCGTTCGCCGCCCGCGAGGGCGTCAAGCTGTCCCCGATGCCGTTCTACGTCAAGGCGGCGGCCCAGGCGCTGAAGGCCCACCCGGTCATCAACGCCCGGATCAACGAGGACGAGGGCACCATCACGTACTTCGACTCGGAGAACATCGGCATCGCCGTGGACGCCGAGAAGGGTCTGATGACCCCGGTCATCAAGGGTGCGGGCGACCTGAACATCGCCGGTATCTCGAAGAAGACCGCCGAGCTGGCCGGCAAGGCCCGCGGCGGCGGCCTGACGCCGGACGACATGTCCGGTGCCACCTTCACCATCAGCAACACCGGCTCGCGCGGTGCGCTGTTCGACACCGTCATCGTGCCGCCGAACCAGGCAGCCATCCTGGGCATCGGTGCCACGGTCAAGCGTCCGGCGGTCATCGAGACCGAGGAGGGCACCGTCATCGGTGTCCGCGACATGACGTACCTGTCGCTCTCCTACGACCACCGTCTGGTGGACGGCGCGGACGCCGCCCGTTACCTGACCTCGGTCAAGGCGATCCTGGAGGCCGGTGAGTTCGAGGTCGAGCTCGGCCTCTGAGCCCTCCGGCTGTAACCAGCCTCACCAGCGGCGCCCCCGTCCGGAACACTTCCGGGCGGGGGCGCCGCCGTATTGTCTAGACACCACCGGTCGCCCCGGCAATCGTGATGGTGCGGACAGCACCGGTTTGCCTCGAAGGAGCCCCTCATGACCCCGCCCGTCGTCCACTCGCTGCGCGAACAGATCCGCGAGCACATCGTGGACGGGATCGTCAGCGGGCGCTGGAAGCCCGGTGAGCGGATCGTGGAGCGCCGGATCGCCACCGAGCTGGAGGTCAGCCAGACGCCCGTGCGCGAGGCGCTGCGGGAGCTGGAGACGCTCCGGCTGATCGAGTCGGCGCCCAACAAGGGTGTACGGGTCCGCAATCTGACCGCCGCCGACCTGGAGGAGAGCTATCCGGTCCGGGCCGGTCTGGAGCAGATCGCGGCGGAGCTGGCGGCGCCGACCCTCGGCGAGGACTGCTCGCGCCTCACGCCGTACGTGACGGCGCTCTACGAGGCCGACCGGCTGGCCGACGGCGAGGCGCAGGTGCGGCACACCGTGGGCTTCCACCGCGAGATGGTGCGCGCCGCCGGGAACGCGGTGCTGCTGCACACCTGGGAGGGGCTGGGCATCGAGGTGTTCACCGCCCTGTCGATCCGATGGCTGGGCACGGTGCAGAAGTCGTACGCGGAGGAGCACGAGGCGCTCATCGAGGCGTTCCTGCGCAAGGACCCGGACATCGGGGTGCTGGCCAAGGCCCACGTACTCGGCTGCGCGCCGCGCGCCTGAGGACCTCTGAGGGGCCTGCGGTACCCCTCGGAGGTCGTACGCATCTGTCGTAGGGGGCGCTCGCCTGTGCAGGTGGGCGCCCCTTTTGCCTGCAAAATCCCGTCACTCCGTGCCCCCTTTCGCGGCACCGCATGCCAATTTCTTCATATCGAGAAGTTTTGCCCTTCACCCTTTGATCGATCATCGATCGGCGACTTACAGTTCACTTCGCGGGCCCACCGGCCCCATCGCCCTGTCCTGCCAGTCAGGGCCTTCTCCACCCCCCTCCACTCCGGAAGGCGGCGATCATGACCGACCCCGTAGGAAAGCTTCCGAGCGAGCTCGACCAGCTCCCGGACCGTGACCCCGAGGAGACCGCCGAATGGGCGGCCTCCCTGGATGCCGTCACCAAGGCCGCGGGCCCGCACCGGGCCGCGTACCTGATGCGTCGCTCGCTCGAACACGCCGAGGGCGCCGGTCTCGCGCTGCCCAAGCTGCTGGAGACCGACTACGTCAACTCCATCCCGACCGCCGCCGAGCCCGCGTTCGACGGCGACCTGGAGATGGAGTCCAGGATCACCGCCTGGAACCGCTGGAACGCCGCCGCGATGGTCACCCGCGGCTCCCGCTTCGGCGTCGGCGGCCACATCGCCACCTTCGCCTCGGCGGCCTGGCTGTACGAGACCGGCTTCAACCACTTCTTCCGCGGCAAGGAGGGGGACGGCTCCGGCGACCAGCTCTACATCCAGGGCCACGCCTCCCCCGGCATCTACGCCCGCGCCTTCCTCGACGGGCGCCTCAGCGAGCAGCAGCTCGACAACTTCCGCCAGGAGGCGGGCGGCGACGGTCTGCCGTCCTACCCGCACCCGCGGCGGCTGCCCTGGCTGTGGGAGTTCCCCACCGTGTCGATGGGCCTCGGCCCGCTCTCGGCGATCTACCAGGCGCGCTTCAACCGCTACCTCGCCAACCGCAACATCAAGGACACGTCGAACTCGCACGTCTGGGCCTTCCTCGGCGACGGCGAGATGGACGAGCCCGAGTCGACCGCCGCCCTCGCGCTGGCGGCCCGTGAGGGTCTCGACAACCTGACCTTCGTCATCAACTGCAACCTGCAGCGCCTCGACGGCCCGGTCCGCGCCAACTTCCGCGTGGTCCAGGAGCTGGAGGGCGCGTTCCGCGGCGCCGGCTGGAACGTCGTCAAGACGCTCTGGGGCAACGCCTGGGACGAGCTGTTCCAGCTGGACACCACCGGTGCGCTGGTCCGCCGGCTCCGCGAGGTCCCGGACGCGCAGTTCCAGACGTACGCCACCCGCGACGTCGCGTACATCCGCGAGCACTTCTTCGGTGCCGAGCCCGCGCTCGCCGAGCTGGCGAAGCTGCTCACCGACGCGAAGATCGCCGAGTGCTTCTACACCTCGCGCGGCGGCCACGAGGCCCGCAAGGTGTACGCGGCGTACAAGGCCGCCGTCGAGCACAAGGGCGCGCCGACCGTGATCCTCGCCCAGACGGTGAAGGGCTTCACGCTCGGCAAGGGCTTCGAGTCCAAGAACGCCAACCACCAGATGAAGAAGCTGTCCGTCGACGAGTTCAAGGACATGCGCGAGCTGCTCGGACTCCCGATCCCGGACAGCGCCTTCGCCGACGGCCTGGTGCCCTACGGCCACCCGGGCGCCGACTCCCCCGAGGTCCGTTACCTCCAGGAGCGCCGCGCCGCCCTCGGCGGTCCCGCCCCGGCCCGCCGGGTGCACGCCGCGGCGCTGCCGCAGCCCGAGGAGCGGGCGTTCGCCGCGCTCAAGAAGGGCTCCGGCAAGCAGGAGATGGCCACGACCATGGCCTTCGTCCGCCTGGTCAAGGACCTGATGCGGGACAAGGAGACCGGCCGGCGCTGGGTTCCGATCGTCCCGGACGAGGCCCGTACCTTCGGCATGGAGTCGCTGTTCCCGTCGGCCGGCATCTATTCGCCGCTGGGTCAGACGTACGAGCCGGTCGACCGCGACCAGCTGATGTACTACAAGGAGGCCAAGGACGGCCAGATCCTCAACGAGGGGATCACCGAGGCCGGGGCCATGGCGGACTTCATCGCCGCGTCGACGTCGTACGCGACGCACGGCGAGACGATGATCCCCTTCTACATCTTCTACTCGATGTTCGGCTGGCAGCGGACCGGCGACCAGATGTGGCAGCTCGCCGACCAGCTCGGCAAGGGCTTCATCGTCGGTGCCACGGCGGGCCGTACGACGCTGACCGGTGAGGGGCTCCAGCACGCGGACGGCCACTCGCAGCTGATCGCCGCCACGAACCCCGCGTCGCTCAACTACGACCCGGCGTTCGCGTACGAGATCGCGGTGATCGTCAAGGACGGTCTGCGGCGGATGTACGGCCCCGAGGCCGAGAACGTCTTCTACTACCTGACGGTCTACAACGAGCCGAAGCCGCAGCCCGCGATGCCGGAAGGCGTCGAGGAGGGCATCGTCAAGGGCCTGTACCGCTTCAAGGAGGGCACGCCCGCCTCGGCGGACGCCCCCCGGGCCCAGCTGCTGGCCTCCGGAACGGCGATCCACTGGGCACTTGAGGCGCAGGAGCTGCTGGCCGCGGAGTGGGGTGTCACGGCCGACGTCTGGTCCGCCACCTCCTGGGGCGAGCTGCGCCGCGAGGCGCTGGAGTGCGACGAGGCGCTGCTCCGCGGTGAGCAGCGGGTGCCGTACGTGACCCAGGCGCTGGAGGGCGCACCGGGTCCGGTCCTCGCGGTCAGCGACTGGATGCGTCAGGTCCCGGACCAGATCAGCCAGTGGGTGGAGCAGGACTGGTCCTCGCTCGGCACGGACGGCTTCGGCCTCTCCGACACCCGCGACGCCGCCCGCCGTCACTTCGGTGTCGACGCGCAGTCCGTCGTGGTCGCGACGCTGGCCCAGCTGGCCCGCCGCGGCGAGGTGTCCGCGGCCTCGGTCAAGGAGGCCCGGGAGCGCTACGGCCTGTGATGCCGGGGCGGCCGGGTACGCCCCGGCCGCCGCTTCGCCCCCGGTCACCGGGCGGTCCCGTGGAGCGGGCCCGTCCGGTGGCCGGGGGCGCGCGCGTTCTGCGGTCACAATGGCCGGATGCGTGCTGCCCGCCTGATCAGAATGGTGCTGCTCCTGCAGTCCCGCCCGGCCATGACCGGCGCCGAGCTCGCCCGTGAACTGGAGGTGTCCGAGCGGACCGTGACCCGGGACGCCCAGGCGCTCTCGGAGGCGGGTGTCCCGGTGTACGCGGACCGGGGCCGGGCCGGGGGCTACCGCCTGGTCGGCGGCTACCGCACGCGCCTGACCGGCCTGGCCCGTGACGAGGCGGAGGCGCTCTTCCTCTCCGGGCTGCCGTCCGCGCTGCGCGAGATGGGCCTGGAGGACGCCGCGTCCGCCGCCCGGCTCAAGGTGTCGGCGGCCCTGCTGCCCTCGCTGCGGGACGCCTCCGACAGCGCCGCCCGGCGCTTCCACCTGGATGCTCCCGCCTGGTACCAGGAGCCGGTCACCCCCGAACTGCTGCCGGCCGTCGCCGAGGCCGTATGGGACGACCGGGTCGTCCGTGCCCGCTACCGCCGGGGCGGTGCGGACGGCGAGGTGGAGCGGGAGCTGGCACCGTACGGGCTCGTCCTGAAGGCCGGGGTCTGGTACGTCTGCGCCCGGGTGGGGGACGACTTCCGGGTGTACCGGATCGACCGGTTCTCGGCCGTGACGGTGTCGGACGAGCGGTTCGAGCGCGACGGGCGGTTCGACCTGTCGGGCTTCTGGGAGGAGCGGGCCGCGCAGTTCGCCCGGTCGCTGCTGCGGGCCGAGGTGAGGGTGCGGGTGTCGCCCGAGGGGGTACGCCGACTGCCGTACGCCATGGACCGTTCGGCGGTCCGGGACGCCCTGGACGCGGCCGGCCCGCCGGATGCCGAGGGGTGGCTCGCGCTCACCCTGCGGGTCGAGTCGATGGAGGTCGCCTACAGCCAACTGCTGTCGCTGGGGCCGGAGTCGGAGGTGCTGGAGCCGGCCGCCCTGCGGGAGCGTTTCACCGCGGCCGCCGAACGGTTGCGCGAGCTCTATCGCTGAGGGGCGTCTCTCGCCGCGTCCGCGTGCGTGGCCCGCTGCCAGGGCCGATGCTTGACCCGTGATGGACGAGACGGAGTTCTGGGAGCTCATCGACGGCACCCGCACGGCCGCCGGGGGTGATCCCGAGGATCAGGCCGACCTGCTGGTCGAACGGCTGGTGCGGCTCGATCCCGATGCGGTGCTGGACTTCGCCCGGCATTTCGAGGCCCGTTTCAACCGCGCCTACCGCTGGGACCTGTGGGGCGCCGCCGCCGTGCTGCTCGGCGGCGCGAGCGACGACGCCTTCGACTACTTCCGCTGCTGGCTGATCGGCCAGGGCCGGGAGGTCTTCGAGGGGGCTCTGCACGACCCGGACGGCCTCGCCGATCTCCTCGACGACTTCGACGAGGAGATCGACGGGGACGCCGAGGATCTCGGCTACGCCGCCGACGAGGCGTACGAACAGCTCACCGGCGTGGTCGCCCCGGACCTCGGCCTGCCGCCCCAGGCCGCCGAGCCCGAGGGGACCCCCGTGAGCTTCGAGGACGACGCGGTCCTGGCGGAGCGCTTCCCCGCGCTCTGGGAGCGGTTCGGGCCCGGCTGAGGGGCTCGGTCGCCCCGTTCGCTCAGAAGTGGGTGCCGCCGTCGATGCGGATCTCCGTACCGGTGATGAAGGCACCGTCCCGGGAGCCGAGCATCGCGACGACGCCGGCGACGGTGTCCGGGCTGGCGAAGCCCGCGCCGAGCGCCGGGGCCAGCTTCATGAAGAGCGACATGTCGGCGTCGGCGGGCAGCCCCGGGCCGTGGCCGCTGGTCATGTCGGAGGAGATCGAGCCGGGCGCGACGGCGACGAACCGCAGCCCCTGCTTGCTGTACTCGCTCGCCAGCGCGTGCGTCATCGACTGGATGCCGCCCTTGCTCGCCGCGTACGCCGACATGTAGGGGTGCGCGAAGCTCGCCGAGGTGGAGGAGAAGTTCACCACGGCCGGCTCGTCGCCCGCCAGCAGGGCCGGGAGCGCCTCGCGGATCATCAGGAACGTACCCGTGAGGTTGACGGCGAGGATCTTGTTGAAGAACTCCAGCGTCGTCTTGTGGGTGTGCTCGGAACGCAGGATCCCGGCCGCGTTGACCAGCACGTCGAGCCCGCCGAGGGTCTCCACGGCTGAGGCGACGCCCGCCTGGACCGCGGCCTCGTCCGAGATGTCCAGGACGAGGGTGGTGAGGCGCTCGGCGGCGCCGTTCGCCACGGCCGTCTCGTACGTGGCCTTCAGCCCGGCCTCGTTGACGTCGGCCGCGACGACGTGGCCGCCCTCGGCGAGAACGCGGTGGACGGTGGCCTGGCCGATGCCGGAGCCGCCTCCGGTGATGAGTACGCGGCGGCCTTCGTAGCGGTTCATTTCTGTCTCTCTTCCGATCCCGGTGACTGCTGTCACGAAGCGGCTCGGCGGCGCCCCGATGACGTCCCGATCTGTGTCCACCGTACGCCCGAGTGGCACGTTTTGCCACAGTGGCATTTCGCGCACACCTCTGCCCGGCAGGGGTAATCTCCTGGGAATGAGCACCGAGCCGAGTCAGCCCTCCCTCACCGAGCGCCGGAAGGCCGCGACCCAGCTGGAGATCGCACGCGCCGCGGCCGCGCTCTTCGCCGAGCACGGGCCCGACGGCACCACGGCGGAGGACATCGCCGGCCGGGCGGGGGTGGCGCTGCGCACCTTCTACCGCTACTTCCGCTCCAAGCAGGACGCGGTGGGCCCGCTGCTCTCCGGCGGCGGCGATCGCTGGCGGGCGCTGCTGGAGGCGGCCGAGCCCGGGGAGCCGCTCGCCGGGACCCTGGAACGGGCGGTCACCGAGGCGCTCCGGCCGCCGGGCGCGGACGGCGCCGAGCAGCTGGGCGTGACGCGCGGGCTGCTGCGGGCGGCGGCGCAGGACCCGGCCCTGCGGGCCGTCTGGTACCGGGTCAATCAGGATTCGGAGGAACGGCTGCTGCCGGTGCTGGCCCGGCTGGCGGGCGACGGGGCGGACCCCCTGGAGGTCCGGCTCGCCGCAGCCGCCGCGACGGACGCGGTACGGGTCGCGCTGGAGTCCTGGGCGCAGACGGACGCACCGACGACCGGGCCCGGCTCACCCGCCGAGCTGGCGGTGCGCTGCCTGCACGAACTCACGGGCGGCATGCGGCTGTTCAAGCCGTAGAAGCCGTACTCACGGGACGAGCGGACGGCCCATCAGCACGTCGTCCACGTAACGCCCGTCCAGGAAGAACTCACCGGGCAGCACCCCCTCGACGACGAACCCCTCCGACTCGTACAGGGCGCGCGCGGGTGTGTTGTGTCCGAGCACCCGCAGGGTCATCCGGTTCGCCCCGTCGCTGCGCGCCGCCGCGAAGGCGGCCCGCAGCAGGGTCCGGGCGACCCCGCGGCCGCGCGCCCAGCCGGCCACGGCGAGGCCCTGTATCTGCCGTACATGGGAGTTGCAGGCCAGTGGGGTCGGCAGGACCAGCCTGAGGTACCCGGCCGGGCGCCGCTCGCCGCCGGCGTCCACCGCCTCGGCCACCAGGAAGTCCTCGGGTTGGTGGCGCTTGTCGAAGAACGGCTCGTACGGCGGCTGCGGCCTGGGCATCACGGCGTGCAGCGTCGACCAGGTGGCGCGGTCGAGCTCACCGAGTGCGGCCTCGTCGGCGAGGACTGCGGGGCGGACGAGGACCGGATGGGTGCGGGTCTCGGACATGCGCGCCACTGTGCCACGGAGGTCCGGGCCCGGTCAGCCCGGTTTCCCCGCCCGACCGGCCCGGCTGGTGGGCCGGGCGGGGCCGCTGGGGCAGGATGGACCCATGCCGCACTCCCGTATCGCTGTCACCGGAGCATCAGGACTCATCGGAGCGGCGCTGGTGCGCTCGCTGCGGGCCGACGGGCACGAGGTGGTGCGCCTGGTGCGGCACCCCGCGCGGGCCGGCGACGAGGTGGAGTGGGACCCGAAGCGGGGTTACGTCGACGGGGCGGGCCTGGTGGGCTGCGACGCGGTCGTCCACCTCGCCGGGGCCGGGGTCGGCGACCACCGCTGGACCGCCGCGTACAAGCGGGAGATCCGGGACAGCCGGGTGCTGGGGACGGCGGCGATCGCACAGGCGGTCGCCTCGCTGGACGTACCGCCGAAGGTACTGCTGTCCGGGTCCGCGATCGGCTACTACGGCGACACCGGGGACCGCGCCGTCGACGAGAGCGCCCCGGCCGGTGAGGGCTTCCTGCCCTCCGTCTGCGTGGAGTGGGAGGCGGCCACGGCCCCCGCCGAGGAGGCGGGCGTACGGACGGTGCACGCGCGCACCGGTCTGGTCGTCGGCCGCGAGGGCGGCGCCTGGGGTCGGCTCTTCCCGCTGTTCCGGGCGGGTCTGGGCGGCCGGCTGGGCAACGGGCGCCAGTACTGGAGCTTCATCGCACTGCACGACGAGGTCGCGGCGCTGCGCCACATCCTGGACACGGAGTCGCTCTCGGGCCCGGTGAACCTGACCGGCCCCGACCCGGTCACCAACCGCGAGGTGACGGCCGCGATGGGGCGGGTGCTGCACCGCCCCACGCTCTTCACGGCCCCGGCACCGGCGTTGCGGATCGCCCTGGGGGACTTCGCCGAGGACGTGCTGGCCAGTCAGCGGGTGCTGCCGGGCCAACTGCTGGACTCGGGCTTCGTGTTCGCCTTCCCGGGCATCGACGCGGCGATCCGCGCGGCCCTGCGCTGAGCCCCGCACCGGCCGGCGCGCCCCGCGGGAACGGCGCGCCCCGCCGGGACAACACGCCCTCCATGCCATCGGACGGACGTGCGACCCCGTGCAACGGTGCCCCGGGCGCGCGCGACTGCTCCATTACCGGCCGCCTTCCTACCCTCCTTGCGAACTCGGGCATTCCGGGGGCCTGTTGGGGGCAAGAGCCTCCCACCAGTTGCGCCGACTCGGGGAGGGGCACGTGCTCAGCACGGCACACCACGCGGACGTCGTCATCATCGGGGCCGGGATCGCCGGCCTGTCAGCCGCCCACCGACTGACCAGTGCAGGGGTAAGCGTCAGCGTCCTGGAGGCCGGCCCGCGGGTCGGCGGCCGGATGACCACCACCGACCTGGACGGCTTCCGGCTCGACCATCTCGGCCCCCTGCTCAGCACCTCCTACCCGGCCCTGCGCACGACGCCCGGACTCGAAGGGCTGGTACTGCGCACCTTCGCCCCGGGGGTCCTCGTCCACAGCGACGGCCGTCAGTACCGGACCGGCGATGTGCGGGGCGCGCGGGGCGCATTCAAGGCAGCGCGCGCCCTGGCAAGCGCCCCCCGGCCGCCGATGGGCGGGCCGATCGACCAGGCCCGGCTGGGCGCCGCCCTGTCCCGGCTCGCCGCCACCCCGTCGGCCCGCATCCTGGCGCGCCCCGAGCAGACCGCGCTCGCCGCCCTGTCCCACCGCGGCCTGCCCGCCCGCACGGTCAACGGCTTCCTGCGCCCGCTGCTCTCCGCGCTGCTCAGCGACCCGGGGCTCACCACGTCCAGCCGGTGCGCCGATCTGGCCCTGCGCGGCTATGCGAGCGGCAGGCTGTGCGTGCCCGAGGGCGGCGCGGCGACGCTGCCCGAACTCCTCGCGGCGGCACTGCCGCCCAACACCGTACGCACCGGTGTGCATGTCACGGCCGCCGACATCACCTCGGTCCGCACCAAGGAGCACGGCGAACTGGGCTGCCGTTCCCTGCTGCTGGCGACCGGCGCGGGCGCCGCCGCCGAGCTGCTGCCGGGTCTGCGGGTGCCGCCCTTCCATCCCGTGACGGTCCTTCACCACACCGCCCCCGCTCCCCCGCCGACCGGCGCCGCGCTGCTGCTGGACGCCGACCGCTCGGGCCCGGTCGCGCACACCGCGGTGATGAGCGCGGTCGACCCCTCGCGCGCCCCGCGGGGCCGCACGCTGATCAGCTCGACGGTGCTCGGCACCCCGCCGCCCGACCTGGACCGCACGGTCCGCACCCATCTCGCCGCGCTGTACGGCGTCCCCACCGACGACTGGGAGCTGCTGGCCGCCCACCACGATCCGGAGGCGGTCCCCGCGATGCCGGCCCCGCACGATCCGCGCCGTCCGGTGCGGCTGCTGGCCGGCCTGTACGTGTGCGGGGACCACCGCGACACGAGCACGGTCCAGGGGGCCCTGTTCTCGGGCCACCGGGCGGCCGAGGCGATCCTCACCGACCTGGGTGTACGGCCGGGGAGCGGGACGGCGCTGCCCGAGGCCGCGTAGGCGCCGGCGGGGACCCCCGGGGCCCGCCGGACGGCATCGGCCCGGGGTGCGCCGGTGGCCGCCCCGGGCTCAGCCGAGCGCGGCGACCCGGTCGCGGTAGCCGCGTACCGCGGCGGCGTCCCGGTACGGCTCCAGGCGCCGTTCGAATTCCCGCACGTACTCCGTCGCCCGCACCGAGCGCATCTCCGTGGCCTGCCGGGCGGCCTCCGCGCCGAGCGCGCACGCCTGGTCGAGCTCGCCGAGCCCGAGCCGGGCGGAGGCCAGCACCACCCGGCAGAACAGCCGGCTGCGGGCGTACGCCGGGGAGCGCAGCTGGAGGGAGCGCTCCGCGTGCTGTGCCGCGGCCCGGTACTGCTGGAGGTCCCGGTGGCAGTGCCCGAACTCGTCGGCGAGCTGGGCCTCGTCGAAGTACCGCGCCCAGTGCGGCACCTCGTCCCCCGGCCGGGCGATCTCCAGCGCGTGTTCCGCCCGGGCCAGCGAGGTGGTGCAGGGCCTGGCCTCGCCGAGCACCCCGTGACCGCGCGCCTCGACGGCGTGCAGCAGGGCCTGGACGACGGGCGGCGCCGAGGAGCCGATGCCCTGCTGGGCCACCCGGGCCAGCTGCACGGCTTCCCTGCCGTGGCCGAGGTAGACCGCCTGCCGGCTCATGGTGATCAGCACGTAGCTGCCGTACGCGCGGTCCCCGGCGGCCTGGGCCAGCCGCAGCGCCTGGACGAAGTACCGCTGGGCCAGGCCGTGGGCCGCGATGTCGTACGAGGTCCAGCCCGCCAGCCGGGTCAGGTCGGCGGCGGCGGCGAAGAGCCGGCGTCCGGTGGCCTCCCCGTACGTGCCGCGGAGCATGGGTTCCGTCTCGTGCTCCAGGTACCGGACGAGGGCCTGGCGGGCGTGGCCGCCGCCGTAGGTGTTGTCGAGGGCGCGGAAGAGCTCGCCGACCGAGCGCAGGGCGGCGACGTCGCCGCCGCTGACCCGCTGGCCGGGGGCGCGTTCGGACTGTCGTTGCCGCGGGACGCCGGGGACGCCCGGCAGCCCCGCGCCCAGCGGGGCCGGAGCCGTCGGAGCGGTGGGGGCTCCCGGTGGGGCGCCGGGACCGGAGGGCCGGGAGGGGACGGGTCCGCGGGCGCCGCCCCGGCCGCCGACGCCGTGCGCCGGAATCCCGCCGTGCGTTCCGTACGGGCCGCCGCGCGCCGCGCCGGGGCCCCCGGGCCGAGCGGGGGCACCGGTCTCGGCGGCCCCGGCGGACCTGGTGGTCCCACCGGCCCCGTGGTCCCCGCCGGTCCCGTCATGCGTCGGGGGCGCGGGCTCGCCGCCCCGCCCCACCCACTCGTCGGCCCGTCCGATCAGCCAGTCCCGGCTGGGGACGACGAGCCCGGCCGGGGTGAAGGCGATCTTGCGCAGCTCCGCATGGCTGCCCGAGTCCTTGCGCCACAGCCCGCTGACGATGTCGACCGCCTCCGCGGGCGTGGCCGCGAACTCCAGGCCCGCGTAGACCGGGGCGCAGGCGTCGAGGCCCAGGTCCTGTGCGGAGAGACGGCGCCCGAGCCGCCGGGTGAAGACCTCGGCGATCAGCGCGGGGGTGGTCCCGCGGGGCTGCTGACCACGCAGCCAGCGGGTCACGGAGGTCTTGTCGTACCGCAGGTCCAGGCCGTGCTCCAGGCCGAGCTGGTCCACCCTGCGGGCGAGGCCGGCGTTGGAGAAGCCGGCCTCCGTGATGAGCGAGGCGAGTCGGCGGTTGGGGGTGCGCTGCGGAGGTCGTTCCGACATCAGCTGTACGGTCTCCTGCCTTCGGGGCCGGGCGGGCAGCCCTTATGGAACGGCGCGAATTTAGCGGCCTCCGCAGCAGTCACAGCCACCTTCGCTTCACTTTCATCCGATCGTGTGAGGATTGATGGCGGCGCTGACGGGAAGACCTGCCGGGCCGCCGCCCGAGGACCGGTCGTACAGTGGCCGGGGGCGTGATTTCAGTGCATGGTGACGCGATTCCGGGCACCCCCGGCGCACGGCACCGCGAAGAGGAAGGCATCTGTCGTGGCTGAGCTTCGGTTCGTCCGGCTGGGATTCGGCGAGGAAGCCGTCGACTACCAGGAGGCCTGGCAGAAGCAGCGCGAGGTGCACGCGGCCAGATTCGAGGACACCGTCCCCGACACCTGTCTGCTGCTGGAACACCCGCCCGTCTACACGGCCGGACGGCGCACGACCGACAGCGAACGCCCACTGGACGGCACCCCCGTCATCGACGTGGACCGCGGCGGCAAGATCACCTGGCACGGTCCCGGCCAGCTGGTCGGCTACCCGATCCAGAAGCTGCCCCGCCCGGTGGACGTCGTCGCGCACGTCCGGCGGCTGGAGGACGCGCTGATCCGTACCGCCGCCGAGTTCGGCGTGGAGACCACCCGGGTCGAGGGCCGCAGCGGCGTCTGGGTGCTCGGCGACCCGGTCGAGGACCGCCCGGCGATCGGCGGACTCTCGCTCGACTTCGACCCGCGGCTGCACGACGAGGAGTTCGACGCCCGGCTGAACGGCCCCGAGTACGCCCCGTCCAACGCCGGCCAGCGCCGCGAGGACCGCAAGCTGGCGGCGATCGGCATCCGGGTGGCCAAGGGCGTCACCATGCACGGCTTCTCCTTCAACGTGAACCCGGACAACACCTGGTTCGACCGGATCGTGCCGTGCGGCATCCGGGACGCGGGCGTCACCTCACTGGCGTACGAGCTGGGCCGCGACATCACCATCGCGGACGTGCTCCCGGTCGTGGAGAAGCACCTCCAAGACGTCCTGGAGAACGCCGAACTCGCCCCGCGCACCATCGGGCGCACGGACGATGCAGTGGCCACGGCATGACGCTCGGATCACACCTCCGGGAATAGGCCCTGCCGGCCACAGGTTGGCCACACGTAAAGCCGTTTGAACCACGGGCGTACCCTGGTGTTCGCCGAAGAATCCAATGCAGTGAAAGCAAAGGGGAGTGCCGGAGTGTCCGCTGTCGCACCCGACGGGCGCAAGATGCTGCGCCTGGAGGTCCGGAACAGCCAGACCCCCATCGAGCGCAAGCCCGAGTGGATCAAAACCCGGGCGAAGATGGGCCCCGAGTACAACCAGCTGCAGAAACTCGTGAAGAGCGAGGGTCTGCACACGGTGTGCCAGGAGGCCGGCTGCCCCAACATCTTCGAGTGCTGGGAGGACCGCGAGGCCACCTTCCTCATCGGGGGTGACCAATGCACCCGGCGCTGTGACTTCTGCCAGATCGACACGGGCAAGCCGCAGGCGCTGGACCGGGACGAGCCCCGCCGCGTCGGTGAGTCCGTCGTCACGATGGACCTGAACTACGCCACCATCACCGGCGTCGCCCGCGACGACCTGGAGGACGGCGGTGCCTGGCTGTACGCGGAGACCGTGCGCCAGATCCACGCGCTGACCGCGGAGCGGGAGGCCGGCCGCACCAAGGTCGAGCTGCTGATCCCCGACTTCAACGCGGAGCCCGAGCAGCTCGCCGAGGTCTTCTCCTCGCGCCCCGAGGTGCTCGCGCACAACGTCGAGACGGTGCCGCGGATCTTCAAGCGGATCCGCCCCGGCTTCCGTTACGAGCGTTCCCTGGAGGTCATCACGCGGGCCCGTGAGGCCGGTCTGGTGACCAAGTCCAACCTGATCCTCGGCATGGGCGAGACCCGCGAGGAGGTCAGCGAGGCGCTCCAGGACCTGTACGACGCGGGTTGCGAGCTCATCACGATCACGCAGTACCTGCGGCCGTCCGTGCGCCACCACCCGGTCGAGCGCTGGGTGAAGCCGCAGGAGTTCGTGGAGCTCAAGGAGGAGGCCGACGAGATCGGCTACTCCGGCGTGATGTCCGGGCCGCTGGTCCGTTCCTCGTACCGCGCGGGCCGCCTCTTCCAGCAGGCGATCGAGCGTCGCGGCGCGACCGCCGCGGCGCCCACCGTGTGAATCCGAGCACAAGAAGCTACCGAGCGGTAATCGCTGTTTCGAAGCGGCCCGTACGCTCCCCGCAGGTCGGGGGCGCGGATGGGCCGCTTCGGCGTGCGCGGCGCCGGTATCAAGGTTTCATTGGTGTTTGACCGACCGGTCATGCGCTGGTAACACCGGGCAGTGACGCTGGGTGCACACGACGCGGTGGCCGGCAGCAGCCGTCCGGGCCGCTGCCGCCCCCGCGCCCCGCACCCCAGCGCCCGCCACCCACTTCGCGCAACGCAGTCCCGGGCAGTTCGGCCCGGGCAGCTGAGTCCACGCAACTCAGTCCGCACATCCGCTCCGAGGAGATCTCCACGATGCAGGCCGTGCCGGTACGCGCCACCGCCATCCCTTCCGTCACCGATGCCCTCCGTGCCGTCGAGTCGCTGTTCCTGGGCAGCGGCCAGCGCACCGCCCGCCGCAACGCCTGGAACGCCGTCCTGGAGGACCGGCGCCGGGCCAAGGACCGGGTCGAGGCCGAGCACGTACTGGAGGCCGCGGCCGACCACCGTTCCTAGGCCACGTAAACTTCTGTACATGGCGAGGAAGGCAAACACTGAAGGCGCGGACAGCGCCGAGAACGCGGGGCGGCTCAAGCAGATCGCCCTGACCTACAAGATGGCCAAGCGGTCCGACCCGAAGGTCGGTCTTGTCGTCGCGGGCGTGGGAATTGTCACCTTCGGTGTCCTCCTCGGGGTCGGCTTCCTGATCGGCCACCCGGTCTATCTGGGCATCCTGGGCTTCGTGCTGGCCCTCCTCGCGATGGCGATCGTCTTCGGACGGCGTGCCGAGCGCGCCGCCTTCGGGCAGATGGAGGGGCAGCCGGGCGCCGCGGCGGCGGTGCTGGACCGCGTGGGCCGCGGCTGGACGACGACACCCGCGGTCGCGATGAACCGCAGCCAGGACGTCGTGCACCGCGCCGTCGGCAAGGCGGGCATCGTGCTGGTCGGCGAGGGCAACCCGAACCGCGTGAAGCTGCTGCTCGCGGCCGAGAAGAAGAAGATGGCGCGCATCCTGGTCGACGTACCGGTGCACGACATCATCGTCGGCAACGACGAGGGCCAGGTGCCCCTGAAGAAGGTGCGCACCAAGATGCTCAAGATGCCGCGCGTGCTCACCGGCCCGCAGGTGACGGCCGCGAACGACCGGCTGCGCGCGATGGGCGACCTGATGAGCAACATGCCGCTGCCCAAGGGCCCGATGCCGAAGGGCATGCGGATGCCGCGCGGCGGAAAGATGCGCTGACACGGACAGGCAGACAGAGCGGCGGGGGGGGGGGGGGGGGGGCGGGGCCGGGGGCCCCCCCCGGGCCGCAGGGGTTGAAGGCTGGCAAAAGCAGGAGCACCAGCAAAGCACCCATCACCCGGG
>NZ_JBIATE010000001.1:871128-895069 GCF_042891445.1 Streptomyces sp. NPDC001890 | reverse complement strand
CCGGGGGTCGGGGGGGCCCGGGGCGCCTTTCCCTCCGCGCCCCCCCCCCCTGCGCCCGGGCGGGGGCGCCAAATCCCGAAACCCCCCCCCCCCCCCCGCCGCTCTGTCTGCGTCTGTCTGCCCGCCTGCCGAGCCGTCCTAGATACGGACCTGGACGGCGCGGGCCAGCCGGTCGTGCAGGCCGCGGCCGTCGCGGTCCCAGACCAGGGCCGGGATCGCCAGGCACAGCAGCACGCTGCGGACGACGACCCGCCCGAAGGCCAGCCGGCCACCGTTCTCGGAGACGACCCTGATGCCCAGGACGCGCTTGCCCGGAGTACAGCCGATGGTCCCGACGGTGAGCACGCTCAGCACCAGGAAGATGCCCAGTGCCCAGTTTCCGGCCGCCTGCTGGTCACCGCGGGCGAACAGCCCGTATGCGATCAGGAGGCACAGGGTCCAGTCCATGAAGAGCGCGCCGAACCGCCGGCCGAGCGGCGCCACGGAACCCGGCCCGTGTTCGGGCAGGCCGAGTCGCTTGCCCCGGTGGCCGAAGTCGGCCCCCATCTCCTCGGCGGCCGCGCGCGGCCCGGAGAGCCACGATCCGATTGCTTGCCTGTTGTCCACCCGAACACGGTACTGCGCCCTCACCGGCAGGACGCCGGGCGGGGGCCGGTACAGCTCCCCCCGAAGCGGCCGGAACGCGGGTCCGTGACCGGTCACGAGGTGCCGGTCACACTCGGCTCGGTTAACTTCAGCGAAACAAATGGGTCATGCTTGAGAAATCCGGTCTGCCTATGGTCGGGTCCAGCGTGTGCCACCGCACTGGCCGCACCACGAGCTACAACCCCGTCCCTCCCGGGCCGGGAGTAGGAGGAGTTGGATGTTCCAGAACGCCGACGACGCGAAGAAGTACATCGCCGACAATGACGTCAAGTTCATCGATGTCCGGTTCTGTGACCTGCCCGGTGTGATGCAGCACGTCACCGTCCCGGCGGCGACCTTCGACCCGGCCGACGAGCTTGCCTTCGACGGCTCGTCGATCCGCGGCTTCCAGGCCATCCACGAGTCCGACATGGCGCTGCGCGCGGACCTGTCGACCGCCCGTCTCGACCCCTTCCGCCGCGACAAGACCGTCAACATCAACTTCTTCATCCACGACCCGATCACCGGCGAGCAGTACAGCCGTGACCCGCGGAACGTGGCCAAGAAGGCCGAGGCGTACCTCGCCTCCACCGGTATCGCCGACACCGCGTACTTCGGTCCCGAGGCCGAGTTCTACGTCTTCGACAACGTCCGTTTCCAGACGTCGGCGAACGAGAGCTTCTACCACATCGACTCCGAGGCCGGCGCCTGGAACACCGGTTCGGAGGTGAACAACCGCGGCTACAAGGTCCGCTACAAGGGCGGTTACTTCCCGGTCCCGCCGGTCGACCACTTCGCCGACCTGCGTGCCGAGATGTCCCTGGAGCTGGAGAACAGCGGCCTCCAGATCGAGCGCCAGCACCACGAGGTCGGCACCGCCGGCCAGGCCGAGATCAACTACAAGTTCAACACGCTGCTCGCCGCGGCCGACGACCTGATGCTGTTCAAGTACATCATCAAGAACGTCGCCTGGCGCAACGGCAAGACCGCGACGTTCATGCCGAAGCCGATCTTCGGCGACAACGGCTCGGGCATGCACGTCCACCAGTCCCTGTGGGCCGGCGGCGACCCGCTGTTCTACGACGAGCAGGGTTACGCGGGCCTCTCGGACATGGCCCGCTACTACATCGGCGGCATCCTCAAGCACGCCCCGTCGCTGCTGGCGTTCACCAACCCGACGGTGAACTCGTACCACCGCCTGGTCCCCGGCTTCGAGGCCCCGGTCAACATGGTGTACTCGCAGCGCAACCGCTCGGCCGCGATGCGCATCCCGATCACGGGCTCCAACCCGAAGGCCAAGCGCGTCGAGTTCCGCGCCCCGGACCCGTCGTCCAACCCGTACCTGGCCTTCTCCGCGCTGCTGATGGCCGGCCTCGACGGCATCAAGAACAAGATCGAGCCCGCCGAGCCGATCGACAAGGACCTCTACGAGCTGGCTCCCGAGGAGCACGCCAACGTCCAGCAGGTCCCGACCTCCCTCCCGGCCGTCCTGGACGCGCTGGAGGCGGACAACGAGTACCTCCAGGCCGGCGGCGTCTTCACGTCCGACCTGATCGAGACCTGGATCGACTACAAGCGCACCAACGAGATCGCCCCGATCCAGCTGCGCCCGCACCCGCACGAGTTCGAGCTGTACTTCGACCTCTAGGAGGCGGGGTTGGCCGAGCCGGCCCCAGGGCTCCGAATGGGATCAACTTGATCTCACAAGCAGCAGCGAGGGCCGCTGCCCCGTACCTCGGGGCAGCGGCTCTCGCCATGTCACTGGCTGTTCGCCGAGCTACAGGCTCGTCGGCGGCTGACCGGCCGGCGGCTGACCGGCCGGAGGCTGACCGGCCGGAGGCTGACCGGCCGGAGGCTGACCAGCGGGCGGCTGACCGGCCGGAGGCTGACCAGCAGGCGGCTGACCCGCAGGCGGCTGACCCGCAGGCGGCTGACCAGCAGGCGGCTGACCAGCAGGCGGCTGACCAGCGGGCGGCTGACCGGCCGGAGGCTGACCAGCAGGCGGCTGACCAGCAGGCGGCTGACCGGCCGGAGGCTGACCAGCAGGCGGCTGACCGGCCGGAGGCTGACCAGCAGGCGGCTGACCAGCCGGAGGCTGACCAGCAGGCGGCTGACCCGCAGGCGGCTGACCAGCAGGCGGCTGACCAGCCGGAGGCTGACCACCAGGGGCCGTGTTGCCGGTCCCCGCGACGACGGAGCCACCGATGGTGGAACCAATGATTTGGTTCAGGTTGTTGTTGTTGATTGTCTGAATTTGGTTTATCACCGTCTGCGACAGACCGAGGGTTCTCCCTGTGGCTTGCACCGCCGCCGCGCCCTGCGCCGCCGCCTGTTGCGGGGAGGCACCACTGCTTATCGCCGCTCGTGCCGCGTTCGCTCCGGCAGCCGCAGCAGCGGCTGCGCCTCCGGCCGATGTCGCTGATTCCCCTCCGGCGCAGACCGTAGAGCCTACGGCGAAGTTGCCTGTGCCCGTTACAGTGAACGGTCCTATACGACCGTCAGCACCAGGGCGCAGCGTCATCCCCCCGGGGGAGACGGTGAAGGTCGCGTTGGGGTCGAAGTTCTCCCCCGTCAGCGTGTTCGCCGCTACCCGACACGCCTGCGCCGGGGCAGCGGAAGCAGGCGCGACAGCGGTCACAGCCAGACCCCCGACGAGCGCCACTGTCGCGGCGGAACTCAGGAAGACTTTTCCTCGCACGGCTTTCCCCTTTCGGCACTGTGCTTTCTTGCTGTCCAGCTCACGTGTCATCGTGAGCAGCAGGCCATAGCCACGGCGTGACGCCGGCGTGACGCCGACGCAATGACGGGACCGACAGCAGAAACTCCAGGCGGAATCCTGGAATCCCTCCTCTCCAAGCTTGCGCGCTCTTCTTGAGGATGTCGCACCGAAAGATTTCCCGGATTCAACCAGTCCTGATTGGGGAGTTGAGAGCTGGTGTCGCACGAAATGGACCAGCAAGAGACCGGGCCGAACGATACGATGGTTGTCAACGCCCAGTTCTGGTTCCACGAGCAGTTCTGGTCGTACGAGGATCCGTCCCCGTCGAGCCTTGATGCCGAGACCGCTGAATCCTCAGCACGCTGATGGGGAACCCCATTTCACCCCCGAGCCTTTGAGCTGATGGACATGAAGAAGACAACTTTGCGGAACATCAGCGTCGCAACGGCGGCTTCCTTCCTGGCGGCCGGGATCTTGGGCACATCAGCGAGCAGTTCCGTTGCCTCGCAGCAGAATTCCCGGGTCGCGCCTTCGGTGCTCCAGTGCTACAGACTCATCGACAATCCGGACGAGGTCGTTTGCTACCGGGTTTCGCAGCGAATTCTGAATACGGGAAGCGATCTCGTTTTCTTCCCGTTCCTCATCCAGGTGCCCACGCCTTCGGATGCCCCGCCTCCGGTCGTCGTGAATATTCTGCCGCCGGACCTGACTCCAGGGGATTCCCTCAACGGTTCGTGACAGTCACGCGCTGTCGCGGTGCGGTCAGTGCCGCAGAGCCTGTCCCACCTCGGCCTTGACCTCTCCCGACAGCTTGCGGTTGCTGCGGGCCGTGGCGTCCTTGGACGCCTTGGCGGCGACGTCGTCGACCGTCACCACGACCGTGTCGAGCAGATTGCCGCTCGCGTCACGGAAGTTGACCTGTACCGCGTACGACTTCTTCGAGTCGGCGCTGTTCTTCACGGTCACCTTCACAGTGGCGCGGCCGTCGCCGTCGGTGCTCGGTCCACCCAACTCGACGTCGCCCTTGGCGTTCACGCCGTTCTTGAAGTTGTTCAGCTTCTCGCCGGCGGCGGCCGTCGCCGAGGCCACCACGTCGGCGCCGCGGGATGCCGCCGACGCTGCGGCGGACGCGGCCTTGGACGCCGTGCTGGACGCGCTGCCGCCGTCGTCGGAGCAGGCTGCGGCGGTCGACATCACGGCTGTCGTCAGCAGTACGGCCCACAGACCTCGTGCGGCTTTCCTCGTCATCGTGCCTCCCAGCACTCGCCACTCCCCCTTCGCCCGTCGCCCCAGTCAAAGGGGCGGCGGCGCGGACCGCATGCGGTGTACGCCGGACGGGTGAGCCCAAGGGCTGTCCCGCAATCCCTGGTGGATCAGCGTGCGGCGTCGGACGCGGTGCATCGCAAGGCGGAGGGACGCCCGAATACTGGATGCATTCGGGCGTTCCGACAACGCGGCGAGGTGCCGTGGCCGTCGTCGCACGCCCGCCAGGGATTACGGGACAGCCCTCAGGAGCGCTGTCGATTCGCGGTGCGGTGCGGGGCGCACGAGGCTGGGCGCATGAGCGATCACCACAGGCCGGGCGGCATCCCCGGGGGGATGCGGCGTCGACGGCGGTGGCCCTGGGTGCTGCTCGTGAGCGTGCTCGCGACGGCCGGCGCCGGCGCCGCGGCCGTCGAGGTGGCCGCCGGTGCGTTGTCGAGGGAGGGGACGAAGCCGCTGCGGATCACGTACGAGGTCACCGGCACCGCCAAGGACGTCACCGTCACCTACCCCACCTGGCGCGGCGGCGAGCTCTCGACCGCGCGGCTGACGCTGCGGACGCTGCCGTGGGCCGGGGAGACGCGGACCAGGGGCTTCATGAGCGGCGGCTCGTTCGCCGTCACCCTCGGGGCAACGGGCGGGGAGGTCGCCTGTGCGGTGACGGTGGACGACGGGACCGTACGGACGGCCACCGCCTCCGGGGCCTTCGCCACGGCTACCTGTCGCGGGTTCTGAGCCCGGCCGCCCCTCGCCGCCCCTGTACGTGGCCGTGTCCCCGGGCCGCGGCGGGCTCGGGGACACGGTCATCGGGTGTGCCGGACGTCAGCGGCCGTAGCGGATCAGGGCGCGGACCATGCGGCAGGTGGTGTCGGACGGCGGGTGGATGCCGATGCGCTCGGCGGTCGTACGTATCCTGGCGTTGGTCGCGGTCGACGGGTAGTAGACGCCCGTGTCGAGCAGGGCGATCGCCAGGCGCATGGCCTTCAGGCGGCGGTTGTGGGAGACGTACCACTCGCGGGGCCGGCCCGCGGGGAGCGGCTTCTTCATCAGGGGCTTGTCGAGCGGCTTGGTCGTGACCGCGGCAACGGCCATGGGCAACCTCCTGGCATGGTCGTGGAACCCTCACCAACTGCCCTTATTTTACTGCCCGGCACTGACAATCGGCCCTGGCCAGAAGGGCTTTCGGGCCGTCCCTCGCGTACCTTTGGCCCCATGGAGATCTGGATCAATCCCGCCTGTTCGAAGTGCCGCAGCGCGGTGCAGCTGCTCGACGCGGAGGGTGCCGAGTACACCGTCCGCCGCTACCTGGAGGATGTGCCCTCGCCGGACGAGATCCGGGCCGTGCTCGACCGGCTCGGGCTGGAGCCGTGGGACATCACGCGGACACAGGAAGCCGACGCGAAGGAGCTGGGGCTCAAGGAGTGGCCGCGCGAGGCCGGTTCGCGTGAGCGGTGGATCTCGGCCCTCGCCGAGCACCCGAAGCTCATCCAGCGGCCGATCATCACCGCGGACGACGGGACCGCCGTCGTGGGGCGCACGGACGAGGCGGTACGCGACGCGCTCGGGCGCTGAGCACCGGCGGGTCGTCCGCGCAAGGGCCCGTCACCCGATGAAGTCCGCGATCCTGCGGTTCAGTTCGGCGGCCGTCGGGGCGTGCAGCGGCAGTGTGTGGTGCGTCGCTCCGGGGATCGTCGCCGTCGTCACCCTCGGGAGCAGCCGGGCCGCCTCGGCGGCGACGCGGTCCGGGTCGTGGACCCGGCCGCGTCCGGCGAGCAGGACCAGGGTCGGTACGTCCAGCCCGCGCAGTGCCGCGGGCGCGGGGCGGGGACCGGTGACCGGGCGGGCGGACGGGAAGCCGGCCGCCGCGTCGCGCAGCCGCAGCCAGGCCGGGTCGAGCGCGGCGCCGCCCGTCTCCCACTCCAAAAAGGCCCTCGTCCGCTCGGCGCCGGGCCGGATCAGCATCGGCAGGGCGTGCAGGAGGTAGCCGGGCCGGTATCCGGCGAAGCACTGTGTCGGGTCCACCAGGACCAGCTTCCGGACGCGGTGGGGCGCGTGCAGGGCGTGGTGGAGAGCGATCCAGGCCCCGTAGGAATGCCCGCCCAGCGCGGTGCGGTCGGCGCCCAGCCCGTCCAGTACGCCGTCCAGCCAGGCCGTCAGGTCCGCCACCGTACGGATCGGGCGCTCCCCCGCGACGCTGCGGCCCGGCTCGCCGATCAGGTCGACGGCGTGGACGCGGTGTGCCCGGCCCAGGTGGGCCGCCTGGGCGTACCAGACGGTGGAGGTGGAGCCGCCGCCGGCCAGCAGCACGAGGGGCGGGGCGTCCCGGGGGCCGCAGCTGTTGATGCGGGTGGTGCCGTACGGGGTGGTGACCTGGGAGTACGTCGTTCCGGCGGGCCAATTGGCCGTCAGGACCTCGTCGTACGCCTCGTGGAACGCCGTGGGTGCCGACGTGGATGTCATGGGTGCCTCCCCGGTCGTGGTCGCTCCTGCTCCAGCTCCTGGATATTATCTCGCTCAGCGAGATAATTGGCTCGATCGGGCGGAAGGAACATCGATGGGCGAGCGTGGTCCGGAGCCGGGACCGGAGCTGGAGATCGTGCACCTGCTGCGCAAGGTGACCGTCGAATTCGGGCTGCGCCAGGCCGAGTTCGCGGCTCTTCACCACATGCACAGCACCGATGTCCGCGCCCTGATCTGTCTGCTGGACGCGGAGCGGGCGGGTACGGACGCCACCGCCGGCTGGCTCGGCGCGCAGCTCGGGCTCAACTCCGCGGGCACCACCGCCGTCATCGACCGGCTGGAACGGCTCGGTCACCTCACCCGCACCCGTGACCCGCGCGACCGGCGACGGGTGCTGCTGGCCGTCGACGAACGGGCGGTGGAGCTGGGGTGGGCGTTCTTCGGGCCGCTGATCGAGACCACGGTGACGGTGCTGCGCGACTTCGACGAGACGGAGACGGCCGCCGTCCGGCGTTTCCTGTACGCCGCGCACCGGGCGGTCACTTCGATACCTCGACCATCGGGGCCCGAGGGCCGGGACCGAGGCCTGGCCGGAGCTCCGCCGGACGCCGATGTGACCGGCGCGGCGGCGGAGTCGTCGCCGTGACTACGCCAGTTGCTTCTCCGCCTCCGCGAGCAGCTCCGTCAGGCGCAGCCCGAACCGTACGTCGCACGGGTGCGGGTCCCCCGTGCGCACCGACTGGATCAGCGCGTCGACCGCCGAACGGAACGAGCTGACCGCGTCGCCCCCGCGCGGCATGCCGGCCGTTCCCTGTTCGCCCCTGAGCTCGATCTCCGTGCCGGCCGCGGCCGGGGGTGCTCCCAGTGCGAGCGTCACCGTGCTGGACGCGCCGGAGGTGTGGCGCAGGACGAGGTGGGTGGTGTCGGCCGGGCCGCGGGCAGCCGTCAGCCCGGTCACGTCGCCCAGCACCGGGATCAGGACCGACAGCGCGTGCGGGCCGACGTCCCACAGGCCGCCCTTGTCGCGGCGCCACGGCGAGGCGGCGTACTCGCTGGTCGAGCCGGGGGCGAACAGCGCGCCGAGCCACTCGGCGCGGGCGGTGAACCAGCCGTCCAGGGCGGCCTGCTCGGCGATCCAGGCGGAGGTGTCGGCCGCGAACCGCAGGGTGCAGAAGACGACGGAGGCGACGCCGGTCTGCTCGGCCGCCCGGACGACCTCGCGGGCTCCCGCGACGGTGGTCGCGACCGGTTTGTCCAGCAGCAGATGACGGCCGGTGGCCGCGGCGCGGGCGGCGAGCGGGGCCTGGACGTCCGGCGGCAGGGCGAACGCGACGGCGTCGCTGGCGGCGAAGAGCTCGTCGATGCCCGTCTCGCCGGTGTACGCCTCGGTGCCGTGCGCGGCGGCCAGCTCCTGCGCGGCCTCGGGGCGGCGGCCCCACACACCGCTCAGTACGACGCCGGGGTGGGCGGCGAGGGCGGGTGCCTGGGTGTTCCGGGCCCAGGGGCCGGTGCCGACGAGGCCGATGCGCAGGGGGGTCGCGGGAAGTGTCGTCATGGTGCCAGTCTGCCGCTTTCGCTGGAGCGATCCGGTATTGAGTTGGCGGGGAGTGAGCTTCATGGATACGTTTGCGGCGCCGGCCGCGGGACTCCGGTGCGACTTCCGGGACTTGCCTATGAAGCAAAAATTTCGCTGTTCGCGCCCCCATTCCCCGGCCGGCGCTCCGCCCCCCGCGTGCGGCGGAGCGCGACACCACGGGGGAAGCCATGACCACCAGCACCGGGAGCGACGCCGGCCTCGTCGCGGCCGATGACGTACTCCTCTTCGTCAACGCGGCGATCACCGCGACCGGGCAGCGCGAGTTCCGCTCGACGGCGTACCAGCAGCAGCTCTCGCTGGACTTCCTCCATGAGTACGTACGGGTCAACTACCGCCGGGTGTACGCCGCCTCGCTCGCCCTCGACATCAACGACCACAACGCCGCGCGCATCGTCCGCGGGCTGCTGGAGCACGCGGCCGACGCGAGCGCCGAGGAGAAGCGCACCGAGGGCCGGCTGATCGCCGCCCGGCTGGCGAAGCTGCCGCCGCAGCGGGTGTACCGACTGTTCCGGGAGCTGCGCACGGCCAGGGTGAACAACCGGCGCACCCGCGCGATCATGCGGGACTGGCTGACTGCCCGGCCCGACCCGGCGCACGACGCGGTGAAGTACCGCTCCGGGCTGAAGACCGCCGCCCGCCATGCCCACCTCGGCTTCGAGGGGTCCGCCGATCCGGACGGGTCCGGTGAGATCGGGGACTTCCTGTTCCGGCCCCGGCACCGGTCGGGCTACCGGCACCAGTTGCTCGACGCCTGGCGGCGCGCCCACTACGCGCAGGGGGCCGTCGAGGAGCTGCCGTTCACCGTCGCCGAGGGCCTCGCCGCCCGGCGCGGGGTGAAGCGCGAGGTGCTCCTGGAGCGGATGGCGCCGCGGATGACCCGGCTGGAGCGGCTGCGGACCCTGGGCCGGCGCACCGACGGCGGCGACGCGCCGCTGCCCGCGGACGTGGACCTGACCGTCATGCCGCTGACCCGGCTCGCCCTGTACGTCCTGTCGCTCGGCTTCGAGGCGCGCGGTGCGCACCGCGCGGAGCTGACCCGTGCGCTGCGCACGGCGGCCCGTCGCGCGGCGGGCCCGCACGCCGGGAGCTGGGGCCGCGTCGCCGCCGTACTGGACGACAGCTACTCCTCGTCCGGCTCGGGCGAGAAGCGCCGCCGCCCGCTCGCCGTGGCGCTGGCCTGCCACTTCCTGCTGGAGGCGCTGGCCGGGCCGGGCGCGTACATCGCGCTGTGGACCTCGGGCCGTACCGATCCGCTGCTGGTCAGGCCCTGGGGGCCGACCCCGCTCGGCTTCCGTGTGCTGGATGCCCTGGAGCTCGGCCCGGACCGGCTGGTCATCGTCTCGGACGGCTGGGACAACGCGCCGCCCGGACTCGCGGGCGAGGTGCTCCGGGTCTGGCGGACCGGGCTCGATCCGGACCGGCGTACCGCGGTGGTCCATGTGAACCCCGTATACGACGCGGACGCCTTCGACGTGCGGCGCCTGTCGCCGGGCGTGCCCACCGCGGGGGTCCGGGACGCGGAGGACCTGCCGGCGCTGGTGGAACTCGCGGGGTTCGCCGAGGGGCGTACGGGAGCGGCGGCGCTGTACGCCTACCTGGACCGGCGGGTGGCACGGTTCGTGGGGGACGACGGGGCGGGAGAGACATCGTGAACAGGCTGGAACTGACCGGGCTCACCACCCGCCCCGCCCAGGTGTGGGGCGGCATCCGGCTGGTGCCGCTGGTGCGCGAGCGGCCCGTCGAGGGGCTCCGGCTGCACGAGGAGCTCTACGTGGACCACGGGAACAGCACCGTGGACATCGGTCCGCGCACGCACTACGCCTCGGTCATCCCGCACGGCTTCGTGGCCGACTGGTCCGGCGAGGGCGAGCAGTCCGCCGCGTACGGTACGCAGCTCGGCGCCGCGCCGGGCGCCGCGGGTTCTTTGGCCGGGGGCCGTCGGGCGCCCCGGACCGCGCGGCTGCAGCGCCACCGCCACCACCGGATGGCGAAGCGCCGGCCGGGCGACCGGCTGCGTTTCCTGCCGCTGCACCTCGCGCTGGAGGGCTATCTCTCGCTGCACTTCGGCGGCCCGGCCATCGCCTGGGAGGAGTGGTCGCGGCAGGCGCTGCGCGACGGGCTCTCGCCGCGCGCCGAGGACGCGTACATGGGGTGGTCGGTGCGCGGGCTCGGCGCGGCGCTGCGGGTCTTCGAGATCCATCCCGGCCAGTGCGGGGTGATGGTGTACGCGGCCGACGCGCTCGCCGCCGCGTTCGTCGTGCCGCACCCGGACGACTACCGGCTGCTGCACCCGTCGCTGGTCGAGGACCTGTACGGCGAGCTGATCCACCAGTACGCGCTGTACGGCGCCCCCGTGCCGGAGTTCACGGCGCGGATACCCGACGGTCCGCGGCTGCGTACGCTCGCCGGTCTGCGGGCGGCGGCGCATGCCCAGGAGCGCGAGTGGGCCGAGGCGCACGACTCCCTGTTCGCGGGTGAGCTGCTGGACGGTTCGTACGCCTTCGACCGGGTGTACCGGATGGGTTCGTTCACGCTGTGGCGGTTCCTGCCGCCGTTCCGGCCGGGCGGGGCCGGGCAGCACATCGGTGAGACGATCACCGATCACAAGGGACAGGTCGCGTACCTGAAGACGTTCCGGCTGTCCGAGGCCCAGATCAGGCGCGGCCATCTGCTGCACCGGCTCGCCGACGCGGACTGGCGGCTCGCGGGGGCGGCGAAGGCGCTGGGGACCACCGAGGAGGAAGTGGTGCGGCGGATCCGCGCGGCCGGCTTCGAGTCGCTGCTCAGGGCCCGCGCCTGAGACCGGCCGCACGCGCGAAACCTCGGTAACACGGGGTTCACATCCGGGCAACGGACGGGAAATCGCGTCTTGCGAAGCTGCGCTGCATAGACCGGACCGCAGCACCGCAGCACCCGCAAAGGATGGCTTCCGTGACGTTCAAGGCTGAGTACATCTGGATCGACGGCACCGAGCCGACCGCCAAGCTCCGCTCCAAGACGAAGATCATGACCGGGGCCCCCGCGCAGGACGTGGCGGAGCTGCCGATCTGGGGCTTCGACGGTTCGAGCACCAGCCAGGCCGAGGGCCACGCCTCCGACCGGGTGCTGAAGCCGGTCTTCTCCTGCCCGGACCCGATCCGCGGCGGCGACGACATCCTGGTGCTGTGCGAGGTCTTCGACATCGACATGACGCCGCACGCGTCCAACACCCGTGCCGCGCTGCGCCCGGTGGCCGAGCGGTTCGAGGGCCAGCAGCCGATCTTCGGCATCGAGCAGGAGTACACCTTCTTCGACGGCCACCGGCCGCTCGGCTTCCCCGAGGGCGGCTTCCCGGCCGCGCAGGGCGGCTACTACTGCGGGGTCGGCGCCGACGAGATCTTCGGCCGCGAGATAGTCGAGAAGCACCTCGACAACTGCCTGAAGGCGGGGCTCGGCATCTCCGGCATCAACGCCGAGGTCATGCCCGGCCAGTGGGAGTTCCAGGTCGGCCCGCTGTCCCCGCTGGAGGTCTCCGACCAGCTGTGGGTCGCCCGCTGGCTGCTGTACCGCACCGCCGAGGACTTCGACGTCTCCGCGACCCTCGACCCGAAGCCGGTCAAGGGCGACTGGAACGGCGCGGGCGCGCACACCAACTTCTCCACCAAGGCGATGCGCGAAGGATCTGAGGGCTATGCCGCGATCATCACCGCGTGCGAGTCGCTGGGCGAGGGCTCCAAGCCGATGGACCACGTCAAGAACTACGGCGCGGGCATCGACGACCGGCTGACCGGCCTGCACGAGACCGCCCCGTGGAACGAGTACAGCTACGGCGTCTCCGACCGCGGCGCCTCGGTCCGCATCCCGTGGCAGGTCGAGCAGGACCGGAAGGGCTACATCGAGGACCGCCGCCCGAACGCCAACGTCGACCCGTACGTCGTCACCCGCCTGATCGTCGACACCTGCTGCACCGCGCTGGAGAAGGCCGACCAGGTCTGACCCGCGGCCCGAAGGGGGCGCCCACCCGGCCGGGTGGGCGCCCCCTTCGTCGCCCCGGCCCGTTGTCAGTGGCCCGTGTCAGGGTTGGCGC
Source organism: Streptomyces sp. NPDC001890 (assembly GCF_042891445.1). Lineage (NCBI taxonomy): Bacteria > Bacillati > Actinomycetota > Actinomycetes > Kitasatosporales > Streptomycetaceae > Streptomyces > Streptomyces sp. NPDC001890. Next base: position 882,340 of record NZ_JBIATE010000001.1, on the reverse strand, counting down.
ATGCTCGACATCAAGGTGGAGACCGAGAACTCCGAGACACACACCCGCATTTCGGACCGGGCGCTGAGCGATCTGGTGCACCGGATCGGCATGAAGGGCGACCGTTTCCTGGTCGTGCAGCGCGTACCCGACCTCCCCGGGACCTTCGTGCAGGTCTGGTTCGACCACGGCGAGGGCTACCAGCTGGAGAGCCGCTCCGGTGGTGCCGCCACGCATTACCGGACGATGGTCGACGCGCCGGAGCGGGTCGCCGAGCTGATGACCCGCTGGGCGCGCCAGGAGCCGGAGTGGGACGCGGGTGTGGAGTGGGAGCGCGCCGACGTGCCGGAGGAGGAGCCGGTGCCGGAGCTGCCGGCGGAGATCCGGGAGACGCTGGAGGAGCGGATACGGGTGCTGCTCCGCTGCGGCTACGGGACGGTCCAGGAGCTCTCCGAGTCGGCCGAGGACTATCTGGTGAAGGACGGCGTGCGTCCGGTGACCCGTGCGCAGGCGCGGCAGCTGGTGGAGCGGCTGTGGCTGGAGCGGGTCGAGGAGCAGCGGCAGTGGCCGGACGTGACCGACGCGGACCGGCTGACGCGGGCGTTCGCACGGCTGGACTGGGGCGGGATCACGGCGATGGAGCATTTCACCTGCTGCCGGTCGTGCGGTCTCTCCGAGATCTGGGACGCCGGGCGGGAGGATGCGCGCGGCTTCGTCTTCTTCCACATGCAGTGCACCGAGAGCGCCGCGTCGGGGCATGGCCTCTCGCTGTACTACGGCGGGTTCGACGAGGACTCGGACACCACCGCGGCCGTGGGCCGGGAGGTCGTCCAGGCGCTCGGCGATGCGGGGCTGACGGTGGAGTGGGACGGTTCGCCGGACAAGGCGATCGAGCTGAGGGGCCTGGACTGGCGCAAGCGGCTGGTGGGTTGAGAGGGGTGCGGGGGCCGGGGGCGATGCGGGGGGCGCCCGATGCGTTGCGGCGGTTCGAGGTGAGGAACGTAACGCGAAGGGGCCGTATCGACGGGTGGGAGAGGTCTGCTGCGGCGTCCGGTTCTCTGGTTCAATGGGGACATGGCCAGCCTCCAGCACACCTCGACAGGTCGCAGCGACCTCGAACCGTTCTGGCCTTCCCGTCAGCACCATGACTTCGACCGGGTGTGTTGTCGCGCGTTGAACGCGCTGGCCCTCTAAAGCCGCTCACCCCGGCCTTCGGCCCGCGCGCAAGCAAGTCCGTCCACCGACGACTCCTTCGCGCGAAAGAGCTGACCCTCATGGCGAACACCCGTACCTTCTCCGCCTCGGCCGCTGCCACCGCAGTGCCCTCGGCGACCGCTGCGGCCACCACCTCCGCCCGCCCCCTCTCCCCCCAACGCCACCGGCTGCGTTCCGTCGCCCCCGACGAGGTCGTCCAGCTGGCCGATGTGGCCGAGTTCCTGCCGCCGGGTGCCACCTGGCTGCCCGCACCCCAGCACACCGTTCCGGCGCTGCCGGGCCGCCCGCCGATGGTCGGCTACCTGGTGCTCGTACCGGCCGACCAGCAGCCCGCCGTCGCCGCGGCGACCTCCGCCGCCCAGTTGGTGGTGCCGACACCGGTGCCGGACGCGGCCGCGGGTCCGGTGCTCATCGACCCCGTGCAGCGCACCGCCGCGGTGGACGGGAACACGCTCGACCTCACCTACCTGGAGTTCGAGCTGCTCGCGCACCTGGTCGCGCACCCGCACCGGGTGCACACCCGCGACCAGTTGGTGACCACGGTCTGGGGTTACGGACATGTGGGCGACGGGCGCACCGTCGATGTCCACATCGCCCGGCTGCGCCGCAAGCTGGGCGCCGAGCACCGCCGTTCGATCCAGACGGTGCGGCGCGTCGGGTACAAGTACACGCCCTGACGCGTCGGAAGGCATGAGGAACGGCCCTGGTCCGGTGTACGTACCGGACCGGGGCCGTTCACGGACCAGCCCCCTGGAGGGCCGTCGCCGAGCGGGACGAGAAAGCGGGGAGCCAGAGCGTCCAACACCGTTCGGGGTGCGCCCAGTACGCGTCAGTGGGGCCAGGACCCACTCATGCGTACTGGCTGGGAACGGTGTACCCAGCACCACCCCACCAGGGTGGCGAAACGGCTGATGCCCGGGGGCGCCACCGGGTGAGACTGTCTGCGGAGCGGGTCCGGCAGGAGGGCCCGGCGAGGGGAGACGGGCCGGATGAACGTGATGCGGGGACGGACAAGGGCCGCGATGCTGGCCGCCGGGCGCGGACTCGTGCTGTCGGTCGCGAGCCTGGCCACTTCGATCACACTCTTCGTCCTGGCCGTGCTCTCGATCGCCTTCATCCCGCTGGGCGTGGGCCTGTTCACCACCCCCTACGTGCTGGGGCTGGTCCGCGAGCACGCGAATCGGCGCCGGCTGCTCGCGGCCACCTGGTACGACATCCGCATACCGGTCCCGTACCGCCCCTTCCCGAAGGATCTGCGTACCGGGTTCACCGGACGGGTGGAGCGGACCGCGCTGATGCTGAAGGACCCGGCGACCTGGCGCGACATCCGGTGGCTGCTGGTCGACATGACGGCCGGCTACCTGGTGGCGACGCTGGCGGCCGGGCTGCTCATCTATCCGGTGGAGGGGGTCGTGCTGGCCGCCGGGCTGTGGCGGGTCTTCACCGACGACCGCTACTGGTACGGCTTCGTCCCGGTCAGCAGTCAGGCGACGGGCCTGGCCGCCGCCGCGCTCGGTGCGGCGCTGTTCGCGACCGGGGTGCTGGTCAGCGAACGGCTGCTGCGGCTGCACTTCGTGATCGCCCGCGCGATGCTGGCCCCCACCCAGGAGGAGGACCTGGCCCGGCGCATCGACCGGCTGACCGAGACCCGGCACGAGGCCGTGGACACCGCGGCCTCGGAACTGCGGCGCATCGAGCGGGATCTGCACGACGGGGCGCAGGCCCGGCTGGTCGCGATGGGCATGAGTCTGGGCACGGTGGAGGCGCTGATCGAGAAGGACCCGGCGCAGGCGAAGAAGCTCCTGGCCATGGCCCGGGAGTCGTCGGCCCAGGCGCTCACCGAGCTGCGCGACCTGGTCCGGGGCATCCACCCGCCGGTCCTGGCCGAGCGCGGACTCGGGGACGCGGTCCGGGCGTTGGCGCTGCGGATGCCCTTCGCTTCGGAGGTCGACGTGGCGCTGGGCGGCCGGATGGACGCCGCGGTCGAGTCGGCGGCGTACTTCGCGGTGAGCGAGACGCTGACGAACGCCGCCAAGCACGCGGGGGCGGACCGCGTCTGGGTGGACATCCACCACGAGGACGCCACGCTGCGGGTCTCCGTCACCGACAACGGCCGGGGCGGTGCGACGGTCGGCGGCGGTTCCGGGCTGAGCGGGATCGAACGCCGGCTCGGTACATTCGACGGCATCATGGCCGTCAGCAGCCCTGCGGGCGGTCCCACCATGGTGACCATGGAGATCCCTTGCGAGTTGTCCTAGCCGAAGATCTCTTCCTGCTGCGCGACGGCCTGGTCCGCCTGTTGGAGGCGTACGACTTCGAGATCGCGGCAGCCGTCGAGAGCGGTCCCGAACTGACCCGCGCCTTCGCCGAGTCGGAGCCGGACGTCGCGGTCGTCGATGTCCGGCTGCCGCCGTCGCACACGGACGAGGGCCTGCAGTGCGCGCTGGCGGCCCGACGGGCCAAGCCGGGGCTTCCGGTGCTGGTGCTCTCCCAGCACGTGGAGCAGCTGTACGCGCGTGAGCTGCTGGCGGACGGCAACGGCGGCATCGGCTATCTGCTCAAGGACCGGGTCTTCGACGCCGAGCAGTTCGTCGACGCGGTGCGCCGGGTCGCGGCGGGCGGCACCGCGATGGACCCGCAGGTGATCTCGCAGTTGCTGTCGCGGCGCTCGCAGGACCAGCCGATGGGCATGCTCACCCCGCGCGAGCTGGAGGTCATGGAGCTGATGGCGCAGGGCCGTTCGAACGCGGCGATCGCCTCGCAGATGGTGATCACGGAGCGGGCGGTGGCCAAGCACACCTCGAACATCTTCGGAAAGCTCTCCCTGCCGCCGTCCGACGACGACAACCGCCGCGTCCTCGCGGTGCTCGCCTATCTCGACCGGGGCTGAACGACGGACGGCCGTGCGCCCCCGGCCACCGGGGTCGCACGGCCACCGGGTCACGGCGTGGCGCTCAGGTGCAGCGTCGTCGCCCCGAGGTGCGGTGTCGCCCGGGACTCCAGGACCTTCACCCGTACCGAGGTGGCGGTGACGGGCGTGGCCAGGGACAGGATGCGCCGGTGGCCGATGGTCGTGCCCTCGGCGATCCGCTGCCAGCTCCCGCCGACGCGGGCCTCGACGGCGAACTTCTCCACCCGCTGCCCGTGCCGGATGTCCTCGCGCACGGCGATCCGGTCGAAGGTGTACGGGGCAGGGCCCTGTTCGCGGACGTCGGTGCCGTAGATCCGGCGTACGTCGGAGCCGAAGGCGGTCAGCGCGGCGACATCGGCGTCGTCGATCCGGCCGTCCTTGTCCGGCGGGACGTTGAGCAGCAGGGAGGCGTTGCGGCCGACGCTCTTCTCGTACAGGTTCATCAGCTGTGCGGGTGTCTTGGGCCGCTGGTCCGGGTGGTGGAACCAGCCGGGCCTGATCGAGACGTCCGCCTCGGCCGGGTACCACTGGAGGTAGTTGACGGACGGGTCGAGGAGCTTGGCGCGGGAGCCGATGTCGGGGTCGGTCGAGTCGTTGGGGAGGCTGCCGAGCCCGGTCCACGGGTCGGTGGTGTGCGGGGTGACGCTCCACTCGGTCTCGCGGGCGATGCCGCTCTCGTTGCCGACCCAGCGCGCGCCCTGCGGGCCCTGGAAGACGACGGTGTTCGGCGAGAGCGCCTTCACCATGTCGAACCACTGCTTGACGTCGTACTTCTGGGTGATGCCGGAGCCGGACCAGGGGTTGGCGCCGTCGAGCCAGAGTTCCTCGATCGGCCCGTACTGGGTGAACAGTTCGTAGAGCTGGTTGAGGTAGTACGTGTCGTAGTCGTCGGCCTTCACCCGGAAGGTGGGCAGCTTGCCGCTGCGGACGGCGGCGGCCCGGTCGTCGCCGGGGACGAGGGTGGGGATCGTGCGCTCGGTGACCGGGCTGCCGTTGCCGAAGCGGCCCGCACCGGCCGGGGCGCGGTCGCCGTCCTCCAGGGCCATGCGCTCGGGGAGGCTGAGCGGCTTGCCCTCGGCCTGCTTCTCGCGGATCGTGTCGACCCACTGCGCGTGCCAGGCGTGCGGGAGTTCGGCGCCGTCGGAGGGCGAGAGGTAGAGCCCGACCTTGAGGCCCGCCTTGCGGGCGGCCTTCACATAGGCGGCCACGACGTCGGGGCTGCCGGGGCTGAGCGCCACCGAGTGGTCGGTGTACCGGCTGGGGTAGAGCACGAAGCCGTCGTGGTGCTTGGCGGTGAGCATGACCTGTTCGACACCGGCGGCCTTGTAGGCGCGCATCCACTGGTCGGCGTCGATGGCCTTGGGTGCGAAGAGCTTCTCGTCCTCGGTGCCCGAGCCCCATTCACGGTTGGTGAAGGTGTTCATCCCGAAGTGCGTGAAGGCGGTCACCTCGCGCTGCTGCCAGGCGAGTTGGCCGGGGGTGGGGACGATGTTCGCGGCCTTCTCGATGATCCGGTCCGGGCTGTCGCAGGACTCCACCGTCATCTGCGAGGCCGGCTTCACCGGCGCGCTGCACGGGGTGCCCGGTGGCGCCTGCCGCTGGTGCGCGGGCTGGTGCGCGGTCGCCTGTACGGGGACGAGCGCGGCGGCCGCCGCCAGTGCGAGCGCACTGAGCACACGGGTACGTCGTGCCATGGTTCCCTCCCATTCCCGACCAGCATTGGTCGGATCTCTTGGGTACCGACTTGGGCATGTTGCCGCACACGGAAACCCACGGGAAGGGTGCGTACGAGATACGTCCTATCTCTCGTACGCAAAGTCCAAGCCTGCCACCACAGCCGCCCGAGCCCGCCTCAGTCGTTGAACCAGCCCGGCACATCGAGCCGGAACGCACCCCCGGGCACCATCGCGCGCAGGTCCGCCTCCATCGCGCGCACCCGGTCCGCACCGAGCGCCTCGACCCAGCGGGCGCGCAGCCGGTCGAACCCCTCGGCGGACCTGACCAGGACGTCCACGCCCCGCACGGTCAGCCGGACCAGCTTGCGGCGGCCGTCACGGGGGTCGTCGACGCGCTCCACGTACCCGAGCCCTTCGAGCTTCTCCACGGTCTTGCCGGCGGCCTGCTTGGAGACCCCGAGCCGGCGGCCGATCTCGCTGGCGGTCGCCCCGTCACGGCCGACGGCCTGAAGCGCGTAGCCGTACGCGGGACGGACGTCGGCATGCCCCTGCTCGGCCAGCTCGCGGTGCAACTCGTCGATTATCGACCGGAATCCGGCGAACAGCAGCAAGGGCAGCTCGAAGCCCGCCGCGTCCCGCCCGGACGCCTCCACCTCTCGCTCAGCCATTGCAGAACTCGACAACCTGGTTTACCTTTTCGTCAATCACGTTGTCGATTTTAGCCTGAGCACCCACCAGGAGAGATCAGCCATGCCCGTATCCGCGTTCCCCGACCACACCCTCGAATCCGCCCCGGCCGCCGCCCGCCGCACCATGGCGGCAGTGACGGAGAAGCAGGGCCATCTGCCCTCCGCCGTCGCCCGGCTCGCCACCTCACCGGAGCTGCTCGACGGCTTCCTGAGGGCGAGCGCCCTCTTCGAGTCCACCACCCTGGACCCGCTCTCCCGCGAGGTCCTGATCATGACGATGGCGACCGGGAACGACTGCCACATCTGCGTGGCGATGCACACCGCGAAGCTCACCGCACTCGGCGCGGACCCCGGGCTGATCGCGGCCCTGCGCGAGCGGCGGGCACTGCCGGACGAAAGGCTGGAGTCGGTACGGGAGTTCACCCTCGCCGTGATCGCGACGGCCGGTGCCGTGGACGACGCGACGCTGCGGGCGTTCCTGGCGCACGGGTACACCGCACGCAACGCGCTGGAGGTCGTACTCGGCATCGGCGCGTACACGATGTCGACGCTGGCCAACCGGATGACCGCGGCGCCGGTCGATCCCCAGCTCGCCGCCTTCGCCTGACCGCCGCCGTCCGCCGCCGTCCACCCGTCGGCCGTGCGCCCGGCCGACGGTCCGTCATGCGGCCGAACAGCTGGTTCGGCACAAACCGCCGTACGCCCCGTTGCCCGCCCCCTCACCCGTCATTAACGTGCGCACCGCACACACCTGTTGTCGCATGCACCACCATGAACAACACCGAGGAGTGCGGATCATGACGGAAACCTCCCTGCCCTTCAGCTCCTCCCGGCCGACCAGGCGTACGCTGCTGGGCACCGCCGGAGCCATCGGCGCCGCCGCCGCGCTCGGGGCCCCCGCCCACGCCACCGCCTCTCCGGCTGCCCCGGCCCCGGACCTCGCGCCCGCGCACGAGGCGCTCGGACGCCTGCTGCCGGACCACGCCGGGCAGTTCCGGCTCCGCGCCCTCCCCCGGGGCGAAGGCACCCCCGACCGCTTCCGGGTCACCGGCACCACCGGGCGGATCGAGATCGCCGCCACCACACCGGCCGCCGCGCTGACGGGGGCGCACTGGTACCTCAAGTACACCTGCGACGCCGTGATCTCATGGTCCGGCAGCCGCACCGCACTGCCCCGCCGGCTGCCCGCTCCCCGCACCCCCGTCGAGCGCTCCGCGACCGTCCCGCACCGGTTCGCCCTCAACGACACCCATGACGGCTACACCGCCCCGTACGCCGACTGGCCGCGCTGGGAGCGGATGCTCGACGTGCTGGCCCTGCACGGCTGCAACGAGGTCCTGGTCACCGCCGGCCAGGAGGCCGTCTACCACCGGCTGCTCCAGGACTTCGGCTACAGCGACACCGAGGCCCGCGGCTGGCTGCCCGCGCCGTCCCACCAGCCGTGGTGGCTGCTCCAGAACATGAGCGGGTACGGCGGCCCGCTCGGCCCCGAACTGATCGACCGGCGCGCCGGGCTGGGCCGGCGCATCGCCGACCGGATGCGGGAACTGGGCATGGCGCCGGTGTTCCCCGGCTACTTCGGTACCGTCCCGGACGGCTTCGCGGACCGCAATCCGGGGGCCCGCACCGTCCCGCAGGGCACCTGGAACGGGCTGCGCCGGCCCGACTGGCTCGACCCCCGCACCCCCGTCTTCGCCGAGGTGGCCGCCGCCTTCTACCGGCACCAGGAGCAACTGTTCGGCCCCGCCGCCCACTTCAAGATGGATCTGCTGCACGAGGGCGGCAGCGCCGGTGACGTCCCGGTGCCGGACGCCGCCCGCGCCGTCGAGTCGGCCCTGCGGACCGCGCACCCCGGCGCGACCTGGGTGATCCTCGGCTGGCAGGCCAATCCCCGGCCCGCGATGCTGGAGGCGGTCGACACCGGCCGGCTGCTGATCGTCGACGGCCTCTCCGACCTCGACACCGTCACCGACCGGGAGAAGGACTGGGGCGGAGCCCCGTACGCCTTCGGCACCATCCCGAACTTCGGCGGCCGTACGACGATCGGCGCCAACACCGACCGATGGACGGAGAAGTTCACGGCCTGGCGCGACAAGCCGGGCAGCGCCCTGACCGGCACGGCGTACATGCCGGAGGCGACCGAGCGCGATCCGGCGGCGTTCGAGCTGTTCAGCGAGCTGGCCTGGCGCGGCGAGAAGGTGGACCGGGAGGCGTGGTTCCGGGCGTACCCGAGGTTCCGCTACGGCGGCCGCGACCGCTCGGCGGAAGCCGCGTTCGCCGCGCTGGCCGCCACGGCGTACCGGCTGACCAGCACCGACGGCCGCCCCGTCGACTCGCTCTTCTCCCGCAGGCCGAGCATCACCGCCTCCGTCAACACCGCCTTCGACCCGGCCGGTCTCGACCGGGCGTTCGCGGCGCTCCTCGGCGTACGCCCGTCGCTGCGCGACTCGGACACCTACCGCCACGACCTCACCGATCTGGCCCGGCAGGCGCTCGCCGACCGCTCCCGGACCCTGCTGCCGCAGCTGCGGGCCGCCCAGGCCGACAAGGACGTGGCACGGTTCCGGGTGCTCGCCGCGCTCTGGCTGAAGCTGATGCGGCTGACGGACACGATGTCGGGCTGCCACCGGTCCTTCCTGCTGGGGCCTTGGCTGGAGGACGCCAAACGGCTGGCGACGAGCCCGGCGGAGGCGGTGCGGCTGGAGTGGACGGCCCGCAACCTGATCACCACCTGGGCGGACCGGACGGCCGCCGACAACCTCAGCAACTACGCCAACCGCGACTGGCACGGGCTGATGGGCCAGGTCCATCTCCCGCAGTGGCAGGCTTACTTGGACGAGCTGACCGACGCGCTCACCGAGGGCCGGGCGGCGAAGCCGTTCGACTGGTACCCGGGCGAGGAGGAGTGGACCCGGCGGACCGACGCCCATCCGGTACGGGCGACGGGCGATGCCCATCGCACGGCGCGGCGGGTCTTCGAGACCCTGTCCACCGCCCCGTACCAGGGCACCGTCACGGTCTCGGCCGATCCGGTGACGTTCGCCCCGGGCAGCACCGGCACGGTGACGGCGGCCTTCCGCAATCTGAACGGCCTGCGGTCCACCGGCCGGGTCGACTTCGCGCTCACCGGTCTGGACGCCACCGCGACGGGCGGCACCTTCCTCGACGAGGTCGCGGCGGGCGGCTCCGGTTCGGTGGACTGGCGGGTCACCGCCCCGTCCGAGCCGCTGACCGCACCGCTGGTGCCGATGCCGTACGAACTGGGCACCGTGTACGGGCCGCGCGGCGAGGACCGGGTGACCGATCTGCGGCGCGGCGCGGTGTACCTGGCGGCGCCGCTGGGGCCGGGCTGGCGCACGTACACGTCGAACGCGGCGGTCTTCGGGGAGCTGGACGGGCGGTTCGCGATCAACGGGGCGGGCCAGGACCTGTGGAAGGGCACCAGCCAGTTCGGCACCGCGTACCGGGCGGGGGCGTGGTCCGACGGGGCGGAGGTGACGGTGCGGGTCGACGCGCAGGAGAACACCGGGGGCTGGGCGCGTTCGGGGCTCGTGGTGCGCAACAGCCTCGCGGCGCCGGGCTCCACGGGGTTCCTGAACCTGGCGGTGACGCCGTCCAACGGTGTGGTCCTCTCGTACGACGCGAACGGCGACGGCACCCTGGACACGTACCGGCGGATCACCGGGATCAAGGCCCCGGTACTGCTCCGGCTGACCCGGGCCGGGGACGGATGCACGGGCTCCTGCTCCACCGACGGCGGGGCGAGCTGGCGGACGGTGGGCACGGTCGCCGCGCCGGGGACGGCGACGGTCCAGGACGTGGGCATCTTCATGACCGCGACGAACGGCGGGAGCGGGCTGCGCGGCACGGTCGGGTTCAGCGGGTGGCAACTGCGGTGAGGCGGCGGCGCCGTCCGGGCGCACCTGAGCGGCGCGGCGCGTCGGCTACGACTACGCCCACATGAGGCTTGTTACCGTACGCAGCTGGCCGAGCACCCGGGAACACGGCCGCCCCTGGGCAAGCGGGTCTTGGGTGTGGCCGGGGCGCACTTAGACGCCTTTGGAGAGCATCCACCGGCTGCCGTCAGCCGGGACCGGTCACGCCGGCGTCACGCCGCGGTGATGCCCGGCACCTGACGATGGCTGGTGCAGGCAAGCTCAACCCCGCTTCCACACGCAAGGAATCCACCATGATGAGAAGCATTCGCCAAGGAATTCCCCGCCTGATCGGCGTGTCGAGCTTGGTCGCGGCGCTCGCCGGCGGAGTCGGCGCGGTCGGCGCGACAAGTGCCACAGCGGCGCCCCAGGTCACCCCGTCCGAAATCGTCTGCACTCAGTCCCAACCCCCGACCTGCTTCGACACCGCCACAGGCAACGTCCTCCAGCAGGGCGCCCAGACCGGCGGCACCGGCAACGTCCTGCAGCAGGGCGCGCAGACCGGACGCGGCAGTGGCAATGTGCTCCAGCAGGGTGCACAGACCGGACGCGGCACGGGCAACGTCCTGCAACAGGGCGCGCAGACCGGACGCGGCACGGGCAACGTCCTGCAACAGGGTGCACAGACCGGCCCCGGCACCGGCAACGTCCTCCAGCAGGGCGCGCAGACCGGACGCGGCACCGGCAACGTGCTCCAGCAGGGTGCACAGACCGGCGGCACCGGCAACGTGCTCCAGCAGGGCGCGCAGACCGGACGCGGCACCGGCAACGTCCTGCAACAGGGCGCACAGACCGGACCCGGCACCG
>NZ_JBIATE010000001.1:399917-871032 GCF_042891445.1 Streptomyces sp. NPDC001890 | reverse complement strand
ACCGGCAACGTCCTCCAGCAGGGCGCACAGACCGGACCCGGCACCGGCAACGTCCTCCAGCAGGGCGCACAGACCGGACCCGGCACCGGCAACGTCCTCCAGCAGGGCGCACAGACCGGACCCGGCACCGGCAACGTCCTGCAACAGGGCGCACAGACCGGCCCCAGCAGCGGCAACGTCCTGCAACAGGGCGCACAGACCGGCCCCAGCAGCGGCAACGTGCTCCAGCAGGGTGCACAGACGTGACCTCTGTCGCGTGCTGATCACGCCCGAACCGAGCAGACTCGGTAACGCGAACCCGCCACTGGGCAGTGGCGGGTTCGCCAACACGCTGGAGCACGCCGGGGCGAGGACCTGCGGCTACGGGGATCCGCCACCGGGGCGCGACCGCTGCAGTTCGGACACCAGCCGGCGCAGCCGCGGTGTGGGACGGAGTCCCAGCTCGGCGCCGAGCTGTTGCTCGTAGCGTTCGAAGTCGTACAACGCCTCGGACCGGTTGTCCTCCGCCAGGTGGGCACGGATCAGCGAAGCCTGACTGCTCTCCCGCAGCGGGTCCGCCTGGACAGCCGCGTGGGCGGCCGTCACGGCCCAGGCGAACTCCTTCGTGCCGATGAAGGCTTCCGTCAGTGCCTCAAGAGCGTGGAGCCGGAGCTGCCGCCATTGCTCCGCCTCCGGCAGCATCCACTCGTCGTACCAGCCGGGCAGCAGATCTGCGGACAGCTGGTCGACGGCCGCCGCGTTGAGGTCGAGTTCCCCTGCGGGGACATGGGAGTCGAGTATGCGCTGGGCCAGCAACCGGGCCCGGAACAGGTCGACGTCGACCTCCCGCGCGAGACGCAACTCGGCGGGGCAGATGTTCAGCGCCTGCTTCCCGAGGTCCTGGAGACGTGACAGCGCCGACCGGAGGTTCGTGTTCGCGCCCTGCTCGGTCGCTTCGGGCCAAAGACTCCCGGCGACCAGAGTTCGGGGAACAGCAGCCCGGTAGTGTAGCGCGATAAACGCCAGTAGTCGCTTCGAGCCGACTGGGACGGTCACTGGTTCGTCGCCGACGACGATGTCGAAACCGCCGAGCAGAGAGATGCTCACGAACGGCCTGGACCTGGTGGGCGGCTGCGAGAAAGCGAGATCATATGAGCTCATGGCTTTGTGATCGCTTTGTGATCGCGTAGGGGGGTCGGTCTACCCGGCGCCCGTCGACTGGCCGCGCCGCCAACGCTGGGGGCCAGCGATCTGTACACCTCCCGCTTAGCCATGCTGCTCTACCTGCCGAGCGATGTCGAATTGTCTTCATCGGGACCGCGGAACCGTTGCACCGTGCATGGACGGGCCGGGGTGACCATCGCACGATTCGCTCGTTCTGCTGAACGTGCGTCCACTGCCAGAAGTACCTTCCGCAGCCGCCCCGGCCGACGGGGAGCAGGCCGGGGCCGCGCTCGTCGAGCACTATCCGCGGCTGGTCCGGCTCGGTTATCTCGTGCTGCCGCCGTCGCTCGGCAGCCACCGCCGGGTACTGAAGGCGCATGCGCTGGCCCAGCGGTGCCTGCTGTCCGGGTGCCGGTCGGGGGCCGGGAGCGGCTTCCCGGTGCCGCGCGGGCCCGGCGGTGCGGCGGCGGATCCGTCGTACGCGCTCGCCCGCCGGCGGGTGTTGCGGGCGGCCCTGGCGGCGGGCCGTCGCACCCGGCTGCCGTCGCTGCTCCCGCTCGTGTGGGGGCTGCGGCTGTTCCCGCACTCCGGCGGATCGGGCGGACTCGCCCTGGAGAACGCCCTGTCGGCGCTCTCCGGTCCCGGCCGTGCCGCCCACGCCCTGCGCGGTCTGGAGGGGCTGACCGACGCGGAGACCCGGCGGGTGCTCGCGGACGCCGGGGTCGCCGACCCGTACGGGGCGCTCGCCCAGGCGGCGGGCGTCCCGGCGCCGCACGCGCTCCTCGGCTCCCCCGAGTTCGACCCCTGTTCGCTCCAGGCCCGGCCGCCGGATCTGCTGCGCCGCCGCCGGCACGCGAAGGCGGCGCTGACGGCGGTCGCCGCGCTGCTGGTGTGCGGGGCGCTGCTGGGGCTGCCGGGCAACGGCTGGGGGCGCGGCGCCGCGTCCGCGCCTCGGGACAACCGGGGCACGGCCGCCCAACAGGCCCTGGATCCGGGAAGGTTGAGCCGGGTGTCCACGACGTCCTGGCAGCGCTCGCCGCGTACCGACTTCACTTCCTGGCCCACCCGCGGCAGCCGCACCGGGGACACCCGGCTGTTGGGCCGCGCGCTGCGGGCCTGGGCGCGCCCGGACGGTGCAGTGCGTTCGTCGGCGACCCCCGGCACTCCCGTCGGGCCTCCGATGGGGGCGCCGCAACTGCTGTACGCGGGCGAGGTGGACCGGGTGACGGTGGTGCTGTTCTACGACGGGCTGCGTGTCGTGCGGTACGCGGAACCCCGGGACGGCGGCCGGGGCGAGGGCGTCGCGCTCGACTTCGCCCGGGTCGACGGTGCGGACCGGGCGACGGCCGCCGCGCTGATCGTGGCGCGCGGTGGCGACCGGATCCGCTACCTCACCGCGCCCTGGGTGAGCGCGGTTTCGGTGCGGGACCTGCTGACGCCGGCTGCCGTACGGCGGCCGCTGCCCCGCCGCGCCGACGGGGTGACCGCCGCGCTGACCAGCCCGGCAACGGTCCGTGACTGCCGTGCCTGGGAGGCGATCGAGGTCCGCGACGGCCCGGCGGCCCGGCTGATGGCGGACCTCGGCGAGCTGGTCCCGGCCCGGCTCACCTCGGGCCCGCCGTCCGCGCCGCACGATGTCGCCGGATGGGCGGAGCGGGACAGCTGGGCGCGGACCGCCTGTCTGCTGCCCGCGGTGCGTTCGCGCGGGGTGCGGTCGGTGAACTCCTGGCAGTACGCCGAGCAGTTGCTGCCCGAGGGCGGCGGTTCCGCGCGCTGGCTCTGCACCAGGGCGGAGACCTGGCGGGGTACCGGCAGCCGGGTCCTCGCCCAGTTCCAGGCCCCGTCGGCACCGGCCGTCGCGACGGGCGGGCCGCCCGGGGCGGTGGCGGCCAGGGCCGAGGACTCCCCGGCCTGCGGGATGCGCGCGCCCCGGGTGCTGGCCGGGGTGCTGTGGAAGTCGCGGGGCGGCCGCTGGTACGTACTGGCGGCGGGCAGTGAGCAGTTCGCCTCGCTGACGGCGTCGGGCGGGGTGGAGGCGCGCTCCGACAGCCGCCTGCTCGCCGTGCCGGCCAGGGCGGGCGACCGGGCCCGCCTGAACGGGACGCTGGCGGACGGGAGCCGGGTGGGCGCGTTGCGCTGATGCACCGTCCTCCCGGGCGTCAGGAATTCGCCGCATGCCTCTGTTCCGGCGGCTTACCTCTCAGTACATTGACAACATGTCTAACACGCAGCCGGCGCCGGTCGCCTCGGAGCGGACGCCTCTCAAGGCGCGCAAGGTCTCCTTCGCCTGGGAGAAGACCCCCCTGCACTGGGTGCCGGGCGACCCGTTCACCACGCACACCATCAATGTGCTCCATCTCCTGCTGCCCGCCGGGGAACGCTGGTTCATCCACGTGTACCGGCAGGTGCTGCCGTACATCCACGACGAACAGCTGCGTCAGGACGTCATCGGCTTCATCGGCCAGGAGGCCGTGCACTCCCAGGCGCACGACGACGTCCTGCCCCGTCTGAAGGAGCTGGGGCTCGACCCGACGCCGTACACCGCGCAGGTCGACTGGTTCTTCGAGAAGCTGCTCGGCGACCGGACGCTGCCGCCGGGGCGGGCGCGCAAGTGGTGGCTGATGGAACGGGTGGCGCTGATCGCGGCGATCGAGCACTACACCGCCTTCCTCGGCGACTGGGTGCTGAACGCCGACGAGCTGGACCGGCGCGGCGCCGATCCGATGATGCTGGACCTGCTGCGCTGGCACGGTGCGGAGGAGGTGGAGCACCGCTCGGTCGCGTTCGAGGTGTTCATGCACGTCGACGGCGGTTACCCGCGCCGGGCGCGCACCTGGGCCACGGCGTTCAGCGCGCTGGTCTTCCTCTGGCAGCGCGGCATCCGCTTCTTCATGGAGAACGACCCGAGCCTGCTGAACGGCAAGGGCTCGTTCAAGGAGTTCTACACCAGCGGCAAGCGCGGCACCCTGCCCGCCACCGGTGATCTGCTGCGTTCGGTCCCCCGCTATCTGAGCCGGGACTACCACCCCTCGCAGGAGGGCAATACGGCCCAGGCCATCGACTATCTCGCCCACTCGCCCGCGGCGACCGCCGCCGAGGCCCGTATGACGGGAACCAGCTGAACATGCCGCTCCCCCTGCCCCGCCTGCGCACCGTCGTCCTGGTCGCGGGCGCCGCACTGCTGGCCAAGCGCGCCCTGCACCGCCGGATCCAGAACTCCCCGCTGTGGCCGCTGCCCGCCCTGGAGGAACCGATCTCGGGCCACTCCGAGCGACGCACCACGGCCACCCGCCGGCTGCTGATCACCGAGCGGACCACCCCGGCCGAGGGCGTCGTCCAGCTCCGTCTCGAAGGGTCCGCCCTGCCGCCGTGGCAGCCCGGTGCCCACCTCGACCTGCTGCTGCCCTCCGGCCTGGTCCGCCAGTACTCGCTGTGCGGGGACCCGGCCGACCCCGGCACGTACACCATCGCGACGCGGCTGGTCGAGGACGGCCGAGGCGGCTCCCGCGAGGTCCACGCCCAGCTCCACGAGGGCGAGGAGGTGGAGATCCGCGACCCTCGCAACCGCTTCCCGCTCACCGACGCCCCCGCGTACCTGTTCGTCGCGGGCGGCATCGGCATCACCCCGATCCTGCCGATGCTGCGGTCCGTCGCCGCCTCGGGCGCCGACTGGCGGCTGCTGTACGGCGGTCGGACCCGCGCCTCGATGCCGTTCCTGGACGAGATCGAGAAGCTGGGCGCGGAGGGCGGCCGGGTGACGGTCGTCGCCGAGGACGAGGCGGGCCACCCGGACGCCGCGGCGGCCCTGGCGGACACGACGGAGGGCACCGCCGTCTACTGCTGCGGCCCCGAACCCCTGATGGACGCGGTCGCCGCCGCCGTCCCGCCCGGCCGCACCCTGCATCTGGAACGCTTCACGGCGGCGGCCGCGTCGCCGGCCGGCTCGGGCCCCTTCGAGGTCGAGCTGCGCCGCTCCGGCCGTACGGTCCGGGTGTCGGCGGACCAGTCGGTGCTGGCGGCGGTGCGCGAGGAGCTGCCCTACGTCTCGTACTCCTGCGAGCAGGGCTTCTGCGGTACGTGCCGGCAGCGCGTCCTGGAGGGCGAGATCGACCACCGCGACGAACTCCTGACGGACTCGGAGCGGGACGACTCGATGCTGATCTGCGTGTCCCGGTGCCGGGGCGAACGGCTGGTGCTGGACCTTTGAGCGCGGTGGGGAGCGGGGCCGGGCCGCCCGCCTCCGCTCCCGCGCCGCCCCACTCGGTACGCTGTCCACCATGACGACCGGGGTGCGGCGCAGGATGGGCGTCGAGGAGCGCAGACAGCAATTGATCGGTGTCGCGCTGGAGTTGTTCAGTCACCGCGCCCCGGACGAGGTGTCGATCGATGAGATCGCGGCCGCCGCGGGGATTTCGCGGCCGCTGGTCTACCACTACTTCCCGGGGAAGCAGAGCCTGTACGAGGCGGCGCTGCGGCGGGCCGCCGACGAGCTGGCGGCCCGGTTCGTGGAGCCCCGCGAAGGGCCGCTCGGGGCCCGGCTGTTGCGGGTGATGGGGCGGTTCTTCGACTTCGTCGAGGAGCACGGTCCGGGGTTCTCGGCGCTGATGCGGGGCGGGCCCGCGGCAGGGTCCTCGACGGCGAACGCGATGATCGACGGGGTGCGGCAGGCCGCCTGCGAGCAGATCCTGTCCCATCTGGGGGTCGAGGATCCCCCGGCGCGCCTGGAGCTGGTCGTGCGTTCCTGGGTGTCGCTGGCCGAGTCGACGGCGCTGATCTGGCTGGACGGGCGGCGGATTCCGCGCGAGGAGCTGGAGTTGCAGCTGGTGCACGACTTCGCCGCGCTGGCCGCGGTGAGCGCCGCGTACAGCACGGAGACCGCGGGCATCGTGCTGCGGGTGCTCGGCCAGGAGCCGGCGGACGGGCCGTTCGGAGAGCTGCTGAACCGGCTCTCCGCCCTGGCCCCGGCCGTACCCGCCGTGCCCGCGCAACGGCTGCTCCAGGGCGTGTTTCGAAAGTAGCGGTCTGCCCGCCGGGCGGACGGGACTTTCGAAACACGCCCTGGACCCCTACATGAGCAGTTCGCCCTGGAGCGCGGCGGCCAGACCGACCTCCGCGTTGTCCGCCCGGCCCCGTTCGAAGGCCCGCTGGTAGGCGACGTCGCCGACGGCCTCGCGGGCCTGGCGTTCGCATGCCTCGCGCAGCGGCTCCAGTTCCGGGGTGCCGCGTTGCGGCTGGCCGACCATGCGCCAGTACACCTGTCCCGTGCCGTACACCTGGGCGGCGCGGGCGCCCGCGCCCTGGGCGGCGATCGCCGCGGCCAGGACGTCCAGGCCCAGTGCGATCCCGAAGCGGTCGCGCATGCGGTGCTTGCCCGCGAGCATCGAGCGGGCGTGGGCGGCGGACGCCTGGGGATCTCCCTTCAGCAGGGCGATCAGGGCGAGCTGGTAGTCGACGTAGCTGCGGGTCCAGCATTCGTCCTGGGCCTCGCAGACCGCGCGCAGGACCGCGGCCGCCTCCGCCGCCTCGTCCAGCCGGCCGAGCCCGGTCAGGGCGAAGACCGTGATGAGCCGGCACCGCAGCCGGTAGGCCTTCTCCAGCGGGGTGGCGGTGCCGGTCGAGCGCAGGACCCGGTCGACCTCGCGCAGGCCCGCCTCGGGGCGGCCGGTCATCAGATCGGTGAGGCCGCACAGATAGGCGGCGGCGAGGATGCCCTCGTCGGTGCCGTCGCGCGCGGCTTCCCTGGTGCACTCCCGGCCCAGGCGGCGGGCGGCCGGGTAGTCGCCCTGGAGCATGACGGTGATGCCCAGCACCCACAGGGCGCGGGTGCGGTGGGGGCCCTCGGCCGGTCCGGCGGCCAGGGCGCGGCGGGCGTATTCGCGGGTCTGCGGGAGGTGGCCGCAGCAGCACCAGAAGAAGCCGATCCGTCCGGCCATCTCCTGGGCGGCCGCGGTGTCGTGGGCCAGCAGGTGGTCCAGGGCGGCGCAGAGGTCGGCGTGCGCCTCGGCGATGCGGTGGTACCAGCTGATCTGGTCGTCGCCGGTCCAGCCGGCGTGGGCCTTGCGGGCCAGGCCGAGGAAGCAGGCGGCGTGCCGGTCGGCGGCGGCCCGTTCCTCACCGAGTTCGGCGAGCCACATCCGTCCGTACTCGCGGATGGTGTCGAGCATGCGGTGCCGTGCGCCGTCCCGGCCGACCACGGACTTGGCGACCAGGCCGTTCAGCGCCCCGGTCACACCGTCCGGGGTGAGCGGCCCCCCGGCGCAGACCTCACGGGCCGCGGCCTCGTCGAACTCGCCGCGCAGGACGGTCAGCCGGGCCCAGAGCAGCCGTTCCAGCGGGGTGCACAGCTCATGGCTCCAGCCGATGGCGGTGCGCAGGGTGCGGTGGCGAGGCGGCCAGAGCGAGGTGTCGGCGGGTACGTCGAAGCGGGTCCTGATCCGTGCGGCGACCTGCTCGACGGTGTCCCGGCCGAGCGCCCCGGCCGCGAGTTCGACGGCGAGCGGAATGCCTTCGAGGCGGCGGCAGATCTCGGTGGCCGCCTCCGCGTTGCCCGGCTCGTCCAGGGCGAGGCCCGGGGCCGCCGCGGCCGCCCGGTCCCGGAACAGCGTCAGCGCGTCGGCCGCCCCCTCGACGGGCAGCGGTTCGACCTCGACGACCTGTTCGCCCTTGATGTTCAGGGGCTGCCGGCTGGTGGCGAGCACGGTGAGGCCGGGGGAGGTCGTGAGGATCTCGCCGAGCAGGTGCGCGCAGGCGGGGCGCAGATGTTCGCAACTGTCGAGGATCAGCAGCATTTCCTTGTCGACGAGCCATTCGCACAGGGCGTCGATGGGCATGCGCAGGGTGTGGTCGGAGAGCCCCACGGCGTCGGAGACGGTCGCGATGAGCAGTCCGTCGTCGTGCAGCGGTGAGAGGTCGGCCCACCACGCGCCGTCGCGGTGTCCGGCCGCCGCCTGCCGGGCGGCGCGGACCGCGAGCCGGGTCTTGCCGACGCCACCGCTGCCGGTGAGTGTGGTCAGCCGGTGCGTGGCGAGGGTGTGTTCGAGCCGGGCAAGTTCCGCTTTCCGTCCGACAAAGCTCGTGGTCTCCTCGGGGATGTTGCTCGCCATGGTCACCGTCGCTGAAACAGGTGGACCGGCCGGTCCCGGACCCTGACTCCGGACGGCACAGGCATGCGGGATGCCTGTGCCGTCCGGAGAGGGGCCGGGACCGGCCGGGTGGTGGGAGGGCGCGCCAGGGGTGCGGTGCTGCGGCATTCCCCGACGGCTGCTGCCTCCCAACCTAGCCCTGTCCTGGCTCAACTCAGGGAGAACACCGCCACCGTGCGTCCCGGGACGGTGAAACTTCCTGAACTCGCCTCATACGTGGACTTCTTGACAGTAAGATCCGCGCCCGCCGCCTGGACGGGGTGCAGCGCGTACTGCTTCCCCACCAGTTCGGCGACCGTCTGGGTCCGGGTGCCGGGAGCCGCGTTGAGGACGATCACCAGCTTTCCGAGCCGCATGGTGATCACGCCCGGGGTCTCGTCCTTCCCGGAGAGCGGGAAGGACAGGGCGGACTGCACCTGCTCGGTGGTGGAGAGGCCGAAGTCCTTCTCCGTGGAGCGGATGGTGAGCAGGTCCCGGTACGCGGCGGACGCGCCGTCGATCTGTGCGCAGCCGGGGCCGATCGCGGTGTTGCCCAGCAGCGGCTTCGCGTAGGACCACTTGGACTCGTTGTCGGCGGCCGGCGGCAGCCCGCGGCCGAAGCCGTTGCCGTCGCGGCAGTCCCAGTGCAGGGCGTTGAACCAGTCGCCGCTGTCGTACGAGTTGCGGTCCAGGGACTTGGAGCGCAGCAGGTCCGTGCCCGCCTGGGAGAGCGAGGGCCCCTGCGAGAGGGTGGCCGTCGCCATGGCCAGGACCTGCATGCGGGCCCGGTCGGCCGCCGGGGTGCCCGCCAGGAGCTTGAAGGCGAGCGCGTCGTACAGCGACTCGTTGTCGTGGGCGTCCGCGTAGGCGAGGGCGTCGCCGGGGGCGGCGGCGTATCCGGCGGGGGCGCCGTTGTAGTCGACGCCCGAGCCCTTGACGGTGCGGCCCGAGGAGTCGGTGAAGGTGTAGTCGGCGAGGTTGCCGGTGAGGCCGACCTTGATCAGGTCCTGGTAGTGGAGCAGCCGGGCCTTCTGCTCGGCCTCCGTGCCGTTGGCGGCGGAGGTGTTGGGGTCGGTGTAGAGGCCGGTGGCGAAGCCCTGTACGCCCGGGTCCTCGTCGAAGGGGCCGCCGCCGCGGACGGCGTCGCGGGAGCGGTCGGAGAACGTGGCGATGCCGGTGCCGGCCATGTTCTTCTGGGTGGCCTGGACGAAGCGGGCGTCGTCGGCGATCTCGCCGAAGTTCCAGCCCTCCCCGTACAGGATGATCTTCTTGCCGTCGACGCCGTCCTTCGCGACCGTCAGGGCGTCGAGCGCCTCGCGGACGGCGAGGATGTTGGCCCTGGGGTGGTGGCCCATCAGGTCGAAGCGGAAGCCGTCGACCTTGTACTCCTTGGCCCAGGTGACGATCGAGTCGACGACGAGCTTGCCCATCATGGCGTTCTCGGGGGCGGTGTTGGCGCAGCAGGTGGACGTGGCGACGGTGCCGTCGTCCAGCAGCCGCTGGTAGTAGCCGGGCACGATCCGGTCGAGTACGGACTTGTCGTCCTGGCCGGAGGCGACGGTGTGGTTGTAGACGACGTCCATGACGGTGCGCAGCCCCGCGCCGTTGAGGCCCTGCACCATCCGCCGGAACTCGACGGTGCGCTTCGTGCCCTCGGGGTCGGAGGCGTAGGAGCCCTCGGGGACGGTGTAGTGCAGCGGGTCGTAGCCCCAGTTGAACCCGTCGTTCGCGGCGGCCTTCGTCACGCAGGCCTGCTGCTCCTGGGAGTCGGGGGCGTACACGGACAGGTCACAGGCCGGCTTCTGCTGTGCGGACCTCTTCTCGGGGATGGTGCCGATGTCGAAGGCCGGCAGCAGATGGACGTAGCTGGTGCCGGAGTCCGCGAGCTTCTTGAGGTGCTTCATCCCGTCGGAGCCGGTGTCGGTGAAGGCGAGGTACTCGCCGGGGTGCTTCGAGGTGCGGTCCGCGATCGAGAAGTCGCGGATGTGCAGCTCCTGGATCTGGGCGTCGCGCAGCGGTACGGCGGCGGGCTTCTTCAGCCCGGACCAGCCCTTCGGCGCGAGGGCCGGGTCGTCCAGGTCGACGACGAGGCTGCGTGCGGAGTCGGTGGTCAGGGCGGTGGAGTAGGGGTCGGTGACCTTGTTGGTGACCATCTTGCCGACGGTGGGCGCCCAGACGTCCACCGTGTAGCGGTAGGGCTTGCCCTGCCAGCTCCTCGGGCCCGTGACGGACCAGACGCCGGTGCGGTCGTCGCGGCGCATCGGAACGCTGCGGCCGTCCAGCTCCAGGGCGACGGTACGGGCGGTGGGCGCCCAGACCGAGAGGGTGGGGCGGCCGTCGCGGCCGAAGACCGGGCCGAGCGCGGCGTCGGCCGCGTTCTTGCCGTACAGGTCGTCGAGCACGCCGGCGCTCTGCACGCCGGTGGCCGCGAGCAGGGCGCCGTTGGCGGCGCGCTGGGTGGCGATCAGCTGACCGCGCAGGGCCTCGCGGATCCGGTCCCGGTCCCGGGCGTCGACGGTGAACGCCGGGTAGTCCTTGAGGTTCGGGTGGGCCGCCTTCTGTGCGTCGGTCAGCGCGGCGGGGGTGAGCCGCAGCCACCGGCCCTCGTCGGAGAGCGCCCCGTCGACGACGGAGATCCCGCCGCCCGGTGCGTAGACGAGCTGCTGGCTGGTGGCGTCGGTGGTCTTCACCTTCCATACGACGGTGTCGGCGTCGATCCACTGCGCCTCGGCCCGGGAGAGGTCGGGGGCGGGTACGCCGCCGGTCTGGGGCAGCAGGTAGCCGGGCGTCGCGCCGAGCATCCAGACCTCGTGCCCGTAGGTGGCGAGGTCGAGCGACTGGTCGCTGGGGAGGTCCTTCTCGTCGCCCTTGTGCAGGATGTAGGAGAGCGAGGTGGCGCCGTCGGTGAGCGGTACCTCGAAGGTGACGCCGGAGGCGTCCTTCCGCACCGGCTGGAGGGGCTTCGCCCAGTCGGTGGGGTTCTTGGCGCCGGTCCAGGTGTGCAGCCCCCAGCCGTCGTAGTCGCCGTCGGGGCGGTAGTAGTGCAGGACGGCCTTGGTGGTGTCCTGCGGCGGGTAGGCGCCGTCGGGGGCCGTGTCGGCCTGGCCGTCCTTGCCCTGCTCGATCCAGACCTGCCCGGTCCTGGCGAGTTCGACGGTGCGCTGCGGCCCGTCGGCGGTGCCGTCCTTCTCGACGGTGTACGGGACGGTGGCGGCGCCCTCGTCGAGCTTCAGCCAGGCGAAGGCGCCGTAGGCGTCGCGCCCGGTGAACTGCGCGGTGCGGTCACCGGACCTGAGCGTCCAGCCCGCGTAGTCGCCGTCCGCGCGCTTGTAGTGGACGACGGCGTGGTCGCGCTGGACGGCCACCGGCTTCGGCTCGGCCGGGGCCTGTCCGGCGGTGGTCGTGGCGAGGGCGCTCGCGGTGCGTCCGGCGCGGTCGACGACGACCGCCTTGTAGCGCAGTGGGGTGCCGGCCGCGACCTTGCCGTCCAGGTGCTGGGTGACCTTGTACGGGGCGTGGTCGGCGGAACCGAGCGTGACCCACTTGCCGTTGCCGGTCTGAGCGGCGAAGACGACGCGGTTCAGCCCGCCGCCGTCGACGTCGGCGGAGATCTCGACGGTGCCGGTGGCCCCGGCGGCGGGCGCCTTCAGGGTGATGGCCGGCTCGGTGGCGGGGGTGCCCATCGGCTTCTCGGCGCGCAGCACGAGGCTGGAGAGGGCGGGGACGGTGACGGTGAGCTTCTTGTCGGCGCCGCTGCGGACGGTGGAGGAACCGCCGTACAGCGTACGGAAGTTCATGCCGGCCGATGCGGTGGGCAGCTCGACGGTCCTCGGGGCGGTGCCGTTGTTGGTGGCGACCAGGTACTCGTGGGGGCGCTCGGGGTCCGTGCGGGAGAAGGCGTAGACGGAGCCCTGCGCGTAGCGCTCGGTCTGGACGCCGTCGCGCAGCGCGGGGTTCTTCCGGGTGAGTGCGGAGAGCGCGGCGATGTTCCGGTACAGGGGGTGCTTCGGGTCGTACGCGTCGGTGGTGTGGGTGCGGTCGGTGCCCAGTTGGTCGTCGTCGAGGTAGTCGGCGGTCTTCGAGGCGAACATGGTCTGGCGGGCGTCCTTGTCGCCGCCCGCGCCGGTGAAGCCCTGCTCGTCGCCGTAGTAGACGACGGGGTTGCCCCGGACCAGGAACATCAGCTCGTTGGCGAGCTCCGCGCGCCGGACGAGTTCCGCGTCGTCGGCCTTCGGGTTGTCCTGCTTCAGGAACGTGCCGATGCGGCCCATGTCGTGGTTGCCGAGGAAGGTCACCTGCTCGTAGGCGTTGGCCTTGTCGGTGGTGTAGCGGTAGTCGTCGCCGAGGACGGCGGCGAGCTTCGCGGCCGGAGCGCCCTGGGAGGCGTACTGGCGGGCCGCGTCCTGGAACGGGAAGTCGAGTGTCGCGTCGAGCCGGCCCCGGGTGACGTAGGGCGAGGTGACGGCGGTGTCTGCGGAGTAGACCTCGCCGAACATGAAGAAGTCCTCGCGGCCGCGCCCGGCCGCGTAGGTGTCCAGGGCGGTCGCCCACTGGGTCCAGAAGTCCAGGTCGACGTGTTTGACGGTGTCGATCCGGAAGCCGTCGATGTCGAAGTCGCGGACCCACTTCTCGTAGATCTTCGCCATGCCGGTCACGACCTCGGGCCGCTCGGTCCACAGGTCGTCGAGACCGGAGAAGTCGCCGTACTCGGCGGACTCCCCGGCGAAGGTCGAGTCACCCCGGTTGTGGTACATCTCCGGGTCGTTGAGCCAGGCCGGGACCTTGTCGTCGCCGGTCTTCCTGGGCGTGTACGGGAACGAGTCCGCGTCGACCTTCGCCAGGCCCTTGCCGTCGTCGAACGGGCGGCCGTTCTCGTCCAGGTACGGGTAGGCGCCCTTCGGCCGGTAGCCGTAGGTCTTCTCGGCGTAGTCGACGGTGTCGGCGGTGTGGTTGGTGATGACGTCGAAGAAGACCTTCATGCCCTTGGCGTGGGCCTTGTCGATCAGCTTCGCCAGGTCGGCGTTGGTACCGAAGTGCGGGTCGACCTGCGTGAAGTCGGTGATCCAGTAGCCGTGGTAGCCGGCCGACGCGTCCTTGCCGGTGCCCTGGACGGGGCGGTTCCTGAAGATCGGGGCGAGCCAGATGGCGGTGGTGCCGAGGCCCTTGATGTAGTCGAGCCGGCTGGTCAGGCCCTTGAGGTCGCCGCCCTGGTAGAAGCCCTTGTCCGTGGGGTCGTAGCCGGTCTCCAGGCGCGAACCGGTCAGCCCGCCCCGGTCGTTGGACGTGTCGCCGTCGGCGAACCGGTCGGGCATGACGAAGTAGAACTGCTCGCGGGTCAGGTCGTGCCGGGCGGGCGCCTGGGCGAGCTTCGCGTCCGAGGGCGGGCCCGGAGGTCTCGGTGCGGCCGACGCGGTCGCCGCCGGGACGACGGGGAGGAGCGCCGCGCAGAGTGCGGCGACGGCTCCACGCCTGAGGGTGGAACGGGACACGGGCTGGGTCTCCTTGGGTGCGGGTGGTGCTCTGGGGGCAGGCGGACGTGCCGGGGGCGGGGCGGAGCGGACCCCGCCCCGCCCCCGGTCGCCGCTGTCAGCCGGTGGCCGCGCAGCTACGGGCGTTCACCTGGAGCGCCAGCGCTGTGTCGGCGCCGAGCGTCGCGGTGAACTGGCCCGAGCCGTTCACCGTGACGCCGTTCCCGGACTGGATGTCGCAGTAGTCGCCGGCGGGCAGCGAGGTCTGGAACGTACGGGTCAGCGAGGAGCTCTCGTGGTTGATCACGACGTACGCCTTGGAGCCGCGGCCGAAGGCGATCCGGTCGCCGCCGTTGTCCCACCAGTCGCTGACGGACTCGCCGCGCGCGGTGTTGCGGAAGCCGACCATGGAGGAGATCTCGCGCCAGGCGTGCTGGCACTTCCAGCCGTCGCTGTAACAGGCGTTCACCGTGCCGCCGCCCGGCGGACCCGCGTCCTTGTCGGACCACTCGTAGCCGGAGTGGACGTCGGGCGAGCCGTACGGCCAGGCCAGCATGAAGACACTGGCGAGGGTGTAGTTCGCGCCGTCCTTGTAGTTCAGCGTGTCGCCGCCGCGCTCGGTGTCGTGGTTGTCGACGAAGACCGCTGCCTTCGACGAGGGCATGAAGCCCCAGCCCTCGCCGTAGTTCTTCAGATAGGCGAGGTTCTCGTTGTTGAAGACCTGCTTGAGGCTTCGGGCGTAGCGGAATTCCTGGACGTCCCCGGTGCCGGTGTACTCGTCGGGCTGGACGGCCTCGCCCGCGCCGTGGATCGCCTCCTGCTTCCAGTAGACGCCCGGGTTGCTCAGCCGCGACTTGATGTCCGCCAGGTCGGCGGCGGGCATGTGCTTGGCGGCGTCGATGCGCAGGCCGTCGACGCCCAGGGAGAGCAGGTCGTCGAGGTAGGCGGCGATCCGGCCGCGCACGTAGTCCTCGCCGGTGTCCAGGTCGGCGAGGCCGACGAGTTCGCAGTTCTGGACGTTGGCGCGGTCCTGGTAGTTGCTGATCTGTGCGGTGCAGTCGTCCATGTCGGCGGCGGAGTACACGCCGGGGTAGTCGTACTTGGTGTACGAGGAGCCGCCGGTGCCGGTGCCCGAGCCGGCCGACATGTGGTTGATGACGGAGTCCGCGACGACCTTGACGCCGGCGGCGTGGCAGGTGCTGACCATGGCCGCGAAGGAGGCCCGGTCGCCGAGCCGTCCGGCGATCCGGTAGCTGACGGGCTGGTACGAGGTCCACCACTGGCCGCCCTGGATGTGCTCCTGGGGCGGCGAGACCTGTACGTAGCCGTAGCCGGCCGGGCCGAGCGTGTCCGTGCACGCCTTGGCCACCGAGTCGAACTTCCACTCGAAGAGGACCGCGGTGACGTCCTTGTCGCCGGGGGCGGCGGCACTGGCGGTCGCGGTCGGGGATATGAGGACGGCGGCGCCTGCTGCCAGGGCGAGCGCCGCGGACAGTGGTCTGCGTGCCATGTTTCCTCCTGCTGTGGGGGGAAATGCGGGTGACGGTGCAGCCTCACGTGGCAACGCGCCCTGCCCTCAAGGCTCCTGAAGGTTCTTGCTGCAAGAATGCAAACCTTGCCGCAGCGCAGACCGTACGAGTCCCTCAGGTTCCGGTCAACCCTTTGGACACCACCCGCTCACATCCACGAAATCCAGCAGTTTTCTTCCTGCAAGGACTTACGCAAAACATTGCAGCGCTGTTACGTTTCTCCCGACTCCGGTCCGGTCGGCCGGGGGTTCCGGCGACCCCGGACCCCACGCGCCCGGCCGGCCGGGCCGGTCACGGGCAAGAGAGGCACCCGGAGTCGCTCACTCCCCGCAGGCCCATTCCGGGCCGGCTCCCGGTGCCTCTCCTGTACGCCCGGCCCCCGGGCCTCCCGGTCGCCTCAGTCGCCCCGGAGCGCCGCGGTGGATCCCCGTACCACCAGCTCCGGCTGGAACACGTACTCCGTGCGCTGCACCGGGCTGCCGCCGATCTCCTCCAGCAGGGCGCCCACCGCCGCCGCGGCCATCGCCTGGACCGGCTGGCGCACCGTCGTCAGCGGCGGATCGGTGAACGCGATCAGCTGCGAGTCGTCGAAACCCACCACCGACACGTCGCGCGGCACAGCGAGCCCGCGCTCCCTGGCCGCACGCACCACGCCCAGCGCCATCAGGTCGCTGCCGCAGACGATGCCCGTACACCCCTGGTCGAGCAGCGCGCCCGCCGCCACCTGGCCGCCCTCGACGCTGAACAGCGTGGGGCAGACGAGGAGTTCGGCCTCGGCGCGGTCCATTCCCAGCAGGTTCACGGCGGCGTCGACGAACCCCTCGCGCTTGCGGCGGGCCGGCACATAACGCTGCGGCCCGATCGCCAGACCGACCCTGCTGTGGCCGAGTTCGGCGAGGTGCCCGACGGCCATCCGCACGGCGGCGGCGTCGTCGGGCGAGACGAACGGCGCGCTGATCCGTTCGTTGTAGCCGTTGATCAGGACGAACGGCACGCCGCGCTCGGTGAGCGCGGCGTACCTGGCCGGGTCGGCCGACATGTCGGCGTGCAGCCCGGAGATGAAGACGATCCCGCCGACGCCGCGCTCCACGAGCTGCTCGACGAGTTCGTCCTCGGTGGCACCGCCGGGCATCTGGGTGCAGAGCACCGGGGTGTAGCCGTGCCCGGCCAGCACCTGCTCGACGGACTGCGCGAACGCCGGGAAGATCGGGTTGGTGAGTTCGGGCGTCACCAGTCCGATCAGCCCGGCGCTGCGCTGCCGCAGCCGTACGGGACGTTCGTAGCCCAGGATGTCCAGCGCCGCGAGCACCCGCTGGCGGGTGGTCTCCGAGACGCCCGGTTTCCCGTTGAGCACCCGGCTGACGGTCGCCTCGCTGACCGCTGCCTGGCCGGCGATGTCCGAGAGCCTGAGCGTGCCGCCGGCTCTGGGCAAAGGGACGGTCACACCGTCCACCACACCGTTGTGTCCGCGGGCAGCTCGATCCCGGCGCCGTCGGTGACGACCGGGGCGCTGGACAGCAGGACGGTGCCGCGCACGGGGATGCGTACCGGGCGGTCCGTCATGTTGACGGTGCAGACGAAGCCGGGGCGGGCGAAGATCAGCAGCCCCTCGGGGGCCTGGAGCCACTCCACCGAGGTTCCGGCGCCGAGCCCCGGGTGGGCCCGGCGGGCGGCGATCGCGGCCCGGTACAGCTCCAGGGTGGAGCCCGCCACGCCAGTCTGCGCCTCCACGGAGAGCTCGCCCCAGCCCGTGGGCTGCGGCAGCCAGCTGCCGCCGCTGCCGAAGCCGTAGGAGCTGCCCTCGCGGGTCCACGGGATCGGCACCCGGCAGCCGTCGCGGAAGCCGTCCTGGCCCTCGGCGCGGAAGAACGAGGGGTCCTGGCGGACCTCGTCGGGCAGGTCGGTGACGTCGGGCAGGCCGAGCTCCTCGCCCTGGTAGACGTAGGCGGAGCCGGGCAGGGCCAGCATCAGCAGGGTGGCGGCGCGGGCCCGGCGCAGGCCCAGCTCGCGGTCGCCGGGGGTGCGGATCTGGGTGCCGAGGCCGGGCGGGTTGGCGAACCGGGTGGCGTGCCGGGTCACGTCGTGGTTGGAGAGCACCCAGGTGGTGGGGGCGCCGACCGGGCGCATCGCGTCGAGCGAGGTGTCGATCACCTCGCGGAGCTCGGCGGCGTCCCAGGAGGTGGAGAGGTACTGGAAGTTGAACGCCTGGTGCATCTCGTCGGGGCGCACGTAGTTGGCGGTGCGCTCGACAGTGGGGGTCCAGGCCTCGGCGACCGCGACACGCCCGCCCGTCGCCCGCCGCCGCCCTTCCGGCGAAGGCCCTTCGGGCCCCATGGTGTCGGGGTACTCGTCGAGGATGGTGCGCCAGGAGCGGTAGATCTCGTGCACCCCGTCCTGGTCGAAGAAGGGCATGACGTCGTTGCCGAGCAGCTTGAGCTGGTCGTGGCTGCCGAGGTCGGGCAGGCCCTCGGCCTTGACGAGGCCGTGGGCGACGTCGACCCGGAAGCCGTCGACGCCCATGTCGAGCCAGTAGCGCAGGATGGAGCGGAACTCGTCGGCGACGGCCGGGTGTTCCCAGTTGAAGTCGGGCTGCTCGGGCGCGAAGAGGTGGAGGTACCAGTCGCCCGGGGTGCCGTCCGGGTCGGTGGTGCGGGTCCAGGCGGGGCCGCCGAAGACGGACTCCCAGTCGTTGGGCGGCAGTTCGCCGGCCGCGCCCTTGCCGGGGCGGAAGTGGTAGCGATCGCGCAGGGCGGAGCCGGGGCCCTCGGCGAGGGCGCGCCGGAACCACTCGTGCCGGTCCGACGAGTGGTTGGGCACCAGGTCCACGATGATCCGCAGGCCCAGGTCGTGGGCGTCCCGGATCAGCCCGTCGGCGTCCAGCAGGGTGCCGAACATCGGGTCGATGGCACGGTAGTCGGCGACGTCGTAGCCGGCGTCCGCCTGCGGGGAGGAGTAGAAGGGGCTGAGCCAGACCGCGTCGACGCCGAGGCTCTTGAGGTAGGGGAGTCTGCCGCGTACGCCTGCGAGATCGCCCATGCCGTCGCCGTTGCCGTCGGCGAAGCTCCGCGGATAGACCTGGTAGATCACCGCGTCCTGCCACCAGCCGGTCTGGTGGGCCGCAGCGGCGCCGGACGTGCCGGTGGAGGGGGCAGCGAGGTGCTGGGTCATGTCGTCCCTGGGGTGTCTGGGTGGGGAGCGGCGCCGGGTCCGGGTCGGGATTCCGGCGGCCGCCGTGACTGGTGCGTGCGGGGCGTGCTGCCGTCGTGGGCTCAGCCCTTGACGGCTCCGGCGGACATGCCGGTCACGAGGTGCTTCTGCGCGAACAGGAAGACCAGGGCCGCGGGTATCGCGATGAGCACGGACGCGGCGGTCATCGGCCCCCACTGGGCTCCGTACTGGTTGACGAAGAGCTGGAGTCCGCCCGCGAGGGTGAGGTTGTCCTCGCCGACCATGAAGGCGGAGGCGTACGCCACCTCGCCCCAGGCGGTGATGAAGGAGTAGAACGCCGTGACGGCGAGGCCGGGCTTGGCGAGCGGCAGGATCAGCCGCCAGAACGTGCCGAACGGGGTGAGGCCGTCGACCTGCCCCGACTCGTCGATCTCGCGCGGGATGGTGTCGAAGAAGCCCTTCATCATCCAGGCGCAGAACGGCACCGAGATGGTGAGGTAGGTGATGACGAGACCGGCGGGCTGATTCAGCAGCCCCATGCCCGCCATGATGTTGTAGATCGGCACGATGAGGACGGCGACCGGGAACATCTGGGTGATCAGCAGCGTCCACATCAGTCCGCGCTTGCCGGGGAAGCGGAAGCGGCTGACGGCGTAGCCGGTGGAGGCGGAGACGATGACGCCGAGGAGCGTGGTGAGTCCCGCGATGAGCAGGGAGTTGCCGAACCAGGTGAGGAACTTCGTGTTCTGGATCAGGTTCGTGTAGTTGTCGAACGTCGTCTCTTTGAAGAAGTCCGTGGTGGTGGCGTACGCGGCGGGCTTCAGCGAGGTGAGCAGGACCCACAGCACGGGGAAGACGGCGATCACGGACGCGACGACGAGCGTCAGGTGCAGGCCGGCGGAGGCCAGCGGCGAACGCTCCCCGCGCAGCCGGACCTTGGGCGGCGCGGTGGGGGTGGGTGCGGTGGTGGTCACCAGTCGTCTCCCTGGGTGCGCAGGACTCGCCGGTAGACGGCGGCGAAGATCAGCAGGAGTACGAGGATCAGTACGCCCCAGGTGGAGGACTGCGCGAAGTCGCGCGGGCTGATCTCGAAGGAGAACTTGTACGCCTGGGTGACCAGGATCTGGGTGGCCTCGCCGGGTCCGCCGCGGGTCAGCAGGAAGATCACCGGGAACATGTTGAAGGTCCAGATGGTGGAGAGCAGGATCACCGTGGTGGAGACCGGCCGCAGCCCCGGCAGCGTGATGTGGCGGAACCGCTGCCAGGCGGTGGCGCCGTCCATCTCGGCGGCCTCGTAGTGCTCGCTGGGGATCGACTGCAGTCCGCCGAGCAGGGCGACCATCATGAACGGGACGCCGAGCCAGACGTTGACGGCGATGACGGAGAACTTCGCCCAGGTCGGGTCGTTCAGCCACGGGACGGCGTCGATCCCGCCGCCGGAGAGGATCTTGTTGAGCAGCCCGCGGTCCTCGTTGTAGAGGAAGCGCCAGGCGAAGACGGAGACGAAGCCGGGGATGGCCCAGGGCAGGATGAGCGCCATCCGGTAGGCGGAGCGGCCCGCGATCCTGCGGTTGAGGATGTTGGCGAGGGCCATGCCGAGGCAGAAGGTGATGGCCACGCAGGAGACCGTCCACACCAGGGTCCAGCCGAGCGTGCCGAGGAACTGGTCGCCGGTGAGGGCTTCGGTGTAGTTGTCCAGGCCCACGAACTCGTACGTGGCGGGCATGTGGTTGACACCGATGGACCGTTCGACGTTGCGCTCGTTGGCGTCGGTCATCGACAGGTAGATGCCGCGGACCAGCGGATAACCGATGATCACGCCGATCACGACGACGACCGGGGCGACCATGGTCCAGGCGTACCAGTGGGTCGACAGGGCCCGCCGGAGCCTGCCCGGCGGCGGGGGGTTGCCAGTACCGCGGCTCCGGCCGCGGGCGACGACGTCGTCACCCGCGGCCTTCGCCACCGACTGGCCGGTGTGGACAGCCATCAGCCGGCCTGCCTTCCTGTTACTTCCAGCCCTTGAGGAGCTTGCGGTAGGAGTCGCCGGTCGTCTTCGTGGCCTTCTCCGGCGTGGTCTGGCCGGTGAGGACCTTGGTGTACTCGGTGACGAGCGGGGCGAAGAGGCTGCCGGTCTCGGGGATCCAGGGGCGCTCGACGGCGGTCTCGACGACGGGCTTGAAGAAGCCGACGATCTCGTTGTCGACGACGTCCGGGCGGGCGTAGGCGGAGGTGCGGGTCGGCAGGAGGCTCAGCTCCTTGGTGACCTTGGCCTGGGTCTCGGCCGACGTCATGTAGTCGACGAAGGCGTAGGAGGCGTCGAGGTTCTTGGAGCCCGCGTAGACGGCCAGGTTGTGGCCGCCCTGCGGGGCGCCCTGGGCGGCGGAGCCGGCCGGGACCGGGGCGATGCCCAGGTTGGCCTTGTCCTTGAACTCCTTGCCGGCGTAGGTGTCGGCGACGGCCCACGGGCCGTTGATCATCATGGCGACCTTGCCGTCCTTGAAGGACGCCTGCATGTTCTCCCAGCCGTCCGTGGCATCGGTCTTGGCGGCCCCGGAGTCGACGAGGTCCTTGACGACCTTCATCGCCTTGACGCCCGCGGGGTTGTCGATGGTGACGGACTTGGTGGAGGCGTCGACCATGTCGCCGCCCTCGCCGTACAGGAAGGACAGGAACCAGTACGCGTCGTCGCCGCGCAGGTACATACCGGTCTTGCCGGTCTTGTCCTTGATCTTCTTGGAGACGGTCTTCAGCTCGTCGACGCTCTTGGGAACCTCGACGCCGGCCTCCTTGAAGATCTTCTTGTTGTAGAAGATGCCCATGGAGTCGATGACCTGCGGCACCGCGTACGTCTTGTCCTTGTACTTGGTGGACGCGGCGGCCTGCTTGAGGAAGTCGTCCGAGTTCTTCAGCGCGGCGGTCCCGTCGAGCGGCGCCAGGTAGCCGAGGTCGGCGAACTCGGGGGTCCAGGCGACCTCGGAGCGGATGACGTCGGGGGCGTCGGAGCCGGACTGCGCGGCGTTCTTGAACTTGTTCTGCGCGTCGCCGAAGGGGACGTTGACGTACTTGACCTTGACCTTCGGGTGCTTCTTGGTGAAGTCCTCGGCGATCTTCTTGAAGACCTTGTCCTCGCTGCCCGCGGTGGAGGTGTCCCACCACGTCACGGTGCCGGCGAGTTCGCCCGAGCTCTTGCTCGTGCCCTCGGACTCGTTGTCGCTGCCGCAGGCGGTCGCCGCGAGCGCCAGGGCCGCGACCAGGGCGGTGGCCGTTATGCCACGTCGCATCTGAACTCCTTCAACTGCCGTACCGCTCCGTCGCGGCGCCGGGTCGACGAGAACGTAACAAGGATGAAAGAACGCCGAAAGAGTTTGCGGAAGATTTCTGCAAGCGCCGACGATCGTTACATTCGCGTGTCCTCACGGTTGCCGTCAAGACCCTTGACGCGTGGCATCGCGCCCTGGCAGCAGCAGGCCACAGCCCCTGAGGCCATGCGGTGCGACGATCCGACCGGGGCCCGCAAGCCGTGCTCGCAAGTCCTTGCAAGATGTTGCCGGTAAACCACCGAGAACCGGCGCACGGGGGCACTCGTCCGGTTCATGCCCATGGTGGGCAATCCGACATACGCCCGGTACAGTCCACTTCCATGACCGCACGGCTTGCCGATATCGCAACTCAGGCGGGTGTCAGCGAAGCGACGGTCAGCCGTGTACTGAACGGCAAGCCCGGTGTTGCAGCGGCCACCCGTGAATCCGTCCTCGCCGCGCTCGACGTCCTCGGCTACGAACGGCCCGTACGCCTGCGCCGGCGCAGCGCGGGACTGGTCGGGCTGATCACGCCCGAGCTGGAGAACCCCATCTTCCCCGCCCTGGCCCAGGTCATCGGCCAGGCACTGACGCGGCAGGGCTACACGCCGGTACTGGCCACCCAGACCCCCGGCGGCTCCACCGAGGACGAGTTGACCGAGATGCTGGTCGACCGCGGCGTCTCGGGCATCATCTTCGTCTCCGGTCTGCACGCCGACACCTCGGCCGACATGCAGCGCTATGAGCAACTGCGCGTCAAGGGTGTCCCGTTCGTCCTGGTCAACGGCTTCTCGCCCAAGGTCCAGGCGCCGTTCATCTCGCCGGACGACCGGGCCGCGATGCGGCTCGCGGTGACGCATCTGGTGTCGCTGGGCCATCAGCGGATCGGGCTGGCGGTCGGCCCGAAGCGGTTCGTGCCGGTCCTGCGCAAGATCGAGGGCTTCCACGCCACGATGCGGGACCAGTTGGGCCTCGCGCCGGACGCGGTGGAGGAACTGATCCAGCATTCGCTGTTCACCCTTGAGGGTGGACAGGCCGCGGCGTCGGCGCTCATGGAGCGGGGCTGCACGGCGGTGGTGTGCGCGAGCGACATGATGGCGCTCGGCGCGATCCGGGCCGCCCGGCGGCTGTCGATGCAGGTGCCGCGCGATCTGTCGGTGGTCGGTTACGACGATTCGCCGCTCATAGCGTTCACCGATCCGCCGCTGACGACGATCCGTCAGCCGGTGACGGCGATGGGTCAGGCCGCCGTGCGCACGCTCCTGGAGGAGATCGGCGGCACGCCCGCCCCGCACAGCGAGTTCGTCTTCATGCCCGAACTGGTCGTTCGCGGTTCAACGGCAGCCGGCCCCGGGCCCGCTCCGACCGCCACCGCCTGACCGCCCCAGGATCCCACGCCCGCTCCTGGCGCGCACTCCCCCGCGCGCCCGGACGCTCCACCACGCACTGATGTGCAGCCCGGACCCGACCGGAGGATGATCGGGCGGAGGGGCAATTTCTGACAGACTCTGTGCCTATGGGTGAATTGAGCGTGACACCGAAGTCAGGCCGTTCGAGGGCCACCCCGTCACCCATCGTGGACGAGGCGGCCCCTGCGGCGAACCCGGAGCGGGACACCGGACGGCGTTCCGGCGGCCCGGCGGGACTGCGTTCCCTGCGCTCCCCCCGCCGCCCACGCATCTGGTTCGAAATCCTGCTCGTCGCGGCCAGTTACTGGGTGTACTCACTGGTGCGCAACGCCGTCCCGGAACAGCGGGCCGAGGCGCTGCGCAACGCCGAGCGGATCTGGTCGGCCGAGAACCACCTGGGCATCGCCGTGGAGCAGACGGTCAACCATGCGGTGAATTCCCTGACATGGCTGATCGTCTCGATGAACTACTACTACGCGACACTGCACTTCGTCGTCACCGTCTGTGTGCTGGTGTGGCTGTTCCGCTGCCACCCCGGCCGTTACGCGGCGGCCCGGCTCGCCCTGTTCGCGACCACGGGTGTGGCGCTGCTGGGGTACTACCTGTATCCGCTGGCACCGCCCCGTCTGATGAACGGCAGCCACTTCATCGACACCGTGCTGGTCCATCACACCTGGGGTTCGATGGCCTCGGGCAACTTCAAGAACATGTCGAACCAGTACGCGGCGATGCCGTCGATGCACATCGGCTGGTCGCTCTGGTGCGGTCTGACCGTCTTCGCGCTGACCTCCGCGCCCTGGGCACGGATCCTGGCCCTGCTCTACCCGGCGCTCACCCTGGTCGTCATCGTGGCGACCGCCAACCACTTCTGGCTGGACGCGCTGGGCGGCATGGCGTGCCTCGCCTTCGGCTGCGCCGTCTCGTACGCCTGGTACGGCTCGCTGCCGCACCATCTGCCCAGGCGGGTGGCGCCACCGCGCCAGCAGGCCCGGCTGGCGGGCCTCGCCGCGGCGGCGCCGCTGCCGACCCGGCGCCCGGCGGCGGACGCGGCGGCGGGCCGCCGCTGAGGCCGCGCCCGCCGCCAGGGCCCCGCCGCCTCAGCCCCGGTGCGCCACGCGCCCCCCGCACACCGTCAGCCGCACCGGCGCCTCGCCCAGCTCGTCCGCCGGTGCCGCCACCGGGTCCACGCCGAACGCCGTCAGATCGGCCCGGTGGCCCACCGCGATCCGGCCCGCGACCTGCTGCTCCCCGGCGGCGACCGCCGCGTGCGAGGTGCAGCCCTCCAGCGCCATCAGCCCGGTCAGCGCCTGCTCGGCGGTGACCGGCTCGGTGTCGTACGCCCCGGGCAGCCGCCGCAGCCGCGCCGTGGCCAGCACCTGCCGTACGTCGTAGTGGGCGATCGGCCAGTCGGAGCCCAGCGCCAGGTACGCCCCGGCGTCGCGCAGGTCCCGGCAGCGCCAGGCCCGTCCGGCCCGCTCGTCGCCGAGCCGCCTGGACCACTCGTCGCTGTGGTCGGCCCGGGTGTACGCGGTGTGCGTGGGCTGCATCGAGGCGATCACCCCGAGCTCTGCGAACCGGGTGGCCAGGGCGCCGGGCACGGTCTCGATGTGCTCGATGCGGTGGCGGAGCCGGCCGCCCTCCCCCAGCGCCTGGACCGTGTCCAGCACATGCCGCACGGCGGCGTCCCCGATGGCGTGGGTGGCGGTGCGCACCCCGGCGTGGTGCAGGTGGTGGACGGCGGCGGTGTACGCCTCGGGGTCCGGCCAGAACGCCTCGGTGCCCTCCCCGTGGCAGTCGGCGTGCTCCAGCCAGGCGGTGCCGCCCTCGACGGTGCCGTCCATGAAGAACTTGACGCCGCCGACGCGCCAGAGCCGG
The DNA here is from genome assembly GCF_042891445.1 of Streptomyces sp. NPDC001890. Lineage (NCBI taxonomy): Bacteria > Bacillati > Actinomycetota > Actinomycetes > Kitasatosporales > Streptomycetaceae > Streptomyces > Streptomyces sp. NPDC001890. The sequence continues at coordinate 846,017 of NZ_JBIATE010000001.1, read as the reverse complement.
CCCGCCTCGCCCTGTACGCGCACCAGCTCGTCCAGGGCCTCCTTGTCGGCGCCCGGCATGCACCAGGGGGCCAGCCGCAGCCGTACCGGCAGGTCCGTCTCCTCCTCCACGGCGGCCAGCAGCCCGGGCACGGAGCCGTCGGCGAGGTCCATCACATGGGCCCCGGTGAGACCGGTGGCGGCCATGGCGGAGAGCAGCTCCACGAGGCGGGTGCGGCGCTCGGCGTACGAGGGCCTGGGCAGCCGTTCGCCGACCAGGTCCATCGCGGCGTGCTCGACCAGATGCCCGGTGGGGCGGCCGTCGGGGTCGCAGACGACGGTGGAGCGCTGGACGAAGGTGCGCGGCCCGGTGATCCCGGCGCGCTCCAGGGCCGCGCCGCTGACCAGGGCGGAGTGCCCGTCGTAGAGCCGGATGAAGGCGGGGGCGCCGCCGATGGCGTCCTCGATCAGGGCCCGGTCGACGGGCCGGCCGCCGAAGGCGTTGTGGTCCAGGCCCCAGGCGACGATCCAGCCCTCGGTCCGTTCGGCCGCGGCCAGGGCGGCGCGCAGCTGGTCGAGGTCACGGACGGCGGTGAGGTCGGTGCCGGTGGCCATCTCCAGCCCCCAGACGGGGTGGCTGTGCGCGTCGACCAGGCCGGGCGTGAGGGTGGCCCCGGACAGGTCGATGTGCTCGGTGCCGTAGCCGCGCCACTCGCGCAGCCCGGCCTCGTCGCCGACGGCGGTGATCACCCCGTCCTTGACCGCCACGGCGGTGGCATCCGGCCGGGCCGGGTCGAGGGTGCGGACACGGGCTCCGGTGAGGAGGAGGTCGGCTGCGGGCACGGTGGGGCTCCTTAGACGGTGGTGACGGCAGTGGCGGGGGCGGCCTCGGCCCCGGGCTCCTGCGACGGTGGCGACGACGGTGACGGTGCCGACGACGGCTCGGCCGCGAAACGGGCGTACACCTCGGGCCTGTCGCGCTTCAGCCGGTACGCGAGGGCCAGTCCGATCAGGAAGACCGCGGGCACCAGCGAGACGAGCACGATGTTCACCCCGGTCGAGGCGCCGGAGAACAGGTCGACGTGGTCCGTGACCAGGAAGATCGCGGCTGCCAGCAGCACGGCGGCGACGACCGGCGCGACGACGGTACGGAATCTGCCCTCGCCGTGCGCGAACCGGCGGAAGAACAGCGGTACGGCGATCGCGGCGAGCAGCTGGAGCAGCATCAGGCCGAGCATTCCCGGAGTGTTGACCCAGAGCAGCAGCTGCGCGTACGGGTCGGCGCCGGCCGCCGCGAAGCCGATGACGATCACGGCTCCGAGGGCGATCTGGGCGAGCCCGGCCACGTAGGGGGAACGGTGGCGGGGGTGGATGCGGCCCAGGGACGTGGGCAGCACCCCTTCCTCGGAGAGCGCGAGTCCGTACCGGTTGATGGCGTTGTGGAAGGCGAGCAGCGAGGCGAGGACGCTGGTGACGATCAGGATGTGCATCAGGTCCGCGGCCCAGGAGCCGACGTAGTGGGTGATGGCGGAGAAGAAGAGTCCGCCGGGGTCGGTGGTGGCCGACCGGACGACGTCCGCGTCACCGAACGCCTGGATGACGGCCCAGACGATGAACGAGTAGAACAGCCCGAGGAACGCGACGGCGATGTAGGTGGCGCGGGGGACGGTGCGGTCCGGGTTCCGTGCCTCGCGCCGGTAGATGACCGTGGACTCGAAGCCGGTGAAGGCGGCGAACGCGCAGGCCAGCACGGCCGCCGTGCCGGGTACGAGGACATTGCCCGGGGTGAAGGAGGCGAACGAGATCCCGTCGGCCCCGCCGTCCAGGAGCACTCCGCCGGCGAGCAGTACGAGGATGCCGGTCTCGGCGACGAGCAGCACCCCGAGGACCTTGGCGCCGAAGTCGATGGAGCGGAAGCCGCCGTACCAGACGAGCAGCAGCCCGGCGAGGGAGATCGGCAGCCAGGGGATGTCGATGCCCCACAGGGCCTTGGCGGTGTCGGCGGTGGTGGAGCCGAGCAGCCCGTAGACGCCGATCTCCATGCCGTTGTAGCCGAGCATCGCGATCAGGGCGGAGGCGATGCCGACGGGGCGGCCGAGGCCCTGGGTGATGTAGGCGTAGAACGCGCCGCCGCTGCGGACGTGGCGGCTCATGGTGGTGAACCCGATGGCGAATATCGCGAGGGTCACCCCGGCCAGCAGATAGCCGACCGGGGCTCCGATGCCGCCGAGCATGATGGCTATGGGGGCGACTCCGGCCATCACCGTGAGCGGGGCGGCCGCCGAGATGACGAAGAAGGCGATGTCGGCGGTGCCGAGGGTGCCTTTTCTGAGGGTTGGCGCATCCATGCGAAAGGGGAGCCCTTCTGCGACTGGCGGGGAGCAGGGACCGGCGACCGAAAATCTAAAGGCTTTCGGTTTGGCGCAATGTAGCCTCACCCACGGGCATCCGGGAAGACCTTCCGGTGGACACACGTCAGGAGAACCAGTCATGGGGCGGCCACGCACACCGCTGCTGGACCGGGAGCGCATAACCAGCACGGCACTCGAACTCATCGACGAGCAGGGCGAGTTCAGCGTCCCGCAGATAGCCCGGCGGCTCGGGGTGCAGACCGGGTCGCTCTACCACCATGTGGACGGAAGAAGCGGCGTCGTCGAGCTCGTCCGGGAACGGGTGTGCGCCGCGATCGACTCCGCGACCCTCGACGTGGAGCCCTGGGACGCGGCCATGACGGCCTGGGCCCGCTCCTACCGTGCCGCGTTCGCCGCCCACCCGCGCGCGATCCCGCTGCTGATGACGTCACCGGTGCGCGCCCCGAAGGTCCTGGACCACTACGAGCGGGCGGTCCGGCTGCTGCTGGGTGTCGGCTTCGCGATGGCCGAGGTGATGACGGTGATCACCGCGCTGGAGAACCTGGTGCTGGGTTCGGCGCTGGACCTGGCGGCCCCGGAGACGATGTGGGAGCTCCCGGACGACACCACGACACCCCGCCTCGCCGAGGCGCTGGCCGCGGTGGGCACGGGGCGGGCGGACGCGGCGTTCGAGCTGGCGCTGGGCGCGTTCATCGGGCACGCCCGCGCGCTGCTGGACGCGAAGGAGGCGTGACGGGGAGGGCCCACGCGCCCCGTCTCACGCCTCGCCGCACATCCCCCGTCTCACGCCCTCACCTCACGCCCCGTAGAACCGCTCCTCCATCACCGCCCGCGCCCGCCGGGTGATCCGCCGGTAGTCGTCCAGCATGTCCCCGACGTGCCCCGGCTCGTACCCCAGGTACCGCCCGACCGCGGTGAGTTCACGCGGACCCGACGGGAAGGTGTCGCCCGGCCGGCCGCGTACCAGCATCACCGCGTTGCGCACCCGGGTCGCCAGCACCCATGCCTCGTCCAGGGTGGCCGCGTCCTCGCCGGAGATCAGCTCCGCCGCGCAGGCCGCGGCCAGTGCCTCGCGGGTGCGGGTCGTGCGCAGCCCCGGCTCCACCCAGCCGTGCTGCATCTGCATCAGCTGGACGGTCCACTCGACATCGCTCAGCCCGCCGCGCCCCAGCTTGGTGTGGAGCGTCGGGTCGGCGCCGCGCGGCAGCCGCTCGGACTCCATCCGGGCCTTCAGCCGCCGGATCTCACGGACCGCGTCCTCCCCCAGGCCCTCCATGGGATAGCGCAGCGGATCGATCAGCTCGATGAACTCACGGCCGAGTTCGGCGTCACCCGCGACCGGTTCGGCGCGCAGCAGCGCCTGGCTCTCCCAGACCAGGGACCAGCGCCGGTAGTACGCCTCGTACGACGCCAGCGAACGCACCAGCGGCCCGCTCCTGCCCTCCGGGCGCAGATCCGCGTCGATGATCAACGGCGGGTCGGCGGTGGGCAGTTGGAGCAGCCGGCGCATCTCGGCGACCACCGCGTTCGCGGCCCGGCCCGCCTCCTGCTCGTCGACCCCCTCGCGCGGCGCGTGGACGAACAGCACATCGGCGTCGGAGCCGTAGCCGAGCTCGTGGCCGCCGAACCGGCCCATGCCGATGACCGCGAACCGGGTGGGCAGGGTGTCGCCCCACTGTTCGCGCACGGCGGCGCGCTGGGCGCCCGCGATCGTGACGGCGTTCAGGTCGGTGACCGCGTTGCCGACCCGGTCGACCAGCGCCCCCGGGTCCTCCTCGGCGGGCCTGTCCTCCGTGCCGTACGAGCCGATGAGGTCGGCGGCCGTGGTCCTGAACAGCTCGCGCCGCCGCACCCCGCGCACCACCGCGACCGCGGTCTCGGCGTCGTCCGCGCGCCCCACCGCGGCCAGCACCTCCTGCTCCAGGTTCTCCCGGGTGCGCGGCCGCAGCCCCTGCGGGTCGCCGAGCAGCGCCACCGCCTCCGGAGCCCGCAGCAGCAGGTCGGGGGCGAGCCGGCCGGCCGACAGGACCCGGGCGAGGTTCTCCGCCGCGGCGCCCTCGTCCCGCAGCAGCCGCAGGTACCAGGGGGTCTTGCCGAGCGCGTCGGACACCTTGCGGAAGCCGAGCAGCCCGGCGTCCGGATCAGCGGAGTCCGCGAACCAGCCGAGCAGCACCGGCAGCAGGGTGCGCTGGATGGCGGCCTTGCGGGACACCCCGGACGACAGCGCCTCCAGGTGCCGGAGCGCGGCGGCCGGATCCGCGTAGCCGAGCGCTTCGAGCCGGTGCGCGGCCGCCTTCGCGCTGAGCCGGGACTCGCCGGGCGCGAGCTGGGCGACGGCGTCGAGCAGCGGCCGGTAGAACAGCTTCTCGTGCAGCCGCCGCACCACGGAGGCGTGCCGCTTCCATGCCTGGTTGAGTTCGGTGATCGGGTCCGTGCGCATCCCGAGGGAGCGGCCGATCCGCCGCAGGTCCGACGCGTCCTCCGGGACGAGGTGGGTGCGGCGCAGCCGGTAGAGCTGGATGCGGTGCTCCATGGCGCGCAGGAAGCGGTAGGCGTCGTCCAGTTGCGCGGCGTCCACCCGCCCCACGTAGCCGCCCTCGGCGAGTGCGCGCAGGGCCTCCAGCGTGGTGCCGCTGCGCAGGGTGGTGTCGCTGCGGCCGTGCACCAACTGGAGGAGCTGTACGGCGAATTCGACGTCCCGCAGGCCACCGGGGCCGAGCTTGATCTCGCGGTCGACGCGGTCGGCGGGGATGTTGTCGACGACGCGGCGGCGCATCTTCTGCACGTCGGGGACGAAGTTCTCGCGGTCCGCGGCCTGCCACACGAGCGGCGAGACGGCCTCGACGTACTCCGCGCCGAGCTCGGGGTCGCCGGCCACCGGCCGGGCCTTCAGCAGCGCCTGGAACTCCCAGGTCTTGGCCCAGCGCTGGTAGTACGCGAGGTGCGAGGAGAGGGTCCGCACCAGGGGGCCGTTGCGGCCCTCGGGGCGGAGGTTGGCGTCGACGGGCCAGATGGTGCCCTCGACGGTCGTGTCGGAGCAGATCCGCATCATGTGCGCGGCCAGCCTGGTGGCGGCCGGCACGGCCTCGCTCTCCTCGTAGCCGTCGACCGGTTCCGCGACGAAGATGACGTCGACGTCGGAGACGTAGTTCAGCTCGTGCCCGCCGCACTTGCCCATCGCGATGACGGCGAGCCGGCAGCGGGCGGCGTCGGCGGGCGCCGCCGTACGGGCGATGGCGAGCGCCGCCCGCAGGGTCGCGGTGGCCAGGTCGGCGAGCTCGGCGGCGGCCTCGGCGACGTCCGTCGTGCCGCACACGTCGCGGGCCGCTATCGACAGCAGGCACCGGCGGTAGGAGACGCGCAGCGAGTCCGGGTCGTCGGCCCCGGCGAGCCCCTGCTCGAACTCGGCCACGCCGGGGTGGAGGTCGGATGCCTCGTAGGTGACCAGGGCCTGCCAGTCGCGGGGGTGACGGGCGAGGTGGTCGCCGAGCGCCTCGGACGCGCCGAGCACCCCGAGCAGCCGGTCCCGCAGCGGTTTGGCGGTGATGAGCGTGTCCAGCAGGACCTGCCGTTCGTCCGCCTCCTCGGCCTCCACCAGCCGGACGAGCCCGTTCAGCGCCAGATCCGGGTCGGCGGTCGCGCCGAGCGCTTCGAGCAGCACCGGATCGGAGCGTACGGACGACAGATCGGGCAGGTCGAGCAGCCGCTCGGCGGCGGAGGGGTCGGTGAAGCCGTGCCGCAGCAGTCGGGTGAACGTGCTGCTCCTTCGCCCCGGCACCGTCGTCATTCGTGCTCTCCCGCTCGCCGCCCACACATCGATCCAGCCTCCCGAGCCTAGCCCTGCTCCGAGTGTTCCGAAGCGGGTGCGCGGTCGGCATTTCGCGGGCACGATCATTCCCAGGAGCAGACCGGGGAGGCCCTCATGTCCGGATTCGAACCCTACGCCGAGCTGGACGGCGACTACAGCGACAAGGACGCGACGGCCTGCCCGTGGTCGACGGCCAGGGACCTGCTGACCGGGGCGGAGCTGTACTGGCTGTCCACGGTCCGCCCGGACGGCCGCCCGCACGTCACTCCGCTGATCGGGGTGTGGGCGGACGGCGCGCTGCACTTCGCCACCGGCGCCGAGGAACGCAAGGCCCGCAATCTGGCCGCCAACCCCGAGGTGGTGCTGACCACCGGGACCAACACCATGTCGGAGGGGCTGGACGTGGTGGTCGAGGGCAGGGCGGAACGGGTGACGGACGAGGGCCGGCTGAGTCTGCTGGCCACGGTCTGGGAGGCGAAGTACGGCCCGGAGTGGCACTTCGACGTCCGGGAGGGCGCCTTCGCGCACTCGGGCCATACGGCGCTGGTGTTCCAGGTGCGCCCCCGCAAGGCCTTCGGCTTCGGCAAGGGCGCCCGTTTCAGTCAGACCCGGTGGCGGTTCAGCTGACCGTGTCGCTCGCGGACGGGGCGTCCGGGCCGGGTCTGGTCGCGATGACGACGGTCGCGTACAGCTCGTCGGAGGTGACCACGCGCGGGATCAGGCCGCTGCGGGCGACGGTCGCCTCGGCCCGTGCCGCCTGCCGCTCGCTCGTCTCGACCAGCAGATGCCCGCCCGGTGCCAGCCACCGCGGGGCCTCGGCGGCGACCCGGCGCAGGACGTCGAGGCCGTCCGCGCCGCCGTCGAGCGCCACCCGTGGTTCATGGATACGGGCCTCCGGGGGGAGCAGTTCGACGTCGTCCGTGGGAACGTACGGCACGTTGGCGAGCAGGATCTCCACCCGGCCGCGCAGCGAGGCGGGCAGCGGCTCGAAGAGGTCGCCCTCGTACACCTCGCCCGCGGCTCCGATGTTGCGGCGGGCGCACCGCACCGCGGCGGGTTCGACGTCCGCGGCATGGAGTTCGGCCCGGCCCAGCGTCGCGGCGAGCGCGGCGCCGAGGGCTCCCGAGCCGCAGCACAGGTCGACGACGACCGCTCCGGGGCCGGTGAGTGCGGCGGCCTGCCGGACCAGGAACTCGGTGCGGCGGCGGGGTACGAAGACGCCGGGGTCGACGGCGATCCGCAGGCCGTCGAACTCGGCCCAGCCCAGGACGTGTTCCAGGGGGAGTCCGGCGACCCGCCGTTCGACCATGGCCGTGATCGCGGCGGGGCCGGTGGCGGTGGCGAGGATCAGTTCCGCCTCGTCCTCGGCGAAGACACAGCCGGCGGCGCGGAGCGCGGGAACGATGGCGGAGCGGGTGAGCGGTGCAGCGGTGACCGACATGAGCGGAGCCTTTCGGGAAAGCCGATGGGCGCTCCGCGGTCGACTATGCCGGGTCGACGACGCGTTCGCGGGAGCTGAGCACCCAGCCTGATACAGCGTTGATGGGTCTCACCTCCTTGGTCGGCCCCCGGGTGGGGATGCGTCACATTACACGGGCCGTGTCGCACCTGTCGCGCTCCGGACAAGGCCCGGCTCAGCCCGCCGAGGCCGGGGCCTCCACCGCGACCGGCGACGACCCGCCCTTCACGGCCATGCGGGGCTCCCCCGTCCCGTCCGCCGGCACGGTCCAGATGTCGCTCCCCCGGCCGCCCGCGCCCGGCAGCGCGTAGGCGAGCGTGCCGTCGTCCAGCCAGGCCGCCTGGTCGTCGACGCCGTGTTCCTCGGCGAGCGGCGTCTCGCGCATGGTGCGCAGGTCGAGGACGTACAGCCGCCAGGGCGCGGCCGCGTCGTCGGAGACCTTCTTCTTGAAGGCGAGCCGGGTGTTGTCGGGCGACAGGGAGGGGCATTCGACGTTCTGCCGCAGCGCCTTCGCCGTCCAGTCCCGCATGTTGCCCTCGACGAGGTAGGTGCGGCCCTTGGTGGAGACGGTCGCGTAGAAGCGGTTGTCGTCGCGGGCGAAGCTCACGCCCCAGTAGTTGACGTCGGGGGCGTGGTAGCGGGCGCCGTCGATGGTGAGCTGGATGTTCTCCATGGACTTGATGAGGTATCCGGTGCGCTGGTCGAGGATGGCGGTGCGGGTGGAGAAGGACGTGGTGGCGTACGAGTCACCGGTCGCGAACACCGTCCAGGACAGCATCCGCCCGGAGGCTGAGACCCGGGCGCGGGTGGGGACGCCGGGCACGGTGATCCGGCGCTTCTCGCGCAACTGCCGGTCGAGGACGATCGCGTACGTCTTCGGCAGCAGCCCGGGCCCGGCCCGCAGGCAGAGCGCGTCCCCGCCGGAGGCGTAGAACCGGTCGCAGGCGGGTCCGCCGCGGGTGCGGGCGCCACCGGTGCGGGCGTCGGTGGTCCGGGCCCCGCCGGTCCGGGCCCCGGGGAGCGGCTGGTGCGCGACGCGCCCGCCGGCCGTGTCCCGGAAGTACAGCGCGGGACCGCCGAGGGTGAACGAGGCGTCGGCCTCGGCCCGTTGGCCGTTCGTCCGCTGTCCGGCATGCATCACGTACCCGACGGAGCCGCCCGCCAGGAGCAGCACCGCGGCCACCACGACGGCGATCCTGGCGCGGGGGCCCAGCGGGGTCGCGGCTTCCGAGAACCTGGCACTCATGCGGTCCGCCTTCCGGGGATCTGGGCTTCCGGTTCCCCGGGGGCCGGGGCAACGGAGGGGTTGCGCGGCAGCAGCGCCCAGCCGCCCGCGAGGGCGGCGAGCAGGGCCGAGAGGGCCGCCCACAGCGCGGGCCCCGCCCCCCACAGGGTCCAGGCGGCGCCGAAGCCCGCTGCGGCGAGCATCCGGGCCAGCGCCTGTCCGGTCTGGAGCACGGCGAGTCCGCCCGCCCTGCCGTCGGCGGGCAGCACGGGTCCGGCCAGCGCCATCAGCACCCCGTCGGTGGTGGCGTAGAAGACCCCGAGCAGGACGAGGACGGGTACCAGCAGGAGCGGGGCCGGGCCGCCGGCCGGGGCGAGGAGCGTGGCGTACACGCCGAGCAGCGCGAGGTGTCCGTACAGGAACGGCAGCCGTCGGCCGACCCGGTCGGCGATCCGGCCCGCCGGGATCGCCAGCAGCAGGTAGCAGGCCGCCGCGCCGAGCGGCAGCAGCGGGAACCAGCTGACGGGGAGGTCGAGCCGGTGCTGGAGCAGGAGGTAGACGAAGGCGTCGCCGACGGTGGCGGCGCCGAGCAGACAGGCCGCCGCCAGGATCCGCCGGAAGGCGGGGTCGCGGAGCGCCGCGAACGCCTTGCGCCCGCGGGGAGCCGGGATCGCCGGTTTCGGTGCCGGCTGCTGCCCGGGGACGTACAGGACGAGGAGCAGTACACCGAGCAGGCCGACGCAGAAGCTGACGACGAACACCGCGTCGTAGGCGTCGGCGGTCGCCCAGAGCAGGGCGAACGCGGCGAGCGGGCCGAGCAGGGCGCCCGTGGTGTCCATCGCCCGGTGCACGCCGAAGGACCGGCCGAGCGTCTCGGGCGGGCTGCTCAGGGTGATCAGCGCGTCGCGGGGTGCCGTGCGGATGCCCTTGCCGACCCGGTCGGTGGCGAGGGCGGCGGCGATCGCGGCGGTGGCGCCGCCGGCGAGCAGCAGGCCGAGCCGGGAGAGGGCGGAGAGGGCGTAGCCGAGCCCGGCGACCCGTTTGTGGCCGCGGCCGCGGTCGGCGGCGTACCCGCCGAGCAGCCGCACGATGGCGGCGGCTCCGTTGAACAGGCCGTCCAGGAAGCCGAATTGGAGGGGCGAGAGACCGAGTCCGAGGACCAGGTAGAGCGGCAGCACCGCGGTGACCATCTCGGAGGAGATGTCGGTGACGAGGCTGACCGTGCCGAGTGCGAGTACGGTGCCGGGGACGCCCCGGCCCGCCCCGCCGGAGCGGGGCCGGGCCGGTGCGTCCCGGCGGCCTGTGGTCGCCAGGTACATCAGTGGCAGGTGTACTTCGGGCTGGTGTCCTTGGTCTCGCCATCGGTGCCGACGTAGTTCCAGCTGTAGCCGGAGTCGGTGAAGTCCAGCTTCAGGACGCCGTATTCACCGCTGATCCGCTTCTGGCTGTTGGGCTGGACCTCCTCGATGGGGTAGGGCTCGGCGCCGCCCATCCCGCCGACGATCTCGGTGATCCCGTCGGCGACGGCCTTCCCGTCGGGGTTCTGCGGGGCGAACCGTTCGTAGTGGTGGTCGTGCCCGTTGAGCACCAGGTCGGCCTTGGCCGCGTACAGGAGCTTCCAGACCGGCCTGCTGACCGGGTCGTTGCCGTGTCCGCCCGAGGAGTAGAGCGGGTGGTGCCAGTAGGCGGCGACGCACGCCTTGCTGTTCTTGGCGATGTCGGCCTTGAGCCAGTCGATCTGGGCGCTGTCGTCGAAGGAGTTGGAGTCGAGGGCGATGAAGTGCCAGTTGCCCTCGTCGTAGCTGTAGTAGGTCTTGCCCTGCGGGTAGGCGATGGCCCCGAAGTAGGACTTGTAGCCGGCCAGCGCCCCGGCCGGGTCGTACGTCTCGTGGTTGCCCGGCACCGGACGCGTCTTGGCCTTGAAGGCGCCCCAGGTCTTGTCGTAGTAGGCGCGGAAGTCGGCGATCCGGGCGTCGTCGTACTGGCTGTCGCCCATCGTCAGATAGAACTTCGGGTCGATCTTCTGGGCCAGCGCCGCGGTCCTGGGGTGGGCGCAGTCGCTGTCGGACGCGGTGCACTGGGCGGCGATGTCACCGGCGGCGACCACGGTGAAGGCGCCGGTCTGCGGCGGCTCGCTGCCGGGCGTGCCGTACACCTCCATCCCGTACAGCGAGTAGCCGTAGGCGGTGCCGCGCGCGGTGCCGTACACGCGCAGGTAGCGGCCCTTGCCGGTGAGGGAGGCCCAGTCGTCGGTGCCGCCGTCCCCGGCCGTCTCGTCGGCGAGCCGGGTCCAGGTGGTGCCGTCGGCGGAGATCTCGATCCGGTACGCCTTGGCGTACGCGTCCTCCCAGTCGAGCTTGACCCGCGTGACGGCGGCGCCGGCGCCGAGGTCGACGCTCAGCCATTGCGGGTCCTTGCCCTCGACGCTCGCCCAGCGGGTGGCCGGGTCGCCGTCGAAGGCGTTCTGCGGTCCGAATTCGGAGCTTTCGTCGGAGGAGGAGGTGGCGGTCCTGCCGCCCGAGATGAGGGGGTCGGCCGCCGCGCCGGCCCGGTCGGGGTAGGCGAGCAACAGGCCGCCCACGAGGACGAGTACGGCGGCGACGACCACGCCCACCGTACGGCGCCGCGTGGGCGTGAGGAGCAAAGCTGAGCCGTTCGGGTGCATCCCTGGACTCCTGGCCTTGTGGGGGTGGCGAGAGCTGGGCATCGGTGCGTGGCCCCGTATCCGGCCCGGGTGCGGGCAGGTTCCGGGGTCGTGGTGGCCGGGCCAGAGCTCTCACTGAGCGCGTCATGCCTGCGGAAGCGGGGCACCGCGCCGAGCCACCGCCGGGAATGCTAGCGAACAGTAAACTTTCCTACCAGTCCCCCAACTGGCTTCGTTCCACGGCCTGTTCACCATTTCCGCGATCAACATTCCGGCGTTCGGCATTCAGTTCGACGGCGAGCGGCGGCCGGACGCACTCCGGGCAGGACGCACTCCGGGCCGGAGGCATGCCGCCTCCGGCCCGGATGTCACTGCGTCGCGGTCACAGCACCGGCAGCAGCGCCTTCAGCTCGAAGGCGGTGACCTCGGAGCGGTACTCCTCCCACTCCTGCTTCTTGTTGCGCAGGAAGAAATCGAAGACGTGCTCGCCGAGCGTCTCGGCGACCAGTTCGCTCTTCTCCATCAGCGCGATCGCCTCGCCCAGGTTCTGCGGCAGCGGCTCGATGCCCATCGCGCGGCGCTCCGCGTCGGACAGCGCCCAGACGTCGTCGTCGGCGCCGGCCGGGAGTTCGTAGCCCTCCTCTATGCCCTTGAGGCCCGCGGCGAGGAGCACCGCGTACGTCAGGTAGGGGTTGGCGCCGGAGTCGATGGAGCGGACCTCCACCCGGGCGGAGCCGGTCTTGCCGGGCTTGTACATCGGTACGCGGATGAGCGCGGAGCGGTTGTTGTGGCCCCAGCAGATGTACGAGGGGGCCTCGCCGCCGGCGCCCGCCGCCCGGGAGGAGCCGCCCCAGATGCGCTTGTAGGAGTTGACCCACTGGTTCGTGACGGCGGAGATCTCCGCGGCATGGGTGAGCAGTCCGGCGATGAAGGAGCGGCCGACCTTGGAGAGCTGGTACTCGGCGCCCGACTCGTAGAAGGCGTTGCGGTCGCCCTCGAAGAGGGAGAGGTGGGTGTGCATGCCCGAGCCGGGGTACTCGGAGAACGGCTTCGGCATGAACGTCGCCTGCACGCCCTGCTCCAGCGCGACCTGCTTCATCACCAGGCGGAAGGTCATGATGTTGTCGGCGGTGGAGAGCGCGTCCGCGTACCGCAGATCGATCTCCTGCTGGCCGGGGGCGCCCTCGTGGTGGCTGAACTCGACCGAGATCCCCATGGATTCGAGCATGGTGATCGCCTGGCGGCGGAAGTCCATGCCGACGTTCTGCGGGGTGTGGTCGAAGTAGCCGGAGCTGTCGGCGGGGGTGGGGCGGCTGCCGTCGACCGGCTTGTCCTTCAGCAGGAAGAACTCGATCTCCGGGTGGGTGTAGAAGGTGAAGCCCAGGTCGGAGGTCTTGGCGAGGATGCGCTTGAGGACGTAGCGCGGGTCGGCGAAGGACGGTGAGCCGTCGGGCATCAGGATGTCGCAGAACATCCGGGCCGTGCCGGGGGCCTCGGCCCGCCACGGCAGGATCTGGAACGTGCCCGGGTCCGGCTTGGCGATCATGTCGGACTCGTACACCCGGGCGAAGCCCTCGATGGCCGAGCCGTCGAATCCGATGCCCTCGTCGAACGCCTGCTCCAGCTCCGCGGGGGCGACCGCGACGGATTTGAGGTAGCCGAGGACATCGGTGAACCACAGCCGTACGAAGCGGATGTCGCGCTCCTCAAGCGTCCTGAGGACGAATTCCTGCTGCTTGTCCATAGCCACATCCTTGCAGTTCAGACGGTCCGTGCACCACCGCCCGGGGTAGGGGAGGAGCTCCAGTATCACGACCCGGGATTTCACCCAGATTACGCACACGAAGTGAGATGGAGCACCTGGCCACCCACTACGATCGGCGCCCATGGCGCGCAAGGGGTGGAACGCCTTCGTGACGGCCCCGCGCGTGCCGGTTCTCCCGGCCTACGGCCCCGTCCGTCCCCCCATCCCTTCCCAGAAGGACCTGACGACATGAGCTTCGACCCCAGGACCCCCATGGCGCAGCAGCACGATCCCCACCGCGCGCGGCAGCGCCGCGACCGTGCCCTGGCCATAAGCCTGAGCGTGCTCGTGGTCGTGGGGCTGGTCGGCTTCGGCTCGTACATGGTGCTGGAGAAGTCCGAGGCGTCCGAGCAGAAGCAGACCGCCCCGGCGGCGGACGACAAGACGGGCGACAGGGCGCCCTCGGCACAGCAGCAGCCCGCGGGCGGGGCGATCGAGGGGCTGCGGACCTGGGACGCGAAGAAGCTGACCCGCAACCATGTCACCGGGCCCGTCGCCTACCCGATGAAGCCGCCGGTCGGCGGCGACCACAACCCCGTATGGATGAATTGCGACGGCAAGGTCTACAAGAGCGCGGTCCCCGATGTGAACGCCGTGCACGCGATGGAGCACGGAGCGGTGTGGGTCACGTACACCGGCAAGGCCCCGGCCGCCGATGTGGCGAAGCTCGCCGAGCGGGTCGGCCGGACGCCGTACTCGCTGATGAGTCCGTACGAGGGCCAGTCCGGAACGATCATGCTGACCGCCTGGGGCAACCAGGTGACCGTGGACGGCGCCGACGACCCGCGGGTCGAGCAGTTCTTCTCGAAGTTCGTGCAGGGGGCGCAGACGCCCGAGCCCGGCGCGACGTGCTCGGGCGGGCTGGAGGCGCAGTGACCGCGGGGAGGCGCATCCGGCGCGTCGAGTGGGTGGCGGGCTCCGCCGTGGTGCTCGCGCTGCTGTTCGCGGGGGCGGCGACGGTCGCCTCCGCGCGCGGCGACGCGGGCGGGGCGCAGCGGGTCGCCACCGCCGAGTCCACCGCGCGCACGCCCGCGGTGGACTCGGCGGACGCCGGTTTCGCCCGCGACATGGCGGTCCACCACCAGCAGGCCGTGGAGATGTCCTTCATCGTGCGTGACCGCACGCAGGACGAGGAGGTGCGCCGGCTCGCGTACGACATCGCCAACACGCAGGCCAATCAGCGCGGCATGCTGCTCGGCTGGCTGGATCTGTGGGAGCTGCCGAAGACGACCGCCGGGCAGCCGATGGACTGGATGGCGGCCGGGCACGAGGGCCACTCGATGCAGGACATGGACGGGATGGAGGGCATGGGCACCGGCTACCGGGCCCACGACGGCTCCCTCATGCCCGGCATGGCCACCAGGACCGAGCTGGACCGGCTCCGGGCGGCGAGCGGCAAGGCGGCGGAGGTCCAGTACCTCCGGCTGATGACCGAGCACCACAAGGGCGGCGTCGACATGGCCCGCGGCTGCGCCCGGCTGTGCACGGTGAAGGCGGAGAAGCGGCTCGCCGGCGGGATGGTCGAGGCCCAGCGCTCGGAGCTGGACGAGATGGCCGGGATGCTGGCGGCGCGGGGGTCGGCGCCCCGGTCGTGAAACATTCCCCGGATCCGCAGGTGCACCCGAACGGGTGATAGCGGTCGCGTCCCCCGAACGGGCCCATGACGATGGGTTCGCTCGGGGTCGTACGGCATGCCCATCGGCACGCAGGAGGAATCCCTCATGACCACTGCCAAGGACATCATGCACACCGGGGCCACATGGATCCCCGCGCACGAGACGCTCGACCGGGCCGCGCAGCTGATGCGTGACCACAAGGTCGGCGCGTTGCCCATCTCGGCCAGCGGCGAGAAGGACCGGATGATCGGCATCCTCACGGACCGCGACATCGTGATCGGCTGTGTGGCGATGGGCCACGATCCGTCGAAGATGACGGCGGGCGACCTCGCCCAGGGCACCCCCCGCTGGATCGACTCGGGGGCGGGCGTGGACATGGTCCTGGAGGAGATGCAGACCCATCACATCCGCCGGCTCCCGGTCGTCGAGGACAAGATGCTGATCGGCATGATCAGCGAGGCCGACCTGGCGCAGCACCTCACCGCGGAGCAGATCGCCGGCTGGGCGGAGAAGGTCTACGCCCGCGGCTGACCCACCGCACCCGGCCCGGCACCCCCTCGCACGGACCCCGCTGTCCGGATCCGGCCGAAGCACGGCCCGGTCCGGTCCGGGCGGGAGGCCGTGGGGTGCCGGGCCTTCGTGCTGCCCGCCCGGCCCCGCCGCCCGCCCCGCCGGGCCCCGTACCAGCGAAGATACGTTTCCGCGCGCGAGCGATACCCGGCGGGGGTAAGGTGCTCGACATGACCCTGAGTGGATGTGCGACATACGGACAGTTGTTGCTGTTCGTCTCGCTGCTCATCGGGATCCTCCGCCTTCTCAGGGGCGTCGCGGCCCGGGACGCACCCCGGCCGGGGCCGGATCCCCTGCCGGACGTGACCCGACCGGCCCCGTTGTCGGTGCTGTGCATATAGAAGGGGCGCCTCCCCCTCCCCCAGCAGACCGAAATACCGACAACACCCCGAGGTGCACCTCCGTCATGCGCACTCCACCCACCCGACGCGCCGTGCTCGGCGCCGCTGTCGCCACCGCCGGTTCGGCCGTGCTGGCCGCGTGCTCCGGCGAGTCCGACACGGGCCACGGCGGCAAGAAAACCGGTAGCGCGAACGCCGGTGGCACCAGCCACGGCGGCGTGAACCACGGGGCCTCCCCCGGCAGGAAGCACGGAGTCTCCCCCGGCGCGAAGCCCCGCGGCGAGTACGTCTCCCCCGACGGGGAGGAGGTCGCGGCGGCCGAGGCGAAGCGGGGCTCGGGCTCCCTGCGGAAGGTCCACCTCGTCGCCACCCCGTCCCGGCTCGATCTGGGCGGCGGGCTCACCGTCGGCTCCTGGGCGTACGAGGCCCGGCTGCCCGGCAAGGAGCTCCGGGTCACGGTGGGCGACACCCTGGCGCTCACCCTGGCCAACCACCTGCCCGAGGAAACGTCTCTGCACTGGCACGGCCTCAATGTGCGCAACGACATGGACGGCGTGCCGGATCTGACCCAGGCGCCCATCAAGCCCGGCGCGGAATTCGCCTACCGGTTCAAGGTTCCGCACGCGGGGACGTACTGGTTCCACCCGCACACGGGCGTCCAACAGGACCGCGGACTGTACGCGCCGCTGATCGTCGACGACCCGAAGGAGCCGCTCAAGTACGACAAGGAGTGGGTCGTCGTCCTGGACGACTGGGTCGACGGGGTGGCCGGTTCGACGCCGGACTCGGTGCTGTACGAGCTCAGCGGGGGCAGGGGCGGCATGAACCACGGCGGCGGCGCGCACGGAGCGCCCACCAAGGGCCGCACCGGCCCCACCCGGATGATGCGGGACTCCTACAGCGAACTGCTCGACAGCCACGGGGGCGATGTCGCCTACCCGTACTACCTGATCAACGGCCGCACCCGGAAGTCCCCCACGTCCTTCGCCGCGAAGCCCGGCGACCGGATCCGGCTGCGCATCATCAACGCGGGCGGCGACACCGCCTTCCGGGTGGCGCTCGGCGGCCACCGGATGACGATCACGCACACCGACGGCTACCCGGTCCGGCACACCACCACCGACGCCCTGCTGCTGGGCATGGGCGAGCGGTACGACGTACTGGTCACCGCCGGCGACGGGGTGTTCCCGCTGACCGCGGTCGCGGAGGGCAAGAAGTCCTCGGCACTGGCCCTGCTCCGTACCGGGAAGGGGACGGCGCCCACCGCGTCCGTACGGCCCGAGGAGCTGTACGGAAGGCTGGTGCAGGCGGACGAACTCGCGCCGGACGAGTCGGTGGAGCTGTCCTCGCGCAAGCCCGACCGGACGATCCGGTTCAAGATGACCGGCAACATGCGGGACTACAACTGGGCCTTCGACCACGAGCCGTACGACCCCCACCGGCGTCGCCCGGTGGAGGCGGGCGAGCGGGTCAGGCTGGAGTTCTTCAACACCACGGAGATGTGGCACCCGATCCATCTGCACGGGCACTCGTTCGGCCTCGTGGGAGCGGCGGGGCCGGACCACCGGGCGACCCGGCGGGGACCGGCCGCCTGGGCGCGCAAGGACACCGCGATCATCCGGCCGAACAGCTCGCTCGCCGTCGAGTTCGACGCGGACAACCCGGGGCTGTGGATGCTGCACTGCCACAACATCTACCACTCGGACGTGGGCATGATGACGGTCCTCGGGTACCGCCGCTAGCGCTGCCCCGGCGGGCCACGGCCATGGTTCCGCGGCCCGCCAGGACATTGCGTCAGTCAGACGATTACACTGGTGCGCGTGCCTCAACTACGTCTCGCACTGAATCAGATCGACTCGACCGTCGGTGACCTCGCCGGCAACGCCGAGGCGATCGTCCACTGGACCCGGCACTCCGCCGAACAGGGCGCCCATCTGGTGGCGTTCCCGGAGATGGTGCTGACCGGCTACCCCGTCGAGGACCTGGCCCTGCGCCCGTCCTTCGTCGAGGCCTCGCGGCAGGCGCTGCGCGCGCTCGCCGCCCGGCTCGACGCCGAGGGCTTCGGGGAGCTGCCGGTCGTGGTCGGCTACCTCGACCGCTCGGAGACGGCCCAGCCCCGCTACGGGCAGCCGGCCGGCTCCCCGCAGAACGCCGCCGCGGTGCTGCACCGGGGGCGGGTCGCGCTGGCCTTCGCCAAGCACCACCTTCCCAACTACGGCGTCTTCGACGAGTTCCGGTACTTCGTACCGGGCGACTCGATGCCGGTCGTGCGGGTCCACGGCGTGGACGTGGCGCTCGCCATCTGCGAGGACCTCTGGCAGGACGGCGGCCGGGTGCCGGCCGCGCGGGCCGCCGGCGCGGGTCTGCTGCTGTCGATCAACGCCTCGCCGTACGAGCGGGACAAGGACGACACCCGGCTGGAACTGGTCCGCAAGCGGGCCCAGGAGGCGGGCTGCACCACCGCGTACCTGGCGATGATCGGCGGCCAGGACGAGCTGGTCTTCGACGGCGACTCGATCGTCGTCGACCGGGACGGCGAAGTGATCGCCCGTGCCCCGCAGTTCGCCGAGGGCAGCGTCGTGCTCGACCTGGAGCTGCCGGCGGCCGCCGCCGAGCCGCCGTCCGGGGTCGTCAACGACGGGCTGCGGATCGACCACGTGGTGCTCTCCGAGGAGCCGCTCCCGGCGTACCCGGCGGAGCTGACCGGTGGCTACGCGGAGCGGCTGGACGACGACGAGGAGCTGTACTCGGCGCTGGTCGTGGGGCTGCGTGCGTACGCCGCCAAGAACGGCTTCAGCAGTGTGCTGATCGGGCTCTCCGGCGGGATCGACTCGGCGCTGGTCGCCGCGATCGCCTGCGACGCGCTGGGGGCGCAGAACGTGTACGGCATCTCGATGCCGTCGAAGTACTCCTCGGACCACTCCAAGGGTGACGCGGCCGAGCTGGCCCGCCGCACCGGGCTGAACTTCCGCACCGTGCCGATCGAGCCGATGTTCGACGCGTACATGGGCTCGCTGGGGCTCACCGGCCTCGCCGAGGAGAACCTCCAGGCGCGACTGCGCGGCACGACGCTGATGGCCGTCTCCAACCAGGAGGGCCAGATCGTCCTCGCGCCGGGCAACAAGTCCGAGCTGGCGGTCGGCTACTCGACGCTGTACGGCGACGCGGTCGGGGCGTACGGCCCGATCAAGGACGTCTACAAGACGGCGGTCTTCCGCCTGGCGAAGTGGCGCAACCGGGCCGCCGAGGAGCGCGGGCAGACCCCGCCGATCCCGGAGGCGTCCATCACCAAGCCGCCCAGCGCCGAGCTGCGCCCGGGGCAGGTCGACACGGACTCGCTGCCCGACTACGACGTACTGGACCGGATCCTGGAGCTGTACGTCGACCGGGACCAGGGCCTGGACGAGATCGTCGCGGCCGGCTTCGACGCGGCGCTGGTGGCGAAGACGTTGCGGATGGTGGACACGGCGGAGTACAAGCGGCGGCAGTACCCGCCGGGCACGAAGATCTCCCCGAAGGGCTTCGGCAAGGACCGGCGGCTGCCGATCACCAACCGGTGGCGCGAGTCGGGCTGAGCGCGGCGGGGGCGCGGTGACCGGGCGGACCGGTCACCGCGCCCCCGCGTTTCGGCGCACGTCCGCCATGGGGAACGGCTCGGCTCGTCACAGCTTCACGCGCGCCACGATCGGCAGGTGGTCGCTCTCCGTCGCAGCGAGCGTCCACGAGGACACCGGCTCGACGTCCTTCACCAGGATCTGGTCGATCCGGGCCATCGGGAACGAGGCCGGCCAGCTGAAGCCGAAGCCGTCGCCGGCCGCGCCCTGGGTGGAGCGCAGCTGGGAACTGACCGCGTTCAGGGCGCGGTCGTTCATCGTGCCGTTGAGGTCGCCGAGCAGGATCACCCTGTCGAGCCGTTCGTCGGCGATGGCCTCGCCCAGGGCGTCCACGCTGTCGTCGCGCTGGTTGGCGGTGAATCCGGCGTGCAGCTTGACCCGTACGGACGGCAGATGGGCCACGTAGACGGCGACCTCGCCCTTCGGTGTCGTCACCGTGGAGCGCATCGCGCGGGTCCAGCCCATCTTGATGTCGACCGGCCTGGTGGCGCTCATCGGGTACTTGCTCCACAGGCCGACGGTCCCCTGCACCGAGTGGTACGGGTAGCGGTCGGCGAGTGCCGCCTCGTACGCCGCCACCTTGCCGTTCGGGAGCTCCTCCAGGGCGATGACGTCGGCGCCGGAGTCCGCGACCGTCCGGGCGGTGCCCTTGGGGTCGGGGTTGTCGGCGTTGACGTTGTGGGTGGCCACGGTGAGGTCGCCGCCGGTGCCGGACTTGTCGGTGAGCAGGCCGCCGAAGGCGTTGAACCAGACCACGACCGGCAGCAGCAGGGCGATCAGCGCGGTCGCCGAGCGGCGCACCAGGCCGAGGACCAGCAGCAGCGGGACGAACGCCCCGAACCACGGCAGGAACGTCTCGGAGAGGCTGCCCAGGTTGCCGATGGTGTTCGGGATCTCGGCGTGGAAGGCCATCACGAGGGTGAGGAGCACCGAGCAGAGGGCGAGGACGATGCCGCGCCGCCAGATGCCCGGGTCGCGGGTCAGTCTGTCGCGCAGGCCCCGGAAGCGGGATCCGGGCCCGACGCGCCCCGGTTCCGGTTCCGCACGGTCGTTCCCGGTGTCCGCTCCGTACGCCTGCACCATCGCGCTGTCCTCACTGCCTTGCCGTGCATGTCGCCGCGCCCTCGACCCTAGGGTCTGTCCGCCGGACAGACCCTAGGCGATGGCGGCGTGTTTCCTGCCGTCGACGACGGCCGTACTGCCACGAGGACGAAGGGCGGGGTCCGGCGGGTTCCGGCCGGACCGGGTCTGTGGGGGCTTGTGACAGAACGCTCACACTCGGGCGGGTCTCATCGGCCCGCTCCCGCCGCGCGTACCGGCCGGTCGCCCCGGCCCGACCCGTCGGGGCCCGCCTCGGGGGGCGGCTTCCCCGGCAGGAAGAGCGCGACCACGAGGGCGCCCACCAGGGCGATGGTCGCCGAACCGATGGCGGTGACGTGCATGGCCTTCAGGAACGCGTCGTTCGCCGAGGCGACCAGCCCGGCGCCCGCCGGGCCCAGCCGGTCCGCGATGCCGAGCGTCGCCTCGATCGACTCCCCCGCCGCGTCCCTGACCCCGGCCGGAAGCCCGCCGAGGTGGCCCTCGATGTCGCCCCGGTAGACGGTGGAGAGCACCGAACCGAGCACGGCGACCCCGAGCGCCCCGCCGACCTGCCGGAAGGTGTTGTTGATGGCCGATCCGGAACCGGCCTTCTCCCGGGGCAGCGCCTGCATCACCGAGACCGTGACCGGTGTCATCACATGGGCCATGCCGGTGCCCTGGACGAAGAAGAGCAGGCACAGCACCCAGACCGGCGTGGTGCTGTCGAACATCGCGAACGCGGCCAGGCCGACCGCGACCAGCACCATGCCGCCGGTACAGGTGGCACGCGCGCCGAAGCGGTCGACGAGCAGCCGGGCCCGGGGCGCGAAGATCATCTGGGTGGCGGCCAGCGGCAGCAGCATCGCGCCCGCCTGGAGCGCGGTCCAGCCGCGCACGCTCTGCATGTAGAAGGCGGAGAAGAAGGTCACCCCCATCAACGCGAAGAAGACCAGCGCTATGGCGGCGACGGCCGCGGCGAACGAGGGCTCCTTGAAGTACGCGATGTCGAGAGCCGGGTGGGTGCTGCGCTTCTCGTGCCAGACGAACCCGGCCAGCACGAGCAGCCCGCCGAAGATCGACAGCAGCACCACGGGGTCGGCGAAGTCGGCGAGCTGTCCGCCGCGGATGATGCCGTACACCAGCAGCACCAGGCCGACGATGGAGAGCACTACGCCGAACGGGTCGGTCCGGCCCGGGTTCGGGTCCCTGGAGTCCGGCACCAGCAGCATCATCGCGGTCAGCGCCACGATCACCACGGGCACGTTGACCAGGAAGATCGAACCCCACCAGAAGTGTTCGAGCAGCAGCCCGCCGGTGATCGGGCCGATCGCGATGGCCACCCCTACGCTGCCGGCCCACAGGCCGATGGCCCTGGGCTGTTCGTCGCGCTCGAAGACGTTCATCAGGACGGCCAGGGTGGCGGGCATGACGAACGCGGCACCGAGCCCCATCAGCGCACGCCAGGTGATCAGCTGACCGGGCGAACCGGACATGGCGGCGAGCGCGGAGCCGGTACCGAAGAGCAGGATGCCGAAGAGCAGCGTCTTCTTGCGGCCGATGCGGTCGCCGAGCAGCCCGGCGGTGAAGAGGAGTCCGGCGAAGACCAGCGTGTAGGCGTTGATCGCCCACTCCAGCTGGCTCTGGGTGGCGCCCAGGCCGGTCGGTGCGGGGCTCGCGATGGTCTTGACCGCGACGTTCAGGATCGAGTTGTCCAGCACCACGATGAGCAGGCTGAACATCAGGACGACGAGGATCGCCCAGCGGCGGCGGTGGACCGCCTCCGGAATCCCGGGCGTCGCAGCGCGAGCACTCGACGGCATCGACATGAATCGGAGCTTATCCGACTTAGATACGAGACCGTCTTGTATTGGGATGAAACAGGGAAAAGGTGGATGGCATATGGGGAGGTCGTTGCCGGTGCGGCCGCCCTCCGGCCGCGCCCGAGCGGGCGTGTGGGGGCCCACTTCCCGCGGACCACCGCGGGATGCCACCATGGAACCGGTCCGGGGACGCCGTCAGGGCGCCTCGAGATGACGAAGGAGCCGTTGGCAATGTCGCTTCAGGCTGCGCAGAATCAGTCCGCAACACCCCCCGCGGGTACCCGCACCGACAGCAGCAAGGCGCTGTACGGAGGCAAGAGCACCCGCCGTATCTCCATCCACGACATCGCCGCCGCCACCGAGCGCGGCGAGAAGTGGCCCATGCTCACCGCCTACGACGCGATGACCGCGTCCGTCTTCGACGAGGCCGGGATCCCGGTCATGCTCGTCGGCGACTCCATGGGCAACTGCCACCTCGGTTACGAGACCACCGTGCCCGTCACGATGGACGAGATCGCGATCCTCTCCGCGGCGGTCGTACGGGGCACCAAGCGCGCCCTGATCGTCGCGGACCTGCCCTTCGGGGCGTACCAGGAGAGCCCCGTCCAGGCCCTGCGCAACGCCACCCGGCTGATCAAGGAGTCCGGGGTCGGCGCGGTCAAGCTGGAGGGCGGCGAGCGCAGCCACGAGCAGATCAAGCTGCTCGTCGACGCCGGCATCCCGGTCATGGCGCACATCGGTCTGACCCCGCAGTCCGTCAACGCGATGGGCTACCGGGTGCAGGGCCGCGGCGAGGAGGCCGCCCAGCAGATGCTGCGCGACGCCAAGGCCGTGCAGGACGCGGGCGCGTTCGCCGTCGTCCTGGAGCTCGTACCGGCCGAGCTGGCCGCCGAGGTCACGCGCACCCTGCACATCCCGACGGTCGGCATCGGCGCCGGTCCCGACACGGACGCCCAGGTGCTGGTCTACACCGACATGGTCGGGCTGACCGGCGGCAAGGTGCCGCGCTTCACCAAGCAGTACGCGAACCTGCGCCAGGTGCTGGGCGACGCGGCGAAGGAGTTCGCGGAAGAGGTCGTGGGCGGCGCCTTCCCGGCCGCCGAGCACACCTTCCACTAGTTCCGCGGTTCCGCCGGTTCGTTCCGTGTGAACGTCTGAACCACTGCCCGCACCACCGACAGCCCGCCGACATCCCCCATCGGCGGGCTGTCGGCCTGCTGTCGGCGGACTGTCGGTGGCGGCTGGTCCCATGGTGGACATGACGCGAATCGACAAGAACCCCAGGAGCGGCTCGAACGCCGTCGAGGTCCGGGGGCTGGTCAAGCACTACGGCTCGACCAAGGCTCTGGACGGCGTGGACCTCGATGTCCGCGAAGGCACCGTGCTCGGTGTCCTCGGCCCCAACGGAGCGGGCAAGACCACACTCGTACGCTGCCTGTCCACCCTGATCGTCCCCGACGCCGGACACGCCACCGTGGCGGGCTACGACGTGGTGAAGCAGCCCCGGCAGCTGCGCCGCACCATAGGTCTGACCGGGCAGTACGCCTCGGTCGACGAGAAGCTCTCCGGCTGGGAGAACCTCTACATGATCGGGCGGCTGCTCGATCTGTCCCGCAAGGCCGCCCGGTCGCGGGCCGACGAGCTGCTGGAGCGGTTCTCGCTCACCGACGCGGCGAAGAAGGCCGCGATGGACTACTCCGGCGGCATGCGGCGCCGGCTCGACCTGGCCGCCTCGATGATCGGCAACCCGGCCGTGCTGTACCTGGACGAGCCGACGACGGGGCTGGACCCCCGGACCCGCAACGAGGTCTGGGACGAGGTGCAGCGGATGGTCGCGGAGGGGGCGACCGTGCTGCTCACCACCCAGTACATGGAAGAGGCCGAGCAGCTCGCCAACGAGCTGACCGTCATCGACAAGGGGAAGATCATCGCCCGTGGCGGGGTCGACGAGCTGAAGGCGAAGGTCGGCGGCCGCACCCTGCAGATCCGGCCCTCCGACCCGGCGCAGCTGGCCGCGATGGCGCAGGCGATCCGCGAGGCGGGGCTCGACGGGGTCTCGGGCGCGCAGGCCGTCCCGGACGAGGGACTGCTGTACGTACCGATCCTCAGCGACGAGCAGCTGACCGCCGTGATCGGCCTGCTCGGCACCCGGGGCTTCTCGCTGGCGCACGTCGCCACCGCGCTGCCCAGCCTGGACGAGGTCTTCCTCGCCATCACCGGCGAGAAGTCCGCTTCCGCCACCGACACGATCCCCGAGGAGGTCGCGGCATGAGCACGGCGACTCTGACACCCACGCCCACGCCCGGCGAGTCCGCACGGGCGAGGACGGTCCACGACGAGGGCCGGATAGGGCTGCGGAACAACCTGCGCCACATCGGGGCGCTGGTGCGGCGCAACATGCTCCAGATCAAGAAGGATCCGGAGTCGATGTTCGACGCGCTCCTGATGCCCGTCATCTTCACGCTGCTCTTCGTGTACGTCTTCGGCGGATCGGTCGGCGGCAGCATGGGCGGCGGCCGGCAGGAGTACCTGAACTACCTGATCCCCGGGCTGATGGCGATGATGGGCATGAACATCGCCATGGCGGTCGGCTCCGGTGTCAACGACGACTTCCGCAAGGGCATCATGGACCGGTTCCGGACGATGCCGATCGCCCGTTCCTCGGTGCTCATCGCGAAGATCGTGGTCGAGCTGGGCCGGATGATGGTCGCCACCCTCATCCTGCTGGCCATGGGCTTCGCGCTCGGCATGGAGCTCCAGGAGTCGGTGCTCGGGCTGCTCGGGGCGATCGCGCTGTCGGCCGCGTTCGGCGCCGCCATCATGTGGATCTTCATCCTGCTCGGACTGACCATGAAGACGGCCCAGGCGGTTCAGGGAATGGGGATGCTCGTGCTGATGCCGCTCCAGTTCGGTTCCTCGATCTTCGCCCCGACCAAGACCATGCCGGGCTGGCTCCAGACGTTCACCGACTACAACCCGCTGTCCAACCTGGCCGACGCCGCGCGCGCCCTGATGATGGGCGGCCCGCTGGCGCACTCGGTCCTGGTGACGCTCGGCTGGACCGTGGTCATCACCGCGGTGATGGCGCCGCTCGCGGTCGCCAAGTTCCGCAAGAAGTCCTGACCGGCGGGGTCATTCCCGGTACGCGTCCACGAGGGCGGTGGCCTCCACGAGGGAGAGGCCGCCGCCCTCGGCGTACGCGCTCGCGTAGGCGGCCCGGCCGAGCACGGCGACGGCCAGTTCCTCCGCCCGTACCCAGTCGTCGCGCTCCATCGTCGTCGGTACGTGGCCCAGGGGCAGCAGTTCCCGGCCCGCCCCCAGCAGCCGGGCCGCGGTGGTGGCCCGCCGCTCGCCGCCGATGCCGGCCAGCGAGCGGGCGAGGGAGACGAGATTGATGACGGACATCTGCGGGGCCACCAACTGCGACAGCCGGTCGTGGGACCGCTCCAGCGCCACCAGGCCCCGGGGCAGGGCGTCCGCGTACCGCCCGTCCTGGTTGTCCAGCCAGGCCATCGCGCCCAGCACGACCCCGTCGAAGATCGCCATGGTCTCGGAGTGGAACTCCTCGCGCAGTACGGTGAGTTGCTCGCGCGCCTCGTCGGTGCGGTCGGTGCGCCCCAGCCACATGGCCAGATGGAGCCGGGCGATGGACCGCGTGTCGTGCCGCCCGGCGATCACCTCGCGCAGGATCGCCTCGCCCTCGGCGCCGCGGTCCAGCTCGGTGAGCACGGCCGCGTACCTGGTGCTCAGGACCGCCACCTGGGATGCCGCGCCCAGCTCCTTCGCGTACCCGATGGCGGCCTGGAAGTCCTCGGCCGCGCGGGCGTACTCGCCCCGGCGCTCGTTGGCCTCGCCCCGTGCCGAGAGCGCTTCGGCGACGCCCCAGTCGTCACCGATCCGGCCGAAGAGCTCCAGGCTCTCGTCGGCGTCCGTGCGCGCGTCGCCCGCCCACTCGGGCCGGTTGGCCAGCACGTTGGCCCGCATCTGCAGGGCCCCGGCGAGCTCCCATTCGTAGCCGAACTCCCGGCAGGCGCGGACCGTTTCGTCCAGCAGCTCGCGCAGCCTGTCGGTCTCCCCGACGAGCATGACCGCGAAGAACCAGAGCGATGCCGGGACCCGGCAGGTCTGCGGCTGGCCGGCCCGGTAGGTGTTCGCGATGACCCGCAGCCGGGCCATGCTCGCCTCGTCGTTCCACCGCTCCGCGGCGTGGTCCATGCTGACCAGCCGGATCAGCCCCGCCTGGCGGCGTGCCTCCTGGAGCAGCTCGGGCCGCATGGGCGGCGGCGCGTCGGTGCAGCGTTCGTGGAGGGAGGGCGCGGGCTCGGCGGGCGGGGCGAAGGGGTCGGGGCCCAGCGCGGCGGCGGCGTCGGCCCAGTGCAGCGCGTCGCCGCTCAGGTTGCGCATCTGCCAGTACCAGCACAGCGAGAGCACCATGCAGAGCGCCTCCTGCTCGTCGCGGGCGGCGACGGCACTGCGCAGGGCGGTGCGGATGTTCTCGTACTCGCGCTGGAGGAGTTCGATGGCGGCCCGCTGTCCGGTGCCGCGGAGCCGGGGTTCCGTGGTGCGGACCAGTTCCCGGAAGAACACCAGGTGGCGCCGGACCACGGGGTCCCGCTCCGCCGCCTCGTCGAGCCGGGTGGCGGCGTACTCGCCGACGGTCTCCAGCAGCCGGTAGCGCATCTCGCCGTCCTCGGCGGGCACGGCGACGACGAGCGATTTGTCGACGAGGGAGCCGAGCAGCCCGGCGACCTCGCGCGCGCCCCGCGGCCCGTCCGCGCAGACCGCCTCGGCGGCGGTCAGGGTGCAGCCGCCCGCGAAGACGGAGAGCCTGCGCAGCACGGCGCGTTCGGAATCGTCGAGCAGGTCCCAGGACCAGTCGACGACGGCGCGCAGGGTCTGCTGCCGGGGCAGTACGGTGCGGGCCCCGCTGGTGAGCAGGCGGAACCGGTCGTCGAGCCGGTCGGCGATCTGGCGCGGGGCGAGCATCCGCAGCCGGGCGGCGGCGAGTTCGATGGCGAGCGGCAGTCCGTCGAGGCGGCGGCAGATCTCCGCCGAGGCGGCCGCGGTCTCCTCGTCCGCGTCGGTCCTGAAGCCCGGCCGGGCGGCGGCGCCGCGTTCGGCGAACAGGCGCAGCGCCATCGGGTCGGGCAGCGGTTCGACGGGGCGGACGAACTCGCCCGGCACGCCGAGGGGTTCGCGGCTGGTCGCGAGCACGGTGAGCCGCGGGCAGTGGGCGAGCAGGTGGTCGGCGAGGGCGGCGGCCGCGTCGACGAGGTGTTCGCAGTTGTCCAGGAGGAGCAGCATGCGGCGCCGGGAGCAGTGCTCGGTGAGGCGTACGAGGGGGTCGTTCGCGTTTCCCTCGGCGACCCTGATCTCCTCGGCGCCGGCGCCCCGCAGCACGGTCTCGCGGGCACCGAGCGCGGTCAGTACGGCCTCCGGGACCGCCTCGGGGTCGTCGACGGGGGCGAGTTCGGCCAGCCAGACGCCGTCCGGCCAGGCGGCCGCGGCGGATTCGGCGGCCTCCTGGGAGAGCCGGGTCTTGCCCGCGCCGCCGGGGCCGAGGAGAGTGACGAGCCGGGCGTGCGAGAGGTCCTCGCGCAGGGTCTCGATGTCGTCCTCGCGCCCGACGAAACTGGTGAGCCTGGCCCGGAGGTTGCCGTGCGGTGCGGCGGGGACCTCGGTGCGGGGGGCCGCGAGCGGCGCGGCGGGGGCGGGCGGGCGGACCGGGTCCTGGCGGAGCAGTTCGGCGTGCAGCGAGCGCAGTTCGGGCCCGGGGTCGGTGCCGAGGCGGTCGGCGAGCGAGGTGCGGACCTCGTCGTAGGCGGCCAGGGCCTGGGCGGTGCGCCCGGCGTCGCGCAGGGCCCGCAGCCGCAGGGCCTGGAGGGGCTCGTCGATCGGGTGCTCGGCGCACAGGGCGGCCAGTTCGGGCAGGGCCTCGTCCGCGCGGCCGAGCGCGAGGTCTGCGCGGAGCCGGTTGCGGCGGGCGTCCAACCGCCGGGCCTCCCAGCGGGCCGCGACGGCGTCGCGGTCGGGCAGATCGGCCAGGACCGGGCCGCGCCACAGGCCGAGCGCGTCGTCGAGGACCGCCCTGGCCTTCGCCGCGTCGCCCTCCTCCAGCGCCCGCACGCCCTCCCCCGCGAGCCGTTCGAAGCGGTACAGGTCGACGGTGTCCGGCTCGGCGGCCAGCCGGTAGCCGCTCTCCGCGGAGACGACCGCGTCGTGGCCGACGGCGCGCCGGAGCCGGCCGACGAGCGCCTGGAGGGCGCCCACCGCGTCGGCGGGCGGTTCGCCGTCCCACACCTCGTCGACGAGCACGGCGGCGGGGACGGTGCGGCCGGGGCGCATCGCGAGGACGGTGAGCAGGGCGCGCAGCCGTGCCCCGCCGACGGCGACGGCCGTGCCGTCGTCGCTCAGTGCCCGGGTCGTTCCGAGGATGCAGTAGCGCACCGGCCCATTCTCCGTGACCGGGATCGGGAAACGCACACCTGTCCGCCCGTGCCCCTGTGCGGCGTGCTCCGGATCGCTCGTCATGCCCCCACCCTGTCCGGAACCACCGCCCCGGCGCGAGACGTTTGTGACGTGTCGGCGGTACGGTCGGGCTCCCCGCCCGCCGCACCGTCCCCTTCCGGCCGTCCGTCAGGAGTTCGCCGATGACCACCGCAAGCGCCCGCAGCGACCGGCGGATCAGCCCGGTCTTCCTCGGGATCGCCGCCGTGACGGCGGTGTCGGGCTGGGCGGTGTGGACGGACACCGGGTATCCGTACGGGCTCGCGGTCTTCGTCTTCGTCACGGCGGCTTGGGTGGTCTCGCTCTGTCTGCACGAGTACGCGCACGCCCGCACCGCGCTGCACAGCGGGGACCTCTCGGTCGGTGCGAAGGGGTACCTCACCCTCAACCCGTTCGCCTACACGCACGCCCTGCTCAGCATCGTGCTGCCGGTGCTGTTCGTGATCATGGGCGGGATCGGGCTGCCCGGTGGCGCGGTCTTCATCGAGCGGGGCCGGATCCACGGGCGGTGGAAGCACAGCCTGATCTCGGCGGCGGGCCCGCTGACCAACGTGCTGTTCGCGCTGGTGTGCACGGCGCCGTTCTGGCTGCACGCGCTGGACGGTGTCCCGAGGGAGTTCCGGTACGCGCTGGCGTTCCTGGCCCTGCTCCAGGTCACCGCGGCGATCCTGAACTTCCTGCCGGTGCCGGGGCTGGACGGTTACGGAGTGATCGAGCCCTGGCTGTCGTACCGGATCCGGCGCAAGGTGGAGCCGTTCGCGCAGTTCGGGCTGATCGCGGTGTTCGCCGTGCTGTGGATCCCGGAGGTCAACCACGTCTTCTTCGACCTGGTCCACGGGGTGCTGGACGCGCTGGGCGTGAGCGGCCGGGGGACGGAGTGCGGCCGCGCCGCCTACCGGTTCTGGGAGAACTGGAACGAGGAGTATCCGGGCTGCGCCTCCGGCCCGTGACCGGCGGACCGGCGGACCGGCGGACCGGCCCCGGGGGCGGCCGGATGACCGCCTGCGGCCTCAGCCCGCGGTCTGTGCGCGGTGCCGGCGCAGATAGAACCACGCCATGTTGGACGAGAGCCCGGCCAGCAGCACCCAGACGATCCCGAGCAGGCTGCCCTGGACGAACGAGATCACGGCCGCGACGACGGCCAGGACACAGACGGTGATGGCGTAGAGAGCGAGTCGGGGCATGGGGGCGGCTCCTGTCGGGGGTGGTGCACGGTCCCGTCCAGTGTCCCCCATGCCCCTTTTCGCTCACCGCAGGGTGGGCCCGGGAGCGGCTCGGGAGCGGCTCGGGCCCGGACGGCCGGTGACGGGTGCGGCTCAGACGTCGGTCGTGCGGAGTCCCGCGTGCGCCTTGTAGCGGCGGTTGACCGAGATCAGGTTGGCGACCAGCGACTCGACCTGGTGCGCGTTGCGCAGCCGGCCGGCGAAGATGCCGCGCATGCCGGGGATCCGGCCCGCCAGTGCCTGTACGAGGTCGGTGTCGGCGCGGGCCTCGCCCAGCACCAGCACATCGGTGTCGATCTCCTCGATGGACTCGTCCTGCAGCAGCACCGCCGAGAGGTGGTGGAAGGCGGCGGTGACCCGGGAATCCGGCAGCAGGGCGGCGGCCTGCTCGGCGGCGCTGCCCTCCTCGGGCTTCAGCGCGTAGGCGCCCTTCTTGTCGAAGCCGAGCGGGTTGACGCAGTCGATGACGAGCTTGCCCACGAGTTCGTCCCGCAGCGACTCCAGGGTCTTGGCGTGCCCGTCCCACGGCACGGCGACGATCACGACGTCGCTGCGGCGCGCGCACTCCGCGTTGTCCGCGCCCTCGACGCCGTGGCCCAGCTCCTCGGCGGCGCTCTGCGCACGGTCGGCGGCCCGGGAGCCGATGATCACCCGCTGCCCGGCGCGGGCGAACCGGTAGGCGAGGCCGCGCCCCTGGGGTCCGGTGCCGCCGAGCACGCCGACGGTCAGCCCGGAGACGTCGGGAAGGTCCCAGGGGTCCTTGGCGGGGGGCTTGGCCGCGCTGTCACTGCCATTCGTAGTCATGGCTCCGACATTACTGCCCGCCACGGAACGGGACCCGGTGTCATCCCCTGTTCCCGTACTCGTCCCCGCAGCCGCCTCCGTACTCGCTCCCGTCCCTCGTTCCCGTCCCGTGCTCCCGTTCGGCTGGTTCGGGGCCGTTCCCCGGCGCCGGGCGGGCTCCCTCGGGCAGGATGCCGGGCCATGGATGCCGTACGCGTCGCCCTGCTCCGTGAAGTGCTCGCCGGGACCGAGTGGCCCGCCGCGACCCGGCGGTTCGCCGGAGCCCTGCGGTCGTCCGTCGTGCCGCACGGCGGCGGCCTGCTGCTGGTGGGGACGGCGGCGTACGAGCCGTGGCATCTGGCGGCCCACCTGGTCGACGAGTCCGCCTGGTCCGGGCTGCCGGAGCTGGCCCCCACCCTGGTGCGCCACCGGGTGGAGCCGGGCGGCCCCGCGCATCTGGCCGTGGGCCTCGGCCGGATCGAGGCGGCGGGGCGGGGCGAGACGCTGCTCCTGGTGGCCCCGGAACGGCCCGGCGCGGGGCTGCTGGAGCGGGTGCACGACGCTCGGCGCGCCGGGGCCACGGTGCTCTCGCTGAGCGACGGCGATCCGGAGGTGCGCGGGCTCGCCCACGAGACGCTCGCGGTGACCGGCGCCGACGACGTGGACCTGGACACCGTGCAGCATCTGGTGAGCGCGGCGGCCGGGGAGAACAGCGCCCCGGCCCCGCGTGGCCGCCGCGGCTTCCGGGACCGGCTGTCCCGGCTCGCCGACCAGCTGACGGCGCCGCCCCCGGCCCGGTGGTGACGGGCCGGAGGTGACGCCCGGTGCCGGCCGCCCGGAAAATCCCGTTGCGGCACTGCTCGCGGCGCCGGAGCATGGCCTCCTGTGACCTCTGCTCCGTCCCCGGCCGCCCGGCTGGCCGCCCTGCTGCCCGACCTCACCCCGCTTCGCGCCTCCGCCGACTTCCGGCTGCTGTGGTTCCAGGGGCTGGTGACGTACTTCGGCAGCTTCATGGCGATGATCGCGCTGCCGCTCCAGATCAAGGAGCTGACGGGTTCGCCGCTGGCCGTCGGGGTGATGGGCGCGGTGGAGCTGGTGCCGCTGGTCGTCTTCGGCCTGTACGGCGGGGCGCTCGCGGACGCCGCGGACCGCCGCAAGGTGATCCTGGCCACCGAGGCCGGGCTGGGGCTGCTCGCCCTCGTGCTCCTGGTGAACGCGGCGCTGCCCGGCCCGATGCTCTGGCCGCTCTACCTGGTCGCGGCCGGGGTCTCCGCGCTCGCCGGGCTCCAGCGGCCCGCGCTGGACTCCCTGATGGCCCGGATCGTGCCGCACGAGCAGCAGACCGCGGCCGCCGCGCTGAACTCGCTGCGCTGGCAGTTCGGCGCGATCACCGGTCCGGCGGTGGCGGGACTCGTGGTGGCCTACGCCGGGCACGCCACGGCGTACGCGGTCACGGTGGCCACGTTCGCCGTCTCCGTGCTCCTGTGTCTGCGCCTCGCGCCCGCGCCGCCCGCCCGGGACGGCAGGAAGCCCTCGCTGCGCGGCATCGCCGAGGGGGCCGGGTACGCCTGGAGCCGGCCGGTGCTGCTGGGAACGTACGCGGTCGACCTGGCGGCGATGTTCTTCGCCTACCCGAACACGATCTTCCCGTTTCTCGCGGACGAACTGGACGCCGACTGGTCGCTGGGCCTGATGTACGCGGCCGGGTCGGTCGGATCGCTGGTGCTGGGGCTGACCAGCGGGTGGACGTCACGGGTGCGGCGCCATGGGCTGTTCGTGGTGTGCGGGGCCGCGGTCTGGGGGCTGGCGATCGCGGCGGCCGGCTGGTTCGGCAACGTGTGGCTGGTGCTGGTCTGCCTGGCGGTGGCGGGCGCGGGCGACATGCTCAGCGGCCTGGGCCGCTCCACGATCTGGAACCAGACGATCCCGGAGGAGTTGCGGGGCCGCCTGGCGGGCATCGAGGTGCTCTCGTACAGCGTCGGCCCGCAGCTGGGTCAGGTGCGGGCCGGTGCGATGGCGGGCTGGACGGGGACCCGGTCGGCGATCTGGAGCGGTGGTGTGGCGTGCGTGGCCTCGGTCGCGCTGCTCACGGCGGCGCTGCCGAAGCTGCTCACCTACGACTCCGAGACGGACGAGGACGCGCTGCGCAGGCGAAAGACCAGGGAGGCCGGCGGGGGCGGCGGAGCAGGCGAATCCAGCTCCTCCGCGCCCTCGGCCGTCTGAGGAACGCCGGGAACGGGCCCCGGGGACGGGGCCCCGGCGCCCCCGGTCATGCCTGCTGGTCGGGCGGGGTGGTGCCCCCGTCGTGCCACTTGGGGTCGTTCTCCCACTCCAGGTTCCGCTCCCGCGCGGTGTCCATCGCGTGCTGCGCCTCCTCACGGGAGGTGTACGGCCCGAACCGGTCCTTGGCCGGGCACTCGGGGCCCTCCTCGACCTTGTGGTGTTCCAGGCAGTAGTACCACTCGCCCGGCTTGCCGACCGTGCGCTTCTTGAACAGGGCCATCATCGGCTCCTTCCCTCGGGGCCATGCTGCCCCAAGCGCGCTGGTTAGACTCGCTGACATGTCTGGCCAGTCGCTGCTCGTACCCGGGGAGATCACTCCCATCCGCTCCGTGCCCGGAAAGATCCGGCGCCCCGAATACGTGGGCAAGCCGGCCCCCACCCCGTACACCGGTCCGGAGATCCAGGACACCGACACCATCGAGCGCATGCGCATCGCCGGCCGGATCGCCGCGCAGGCGATGGCCGAGGCCGCGAAGCACATCGCCCCGGGTGTCACGACGGACGAACTCGACCGGGTCGCCCATGAGTTCATGTGCGACCACGGCGCCTACCCGTCGACGCTCGGCTACCGCGGCTTCCCCAAGTCGCTCTGCACCTCGCTCAACGAGGTGATCTGCCACGGCATCCCGGACTCCACGGTGCTGCGCGACGGCGACATCGTGAACCTCGACGTCACGGCGTACATCAACGGTGTGCACGGCGACAACAACGCCACGTACCTCTGCGGCGACGTGGACGAGGAGTCCCGGCTGCTCGTGGAGCGCACCGAGGAGTCGCTGAACCGGGCCATCAAGGCGGTGCGGCCGGGCCGCCAGATCAATGTGATCGGGCGGGTCATCGAGTCCTACGCCAAGCGCTTCGGCTACGGCGTGGTGCGGGACTTCACCGGGCACGGGATCAACTCCTCGTTCCACTCCGGCCTGATCATTCCGCACTACGACAGCCCGCACGCGACCACCGTGATGCAGCCCGGGATGACGTTCACCATCGAGCCGATGCTGACGCTGGGCAGCCACGACTACGACATGTGGGACGACGGCTGGACCGTGGTGACGAAGGACCGCAAGCGCACCGCCCAGTTCGAGCACACGCTGGTGGTGACGGAGACGGGCGCCGAGATCCTGACGCTCCCGTAACCGTCCGGACCGTTCCGCCACGAAAGCGGCCGCCCTCCCGGGCGGCCGCTTTCGCGTATCCCGCACGCGGAACCAGGCGTATCGTTTTTACCGACAGGCCGTCGGGAAGTTGTTGACTTAGGTAAGCCTAAGTAGGAAGATCGGTGCTGTCGACAGCACCGCGACAGCACGTGGTGGCTGCCGATTTTTCCGCTTCTTTCCGGACTTACCGTCCCCTCTCGGTCCCAGGAGGCCCGCCTTGGACGCCACCGCCACCACGCCCTTCTCGACGCTCATCCGTACCGCGTCGCACGAGCAGCACACCGAGGCGGAGACCTCGACCTTCATGAGCGACCTGCTCGGCGGGCGCCTCGGAGTGGAGGCGTACACGCGGTACACGGAGCAGCTGTGGTTCGTGTACCGGGCCCTGGAGGAAGGTGTGCAGGCGCTGCAGGGCGACCCGGTCGCCGGTCCCTTCATCCGGCCCGAACTCATGCGCACCGCCGAGCTGGAGCGCGACCTGGCCCACCTGCGGGGCGCGGACTGGCGCGAGGGCCTGGAGCCGCTGCCGGCCACGGCCGTGTACGCCGCCCGGGTCGCCGAGTGCGCCCGCGACTGGCCGGCCGGATACGTCGCGCACCACTACACCCGCTACCTCGGCGACCTCTCCGGCGGCCAGATCATCCGGGACAAGGCGGAGCGGACCTGGGGCTTCGAGCGCAAGGGCGACGGGGTCCGGTTCTACGTCTTCGAGGGGATATCCAACCCCGCCTCGTTCAAGCGGGGTTATCGCGAGCTGCTGGACGCGGTGGACGCGGACGACCTGGAGAAGCAGCGCGTCGTCGACGAGTGCAAGCGCGCGTTCGCGCTGAACACGGCGGTGTTCCGGGAGCTGGGCGAGGTGTTCCCGCTCAGCGCGTAGGGCCTGTCCGGTAGTTCGGGGCCGGACAGGCCCTGGCGCCCCGGGCCCGGTTCAGCGCCGGGCCCGTACGGTGGCCAGTGCCACCCGGCCGCCGACCTCCACCGTGCCGTCGGGCGCGGGGGCGGTGAGGATCTGGGAGCCGCGGCCCTGCCTGATGTTGAGGGCGCGTCCCAGCTCCGCGGTGAGCAGCAGCGCCGCCGCTCCGGTGGCCTCGTCCTCCACGATGTTGTCGTCGCGCCGGGGGAACGCCCGCGCCCTGACCCGGCCGGCCGCCTCGTCCTCCCAGGCCCAGACGTACAGCCAGCCCTCCCCCGGCGGCGGCCCGGTGAGCGCCTCGACCTCGGCGACGGACCCGTACCGCTCCAGCGTGCGCGGGGGCGCCCACTCGGGGCGGGCGGTGATCCAGGTGAACTCGCCGTCCTGGCGGGCGAAGATCTCCCCGACCGGAAGCTCCAGGATCTCCAGGTCGAGCAGCCAGGCCGTGCCGACGAGCGGATGCCCGGCGAACGGGAGGCGGAGCCCCGGGGTGTAGATGTCGACCCGTCCGCGCTCGGGGTCGTCGACGAAGACCGTCTCGCTGAAGCCGAGCCGGCCGGCCAGCGCCTGCCGGGACGCCTCGTCCGGGTAGGTACGGCCGTCGCGCACCACGCCGAGGGCGTTGCCGTGCCGCCCGTCCGGGCCGCAGAACACGCGCAGTACGTCGATGCCCTCGGGTACGTCGAAGTCGATGTCGCTCATGCGGGCATTCAAGCACCGCCCGGGTGGTGGCCGTTCGGCCGGTCCACCCGGGCGGTGCCGTCATGGGACCCGGACGGGTCAGACGGTACGGCGACGGCGGGCCGCGATCACGGCTCCGGCGCCGGCCGCCACGACCACGCCCGAGGCGGCGAACAGGGCACCCGCCGGGACGCCGGAGCCGGTGACGGCGAGGGAACCCGCTCCACCGGCCGAGCCGCCGCCGACGCTGCCGCCGCCCACGGTCGCGGAGCCGCCCGTCGATCCGGTGCCGCCGGCCGATCCGGTGCCGCCCGTGGAGCCGGTGCCGCCCGTGGAGCCGGAGCCGCCTGCGGAGCCCGGGAGTTCGGCGTCCTTGTCGAGGGCGACCGCGACGGTCAGCGCGTCGAGCTTCTCGCCGGCCTGGTACATGCCGCCGAATGCCTTGGTGCCGTCGGCGGTGAGGGTCGCCGGGACGGCGGAGAGGTTCACCACACCGTTCTTGACGGCGAGTTGCCCCTTCGGCAGCTTCAGGTCGGCGACGGCCAGACCGGTGTAGGTGGAGACCTTCCTGGTCGTGCGGTCCTTGCTGGAGACGTCCGCGACCAGGGTGCCCTTCGTGCCGTTGACCTGGATCTCCATGCCGGTCAGGGAGAGGTCGAGGGTGTACGCGCCGTCCTCCTCGTGGCCCAGGAAGCGGACCTTGCCGTGGAATTCGGCGTTCAGGGTCTGCTTCGCGGCGTCGAAGTGTCCGGTCGCGTCGGGGAACCGGTAGCCGTCGCCGGACGCGGTGGCGCCGGCCGTCGTCTCGACCCTGCCGCCCGCGATCGGACCCGTGACGTAAGAAC
The DNA here is from genome assembly GCF_042891445.1 of Streptomyces sp. NPDC001890. Taxonomy (NCBI): domain Bacteria; kingdom Bacillati; phylum Actinomycetota; class Actinomycetes; order Kitasatosporales; family Streptomycetaceae; genus Streptomyces; species Streptomyces sp. NPDC001890. Next base: position 809,291 of record NZ_JBIATE010000001.1, on the reverse strand, counting down.
GGAAGGACTCCTTGACCCCCCAGTCCAGGGTGCCGTCGACGATCTCGCCCGGGGTGGCGGCCGGCTTGTCGGTGGCCGTGACCGAGGGGGACGGGGACGCGGACCCGGTGGGCTCGGTGCCCGGTCCGGTGGACGGGGTGCCGGTGGGCTCCGTGGAGGGCCTGCCGGTCGGCTCGGTGCCGGGCTCCTCGGTGGGGTCGGTGGACGGGGGCGTGACCGCCTTCACCGAGAGGGTGGCCGGGTCGAGCGCGTCGCCCTCCTTGTACTGGCCGTCGAACGCCTCGGAGCCCGCCTTCGTCAGCGTCGCCGGGATGTCCTTGAAGACCATCGCGCCGCCCTCGCCCCTGCCCGGCTTCACCGCCGAGAGGTCGAGGGCCGCGAACTCCACGTCGTCGCTGGTCCCCTTCGGGGTGGTGACGTCGACGGTGATCGACCCACCGGTGCCGGTCGTGGCGAGTCTCACGTCGGAGAGCGTGATGTCGAGGACTCCCCCGTGGGCGTAGAAGTTGACGCCGCCCCCGAAGGCGGTGTCGGTGCCGTGCGTGGCCGTGTCGTAGGCGCCCTTGCCGCCGGAGAAGGTGAACACCCCGTTGTCGGGCGCCTGGACGGCACCGTCCCGGACGGTGATCTTCCCGCCGGAGAACGACGAGGCGAGGTACTTGCGGAAGGACTCCTTGACGCCCCAGTCCAGCGTGCCGTCCGTCAGCTCCAGTTTCGGTGCGGCGGCGGTCCCGCCGCCGGTCGCGGCGCCGTCGGCGGCGAGCGCCGGAAGGGCGAACACGGTGGCGCCGAGGGCGGCCGCCGTGGCGACTGCGGCGGTGAGGGCTATGGGGCGGCGGTGGGTTGCTGCCATGGTCGTCGGTCTCCTCAGGAACACGGGAACAGGGGGTGGTGGGACGGGGAAGGTCAGTTGTCGTTCTGCCGGGCGGTACGGCGGCGGGCCAGGTACAGCGCGCCCGCCGCGGCGGCGAGGACGCCCGCGCCGCCGAGGACCGGGTACAGGACGGTGCCGTCACCGGTGCGGGACGCCGCTGCCGCGGCGGGCTTCGCCGTGGCCGGGGCGGACGGCTCGGCCGAGGGGGCGGGGTCGCTGCCCAGGTCGGGCAGGGCGGGCAGCTCGGCCCCGGATTCGACGGCGACGGCCAGGGAGACCGGGTCCATGGCGGTGCCCGCCCGGTAGAGCGAGCCGAACGCCTCGGCGCCGTCGGTGGTGAGGGTGGCGGGGGCTTCGGTGAGGCGGGCCAGACCGTCCTTCGGCGCGAAGTCCTTCGCGGTGAAGGTGACGAGCGGTACGGCCTCGTCCCGGTCGCCGTCGCGGTGGACGTCGGCCAGGAGCGTGCCCCGGCCCGCCTTCACCCGGACCTTGACGGCCGAGAGTTCCAGGTCGAGCCCGTCGGCCCCGGTGAAGTGGACGCTGCCCGCGAATCCGGCGTCCAGGGTCTGCTTCTCCGGGTCGTACGTGCCCTTGCCGCGGGGGAAGCGGAAGAGCGCCCCGCCGTCCTGGGCTCCCTCGGCGAGGGTCCACTTCCCCTTGCCGATGGAGCCGGTGACGTACTCGCGGAAGGTCCGGCGTACGCCCCAGTCGACGGCGGCGTCCTCGAAGCGCCCGGCGGCCGGGGCGGTCTTCTTCGACTGCGGCTTCTTCCCGGGGGACTTGGTGGCGGCGGGCTTCCCGGCCGGGGCCGCGGTGTCCATGGAGAGGCTGACCGGGTCGAGCGGGGTGCCGGCGGTGTAGTACCCGGCGAACGCCTTCGCGCCCTGGGCGGTCAGGGTCGCCGGGACGTTGTTCAGGGCGACGGGGGTGGAGCCGCCCCGCATGTCGATCCCGGACAGGCCGAGCGTCGCGAGCGGCACCTGGGCCGCCGAGGTCACGCGCCCGCTCCCCCGGTCCTTGCTGACCATGTCGGCGTACAGGGTGCCGCTGCCGCCCGTGATGCGGACGGTGGGGCGGCTGATGGTGAGGTCGAGTTCATGGCTGCCGTCGGCCTTCCGGTGGCCGAGGAAGTGGACCCCACCCGCGAAGGCCGAGCGGAAGGCGCCGGTCGCCGGGTCGTAGGAACCGGTGGCGGAGTGGAAGCGGAACTGGCTGCCGCCGACCGTGGCGGCGCCGCCGGTCAGGCTCCAACTGCCGTTGGCGATCGGGCCGGTGACGTAGCTCTGGAAGGAGGACTTGATGCCCCAGTCCAGCCTGCCGCCCTGCACCGTGCGGTCCGCCGCCTGCGCGGCGGTGGCCGGGAGCAGGGCTCCCAGCACGGCCGCGAGAAGCGCGACGGCGAGTGCGCGGGCAGGTCTGGACGGCAGCATGGGACCCCTCCGAGGTCTGGAAAGTCAGGTAAGGCTAACCTAAGCCATACGGGTTTCGTGGCGGCTCCCGGCCCCTACATCCCTCGCATACCAGGACCAACTGCCCCGCGTGGGCGACAGGAACGACAGGACGGTGCCCCAGTGCGCTTCTCGCAGGACTTCGCCCCATCGGGCCCGGCCGACCGGCGGCCGGGGCGCGGGCTGGCCGGGACCCGTGGACCGCTCGGCGTCCTGACCGCCGCCCTCGCGCTGGCCCTCGTCCTGACGGGCTGCGGCGGCGGTACGGACGCGAAGGCTCCCGCCGCCGCTGCCGGGGCCACCGCCGACCGGATCGAGCCCCTCACCACCACACCTCGGCCTCGGCTGCCCGTCACGGTGAAGTCGGCGGACGGCGCCGAGGTCACCATCACCTCGACGGACCGGATCGTTCCGCTGACCGGCGGGCTGAGCGAGATCGTCTTCACGCTCGGCCTCGGCAAGCAGGTCGTGGCCCGCGACATCACCGCCACCTTCGAACAGGCCGCGGAACTCCCGGTGGTGACCCGGGCCCATGACGTCTCGGCGGAGAGCGTGCTGTCGCTGAAGCCGACCGTCGTGCTGGCCGAGACCACGACCGGCCCGGCGGAGGCCGTCGACCAGATCCGGGACGCCGGCGTTCCGCTCGTCGTGGTCGCACCCGCCAAGGAGCTCGCCGACGTCGGCCGCCGGATCGGCACCGTGGCGACGGCCCTGGGCGTGCCGGAGTCGGGCACCGAACTGCAGGCGCGCACCCGGTCGCGCATCGACGCGGTACGCGAGTCCGTGCCCGCCCCGGCGGACGGGGGCGAGAAGCCCCGGGTCGCCTTCCTCTATCTGCGCGGCTCGGCCTCCGTGTATCTGCTGGGCGGCCGGGAGTCCGGGGCGAGTTCGCTGCTGGAAGCGGCGGGCGCCGTCGACGCGGGCAAGGCGTCCGGGCTGAAGAAGGACTTCACCGCCATCACCAGCGAGGCCCTCGCCAAGGCCGCCCCGGACGCCATCCTGGTGATGTCCAAGGGGCTCGAATCGGTGGGCGGCGTCGACGGGCTCGTGAAGATCCCGGGCGTCGCCGAGACCCCGGCCGGGATGGACCGGCGGATCGTCTCCATCGACGACGGTGTGCTGCTGAACTACGGCCCGCGCACGGACCGGGTGCTGAGCGAACTGATCGCGCAGCTCTACCCGCAGGACGGGGCGGACAAGTGACCACCTCGCCCCCGGAACTCCCCCGGACCGACCCCACCTCCACCGCCACCGCCACCGGGAAGCCCCGGCGCTCCCCGTCCTTCGCGCTGACCGCCGGACTGCTCGCCGCCCTCCTGGTGTGTTGTCTGCTCTCCGCCGGGCTCGGCGCGTACAGCATCCCGCTCGGCGACGTCCTCGGCTCCGTCCAGCACCGGCTCGGCCTCGGCGGGGCGGCGCTGGACCGGGTCGGCGAGAGCGTGCTGTGGAACGTACGGCTGCCCAGGGTCGTCCTCGCCCTGCTGGTCGGGGCGTCGCTGGGCTGCGCGGGCGCCCTGATGCAGGGGGTGTTCGGCAATCCGCTCGCCGAGCCCGGGGTGATCGGGATCTCCTCCGGCGCCGCCGTCGGCGCGGTCGCCTCGATCGCGCTCGGGCTGAACTTCTTCGGCAACTGGACCGTCACCGTCTGCGCGTTCGCCGCCGGGCTCGCGACCGTGCTGCTGGTGTACGCGCTGTCCCGGTCGGGCGGCCGGACCGAGGTGGTGACGCTGATCCTCACCGGGATCGCGGTGAACGCCTTCGCGGGCGCGCTGATCGGGCTGTTCATCTTCTTCGCCGACAACGCGCAGGTCTCCCAGATCACCTTCTGGCAGCTGGGCTCGCTGGCCCAGGCGACCTGGCCCAAGGTGCTCGCCGTGCTGCCGTGCGCGGCGCTCGGGCTGCTCGTCGCACCGTTCCACGCCCGGAAACTGGACCTGCTCGCGCTCGGTGAGCGGCCCGCCCGCCACCTGGGCGTCGATGTCGAACGGCTGCGGATCGTGCTCGTGCTCGTGGTGGCGCTGCTGACCGCCGCCGCGGTGGCGGTCGCCGGGATCATCTCGTTCGTGGGGCTGCTGGTGCCGCATCTGCTGCGGATGGCGAACGGCCCCGGCCATCGCTTCCTGATCCCCGGCAGCGCGCTCGGCGGCGCCCTGGTCCTGGTGGTGGGCGATCTCGCGGCCCGGACCGTCGCCGACCCCGCCGAGCTGCCGCTCGGTGTGCTGACCGCGCTCTTCGGCAGCCCGTTCTTCTTCTGGCTGCTGCGCAGGACCCGTCGCAAGCAAGGTGGTTGGGCATGAGGAGTCCGAAGAATCCCTTCCGGGTACGCGCACGGCGCCTGCCGCCCGCCCCCCTCTCCCCCGGCTCCCCCGTCGCCGAGGCGCGCGGGCTGCGGGTGCGGCTGGGGCAGCGGCCGGTGCTCGACTCCATCGACCTGACCGCCCGCGCGGGCGAGGTGCTGGCGCTCGTGGGGCCCAACGGCGCGGGCAAGTCGACCCTACTGGCGGCGCTGGCCGCCGATCTGCCCGCCGAGCGGGGCGAGGTACGGATCGACGGACGCCCGGTCACCGGCTGGTCGCCCGCCGAACTGGCGCTGCGCCGGGCCGTGCTGCCCCAGTCCGCCGCGCTGTCGTTCCCGTTCCCGGTGGCGGACGTCGTACGGATGGGGCGGGCGCCGTGGGCCGGTACGGAGCGGGCGGACGAGGACGATCCCGCCGTCGCCTCGGCGATGGCGGCGACCGAGGTCACCGAGTTCGCCGAGCGCCCCTTCTCCGCCCTGTCCGGCGGCGAGCGGGCCCGGGTCGCGCTGGCCCGGGTGCTGGCGCAGCGCGCCCCGCTGCTGCTGCTCGACGAGCCGACGGCCGCGCTCGACCTGCGCCACCAGGAACTGGTGCTGCGGATCTGCCGGGAGCGGGCCGCCGCCGGGGACGCGGTCGTCGTGGTGCTGCACGATCTGGGGCTCGCGGCGGCGTACGCGGACCGGGCGGCCGTGCTGCACTCCGGGCGGATCGCGGTGCTGGGGCCGCCCGCCGGGGTGTTCACGGGCGAGCTGCTCGGCGAGGTCTACCGGCAGCCGGTCGAGGTGTTCCCGCATCCGCGGACCGGGGCGCCTCTCGTCGTACCGACAAGAGGCACTTGACCATTGCTTGACCCTTCCGTGGGATGCCCATGGGTGGTCCGTGACCAGCCCGTTCCCGGGCCCGCGTGATGAGAGCTGAATCACGGCACGGGTGGGTATCGCTCAGGTAAGCCTCGGTTAAGTTAGGTCCGCCTCACCTGACTTTGTCCGGATCTTCTCCCGCTTCTCCTTCGTCCTCATGTGGAGCTTGTATGCGAGCCGTTCGTTTCTCCGTCGTCACCGCTGCCGCCACCGTGGCCGCCCTGACCGCCGTCACGGGCTGCGCGCAGAAGAGCGACGGCAAGGGTGACGGCGCCGTCCAGGTCGTCGCCAAGGACGACTCCTGCGAGGTCTCGAAGAAGAAGCTCCCGGCCGGCCACATCGAACTGGCCGTGGAGAACAAGGGATCCAAGGTCACCGAGGTCTACGTCCTGTTCCCGGACGACCGCATCGTCGCCGAGCGCGAGAACATCGGCCCCGGCACCAAGGCGAACATCACGGCCGAGATCAAGGCCGGTTCGTACGAGATCGCCTGCAAGCCCGGCATGAAGGGCCACGGCATCCGGCAGAAGCTGGAGATCACCGGCGCCTCCGCGGCCAAGCGCAGCCCCGAGATGGACAAGGCCGTCGCGGAGTACCGCACCTACGTCCAGGCCCAGGCCGACGAGACGCTGCCGAAGGCCAAGAAGTTCACGGACGCCGTCGCCGCCGGTGACATCGAGGCCGCCAAGAAGGCCTACGCCGACTCCCGGCTCGGCTGGGAGCGCACCGAGCCGGTCGCCGAGTCCTTCGGCGACATCGACCCGAAGGTCGACATCCGCGAGGACGGCCTGGAGGACGGCCAGAAGTGGACCGGCTGGCACCGCCTGGAGAAGGCGCTGTGGCAGGACAAGAAGCTGGGCGCCGAGGAGAAGGCCCTCGCCCCCGTCCTCTACAAGGACCTGCTCGACTGGCAGAAGCGGGTCGGCACCGCCGACATCACCCCGACCTCGATGGCCAACGGCGCCAAGGAGCTCCTGGACGAGGTCGCCACCGGCAAGGTCACCGGTGAGGAGGAGCGCTACAGCCACACCGACCTGGTCGACTTCAAGGGCAATGTCGAGGGCGCCGAGAAGTCCTACGAGCTGCTGAAGCCGATCGCCTCGAAGAACGACGCCGCTCTGACCACCACCCTGGACAAGCGGTTCGCCGAGCTCAACACGCTGCTGGACAAGTACCGCGCGGACAAGGGCTCCTACGAGTTCACCTCGTACGAGAAGGTCTCCAAGGCGGACCGCAAGGAACTGTCGGACGCGGTCAACGCGCTGGCCGAGCCGCTGTCCCGGCTCGCCGCAGCGGTGACGAAGTAACGAGCGGAGGGCTCCCGGTCATGTCCGATCAGACACAGGTCACCGAAACCCCGAAGGACGCCTCCGGCCCCGCCCCGTCCCGCCGGGCACTGCTCGGCTGGGGCGGCGCGGGTCTCGCGCTCGGCGCCGTCGCCGCCGGTGGCGCGGTCGCCGCGGTGCGTCCGGGGAGCGACGCGGTGCCTGCCGCGGACAGCGGTGCGGCGGTGCCGTTCCACGGTGCGCACCAGGCCGGTGTCGCCACCGCCGTACAGGACCGGCTGCACTTCGCCGCGTTCGACGTGACGACGAAGGACCGGGCCGAACTCATCGCGCTGCTCAAGGAGTGGACGCGGGCCGCGGAGCGGATGACGGCCGGGCACGCGGTCGGCGACGGGGCGTACGGCGGTCTGCCCGAGGCCCCGCCGGACGACACGGGCGAGGCGCTGGGCCTCAAGCCGTCCCGGCTCACCCTCACCATCGGCTTCGGGCCCTCGCTCTTCGCCAAGGGCCGGTTCGGCCTGGAGGACAAGCGGCCCGAGGCACTCGTCGACCTGCCGAAGTTCCCCGGCGACAACCTCGACGCGGCGCGCAGCGGCGGCGACCTCTGCGTCCAGGCGTGCGCGGACGACCCGCAGGTCGCGGTGCACGCCATCCGCAACCTCGCCAGGATCGGCATGGGCCGCACCGCGATCCGCTGGTCCCAGCTGGGCTTCGGCAAGACGTCCTCGACGACGCCGGACGCCCAGACCCCGCGCAACATGTTCGGCTTCAAGGACGGCACCCGGAACATCTCCGGCACCGACACCGCCGCCCTGGACAAGCACGTGTGGGTCGGCGCGAAGGACGACGCGGGCTGGATGACCGGGGGTTCGTACCTGGTGGCCCGGCGCATCCGGATGCACATCGAGACCTGGGACCGCACCTCGCTCCAGGAGCAGGAGGACGTCTTCGGCCGCGACAAGGGCGAGGGAGCCGCGGTCGGCAAGTCCAAGGAGCACGACGAGCCGTTCCTGAAGGCGATGCTGCCGACCGCGCACGTACGCCTCGCCCACCCGGACAGCAACGACGGGGCGACGATCCTGCGCCGCGGCTACTCGTTCACCGACGGTACGGACGGCCTCGGCCGGCTCGACGCCGGGCTGTTCTTCATCGCCTACCAGCGCGACGTCCGCAAGGCATTCATTCCGTTGCAGCGGCGCCTCGCGGCGCACGACGCACTCAACGAGTACATCCAGCACGTGGGTTCGGCGCACTTCGCCGTCCCGCCGGGCGTCCGCGACAAGGACGACTGGTGGGGCCGGGCGCTGTTCTCGTAACGGGACTCGAAGCAGAAAAGGAGAACCGAGACGTGTTCAGCAACTTCCTGATCGGCCTGCGTGAGGGCCTTGAGGCCAGCCTGGTCGTCTGTATCCTCATCGCCTATCTGGTGAAGACCGGCAACAGGGACAAACTGGCGCCGATCTGGACCGGCGTCGGGATCGCCGTCGTCGTCAGCCTGGCGTTCGGCGCCGGGCTCGAATTCGGTTCGCAGGAGATGACGTTCAAGGCCCAGGAGGCGCTGGGCGGTTCGCTCTCGATCGTCTCCGTCGGCCTGGTCACCTGGATGGTCTTCTGGATGCGGCGCACCGCGCGGCACCTGAAGACGGAGCTGCACGGCAAGCTCGACGCGGCGCTCGCGATGGGCACCGGCGCGCTGGTCGCCACGGCGCTCCTCGCCGTGGGCCGCGAGGGTCTGGAGACCTCGCTGTTCGTGTGGCGTGCGGTGCACGCGGCGGACGACGGCTGGCACCCGATGATCGGCGCGCTCCTCGGGATCGCGACCGCCGTCGTGCTGGGCTGGCTGTTCTACCGCGGCGCTCTGAAGATCAACCTGTCGAAGTTCTTCACCTGGACCGGCGGGATGCTGGTGGTCGTCGCCGCGGGCGTGCTCGCGTACGGCGTCCACGACCTCCAGGAAGCGGAGTTCATCGGCGGGCTGCACAACCGGGCGTTCGACATCAGCTCCACGATCCCGCCGGACAGCTGGTACGGCACGCTGCTGAAGGGCACGTTCAACTTCCAGCCCGACCCGACCGTTCTCCAGGTCACGGTGTGGGCGCTGTATCTGATCCCCACCCTCGCGCTGTTCCTCGCCCCGGTAGGGTTCGGACGGTCAGGAGGGGCCCTCTCGGGAGGGGCGACGGATCAGAAGGCGCGGAAAGCAACGGATGAGAAGTCTGAGGCCGATTCGGCTGGCGACGGGGCTCGCGACGGCGACGGTGCTGTCGATGACGGCGAGCGGTTGCGTGACGGTGCACGGCGAGCTGGCAGTGGTACCGGCGGCAACCAGGTCTGAGGCCGCTCAGGCCCTGAAGGCCTTCACCTCCGCGTACAACGCTGCGGACAAGGCCTACGACCCGGCCCTGGACGCGGACCGGGTCACCGGTCCGCTCGGTGCGATCAACCAGGCCGGGCTGAAGGCGCGGCAGAAGAACCATCCGGACGGCAACCCGGCCCACTCGCCGCTGGAGCTGACCGACGCCGACTACCTCATCCCGAAGAAGGCCGGCTGGCCCCGGTGGTTCCTCGCGGACACCGACTCCAACCGCGACGAGGACGGCGGAAGGCTGGACACCCGCTGGCTGCTGGTCTTCGTGAAGTCCGGGCCCGGCGCCGGGTGGAAGGCGTCCTACCTGTCGGTCGTGGCCCCTTCCCGGCTGCCCGCCCTGGCGAAGGACGACGACGGCCGGGCCAGGCCGGTGGCGGCGGACAGCGGCGCTCTGGCCGTGGCGCCGAAGGACCTGAGCACCCAGTACACCCAGTACCTGCAGAAGGGCGCCCCGGACGTCTTCGCGCCCGGTTCCGCCACCTCGGGCTGGCGGGAGGCGCGCCGGACCACCCGGCGGGCGGGCTTCTCGTACCAGTACATCGACCAGCCGCTGGACAGCGGTACGTACGGCCCGCTCGGTCTGGAGACGGACGACGGCGGTGCGCTGGTCTTCTTCAGCAGCAAGCACTTCGAGCGGCAGACCGCGGCGAAGGGGCTGCGCCCGACGGTCAGCGCCGATGTGGATGCGCTGCTGACCGGTGAGGTGGAGTCCACTCTCACCAAGGAGCGGGTCTCCAGCCAGCTGGTGTACGTCCCGAAGAAGGGCTCCACGAAGGACGGCGGCAAGGTCGTCCTGCTGAACAGGCTGCCTGGCCTGACGGCGGCCAAGGGCTCGTGACGGAACCGGGGCCGCCCGCGGACGGCCCCGGTCGTCGGCCGGCGGCCCCGGTCGTCGGCGGCCGGCCCTGGTAGCCGGTCGCCGGATTCCGCGTCCGGGACAGTCGGCGCATGGGCCAACTGCGGTAGCGGCGTGGCCATTTCAACGGAACGCGGCCAGAGGCCGCCCACTGGCAGACCAGCCGACCGCCGCCCGCGAGGCCGCATCGACGAGTTCCACGAGCGCCGCGAGACGCGCGAGACGCGCGAGACGCGCGACATCGTGGTGGGCGACCATGTGCGTCGCGCGCTCGCTCCGGCGCCGACAGCCCGCTCGATCGAGGTTGCAATCGCCATGATTATCCCGCCCCGCCGCACCAAGAGGCCAGATTCATGGCATCTGGCGGGCCCGTGGAACCATTCGCATCTGCTTATCGTCACTTGAATCAAGTTCGGCACCGCACACAAAACCATTGCCCGGCACAGCGGTTGGGACCGCCCGGTTCCCCGTAGGGCCCGAAGCTCCGACCGCCACGACATCTGCTCCACTGGTGCCCGATCCAAGAACACGTCCCACCGCCCCCCATGCGCCACTCCATGACCGGCACATGCCAAGGGGTCGACAGACAAACCTCCTGGAGATCACCTTCATGTATCCGAGACCACGTCGACGACGCGTGCTCGCCGCTGTTTTCCCCGTGCTGATGCTCGGCGCGCTCCTGTCGCCGGCCGCGACCGCGAGCGCCTCCCCCGCGGCACCCGAGGCCCCGGAGCCTGCCCGGATCGACCTGGTTCTCGACCTGTCCGGGTCGATGAACGAGAACGACGCCGGTGGCCAGACCCGCCTCGCCGCCGCCAAACAGGCGGTCACCCGGATCATCGACACCGCCCCCGAACAGGCCCCGCTGGGGCTGCGCGTCTACGGCGCCACGTATCCCGGACAGGACAAGAAGCGAGGCTGCACCGACACGCAGCAGGTCCTGCCGGTGACGCCGATGGACGGGACGGCGCGCGCCGACGCCAAGAAGCGGGTCGCGGGCTTCAAGGCGGTCGGGTTCACACCGATCGGCGTCTCGCTCCGTGAGGCCGCCAAGGACCTCGGCACGAGCGGCGAGCGCCGCATCATCCTGGTCTCGGACGGTGACGACACCTGTGCGCCGCCGCCTCCGTGCGAGGTGGCCCGCGAGCTCAAGGCGCAGGGTGTCGACCTCGCCGTCGACGTGGTCGGGTTCAGGACGCCGTCCTCGGCACGTACGCAGCTGAAATGCATCGCCGACGTGACCGACGGCTCCTACACGGACGCCGACGACGCCGACTCGCTGACCGCCAATCTGGGCACCCTGTTCCGCAAGGGGTGGCGGACCTACCACGCCACCGGAAAGCCGGTCGCGGGCTCCCTCGACGGCTGCCAGGACGCTCCGCTGGTCACGCCCGGCCAGTACCTGGACAAGTTCACCGGTGGGCGCGACCTCTACTACAAGGTCAAGAAGCGGCCTGACCAGCTGATCCAGGTGAGCGCCACCGCCGTCGCCGAGGAGGGATACGGTCGCGGTTCCATCATCACCGTCGCGGCCGGCCCTCCGGGCGACGGCGAACCCCGCGCCTGGCTGCGGGAGTTCACCCAGTCGATGGGATGGGCGAACGTCATCACCACCGGAGGCCGCAGCAAGCCCGGATCTGGCAACGAGGAGCGCGCGCCGGGCGACATCGGCTGCATCATGGTCGAGAACGACGTGACCGATTCCGGCGACAAGGCGATGCCCGTCGAACTGCTCGTCGGCATCGCCGACAAGACGACCCGGGCCGCCGGCGTGCGGACTCCGGAGCCCCGCACCGGGGCCGACGCCGAGGGCGGTTTCTCCTTCAACAGCGCCACCCCGATCGGACCGGGCACCCACCGGCAGTCCATCGCCGTCGGCGAGGCCCCCTTCTGGCGGGTGGAGCTGAAGGCCGGCCAGAAACTGACGGTCAAGGGGGGCGTGGACATCCCGGCCGACTTCCCCAACACCGGCGGCACCACCGGGTGGAACGTCGACGTCTACAACGCCCAGCGCGAGATGACGCAGTGCAACGAGGACCATGACTCCACCGAGCTCCTGACGGGCAGGCGCGGGCACATCGAGCGGGTCTGCGGGCCCTGGGAGATCACCGAGGGGGACGCGAAGAGCTCCGACTCCAAGGGATACGACGTGCCCGGCACGTACTACATCCAGGCGCAGATCGCCGAGCCGTACGACGAGGCGATGGGCATGGTCGTACCGATCTCGCTGACCGTGGACGTCTCCGGTTCACCGCGCTCCGGAAACAGCCCGGTGTTCTTCTTCGGTGACGACACCACCCGGAGCCCCTCGCAGTCCGGTGCGAACGGAAAGGGCGAACAGGGCGGGACCGGCGGCACAGCGACCGCCTCGAAGGACGACGATGCGCCCGCAGGCAAGATCGCGCTGCTGGCCGGCGCCGGCGCCGGGGTCCTCCTGCTCGTCGGCATCACCTTCTACGCCCTCAGGCGCCGCAGGGCGGCCTGACACCGGCGCCCGCCCGGGTGGGACGACCAGGCCGAGCGCTGCCGAGGTGGTACGCGGGCAGGGGTCTTGAACGGGCGAGGGCCTTCCGGTTCGGTGTGGATCGCGATGTCCACACCGGCTGGAAGGCCCTCGTGCCCCACCGAAATGCGCCCCTGCCCGAGACGGCCCGCCGCGTCGTCGAGGACGGCACGGGGCAATATGTCTAGCGGCTCAGCGGCCAGGCCACCGAGTCATGGTCGAGATCGCTCTGGTCGGCCGCGTCCGCGTACTGCGCGCACGCGTCGGTGAGCGTCTCCAGCAGGGTCAGCGGATCGGGCAGCGGGTTCTCCGGTCCGCGCACCCACCGCACGTCCAGCTCGCCGGGGAGCAGGGCCGGCGGGAGGAGCACATAGCTGCCCCGGCAGTGCCACCGCAGCCCCGGATGTTCGTCCATGGTCTCGGGATGGCAGTCGAGCTCGCACGGCCACCATTCGTCCTCGTCCTCGGGCGTACCCCGGGTGGCGGTGAAGAAGAGCATCCGGTCGTCGCCGGAGCGGGCGACGGGGCCGACATCGATGCCGGCGGCGAGGAGCCGCTCCAGTGCCTGGGTGCCCGCGGACAGCGGCACGTCGAGCACGTCGTGGATCATGCCGGTCGCGGTGATGAAGTTGGCCTGCGGCTGGCTGCGGGCCCAGCGCTCGATCTGGGCCCGGTCGGTGGTGGACTGCGTCTGCCAGGCGAAGGAGATCGGGTGCCGGGCGGGGGTGGGACAGCCGATGCGTTCGCACGAACATCGGTATCCGACCGGATGGGCGGCCGGCGCGATCGGCATTCCGGCCTCGGCGACGGCCAGGAGCAGCGCCTCCCGGGCGGTGTCGTCGACCGCGCCCTGCTGCGGTTTGGGTCGGCGTCGCAGCCATTGGGAAAATTTGCTCTCTGAGCCGCGGTAACGGCCGAAATCGGCGCCCATCTATCCCCTTACCTTTGCGTTGCCCCTGCCCATGGTCCCACCATCCTGCGCCCCGGGTGGCCGGACTCCCGAAGCGGGGTACGGGCGACGACGCCGTGAGCTGGGCTCTATGCCACTTCTTGTCATGAAATGACGGGTGCGTCTCGGGGCGCCGGCCTGCACGTCGGGCGCCGGTGCGCCGACCCCGCGCACCGCGTCCCCGGCGGTGGCGCCGAACCACCCGATCGGATCACTGTGCGTGGGGCCCCGGAGAGCGGACCATGGGCTCACGCACACACCCGTGCGACGTCCCCCGGCAGGCAACCCCTGCCTTTTCGTGAGGAGCCTCCATTGCCTCGTGAAGCTCGTGAAGCCACACCCCGCCGCTACCTGATGTGCGCGCCCACCCACTTCAGGGTGACGTACTCCATCAACCCCTGGATGGACCCCAGCAAGCCCGTGGACCTCCCCCTGGCCCAGACCCAGTGGGAGGACCTGCGCGACCGGTACCGCGCCCTCGGGCACACCGTGGAGCTGATCGCCCCCCGCCCCGAGCTGCCCGACATGGTGTTCGCCGCCAACGGCGCCACGGTCATCGACGGCCGGGTGCTGGGCGCCCGCTTCGCGTACCAGGAGCGGTACGAGGAGGCCGGGGCGCACCGCGAGTGGTTCCGGGCCCATGGCTTCACCGAGATCCATGAACCGGACCACGTCAACGAGGGCGAGGGCGACTTCGCGGTCACCGCGTCGTACGTGCTGGCCGGGCGGGGCTTCCGGTCCAGTCCGCTCTCGCACGGCGAGGCGCAGGAGTTCTTCGGGCGCCCGGTGATCGGGCTCGATCTGGTCGACCCGCGCTACTACCACCTGGACACGGCGCTGTCCGTGCTCGACGACGCGGGCGACGAGATCATGTACTACCCGGGGGCGTTCTCGCCGGGCAGCCGGTCGGTGCTGGCCCGGCTCTTCCCGGACGCGCTGATCGCCGAGGAGGCGGACGCCGCGGCGCTCGGGCTGAACGCGGTCAGCGACGGGCTCCATGTGCTGCTGCCACAGGCCGCGACGGGGCTCTTCGATCCGCTGCGGGCGCGGGGCTTCGAACCGGTGCCGATGGACCTGGGCGAGCTGCTCAAGGGCGGCGGCAGCGTGAAGTGCTGCACGCAGGAGCTGCGGGGGTAGGGCCTGTCCGGCGGGCCGCCGTCAGCCGTCTTCCCGGGGCGGCCACTCGTCGCCCCACGCGATGTCCCGGGCGGCCCGGTACAGCTCGCCGTGCCGCTTGGTGACCGTGGCGCGCCGCAGGGCCTCGTCGCGGGTGCACAGGTCCAGCAGCACCTGCCCCTTGCGGATCTGGGGCTTGCGGGTGACCCGCGCCGCCACGGGCTGTGTCCCGAAGCGGGTCGCCACCACGTAGCTGAACTTCTCGTCCTCGTACGGCAGCGAGCCGCCCTTGACCCGCCGGTGCAGCGAGGAGCGGCTGACCCGGGCCGAGAAGTGGCACCAGTCCGTGCCCGGCTCGATCGGGCAGGCCGCGCTGTGCGGGCAGGGCGCGGCGACCGTCAGCCCGGCGGCGATCAGCCGGTCGCGGGCCTCGATGATCCGGGCGTAGCCGTCGGGGGTGCCCGGTTCGACGACCACGACCGCCTGCGCCGCCGCGGCGGCGGTGTCGACGAGGGCGGCGCGCACGTCCGCCGTCAGCTCGTTGAGTACGTAGGAGACGGTGATCAGGTCCGTGGGGGCGAGTTCGAGGCCCGCGCCGATCCGGGCCCGGCGCCACTCGGCGGCGCGCAGGGCGGGGATGCCGGAGAGCTCCGCCAGTTCACGGCCGAGGGCGAGTGCGGGCTCGGCCCAGTCCAGCACGGTGGTGCGCGGCGCCTGTGCCTCCCAGGCCCCCGCCACGGCCCAGCTCGCCGCTCCGGTGCCGCCGCCGACGTCGGTGTGCGTGACGGGCACCCAGTCCGGGGCGGCCTCCCGGAGCGCGTCGACGGCGGACCGTACCGCTTCGAAGGTGGCGGGCATCCGGTACGCGGCGTACGCGGCGACGTCGGAGCGGTCGCGGAGCACCGGCGCGTCGGTCGGGGTGGTCCCGCGGTAGTTGGCGATGAGCCGTTCGACGGCCTGGGCGGCCTGCTTGGGCGGCAGTCCGTCGAGCAGTCCGGCGAGCGTCGCGCGCAGGACTTCCGCGGAGGGGAGGGTGGCGTTCACCGACGAATTGTAGGCAAAGCCGACGGACCCGTCCGCGCCCCGGTGACCGCGCCGGTATCCGCGCCGAACTGCACGGAATCCGAACTGCCGCGATGCCCATGCAAGTTGCTACGCTGACCGCCGCTGGGGTCTTGCGTTCGGATCAGCCCGGCGTGATCCGGGCGAGCAGCCCCGGGTAGGGATTGCCCATCGAGGGGAACCATGAGACAGAAGATCGTGCGCCTGGTTCTGGTCGGCGGAGTGCTCGTGCTGGCCATGCTTCTTCTGCTCGCCACCTGCGGCAGTGGTGAGAAGGGCACGGAAGAGCCGGAGAAGCAGGCCAAGAAGAAGAGTACGGCCGAGGTGACACAGCTCACCGTTCCCTCCGCGTACGCGCCCGAGCGCGGGTGGGAGCTCATCGGGACCTCGCCCGACTACGCGATCTCCCGGACCACGGGCCGCCTCGCCTATCTGGTACGGGAGTCGGAGACCAAGTACCAGCTGCGGACCATCGACTCCAAGACGGGCGAGACCGGCTGGCACGGCGAGAGCTGGCGGCCCCCGTCGCCGCACCAGTTCCCGAAGCTCCTGCCGGTCACCGTCGACGACCACGAGTACTTCGTGACCTGGGCGTACGGAAAGGTCGGCGAGAACGCGCTGACCCCGGCCGACACGATCGTCTCGCTGGATGTCTACGACGTGGAGGACGGCTCCCGGCGGCGCGTCGAGGTGCCGTGGAACTCGGTCCCGACGGTCTCCACCACCGGCCCCGGCATCCTCATCAGCGACGGCCGGACGAACAGCGCGGTGGTCGACCCGGTGACCGGCCGGGTGTCCAAGGTCGAGGCGTCCGCGCTCAAGTACCCGAAGGGCTGCAAGACCTGCAAGCAGCTCACCGAGGTGCGCGGGCTGACGCAGAAGGGCCTGCTGGTCAGCGGGGCGAAGGAGTTCTGGGTGCAGGGCGGCTGGTTCAGCCGCAATGTCGCCCCCAAGGGCACGGACAAGGTCAGCGGGATCCCGACGTCGGTGGTCCCGGGCCTGGTCCTGGCGAAGTGGCAGCTGGACAAGAAGGCGAAGCGCGCCGCCACCCACGACATGTGGGTGGTGCACGACGTGGAGACGGGCAAGCCGCTGGCCTCGGTGGAGTGCAGCAAGCCCGCGATAAAGCCGGGCCAGTACCCGCAGCTCGTCGCCGCGCCCTCGGGTTCCTACCTGGTCGCCGGACCGCTCGCGTTCGACCTGGCCACGAAGCGGGGGTTCTGCTTCGAGGGCGCGGACGGCACGAAGCCGCTGACCCTGGCCTCGGTGAACGACGAGGGCACCGCGTACGGCGCGGCGAGCGCGCGCAACGCGGCCGACGTCCTGGCCGGCGGCGGCGCCCCCGTCGCGGTCGCCGTCCGCAGCGGTTCGACGGGCGCCCTGCCCTCGAACGTGCGCGTCCCGGGCATGGAGACCGCGGACGGCGTCGGGCTGTTCCGCTGGACGGACGAGAAGGACCGCCCGCACCTGATCGGGTACCCGAGGTCCTCGTAACGGCGTGGGTGCCGGGGCGGAAACCCGTTCGCCCCGGCTCGGACGTCCCGCGCGTCACGTCCCGCGCGTCACGGCGTCCGTGTCACGCCGCCCGCCGCCAGGGCCGGCACAGCCCCAGGAAGCAGGCCATCGCGCCCACCGCGCACACCAGCTGCACGACGGCCATCGGTACGGCCGTGTCCTCGCCCGCGATCCCGACGAGCGGCGAGGCGATGGCACCGATCAGGAAGGACGAGGTGCCGAGCAGCGCCGAGGCGGACCCGGCCGCGTGCTTCGTACGCATCAGCGCCTGCGCGTTCGTGTTCGGCATCGCCATCCCCATCGCCGACATCAGCACGAACAGCCCGGCGGCGACCGGGAACAGGCCCACCTCTCCGAAGACCCCGGTCGTCATCAGCAGCAGTGCGGCCGCGGCGAGCACGATGACCGAGAGCCCGACGGCGAGCGCCTTGTCCAGGCTGACCCGGCCGACCAGGATCTTGCCGTTGATCTGGCCCACGATGATCATGCCGACCGAGTTGATGCCGAAGAGCAGGCTGAACGTCTGCGGCGAGGCGCCGTAGATCTCCTGCATGACGAACGGCGATGCGCTCACGTACGAGAAGAGGGTGGCGAAGGCGAGGCTGCCCGCGATCATGTAGCCGGTGAAGACCCGGTCGGCGAGCAGTCCGCGCATGGTGCGCAGCGCGTCGCCGAGGCCGCCGGTGTGCCGGTCCCGCGGCGGCAGGGTCTCGCCCAGCCACTTCCAGACGACGAGGGTGAGCACCAGGCCGACGACGGTGAGGACGGCGAAGATCCCGCGCCAGTCGGTGAACCGCAGCACCTGGCCGCCGATCAGCGGGGCGACGATCGGCGCGACGCCGGAGATGAGCATCAGGGTGGAGAAGAACCTGGCCATCTCCATGCCGTCGTACATGTCGCGCACCACGGCACGGGCGATGACGATGCCCGCCGCACCGGCCAGGCCCTGGAGCAGGCGGAAGCCGATGAGGAGCCCGGTGGTGGGCGCGAAGACGCAGAGCGCGGTGGCGACGACGTAGATCATCATGCCGATGAGCAGCGGTCTGCGCCTGCCCCACCGGTCGCTCAGCGGGCCGACGACGACCTGTCCGAGCGCCAGGCCGGTCAGGCAGGCGGTGAGGGTGAGCTGGACGGTGGCGGCGGGCGCGTGCAGGGAGTCGGTGACCGCGGGCAGGGCGGGGAGGTACATGTCCATGGAGAGCGGCGGTACCGCGGTGAGGCCGCCGAGGACGAGGGTGACGAGAAGTCCGGTGCGCCTGGCCGCTTCGGCAGCGGCCGGCTTTCCGGGGAAGGTGCCGGTGGCTCCGGGCTCCGTGGCCCCGGTTCCGGCGGTCGATATGTGTGTGCGTTCCTGCTGGGCCCGGCTTGCGCCGCTCTCCGGCATTTCCATCTCCATGTCGTTGAATCCGCATCTATGCTCTCAGCTCAGCCGGACTGGTCGAGACCTCTTGGGGAGCAGGCATGACAGGCATGAGCGGCACTGTGCGGTGGGGTGTGCTGGCGACCGGCGGTATCGCCACGACGTTCGCCGAGGATCTCCGGTCGATGCCGGACACGGAAGTGGTGGCCGTCGCGTCCCGGACGGACGCCTCGGCGCAGGCGTTCGCCGAGCGGTTCGGGATACCCCGGGCGTACGGCAGCTGGGCCGCGCTCGCCGCCGACGACGAGGTCGACGTGGTGTACGTCGCCACGCCGCACTCGGCGCACCGGGAGGCGGCGGCGCTCTGTCTGGAGGCCGGGAAGCACGTGCTGTGCGAGAAGGCGTTCACGCTCAACGCCCGGGAGGCGGACGAGCTGGTGAAGCTCGCCCGGGACCGGGGGCTCTTCCTGATGGAGGCCATGTGGACGTACTGCAACCCGGTCATCCGGCGCATGACGGAGCTGGTGCGGGACGGCGCCATCGGCGAGATCCGCACCGTGCAGGCGGACTTCGGGCTCGCGGGCCCGTTCGGGCCCGAGCACCGGCTGCGCGACCGGGCGCTGGGCGGCGGCGCGCTGCTGGACCTCGGGGTCTATCCGGTGTCGTTCGCGCAGCTGCTGCTGGGCGAGCCGGACCGGGTGCAGGCCGACGCGGTGCTCTCCCCCGAGGGCGTCGATCTGCACACCGCGATGCTGCTGGGCTGGTCGGAGGCGGGCGCCTCGGCGCTGCTGAACTGCTCGCTCGTCGCGGACACCCCGCAGACCGCGGCGGTCACGGGCACGAAGGGCCGGATCGAGTTCCCGCGCGGCTTCTTCTACCCGGAGCGGTTCGTGCTGCACCGGCCGGGACGCGAGCCCGAGGAGTTCACCGCCGGATCCGCAGGCGGTGCCGGGACCGGGGGGCTGCGCGGGATGCAGTTCGAGCAGGCCGAGGTGGTGCGGGCGCTGCGGGCGGGCGAGACGGAGTCGCCGCTGGTGCCGCTGGACGGGTCGCTGGCCGTGATGCGGACGCTCGACGCGGTGCGTGACCGCATCGGCGTCCGCTACGCGGCGGACGGGATCACGCAGGAGTGAGGCCCTGGTCGCCCACCTCGGTGACGAACGACGCGGCCGTCGCGAGGGGCGCGCCGGGGGTCGTGACGGCGGACACCGTGCGGTAGTCGGCGCGTGCCTGCTCCCGGCCCAGGGTGACGACGGCGTACCCGCGGCGGCCGTTGAAGAACTTCATGTGCGGGTTGGCCTGCATCTGGTTGTTCCAGCTGCCCGGCTTGTCCGAGCCGTCCTTGCCGCTGGTGATGGAGGTGGCGACGATCTCCGTGCCGAGGGTGCGGGAGGCGGGGTCGTCGAAGTCCTTCTTCAGGTCGAAGCCGTAGCCGACGTGCACGTCGCCGGTCAGCACCATCAGGTTGTCGACCCCGGCGGCCTCGGCGCCCTTCAGGATGCGACTCCGGGAGGCGGGGTAGCCGTCCCACGCGTCCATGGACAGCTTGAAGGCGTCGGTGGGGACGTCGCGCCGCTGGGCGAAGGTGACCTGCTGCGGCACGACGTTCCAGGTGGCCCGCGAGGCGTGCCAGCCGTCGATCAGCCAGCGTTCCTGGGTGGCGCCGGTCATGGTGCGCGACGGGTCCTCGGACTCCGGTCCGGGCGTCTGCCAGCCGTCGCCGTACGCCTGGTCGCTGCGGTACTGGCGGGTGTCGAGGATGTCGAACTGGGCGAGCCGGCCGAACTGCAGGCGCCGGTAGAGCCTCATGTCGGGGCCGGTGGGCCGCTGCGGGGCGCGCAGCGGCTGGTTCTCCCAGTACGCGCGGTACGCGGCGGCCCGGCGCAGCAGGAACTCCTCCGGCGGTACGTCGTTCTCGGGGGTCCCGCCCGCGTAGTTGTTCTCGGTCTCGTGGTCGTCCCAGGTGACGACGAAGGGGTGGGCGGCGTGGGCGGCGCGCAGATCGGGGTCGGACTTGTAGAGGCCGTACCGCAGCCGGTAGTCCTCCAGCGTGACCGTCTCCCGGTTGTAGTGGGCGGGGAGCCTGCGGTCGGTGTAGTTGCGGGCGCCGCCGGTCGCGTTGACGGCGTACTCGTAGAGGTAGTCGCCGAGGTGGAAGACGACGTCGACGTCCTCCTGGGCGAGGTGCTTGTACGCGGTGAAGTAGCCGTCGTGGTACGCCTGGCAGGAGACGGCGGCCAGGCTCAGCGAGCTGTTGCGGGCGCCGCGGGCGGGCGCGGTGCGGGTCCGGCCGACGGGGCTGGTCCATGTTCCGGTGCGGAAGCGGTAGTAGAAGACCCGGTCGGCTTCGAGGCCCTTGACCTCGACGTGGACGCTGTGGTCGAACTCCGGGTGGGCGGTGGCCGATCCGCGCCGCACGACGCGGGAGAACCGCTCGTCGCGGGCGAGCTCCCAGCGCACCTGCACCCGGGCCCGGGGCAGTCCGCTGCCGGGCTCGTAGGGGCGCGGTGCGAGTCTGGTCCACAGCAGGACCGAGTCGGGAAGCGGGTCGCCGGAGGCGACGCCGAGGGTGAACGGGTCGTCGCCGATCTTCTTCGCGTCCAGCTCGGCGGCGCTCGCGGTGCCCGCGGCGGGCAGGTTGACCGAGAAGGCGAGCGCGGCGGCCGCGCCGGTGACGGTGAGGAAGCGGCGGCGCCCGACCTGCCTGGCCGCGTCGCGCATGTCCTGTTGGTGCGATGAGTGTGTCATCTGTCCCTCCCCTGGCCGGTGACGTACTGCGGCAGTTCACCGGCCCAGCGCATCGGGCGGCTGTCGTGTTCGCGTCGTCCGGGCGTCGGGAGGATGAGGAGTGCGGCAGCAATGGGTCCCCGGGGACAAAGCACGCATCCCATGCGCCTCGTTGGTCCCGTGCGGCCCCGGGCGGCCTCGCGTCTCCCCGGGGCGGCAGGGCGTACGCTGCGGCGTCATGAGCAACAAACTGTTGAATTCCGACCCGAAGCCAGGTCCGCGGTCCGGCCCGAAGTCCGGCCCGAAGTCAGGTCCGAAGACGGCGGTCGTGACGGGCGCGGGCTCCGGCATCGGCCGCGCGGTGGCGCTCGCCCTGACCGGCGCCGGCTGGTCGGTGGCGCTCGCGGGCCGGCGGCCCGAACCGCTCGCCGAGACGGCCGCGCTGGCCGGGGAGCACGCCCGGGTGATCACCGTCCCCGCCGACGTGTCCCGCCCCGAGGACGTGACCGCGCTCTTCTCCTCGGTACGGGAGTGCTTCGGCCACCTCGACCTGCTCTTCAACAACGCCGGTACGTTCGGCCCGCGTTCGGTGCCCGTGGAGGACCTCTCGGTGGCGGACTGGCGAGCGGTGGTGGACGTGAACGTGACGGGCGCGTTCCTGTGCGCGCAGGCGGCGTACCGGCTGATGAAGGAACAGGACCCGCAGGGCGGCCGCATCATCAACAACGGCTCGATCTCCGCCCACGCGCCGCGCCCGCACTCGGTCGCCTACACCACGACCAAGCACGCCATGACGGGGCTGACGAAGTCGCTGTCGCTGGACGGACGTCCGTACCGGATCGCCTGCGGGCAGATCGACATCGGCAACGCGGCCACGGACATGACCGAGCAGATGCAGACCGGCATCCTCCAGGCCAACGGCGAACTCGCGGTCGAGCCGGTGATGGCGGCGGCGGACGTGGCCCGGACGGTGCTCCACATGGCGGAGCTGCCCCTGGAGGCGAACATGCAGTTCGCGACGGTACTGGCGACGGCGATGCCGTACGTGGGGCGCGGCTGACGGAGCGGCCCCTGCAAACAGCACAAGCAGCCCACCAAGGGCAGCTGCTGCCCGGACGACCGGACCCCGGGCGCGGCGAACACCTGTGTGCCGGGGCACCGCGCGCCGTCCTGCCAAGAACTGCCACTGAGCCGGGCGACCGCGGCCCGGGGCGTTCTCGCCGTCCGGCCGGCCGGGTGCGGGAATGTCCCGGGCCGCGACAGGGTTGACCTGCGACATGAGCCGTCATCCGGATACCCAGGTCCTGCGCTACACCGCGTTCTCCGCCGATCCCGAGGGAGGCAATCCCGCCGGGGTGGTCCTCGACGCGTCCGGACTCGACGACGCCACCATGCTGGCCGTCGCGGCGGAGCTGGGGTACAGCGAGTCGGCGTTCCTGACCGGGCGGGGGGAGCCGGCCGGTGCCGGGGGGCAGGGCGCCCGGGAGTACGCCATCCGCTACTTCAGCCCGAAGGCCGAGGTCCCGTTCTGCGGCCACGCCACCGTCGCGACGGCCCTCGCCCTGGCCGAGCGCGACGGCCCCGGCGACCTGGTGTTCCACACACCCGCGGGCACGGTCCCGGTCACCGTCACCCGGGAGGGCGCCGAGCTCCGCGCCACGCTCACCAGCGTCGAACCGGACGTCATGGACATCGCCCCCGACGACCTGGCCGAGGCACTCGCCGCGCTCGACTGGCCGGCCGCCGATCTCGACCCGGCCCTGCCGCCCCGGATCGCCTTCGCGGGCGCCCGCCACCTGGTGCTGGCCGCCGCGACCCGTGAGCGTCTCGCCGACCTCTCCTACGACTTCGCGCGCCTCGAAGCGCTGATGCGCCGACTGGACCTGACGACCCTGCAACTGGTGTGGCGGGCCGCGCCGGACGTCTTCCATGTCCGCGACCCGTTCCCGGTCGGCGGCGTCGTCGAGGACCCGGCCACGGGCGCCGCGGCGGCCGCCTTCGGCGCCTATCTCCGCGACCGGGGTCTCGCGCCCGAAACGGCGGTCCTCACCCTCCACCAGGGCGAGGACATGGGCCGCCCCGGCACGCTCACGGTCGAACTGCGGGCGGACGACGCCCGGGTGCGGGTGAGCGGGACCGGAACCCGCATCGGGGGCTGACCGGTCCTGGCAGGCTGGGCACCATGGACCAGCAGAGCACCCACGACCGCGAGGACCACGACCGCGAGGACCGGGACCACGGCACCTGGCGGACGATCGACGAGCTGCACGGCTGGCTCGACGCGGAGACCGGCATCCCGCCCGAGCAGGATCTGCTGCTGAGGATGCTGAAGCTGTCGGAGGAGGTGGGCGAGGTCGCCGAGGCCGTCATCGGGGCGGCCGGCCAGAACCCGCGCAAGGGCGCCAGCCATTCCTGGCAGGACGTGGAGGCGGAGCTCTGCGACGTCATCGTGACGGCGATGGTGGCCCTGCGCACCCTCACCCCCGACGCGGAAGCCGTCTTCGACCGGCATGTGCGACGCGTCGCGGCACGCCCGCGCGCCCCTCTCGCCCCGTCCCGGCAGACCCCCGGCACCGCATCCTGACCAAGGCTCACGCGGCATGGCGGGGCGGCGACGGGTGGCTGAACAACGGGCGACCAGCTCTTGGGACTACGATCGCGGGCACCGAAGCGAGACCAGGAGTGCCGACCGTGTCCGAACCACGCATCGCCGTATCCGTCATCACCATGGGCGATCGCCCGAAGGAGGTCGAGGCCCTGCTGGCCTCGGTGGCCGGACAGGACGTCCGTCCGCACCGGCTCGTCGTGGTGGGCAACGGATCGCCCCTCCCCGACTTCAGCGCCCTTCCCGGCCTGTCCGATCTGTCCGGCGGGGTGACGACGATCGAGCTGCCCGAGAACCTGGGCTGCCCCGGGGGCCGCAACGTCGCCCTGCAGAGGCTGGCGGAGTTCGGCGACGTGGATGTCGTCATCGAGCTCGACGACGACGGGCTCCTGGTCGACAACGGGGTGTTCCGCAAGGTCCGGGAGCTGTTCGCCGCCGACCCGCGGCTCGGCATCGTCGGCTTCCGGATCGCCGACGAGCACGGCGAGACCCAGCGCCGCCACGTGCCCCGGCTGCGCGCCACCGACCCGATGCGTGGCGGACCGGTCACCGCGTTCCTGGGCGGCGGCCACGCCTTCTCCATGAAGATGCTCGCCCAGACGGGCCCCTGGCCCGCCGAGTTCTTCTTCACGCACGAGGAGACGGACCTGTCCTGGCGGGCGCTCGACGCGGGCTGGAAGATCCTCTACGAGCCCGATCTGCTGCTCCAGCACCCCAAGACCTCCCCGGCCAGGCACTCCGTCTACTACCGGATGACGGCCCGCAACCGGGTCTGGCTGGCCCGCCGGAACCTGCCTCTCCCCCTGGTCCCGGCCTACCTGGGCACCTGGACCCTCCTCACCGTGGCCCGCACCCGCTCGGCGACGGGTCTGCGCGCCTGGGCCGGTGGCTTCGCCGAGGGCGTCCGTACCCCGTGCGGGCGAAGGCAGCCGATGCGCTGGCGCACGGTGTGGCGGATGACGAAGCTGGGACGGCCGCCGGTCATCTGATCCGCCGGGTCATCCGATCCACGGGTCATCCGATCCACGGGTCGGATGACCCACGTTCATCCGACCCGCCGGTCCGCGGCTGGATCATGGGGCTCGGATTCGCGTCCCGGCCCGTGGTCCAACTCGGCGTCATGCGCCGTCGCTCCCGTCGCCGTCGTACGGAAGGATCCGCCGCAGCAGGCCCCTGGGGTGGCCGCGCCTGCGCCATTCCCTCGGGTATCCGACGGAGACCTCCTCGAAGCGCACCCCGTCGTACCAGGTCGTACGGGGTATGTGCAGATGGCCGTAGACCACCGCCGCCACGTTGAACCGCCGGTGCCAGTCGGCGGTGAGCCGGGTGCCGCACCACTGGGCGAACTCGGGGTACCGCAGGACGTCCATCGGTTCGCGCACCAGCGGCCAGTGGCCGGCGAGGACCAGCGGGATCTTCGGATCGTGTGCCGCCAACCGCTTCTCCGTCTCCGCCACCCGCTCCCGGCACCAGGCGTCACGGCTCGGGTACGGGTCCGGGTGCAGCAGGAACTCGTCGGTGCACACCACCCCCGTCCGGTACGCGTAGGCCAGGGACTCCTCCTTGGTCGCCGTGCCCGGCGCCCGGAAGCTGTAGTCGTACAGCGCGAACACCGGCGCGACGGCCACCGGCCCGTCGGGCCCGGACCACAGCGGGTACGGATCCTCCGGGGTGACCACCCCCAGGCTCCGGCAGAACCCGACCAGGTGCTCGTACCTCTCCCGGCCCCGCAGCCGGACCGGATCGCTCTCGGGCGTCCACAACTCGTGGTTCCCCGGGGTCCAGATCACCCGCTCGAACCGGCCCGCGAGCAGCCGCAACGCCCACTCCACGTCCGCCATGCGCTCCGCCACATCACCGGCGACGATGAGCCAGTCGTCGTCCGATCCGGGCCGCAGGGACTCGGCGAGGGGGCGATTGTCCGCCATCCCCACGTGCAGGTCGCTCACCGCCAGCAGCGAACCGCGGCTTCCATCGGTGTGATCGGACATGCGGAACCCTCCCACGCAGTGACTGGACGAAATAGTGCCCCACCGCGGACCGGCCCGGTCGGTGACGGCCGGAACCGGGCTGCCGGAACCGGGCTGCCGGAACTGGCGACCGGAACGAGCCGAGGCATGATGGAGACGTCCGTGGACGCGGCGCGGGACCGTCGGCAGGGCAGGGCCGGGAGAGGGAGCTGAGTACGTGGTGGACGGCATGACCCTCCCGGGCACCCCCGGGCACAACGGGCTCCCGTTCGCGGACGGCGCGGCCGGGGCCCTGCTCGACGAGAACGGACTGATCATCGGCTGGACACCCGCGGCGGAGGAGCTGTTCTCGCTCCCCGCCGACCAGGCCTGCGGCCGTTCCGCCCTGGAGCTGCTCGCGGACCCGGCCGACCGACCCCAGCCGCCCGGCGAGTACCGGACGAGCGCCTGGTACGGCGAGACGACGGTGCGCACCGGCCGGGGCGAGGAACTGGGCATCGCCTACCAGGTGTTCCCGCTGCTGGACGACGGCGCCGGGACGTCCGGGGGCGCGGCCCGGTTCTTCGTGCTGTGGGCGCCCGCCGGGACGGTCGCCCGGTGGCAGCAGGACCAGGCGTTCACCCGGGAGCTCTTCCTGCAGGACCGGCTGGGTCTCGCCGTGTTCGACGCGGAACTGCGGCTGGTCAGGACCAACACCCATCTGCTGCCGTACACCGGCCTCCTGCCAGATCTGCGCAACCACCGGCTGGGGGACTTCCTCCAGGAGTCGGGCGCGGCGGCGATCGAGCGACGGCTGCGCGAGGTGCTGCGGACCGGCCGGCCGCTGATCCTGGCGGAGCAGACCGTACGGACCATCGAGGATCCCGGCGGCGGGGTGGTGATGGCCGTCTCCGCGTTCCGGCTCCAGGCGCCGGACGGGCAGGTCTTCGGCGTCACCGCGCTGTTCACGGACGTCACCGAGCAGCGCCGCTCCGACGAGCGCCTGGCGATCCTGCACCGCGCCACCGCCGCCGTCGGCGGATCGCTGTCCGTCACCGGCACCGGCGAGGAGCTGGCCGCCGTGCTGGTGCCCGGCCTGGCCGACCTCGCCGTGGTGGAGGTCGCCCGAGCGGTGTTCACCGGCGAGGAGCCGGTCCCCGGCAAGGACGGGACGGTGCCGCTCCGGCTGACCGCGGCGGCCGGGGAACGGGCCGGGGAGGTGGCGACCGGCACCGTGGTCCCGGCCGATGCCCGCTGTGCCCCGGCCGTCGGTGACTCCGCCGCGTCGATGACCGCCCCGCTGCGGGCCCGGGGCAGCTTCCTCGGCCGGGTGACCGTACGGCGCGGCCCCGACCGGCCCGGCTACGCGCCGGCCGACCTGGACCTCCTGTGCGAGATCGCCGCCCGCGCGGCCCTCGCCCTGGACAACGCCCGCCGCTACACCCGGGAGCACCGGGCCGCCGTCAGCCTCCAGCGCAGTCTGCTGCCACCCGCGCAGGCCGAGACCGTCGCCGTGACCACCTCCGGCTTCTACCTGCCGGCCGACACCGCCAGAGGCGTCGGCGGCGACTGGTTCGACGTGATCCCGCTGTCCTCCGCCCGGGTCGCCCTGGTCGCCGGGGACGTGATCGGCCACGGTCTCGGGGCCACCGCCACCATGGGGCGGCTCCGTACCGCCGTCCGCACCCTCGCCGATCTCGACCTGGAGCCGGACGAGCTGATGGTGCACCTCGACGACCTGGTGTCCCAGCTCCGCGACGAGCCCGGACAGCCGCACGGGCTGGACGAGCCGGATGAGCTGGATGAGCCGGATGAAGGCGTCGGGTCGGGCGGATCCGGCGGATCAGGTGGTTCTGGCGGGGCCGGCGGATCGGGCGCGCCCGGCCGGTACGACGGACCCGATCGGCCCAGCACCGTCACCCCACCGGACGAGGACGGGTCGTACAGCGGTCTTCTCCGCGCCGACCCGGTCGGTGCCACCTGCCTGTACGCCGTCTACGACCCGGTGTCACGGCGCTGCGCGATGGTCTCCGCCGGACACCCCCCGCCCGCCGTCGTGGATCCGGACGGGACCGTCTCGTACGTGCCCCTCAACCCCGGGCCGCCGCTGGGCGTCAACGGTCTGCCCTTCGAGGTGACCGAGGTGGAACTGGCGCCCGGCAGCCTGCTCGCGCTCTACACCGACGGGCTGATCGAGGGACGCGACAGCGACGTCGACGAGGGCATGGCCGAACTGGCCCGCCGGCTGGCCCGCCCCGGCGCCACCACCGCACCGTTGCGCGAACTCGGCCAGGAGATCATCTCCGCCCGGCCCGCACACCAACTCGCCGACGACGTGACCCTGTTGCTCGCCCGCACCCAGGCGGTGCCGCCCGGCAACACATCCGTGTGGCCCGTGGCCACCGACCCGGCCGCCGTCGCCCAGGTCCGGCAGGACGCGGCGCAGCAGCTGCGCGACTGGGGGCTGGAGGAGCTCGTCTTCACCACCGAACTGGTGCTGAGCGAGCTGGTCACCAACGCCATCCGCCACGCCGGTGGCCCGGTCGAGGTGCGGCTGATCCGTGCGGGGCAGCTGACCTGCGAGGTCTCCGACCCCAGCGCCACACAACCCCGCATGCGCCGGGCCCTGCTCACGGACGAGGGCGGCCGCGGCCTGTATCTGGTCGCGCAGCTCACCACGCGCTGGGGCAGCCGCTACACCCGGCGCGGCAAGACGATCTGGGCCGAGCAGCCGATCCCGGACTCCATGGACGCCGAAACCATCTGATCCACCCGCCGCCTCCGCGCCGGCTCGCTGAACTCCCGTACGCCGACAGCTGGTTACCGGCGTCCGACGCCCGGCCCACCCGGCAGGCGGCTCCCTTCGGCATGTACGGCCCCGGGGCGCACCGCCCCCGCCGGACCCTGCGGCACCCCGGACGACCTCTTGAGTACCTCAACGCCCCCATGCTAGAAAACGCTTACCACGCTGGCATTCCCGCACTGGCTCACTCTCCCCCGGAGCTTCGATGACAACTGCCTGGTCCCGTCGTGCCCTGCTGGCCACGGGCGGCGGTGCGGCGCTCGCCCTCGGCCTGCCGACCGCCGCGTCCGCCTCCGGCTCCGCCGCCCTCCCCGCTTCCGCCGCCTCCACCGCCGCGGCCGACGCCGCCGACGAGTTCGCCGCTCTGCGGGCGAAGTGGCGCGATCTGTACCTGGGGACCGGTTTCAGCCCGACCGCCGAGCCCTTCAAGTCCAAGCTCGCCGACCTCGGCGCCCAAGCAAGCGGTTACCGTTCCACGATGGCCCCCGCGCGCGGCTCCCTCTGGCCGGACCTGGTCCATCTCGACCCCGAACCGGACACCGACACCGAGTCGTTCAACTTCTCCGCCAACATGAACACCGCCTACAACCGGCTGCGCACCATGGCGGAGGCGTACTCCCAGCCCGGCACCGGGGTCACCGGCGACACGGGTCTCAGGGACGCGGTCATCACCGGCCTCGACCACCTGTACGCCGACGTCTTCAACGAGACGACCGCGCGTTACGGGAACTGGTGGAACTGGCAGATCGGCGCGCCCCAGGCCCTCATGGACACCTGCGTGCTGCTGTATGACGCCCTGTCGGACGCCCAGCGCGCCAACTACTGCAATGCCGTGGACAAGTTCCTGCCCGACTCCGCCGTCGGCTCGTACACCGGCACCAGCACCGGTGCCAACCGCGTCGACCTGTGCCGCGGCATGATCCTGCGCGGCATCGTCGGCGCCAGCACCGCCAAGATCGCGCTCGCGGTCGACGCGCTCTCGCCGGTCTTCCCGTACGTCACGACCGGCGACGGCTTCTACCCGGACGGTTCGTTCGTCCAGCACACCTCCATCCCGTACATCGGTGGCTACGGCGCGGTCCTCAACGACGGTCTCGGCCGGCTGTTCGCCCTGCTGCGCGGTTCGACCTGGGAGATCACCGATCCGGGCAGCCGGCAGTTCCTCGACACCATCGACGCGGCCATCGCCCCGTTCATCTACGACGGCCTGATGATGGACAACGTCTCGGGCCGCGGCATCACCCGCGTCGGCGCCAGCGACCACACCCGTGCCCATGGCGTGATGGCCTCCATCGTGCTGCTGGGCATGGGCGCCGGCCCCGAGGAGAACGCCCGCTGGCGTGCCATGGTCAAGGGCTGGCTGCAGCGCGACTACTACGCCCCGGCGCTCAGGGCCGGCTCCCTGAGCCTGGTCAACACCGCCCGGCTGCAGACCCTGTTGGACGACACGACCGTCACCGCGTCGCCGGAGCCGGCCGCCCACCGGGTCTTCCACAACATGGACCGGGCCACCCACCGCCGCCGCGGCTGGGGCGCCGGTCTCTCGATGGCCTCCGACCGGATCGCCCACTACGAGTTCGGCAACGGGGAGAACAAGCGCGGCTGGCACACCGGCGCGGGCTGGCTGCAGTGGTGGGGCGACGGCGCGGGTCTCGAACAGTACTCGGACGCGTACTGGCCGACCGTCGACCCGTACCGGCTGCCCGGCATCACCGTCTCCCGGAAGAAGCTCGCCGACGGGCAGGGCGGCGCCTGGGCCAACCCGAAGCCGGGCACGAAGTGGGTCGGCGGCACCGGCGACGGCGAGTTCGGCACCACCGGCCAGCACCTCCAGGGCCTGGCGAGCACGATGCGCGCCCGCAAGTCGTGGTTCTGGCTGGACGACTGCGTGGTCTGCCTCGGCTCCGGCATCACCTCCACCGACGGCGCGGCCGTCGAGACGGTCGTCGACAACCGCTGCCTCGGCGCGAGCGGCGCCCAGCGGCTGCTGCTCGACGGCGTGGCCCAGCCCACCACCCAGGGCTGGACCACCACCCGTACCACCACCTGGGCCCACCTCGACCGGCATGCCGGATACGTCTTCCCCGGCGGCACCGAACTGCACGCGCTGCGCGAGGAGCGCACCGGCGCCTGGAAGGACATCAACGACGGCGGCACGGCCACGCCCAACACCCGTAGGTACGTGACCCTTTGGAATGACCACGGCGCCGACCCGGCGGGCGGCTCCTACGCGTACATCCTGATGCCGGGCGCGAGCAGCAAGCGCACCGCCGACCGCGCCGCGGACACCGGCTGGCTGCAGATCCTCGCCAATGACGCCGGACGCACCGGCATCAGCGTGCCCTCCCTCGGTTTCACCGGCGTCAACTTCTGGGAGGCGGGCACGGCGGGCAAGGTCACGGCGAGTGCGCCGGTCTGCGTGCAGATCCACGAGAAGCGCGACGGCACCGCCACGATCAGTGTCTCCGACCCGTCCCGCACCGTCACCGGCCTCACCCTCACGTGGAAGCGCCCCGCCAAGTCCGTCCTGTCCAAGGCGGAGACGGTCACCGGTGTCCGGACCGGTTCGTCGGTGACCGTGACCTTCGGCGACCTGAGCCGGAGCCGCGGCGCCACGCACACGGTGCGCCTCCGGGTGCAGTGATCACTGCCATCCTGGTCTCCGGGGTTGCGGTTGCCGCAGCGGCAGCTTCTACCGTCCTGACCAGGGCCGGAGAGGCCGGCCCGGTGAGGTGATCGTGGGGAGACGGGAATGGTCTGGCCGATCGCGGAGGTCGCCCGGATGTCCGGTGTGACGGCTCGGACGCTGCGGCACTACGACGAGATCGGCCTGCTGCCGCCCGCGGGGACCGGTTCCAACGGCCACCGCTGCTACGGGGAGGGCGAGCTGCTCCGGCTGCAGCAGATCCTCGTGCTGCGGGCGCTGGGCCTGGGTCTGCCCGAGATCGGGCGGATCCTGGCCTCGCAGGTCGATGAGGTGGAGGCGCTGCGCGGTCACCACCGCCGGCTCCTCGCCGAGCGCGACCGGATCGACGCGCTGGCCGGCACCGTCTCCCGCACGATCGCCGAACTGGAGGAATCCAGAAAGGACGGTAACCCCATGACGGCGATCAACCGACCGGAGAATCTCTTCGAGGGCGTCCGGCCCGCCCAGATCCAGGAGAGCCTGCGCGACTTCCCGGAGCTGGCCGGGGACATCGACCGGCACACCTCGGCGATGAGCGAGGCACAGATCGAGGCCGGACACCGCGAGCGCACTGCGCAAATGATCCGGCTGGCGGAGCTGCTGGCCGCCGGGGTGCCCGCCGACGCGGGTCAGGTGCAGGCCGAGATCGAGGCCCAGCACCGGGCCCTGACCGGGCTGCGGGCGGTCTCCGCCGAGGAGTACCGGGCGATCGGCCGCTCCTGTGTGGAGAACGAGCAGTGGCGCGCGGCGTACGAGGCGATCGCGCCGGGCCTGGCCGCGTACCAGCGGGACGCCATCGAGGCGTACGTGACGACCCGGCTGATGTGACGACTCCGCCGGCATGACGACCGGCTGACGTGGCGGCCCAGCCGGCACAGCGGCCCGGCCGGCATGGCGACCCTGCCGGCGTAACGACCCGGCTGGTCCGAGCCGGGGCAAGCGGCGCAGGTGCCGCCTGCCCCGGCTCGCTCGGGGTTTCCGCCCGCCCCCCGGCTCACTCGACGGCGTCGTCCGGCCCGCGCCGGAGGGCGGCGTCGAGCAGGGTCACCAGTTGCCCGGTCCGTTCCTGTGCCTGCTGCCGGTCGTGCGCGCCGGTCATGAGCAGGTGGTGGACGGTCCCGACCAGGGCGAGGGCCGCGGCGGCGGTGTCGGCCCGTTCCGCGATCCGGCCGCCCCGCCGTTCCGCGTCCAGGTAGTCGGTGATCGCGTCCTGGACCGTGTCGAAGCCCGGCGCACCGCCCACCAGGGCCTCGCGGATGTGCGAGGAGGCCTCGGGGCGGGTGAGCGCCAGCCCGGCGACGGTGGGGCCGGCCGAGGCCAGCAGCGCGAGAGCGATGCCGTGAAGGTTCTCCGCGACGGTGCCCTGCCCCACCCGCCCCCGGAGCTCCTCGGCGTGCCGGGCCACCCGCGCGAACCGGTCCAGGACGAGCTCCGCGACGAACTGGTCCAGTCCGCGGAAGTGGGCGTGCAGAAGGCCCTTCGCGCAACCCGCCTCACCGGTGATCGCCCTGCTCGTCAGGGCGCCCGGCCCGTCCCGCTCCAGCACCCGCTCCGCAGCGGCGAACAGCCGCTCGCGGACATCCGGAGTCGTCACACCACGCGGTGACACGGCATCCCTCCCTCTCAGCCCGTTTACAGTATGGGCGATTGCCCATACCTTGAATGGGCGCTCGCCCATACTAGTCGCTCCGACGTCCGCGGGCGCCTGAACCCAGGGGGAGAAATCCGTATGAGCCAGATCGCCAACAAGGACCAGGACCGGGCCTGGAACGGCTACGAGGGGGCCTACTGGGCCGCCAACCAGGACCGCTGGGACGGGGTGAACGGAGGGTTCGACGAGCCCCTGCTCGCCGCCGCGGCCATCACCGGACGGGACCGCGTCCTCGACATCGGCTGCGGCGCGGGGCGCACCACCCGGCTCGCCGCGCGACGGGCGAGCGGCGGGCGGGCGCTGGGCCTGGATCTGTCGGCCCCGATGCTGGCCCGTGCGCGGGAGTCCGCGCGGCGCGAGGGGATCGGCAATGTCGCGTTCGAGCAGACGGACGTCCAGGTCCATCCGTTCGGGCCCGCGCTCTTCGACGTCGCGATCAGCCGTTTCGGGGTGATGTTCTTCGCCGATCCCGTCGCCGCCTTCGCCAACATCGGGCGGGCGCTGCGCCCCGGCGGCCGTATCGCCTTCGTCTGCACCGCGCGGGCCGACCGGAACGAGTGGCTCCAGGCCATCCGGGGGCTGGGCGGCCTCCTGCCCGTCGGCGGGCTGGGTGCCCCGGGCTCCGGCATGTTCTCGCTGGCGGACCCGGAGGCCGTGCGTGCCGTGCTGTCCCGCGCCGGGTACGAGGCCGTCGCCACGACGCCGGTCGAGGCGTACGGGACCTGGGGCCGGGACGCCGCCGACGCCGCCGCCTTCCTGCTGGGCTCCGGACCCGGCCGGCACCTGATGAGCCAGGCCGGGGAGGACGACCGGGACCGGGCCCGGCAGCGGCTCGTCGACCTCCTGCGGCCCCACGAGCGGGGCGAAGCACTCCAGTTGCGCAGTGCCGCCCAGTTGGTCACCGCACGACGGCCCGGGTGAAACGAGGGGCGGCGTCCGCTGCCGGGGCGGACACCCACCCCGGCAGCGGGCGCCGCCCCCCACCACGATCGTCGAGAAACATCCACCTCTTTCCAGGCCAACCCCTTTCAGGCCGCTCCCTTTCAGGCCGCGGCCTTTTCCGGCTGGTCACCGCTGCCCGCACCCTCGCCCGCACCCTCGGCGGCGGGTGCGGTGCGCAGGGTCAGCAGGGCGGCGAGGCCGCCGACCACCGCGAGGGCCGCGGCACCGAGGAAGGCGGCGGAGAAGCCGTTGGTGAGCGCCACCGGGTTCCCCGGCTCACCGGCGCCGTGCGCGGCGGCCACTGCCGTCATCGCGGCGAGCCCCAGCGCGGAGCCGACCTGGTAGCTGGTGTTGACGATCCCCGAGGCGAGACCGCCCTCCTCCGGGCGGGCGCTGGAGAGCGCGGTGCCGAGCGACGGGATGAACGCCAGGGACATACCCACCGCCGAGAGCAGGGAGGCGGGCAGCACGTCGACGAGGAAGTTTCCGTCCGGGCGGGCGAGCGAGAGCCAGAACATGCCCGCCCCGAGCACGAACAGCCCGAGGACGATGAGGGGCTTGGGCCCGAACCGGGAGATCAGTCGCGGCGCCAGGACGATCATCATGATCATGATGGCGCCGGTCATCGGCAGCAGCGCGGAGCCGGAGGCGAAGGCGCCGAGCCCCAGGACCTGCTGGAGGTAGAGGTTGAGGAAGAACCACATGGGGATCCACGCGGCGGCCATGAGCAGCTGAGCGATGTTGGCACCGGCCAGGTTGGGCGCCCGCCAGATGCCCAGCCGCATCAGCGGTTCGCGCCGCTTGGCCTGGATCGCGACGAACCCGGCGATCAGCGCCGCACCGGCCAGGAGGACCAGCCAGGTCTCGGCCGAACCCCAACCGGTCTCGGGAGCACGGACGATGGCGTAGACGGCGGCGGCGAGACCCGCCGTTACGGTGACCGCGCCGGCCAGGTCGATCGAGCCGCGTCGTCCCGCCCCCGAGGGCATGACGGCGGGCGTGGCGATCAGGACGACGAGGGCGACGGGGATGTTGATGTAGAACACCCAGGGCCAGCTCGCGTACTGGGTGATGACCCCGCCGAGGAAGACTCCGGCGGTGCCACCGGCCGGGGCGGCCGCGCCGTACAGCGCGAAGGCCTTCCCCAGCTCCTGGGGCCGCGAGCCGAACAGGGTCATCAGCAGGGTGAGGGCGGCCGGCGCGATCAGCGCGGCACCCACGCCCTGCAGGGCCCGCCCGGTCAGCTCGACCCAGACCTCACCCGCGAGGCCCGCGGTCAGGGACCCCGCGGCGAGGACGACCCATCCGGCGCTGAACAGGCGCCTGGCACCGAGCAGGTCCGACAGCCGCCCGCCGAGCAGCAGCAGCCCTCCGAAGGCGACGACGTAGGCGTTGAACACCCACGACAGGTTCTCCTGGGAGAACCCCAGGTCGGCCTGCATCTTGGGCAGGGCCACGCCGATGATCGACGTGTCCATGATGACGATGAACTGAGCCAGGGCGATCAGCGCGAGCGCGGACCATCTCCGCGAATCGGTTGGCGCGTCGGGTGATGCCGACATGGTCATAGCAAGTACTCCTATACGGGAGGGGGGTATCTACGCGTCGTGAATATACCCCCTAGGGGTATCAATGGCCAGCGCCCGGTGCCGTTCCCCTCGGTGCCCGGCGGCGATGTCGCCGCCGTCGTCACGGAGGCCGGTGCGGACGTGACCGGCTTCGCCGTGGGCGACGAGGTCTTCGGCTCGATCGGCTCCGGCGGCTACGCCGAATTCGCACTCGCGCCCGCGGCGCAGCTCGCGCGGAAGCCGGAAGGCGTGCCCCGGGAGGTCGCGGCCGGCCTGCCGGTGGCCGTCGACATGGCGTACCAGGTACTCGCGGACCTCGGGCTGAAGTCCGGCGAGACCGTGGTCGTGGACGGGGCCGCCGGTGACGTCGGGTCCGTGGCCGTACAGCTCGCCAGGCAGCTCGGCGCGACCGTGATCGGTACGGCGAGCGAGCGCAACCACGCGTACCTGCGCTCACTCGGCGCCGAACCCGTGACGTACGGCGAGGGGTTCGCCGGGCGGGTCCGCGGCGTCGCCGCGAAGGGTGTGGACGCGGCGTTCGACGCCGCCGGGAAGGGCTCGCTGCCGGCCCTCGTCGAACTCGTCGGCGGCCCGGACCGCGTGGTCACCATCGCCGACCACCGGGCGGCGGAGCACGGCGTACGTTTCGCGTTCGCCGGCCCCGAGGCGATCCGTGAGCGCCTTGAGCGGGCGGCCGCGCTGGTCGTGAGCGGCGAACTCGCCCTGTCCGTGGCGAGGACATACCCCTTGTCCCGGGCCGCCGACGCCCACCGGGAGAGCGCCGGCGGCCATGTACGCGGCAAGCTGGTCATCGCTCCGGACCGAGGAAGAAGCCGCCCCACCGGCAGGCTGCGGCCATCGCGCCTATCGTTAAAAGATGAGTCAAGCCGAGCATGAGACCGGTCCCCAAGGGGCGCTTGTCTGCCCGGTCTGCAAGCAGCCCGTGACCGCAGTCGTGAAGAGACGGCACAAGAGTCTCGGAATCTTCGTGCCCGTGTGGCATCCCGGCCCCTGCCACAACCCCGAATGCCCCGAATACCTGGAGACCCCGGAACAGTCCGAGCACCAGGACACCTGACACGGCCGTGCCCGTGGAGTCGCGCACCCGAGGGCGCGCGACTCCAGGGGCGCGCCCGGAACCCCGGGGCGCAGAAGAAAGGCCGCGGCGGCAGAGGCTGCGACGGGGGAGCATCCGGCGCCTTGTCGCACGGCCCATGCCCACCACGCCCCGGCCTCACTGATCGCGCAGGTCTCCTTCCTGTTCTTCCCCGACACCAAGCCCGCGGCCGAGAGGTGAGCCGACGCGATGAGCCGGCCCCTCACCCGCCCTGGAGCAGGGCTCTCCACAGATCCACTAATTGCGAAATTCTGCAATTAACTACATGCTGTATTGGCCGTGTCCGCAGGCAGCCGCGCGCACGGCCGACAGAGCACCCCGAAACATGGGGGTGGTGAAGGGAGTCCGAGGACCGTGCCGGTTCCGCTGCACCAGGCCAAGGCCGAGTTCTTCCGGATGCTCGGGCACCCGGTCCGCATACGCGTACTGGAACTGCTGCAGGACGGTCCGAAGCCGGTACGGGACCTGCTGACCTCGATCGAGGTGGAGCCGTCGGCGCTGTCCCAGCAACTGGCCGTGCTGCGCCGCTCCGGCATCGTCACCTCGGCCAGGGAGGGCTCGACCGTGGTGTACGAGCTGTCCGGCGGGGACGTGGCCGAGCTGATGCGGGCCGCGCGCCGGATCCTGACCGAGATGCTCGCCGGGCAGAACGAGCTCCTGGCCGCGCTGCGGGAAGCCGAGGTCGGGACGGAGTGAGTACCGTGCTCGCCCGGCCCTGGGGCCGGGTCGCCTCCCTGCTGCCCGCCCGCGCCGACTTCGCGGTGATGGGCCGCGCCCCGCGTCGCGATCTGCTCGCCGGTCTGACCGTCGCGATCGTCGCGCTGCCGCTCGCGCTGGGCTTCGGCGTCTCCTCCGGGCTCGGCGCCGAGGCCGGACTGGCGACCGCCGTGGTGGCGGGCGCGCTGGCGGCGCTGTTCGGTGGCTCCAACCTCCAGGTGTCCGGGCCGACCGGGGCGATGACGGTGGTGCTGGTGCCGATCGTGGCCCGGTACGGACCGGGCGGGGTGCTGACGGTCGGGCTGATGGCCGGCGTGCTGCTGATCGCCCTCGCACTGCTGAAGGCCGGCCGGTACATGCGCTACATACCGGCTCCGGTGGTGGAGGGCTTCACGCTCGGCATCGCGTGCGTCATCGGGCTCCAGCAGGTGCCGAACGCGCTGGGGGTGGCCGAGCCGGAGGGCGACAAGGTCCTGGTGGTGACCTGGCGCGCGGTCGAGGAGTTCGCACGGACCCCGAACTGGACCGCCGTCGCCCTCGCGGTGGGCGTGGCGGCCGTGATGCTGCTGGGTGCCCGGTGGCGGCCCACCGTCCCGTTCTCCATCGTCGCGGTGATCGCCGCCACCCTCGCGGCTCAGCTGCTCCACCTGGACGCGGCCGCTCCGATCGGCGACCTGCCTTCCGGGCTGCCCGCGCCCTCCCTCGGCTTCCTCGACCCGTCCGCGCTGGGGTCGCTGCTCGCCCCGGCCGTCGCGGTCGCGGCGCTGGCCGCGTTGGAGTCGCTGCTGTCGGCGACCGTCGCGGACGGCATGACGGTGGGCCAGCAGCACGACCCGGACAAGGAGTTGTTCGGGCAGGGCATCGCGAACCTGGCGGCCCCGCTGTTCGGCGGAGTCCCCGCCACCGCGGCGATCGCCCGTACCGCCGTCAACGTCCGGACCGGCGCGGGCTCACGGCTCGCCGCCCTCACCCACTCCGCCGTCCTGGCCGTGATCGCCTTCGCCGCCGCCCCGCTCGTCTCCAGGATCCCGCTGGCCGCGCTCGCCGGGGTGCTGCTGGCGACCGCGATCCGGATGGTGGAGGTCGGTGCGCTGCGGGCGATGGCCCGCGCGACCCGCTCCGACGCGATCGTGCTGGTACTGACCGCCGTCGCCACGCTCGTGCTCGACCTGGTCCACGCGGTGATCATCGGCCTGGTCGTGGCGGGCACCCTGGCGCTGCGGGCGGTCGCCGGTCAGGCCCGGATGGATCAGGTCGACTTCAGAGCCGACGTGCCCGGCGAGCACAGCGAGGAGGAACACGCGCTGCTGGCCGAGCACATCGTCGCGTACCGGATCGACGGGCCGCTGTTCTTCGCCGGCGCCCACCGCTTCCTCCTGGAGCTGAGCGAGGTCGCCGACGTACGGGTGGTGATCCTGCGCATGTCGCGGGTGTCGACGATGGACGCCACCGGCGCCCTGGTCCTCAAGGACGCCGTGGAGAAGCTGAACCGGCGCGGCATCGCCGTGCTGGCCTCCGGCGTGCGTCCGGGCCAGCGCCGGGCCCTGGAGTCGGTCGGCGCACTGGAACTGCTCGGGCGGGAGGGCCGGGAGTACGCCACCACGCCCGAGGCCATCGCCGGAGCCCGTGCCCATCTGCACCGGGCCGGCGTCCTGCCCGCCGTCCCCGGAACCTCCGAGGCCGTCCGGTGAACGCCCAGCCCGGCGCCCTGCCCCTGCGGCACGTCCTGACCCTGCCCGCGATGGGCTCGGCCGTGCGGATCGCCCGCGAGACCACCGAGCAGGTCCTCGCGGAGTGGGGCATCAGCCCGCGCCATCCCGCCGTCGATCCGGCGCTGCTGATCCTTTCCGAGCTGGTCACCAACAGCGTCCGGCACGCGGCCCCGCTGTCCCCGGACCTCACCGTGATCTACGCGGCCGGGCAGGACACGTTCGCGTTCGGCGTCCACGACCGCCACCCGTACCAGCCCCCGCTCGTCCCGGCAGTCCCCGGGACCGGCAGCGGCGGCGGACTGGGCACCATCATGGAACTCACCCTCGGCCTGGGCGGCACCGCGGTCGTCCGGGGCGACGCGGACGCCGGAGGCAAGAGCATCTGGATCACCCTCCCGCTGCGAAAACCCCCGCTCGAAGCCTGACGCGAGCAATGCCCAGCACAGACAGACAGCCAAACAGGCAACGTGCGAACAAGTGAACGAACGAACAAGGCAAGGAAAGACCATGAGCGATATGACCGAGGCACTGCCGCCGTGCCCCGAGTGCTCCGGCGTGTACACCTACGAGACGGGCGCACTCCTCATCTGCCCCGAGTGCGGCCATGAGTGGACGCCCACCGCCGCCGAGCCCGCGGCCGAGGCCGCGGCCGGAGGGATCAAGGACGCGGTCGGCAACGTACTCGCCGACGGCGACACCGTCACCGTGATCAAGACCCTGAAGGTCAAGGGCAGCCCGAGCGGCATCAAGGCCGGAACCAAGGTGCGCAACATCCGCCTCGTGGACGGTGTGGACGGCCACGACATCGACTGCAGGATCGACGGGTTCGGCTCCATGCAGCTCAAGTCCAGCGTGGTCAAGAAGGCCTGACCCACCCTTCCGGCCTCCCCGGCTGCGCCCGCCCCGTCCTGGGGCCGCAGCCGGGGGCGACGAACCTCCCGCCTCCGCCTCCCACATTGCTAACCTTGGCAATTCCTGAAGTCATCACATCGGTGTGAGGGCGCGAGGATGTCCTCATGGTGAAGAGTTTTGGGTGGATGCGATGCGCGGTGCACGCACGACAGCTGCCGTCCGGCATCCCGGCGGCCCCTCC
The DNA here is from genome assembly GCF_042891445.1 of Streptomyces sp. NPDC001890. Classification (NCBI taxonomy): domain Bacteria; kingdom Bacillati; phylum Actinomycetota; class Actinomycetes; order Kitasatosporales; family Streptomycetaceae; genus Streptomyces; species Streptomyces sp. NPDC001890. Next base: position 769,227 of record NZ_JBIATE010000001.1, on the reverse strand, counting down.
GGGCGCGGGGCGGGCACGGTGAGCGCCCCGCTGTACCAGCTGAAGGCCGAGTTCTTCAAAACGCTCGGCCACCCGGTACGGATCAGGGTGCTCGAACTCCTGAGCGAGCGGGAGTACGCGGTCTCCGAAATGCTGACCGAGATCGGCGTGGAGGCCGCTCACCTCTCCCAGCAGCTGGCCGTCCTGCGCCGGGCCAACCTCGTCGTCCCCCGCCGGGAGGGCTCGGCCGTCTACTACTCCCTGGTCAATCCAGAGATCGCGGAGCTGCTGCGGGTCGCCAGGGGCATCCTGTCCGGCGTACTGGCCGGGCAGGCGGAACTGCTGGCCGACCTCAAGGCCGCCGAATCCGGCACCACCGCCCCCGGACACCGCAAGCCGTCCTAGGTGTGTCGTCCCGGGACGACACACCTAGATCCGCGAGTTGCGCAGCGACTGCCACGCAGCGCCGGCCAGCGCCCGCGTCGACCGTGGGACCGACAGCCGCTCGTGCTCGCGGTAGAGCTCCCAGTTGTACCGGACCAGCGACAACTTGTTGGAGGACAGTGATCCCGCCTGGTGGGACCTGTACACCGCGAGCGGCTCGGGCAGACCCCGGGCGTCGGCGCCGTCGCGCATGATCGACAGCCACAGGGCGTAGTCCTGTCGCTTCCGCATCTTCGGCATCAGCCGCGTGCCGAGGACAGTGCGGTCGTACATGGCGGTCAGAGCGCCGATGTGGTCCCGGACCAGCATCGCGCGGTAGTCCACGTGTTCCCGCGCGCGGACCACTCGCCCGTTCGGGACGAAGTCGGTGCTCTCGCCCTCGTGATCGGCGTCCATCTTGAAGTACGAGGTGAACGTCAGAGGCGCACTGCCCGCCGCAGCGAATTCGATCTGCCGCTCGATCTTCTCCGGAAGCCACATGTCGTCGCTGTCGAGAAAGGCGACGTAATCCCCCCGAGCCCGCTCGATGGCGAGATTGCGTGCCCGGCCGGCACCACCCTGTTCCGGTGCCGATTCCGGCAGGACACGCTTGTCCTGCCGGGCGAACTCCATGAGCAGGTCCATCGAGGCATCGGAAGACTTGTCGTCGGTGACCAGCAGCTCCAGGTCGCTGTGGGTCTGCGTGAGCACCGACCGGACCGCTGCGCCGAGAGTCGCCGCCGAGTTGTACACGGGCATCACGACGGACACCAGGGGCACAGTGTTTCTCCTTGCTGGACTGGACAGGACGGTCCATTCAAGCACTGTGATCGTAGGAGGAGCTGCCGTGCATGTTGTTTTCGCAGGTCACGGCCACGTGGGGCGGTCGCCGGTCGTACCCTCCCCGGAAGAGAGGGGTGGCAGACGAGTCGGGCTGTACGCCGGGTTCTGTCGGCGCAACGCTATGACCTGCACAAACATGCAGGGATGGTGCTTCCGTGGCTACTTTGATGGCTACATAACAAGACATCCCCGCCCGGATCGGCCCGGACGGGGACGTCGTCGCTCCTGAGATCAGACGGTCCCTTCGATGCGTTCGAAGATGTCCGCGTCCGTCTCCCGCTGCCAGTCCGGCAGGTCGGACCAGTCGGCAACATATCCGGGCTTCGGGTCTTCGAAGTGCCTGAACATCTGGGCGGTCCAGCAGATCGCGACGAAGCGGCTCTTCTGCTCGCGGGTGAGCCGGGCCGCATGCCCGCCGCTGACCTCGATGAAGTCGCGCACCTGCCCGTACACGGCGGTGGCGGCTTCGCGCTCCCACGCGGGCGTCTCGTCCCACGGCGTGACGTAGCCGGGCTTGGGCTCGCCGGGATAGTGCTTGTTCACACCGTCGATCCACGCCTCGCGGAAGATCCGGCCGTCATTCATGCGCGTGTCCCTCTCGTCATGCGGTGCGCGGAAGCGCCGCGATTCGGTGATCAAGAGTCGAGACTCGGTCATCGGACATGAGCGGGGCAAGGCGCCCCCGAAGCCCGTCCAGCTTCTTGCCGATGAATCCCGAATTCGACCGGCCGGCCAGTCCGAGTGCTTGCTCCGCGTAGTGCACGACCTGATCGATGTCTCGCCTGTGCGCCCCGAGCACGGCGAGGTCGCTCAGAACAGCGGCGCGGCGACGCAGGGACAGAGGCTGGGCAAGGGCCGCGGTGAGCGCTTCCTCGGCGAGATCAGGGCGGCCCAGTTGGAGGTAGCAGGCCCCTCTCTCCTCTGCCAGGCGAGAGCCGTCGAAGCGGAGCCAGCCGCCGTTGTGGGAGTGAGCGCCGTCGAGGGCGTGCACTTTCTCGGCTTCGTCAAGAGCCCGGTTGCACGCGTCGAGATCGCCCACGGACGCGTACGCCTGCGCCTGGACGACCGCGACCCAGTGACGGGTGGAGAGAGTGTCGTCGCCCCTCCGGGCGATGCGGAAAGCTGCCGCGAGCAGGGGCTGGGCAGCGTGCGCGCGGCGCGCGTACAGCTCGACGTACGCGTGGCGGGTCATGGCACAGGCCCACAGGTCGTGGTCGCCACCGGCGTAGGCCGCGTTGGCAGCCAGTGTGTAGCACTGCGCGGCGTCGGTGTACCGGTTGGCATCGAAGAACACCTCGCCGACGAGCTGGTAGAGGTCGGCCGTCATCCGACACAATCGGGACCGATCCACAGCAGTACGGGTCTCGGCCAGTCCCTTCGCCATCACATCGAGCTGTGCGCGCACCGCAGGGAAGATGACCTGCTTGGCGTCCGATAGCGCGTAGACCTGCCAGAGGCTGCGGTGTAGGGCGTCCCCTGTCTCCAAGAGCGTCGATACTGCCCGCCCTCGGGCGGCCTCACCGGGATCGGGAAGGGCGACCAGCGCACCCGTAACGGCGAGCAGACCCAGGACTTCGCGGCGCTTCATGTCGTCATCATCACCATGGAGGAGGGGTGGAGCAGCGGAGAGCCCGGCTGTCTCGGCCGGCTGTTCGTCGGAGAGAAGGGCTTCCAGCTCGGGGAGGGGCACTCCCAACAGCTCTGCGATCTTCGGCCGTTGGTGGGGACGCGGGGTGGCGCGACCACTTTCCCAACGGACCACGGTGGACGCGGCCACCGAGAGCGCTTCTGCGAATTCCTCCTGAGAGTAACCCCGGGCCGCGCGCCGTTCCGCAAAGTGCTTACGCCTCGACGTCATAGGTCTCCCCTCACGAGAACCCTTTCACGCACTCATACCCGCCACGCGCCAACGCCTGGAAAACGCCCGGGTATTGCGCGAGGTTCGCTCTGGGAGAAGGTAACGGATCGTCGTTCACTGGTCACACGCCGCTCGGAGGCCGAAGGACCCTCCGGGCGGCTCCCCACGGAGAGGAGCGACCGCGTGACAACCTCCGGACTGCCCCGCAGGAACCCTGGCGCCAGTGGCCGTACGTACACGCCGCCGGAGCCCCGGCGGGGTGCGCCGAGCCGGGCTCTGCGGGTACGGGCAGCCGGCGGCTGGGAGAGGTTCATGCGCCGCGTCGAGGCCAGGCAGGAGCCGGAGGAGTGAACCCGGTCGGTTCCGACGGCTATGAGCATCACCCGCTCCTGGACACGCATGTCCGTGACATCGCCTCGCGTGGGGAGGGTGTGCTCGTCGCCGTCACACACGAGCTCCACAGCCACGGCACGGTCCGCATCGCGCACATCCGGCCGGCGTCCGGAGTCGAGTGGACGACCGCGGCCGACAACATCCAGGCCGCTCGCCCCTGAGTCGCGGCCCGCAGATCGCCGTCCGCGCCCCCTGGCGCAGACGGATTCCCGCACCACACCCTTCAACCCAAGGAGTCTCATGAACACCTCTGTCGCACTCCCCTCCCCCACGCAGCCGTGGGGTGCGGGCCGACTCGCGCCCTACCCGACGGTCATCCGCCGACCCCACGCCACGGTCGCCGTCGACCCCACGACGCAGCTCGGGGTGTTCAGCGACCACGCCGGGCAGGTGGTCGAGATGGGCAAGCACGGCACCAGCTCCGGTACCGAGACCTCCACGACGACGAACTCGGACTCCCGGAACGACCAGGGTCACGATCAGGACAGTACTCAGGACTGATGGCCATGACCGAGGAGAGGCCGGTTCTGGTGGTCACCGAGGCGGACGACATCACCGCCGACATGGTGATCACCGCACTCAACCGGCGCGATGTGCCGGTGGTCCGGTTCAACCCCGCCGACATCGGCGAAGACCTCGCGGTCTCGGCTCGGTTCGGCACCTGCCCGGCCCCGGTGGTCGGGCAGGTGCGCACCCCGTCGAGAACCGCTGATGTGACGCAGATCCGGTCGGTGTACTGGCGCCGCCCGGAGTGGCCCACGTTTCCCCACCTGTCGCCTGACGACTCCCGGTTCGCGGCGGCGCAGGTCCGCTACGGACTCGGCGGCACCCTCTACGCTCTGGGCGGCCCGCTCTGGGTCAACCACCCCCTACGCGTTGCCGCAGCCGACTACAAACCCGCGCAGCTCGTTCTCGCCCAGCAGCTCGGCTTCACCATCCCGCCCACCCTTGTCACCAACGACCCGGACGAGGCCCGCGAGTTCGTCCACGCTCAGGGGCAGGCGATCTTCAAGACGCTGCGATGGACCCCCTACACGCGTGACAGCGTGCCGGTGACCGGCTGGGCGGACCCGGTCACCGTCGGCGAGATCGACGACAGCGTCCGGGTCACCCCCCACTTGTTCCAAGCCCGCGTGGACAAGGTCGCCGACGTCCGCGTGCTGATCATCGGCCGGCATACGTTCGCCGTACGCATCCACTCCGACCTCCTGGACTGGCGCAAGGACTACAGCTCCCTCACCTACACCGCGGAGCACCTCCCGGACCAGGTGGAAAGAGCCCTGCACGCCTACCTGGACCGGCTGGGCCTGGCATCGGGAAGCTTCGACCTCTCGGTGGACCGAGGAGGCGATTACTGGTGGCTGGAGCTGAACCCCAACGGCCAGTGGGGGTGGCTGGAGACGGAAACCGGCCTTCCGATGTCCGTGGCCTTCGCCGACCTGCTCATGCAAGGAGACAGCCGATGAACGACTCAGAGCCCGAGCGGCACCGCCTGGCCGCTCTTCTGGCGAGCAAGGGCGTCCTCACATCCCCCTTGCTGCGGGAAGCCCTCGAAACCGTGCCGTGCGAGCAGTTCCTCCATCCCGGCGTGTTCCTCGACGAGGGGCGGGCCTGGCGGCCCGTCACCGCGCTCGGCACGGCCTCGGACGAGTGGTTGAAGATCGCGTACAGCGTCGACACCCTCACCACTCAACTCGACGGCCACCTCACCGCCGACCAGGTCGGCGAGCCCGTCGCAGGCGTACCCACCTCGTCCTCGACCGACCCGACCACGGTCGTCAGCATGATCGAGGCCCTGGACCTCACGGCAGAACACCGCGTCCTGGAGATCGGCACGGGCACCGGCTACTCCACCGCCCTGATGTGCCACTACCTCGGCGAGGACAACGTCACCACGATCGAGGTCGACCCGCAGGTGGCAGCACGCGCCGATGCCGCCCTGGAAACCGTCGGCTACTCGACGTGGACGATGACGGGCGACGGACTCCTCGGCCATCCGCGCCGGGCTCCGTACGACCGGGTCATCGCCACCTGCGCGGTCCGTCGCATCCCGCACACGTGGATCCGGCAGACCAGGCCCGGCGGCGTCGTCCTCAGCACGGTCGGCTCTTGGCCCTGGGGAACCGGTCTCGCGAAGGTCACCGTCGGCGACGACGGCACCGCCGAGGGCGCCATCATCGGACGGTCCTCCTTCATGCAGGCGCGGGCCCAGGCAGCGACCCCCGTGGCGGGCGACCTCGCCGCACGGACCGCGTACGCGGACAGTGAGCGGGCCGCTCTGCTGTCCCCTCTCGTCCTTGAGGAATGGATGCCCGCCTTTCTCGCACAGTTGGCCGCGCCCGGCGCTCAGTTCGTCCGCGCGACGGACGGTGACGGGTCGCCCTTGCGGTACCTGTTCGATGCGGAGCGGGAGTCGTTCGCCGAGTTCATCACCGACGGCGAGAGCTGGACCGTCCGCCAGGGCGGCTCCGTGGCCCTGTGGGACGACATCGAACGCTCCCTCGTCGCCTGGCACGACGCCGGGGCACCGGACATCGACGCCATTCGGCTCCGTGTGACGATGACATCCCATCTGTACCGGATCGACCACCGGAGCCCCTCACTGCGCTGGGAACACCGGCTCGCCTGACCAGCAGCCGTCAGCCCGCCTCGCCTTCTCCGCCCCGAAGACGCGTGGCTGCCTTCATGGCCGCGATGGCTGGTTCGAAAGGGTACGAAGCGAGGTCCGACTCGGGCCGCCGATCCGCGAAAAGGGCCCCTGACCTGCGATTTCACTGGTCAAGAGCCCGAAGGGGCAGACGAGTCGGGCTGTACGCCGGGTTCTGTCGCCCGGTCGCCTCGCGGCGGCCGGGGAGACGGCCATCCATCTAGGGCCGGCATTGCTGCCGGCCTCGTGCGGTCTACCCGCGAACTCGGGCGGGCCGCCCTCGATCATTCGCGCAGGGCCGTCTTGCGACGGCCCCTCTTGACCTTGCTCCGGGTGGGGTTTACCTAGCCGCCTGAGTCACCTCAGGCGCTGGTGGTCTCTTACACCACCGTTTCACCCTTACCGAGGACCGAAGTCCCCGGCGGTCTGTTTTCTGTGGCACTGTCCCGCGGGTCACCCCGGGTGGCCGTTAGCCATCACCCTGCCCTGTGGAGCCCGGACGTTCCTCGGGGAGATCCGAGGATCCCCACGCGGCCGTCCGCCCGGCTCGTCTGCCGTGCCGACCATGCTACCCGTCCGCCGAGGGCCGCCGACCGGGCCCGGGTTCAGATGAGTTCCCCGGTCTCCAGATCGAAGGCGAACGGTGCCGGGAGCGTGAGCCGCTTGCCGAACGGGATCGTGCAGTGCCGGCGGTAGTCGTCGCCCTCCGGGTCGCTGAACAGCGTCAGCGAGGACTGCTCCCGGTCCACCAGGAGGTAGAGCGGGATGGGTCCGCGGGCGTAGCAGTGACGCTTGTCGGTGCGGTCCGCCCGGGGCTTGGTCGAGGTGACCTCGACGACGAGCGCCACCCCCTCGCACGGCATCCAGGGGTCGGCTCCCCGGTACAGACGCAGTTCGGTGGGGGCGAAGGTGCCATCGGGAATGACGTGGTTCTTGGGACAGCGCCCGCCGCTCCTCAGCTTCAGCCCCTTGTTTCCGGAAAAGTCCATGTCGGTCCGGGCCAGCCTGATCACCTGCTTCATGATCAAGCTGATGTAGTCCTCGTGGTCCCCGTCCGGCGGCGGCGTCACGACAATTTCCCCGTCGATCAGCTCGGCCCGGAAGCCCTCCGGCGTATCCAGCGCCAGGAAGCCCTCCAGCAGGACGTCGGCCTGCGCGAGCAGTTCGTGCGGCAGGGCAGTCATGTCACGCCCCTTCCTCGGTCGCTCGCCGGATTGGGACATCGATGGACCCGCCGTCCGTGAGATGGGAGTACGTAAGCCGATCGTGGCACAGACGAGTCCGGAGTGGCCGGATACGGAGAGGTGCGCGGGCAGCGCTTGACCCTGCCGCAGCGTCAACGTTTCTACTGGAGCCATGCGCATCGGAGAGATAGCCGCGCTCGTCGGGGTCACCTCGCGGGCGGTCCGGCACTACCACCACATCGGGCTGCTTCCCGAGCCCGTGCGCCGGGCCAACGGCTACCGCGTCTACGGCGTGCGGGACGCGGTGGTGCTGGCCCGGATCCGGCGGCTCACCGAGCTCGGGCTCGGGCTGGACGAGGTGAGGGACGTGCTCGCCGATGCGCAGGGGCACGAGCTGATGGAGGTACTGGCCGGGCTGGACGCGGATCTGGCCCGGCAGGAGGGCGAGATCCGGGAGCGGCGGCGTCGGCTGGCCCGGCTGCTGGACGGGCCGGTCCGCGCCGAGGAGCCCGTGTCGCCGGCCCTCGCCGAGCTGCTGGGTACGGTCCCGACGACCGGTTCTCCCATGGCCGCCAAGGACCGCGAGCATCTCGTGCTGCTGGACACCACGGGCGTCGGCAGCGAGATCTACGCCGCGCTGGCGCCGCTGGCCGAGGACCCTGCCGTGCACGCGCTGTACGAGCGGCTGGACGCGCTGGCCGGGGCGGCCGTGGACGATGCCCGGATTCCCCCGCTCGCCGCCGAGCTGGCGGCTGCCGTGCCGGACGGGGTGCTGGCGGTGATCCCCACCCAGGGGCCGGTCGTGACGGGGTTCGGCGAGGCGCTGCTCGACGACTTCGCGCCCGCGCAGGCCGAGGTGGTGCGCCGGGTGATGGCGGCCCTGGCGGAGCGTGTGGCGGGAAGGGGTACGGGATGAGGGTGGCGTGCGCTCGCCGGGCAGGAGGTCCGTGCCCGGCACCGCTCACGCGGGGGCGAACAGCACCTTCGAAGAGCCAGGATCCGCCCGGTCCAGCCTGACCCGCAGCCGCTCCCCCAGCGGGAGCTTCGCGTCGCCGCTCTCGATCCGGGCGACGACGGCCGGTTCCTCGATGTGGACGGTGCCGGTGGTGGGTTCCTGCTCCGACACGTCGACCACGTACCCGTCGAAGACCTCGCCGATCCGGTCCTGGAGCAGCGCGGCCTCGACGAGGTCGACGCACTCGCGCTCGACGGTGTTGGCGCGCCTGGTTCCGTCCGCCATCTCCTTCGGCAGGCCGGGCAGCGCGGCACCGACCCACTCGGGCGGCTCGTGTTCCGCGACGGCGGCGAGGCACAGCTCGGCGGCGTACCGGTCGACGAGGCGGCGCAGCGGGGCGGTGCAGTGCGTGTAGAGGTCGGCGACTGCGGCATGGACGGCGGGGGTGGGGAGTTCGCCGTGGTCGAAGACGGTGTAGCCGGCGCCGCGCAGCAGGGTGGTGCATTCCTGGAGGAACGCGGCGTGGGCGCTCCTGCGCGGGTCGAGGGAGCGGATGAGCCGTGCGTACGGGACGTGGTGCGGCCAGTCGATGTGCAGCGCCTCGGCGGAGCGGCGGAGCCGGGCCACGGCGCCGTCCGGGGCGACCGGCAGGGTGCGCAGGATGCCGGTCCCGGTCTCGGCCATGAGGTGGGCGGCGGCCATGCCGGTCAGCAGGGAGAGCTGGGCGTTCCAGCCGTCCGCGGGCAGCGGGGCGCGGTATTCGAGGCCGTAGCCGCCGTCGCGCTGGACGATCTCCTGCTCGGGCACGTTGAGCGAGATGCCGCCGCGGGCGACCTCCTGTTCCTCGCGAAGCCGTCCGATGTCGCGGAGCAGGGCCACGGACTCCTCGGCGGTGCCGGTGTCGATCTGCCGCTGGACACCCGCGTAGTCGAGCTTGGCGCGGCTGCGGACGAGGGCCCGGCGCACCGAGGTGGCGACGACCGCGCCCTCGGTGTCGAGGTCGATCCTCCAGAGCGCGGCGGGGCGGGTCCGTCCCGGCAGGAGGCTGGCGGCGCCCTCGGAGAGCGAGGCGGGGTGGAGCGGCACCCTGCCGTCGGGGAAGTAGAGGGTCGTCACCCGGCGGTGGGCCTCGGTGTCGAGCGCTCCGCCGGGGCGTACGAAGGCCGCGACGTCGGCGATGGCGTAGTGCACCCGGTAGCCGTGCCGGCGGCGTTCCAGGTGCATGGCCTGGTCGAGGTCGGTCGAGGCGGGCGGGTCGATGGTGAGGAACGGCAGGTCCGTCGCGTCCTCGTGGGCCGCTACCGCCGGGTCCTTCGCCGCCTGTACCGCTTCGGCGAGGACCTCGGCCGGGAAGTCGTCGGGAAGGGCGAGCTCGGTGCGCAGTTTGCGCAGGGACGCCCCCAGCGGGGTGTCGGCCGGCCCGGTCATACGGAGATGGCGGCGGGGCATGGACCGAGCGTATGGCGGGGCGGGGCGGGCGGCATCCCGGCCGGCGGACCGGACGGTGCCGGCGGGACCGGGAGCGGAACGGGCGCTCGCGGGCCGCGGACGGGCTACGGACGGGCCGCGGATGGGCCGCGGACGGGCTGCGGACCGGACGGCTCCGCCGTCCCCGTACGCTGGCGCGGGGGGCTGGTCCCGTCGCCCCGACCGTGCGTACGAAGGAGAACCGCCGTGCTCGTGCTGTTGCCGCCCTCCGAAGGAAAGGCCGCCTCGGGGCGCGGTGCTCCGCTGAAGCCGGAGTCGCTGTCGCTGCCGGGTCTGGCCCAGGCGCGGGCGGCGGTGCTCGACGAGCTGGTCGAGCTGTGCACGGCGGACGAGGAGAAGGCCCGTGAGGTGCTCGGGCTGAGCGAGGGGCTGCGCGGCGAGATCGCGAAGAACGTGGAGCTCCGGACGGCCGGGACGCGTCCGGCCGGGGAGATCTACACGGGCGTGCTGTACGACGCGCTGGACCTGGCCTCCCTGGACGCGGCGGCCAAGCGGCGGGCCGGGAAGTCGCTGCTGGTCTTCTCCGGACTGTGGGGCGCCGTGCGGGTGGGCGACCGGATTCCGACGTACCGCTGCTCGATGGGCGTGAAGCTGCCGGGCCTGGGCGCGCTCGGGGCGTACTGGCGCGACCCGATGGCGCGGGTGATGCCGGAGGCCGCCGGGGACGGGCTCGTCCTGGATCTGCGGTCCTCGGCCTACACCGCGGCCTGGAAGCCGAAGGGCGAGGTGGCGGAGCGTACGGCGAGCGTGCGGGTGCTGCACTCCCAGTTGGTGGACGGGGTCGAGAAACGGTCGGTGGTCAGCCACTTCAACAAGGCGACCAAGGGGCGGATGGTCCGCGATCTGCTGGTCTGCGGTGCGCGGCCGAAGGGGCCCGCGGAGCTGGTGGAGACCTTGCGCGGGCTCGGGTACGTGGTGGAGGCCGAGGCTCCGGCACGGGCCGGGCGGGCGTGGTCGCTCGATGTCGTGGTGACGGAGATCCACTGAATCGCCGACCGCCCTGGGTGGGCTCGTCGGCGACCGCGTGTTGCACCATGCGCAACGCTCGTTGCGTACGATGCTGCCGTCGCGCAAGATGGGCGCATGACCTCCTCTGTGCTGGACCTTGCCCCCGTCGTGCCCGTAGTCGTCCTGGAGGACGCCGCCGACGCGGTGCCGCTCGCACGGGCCCTGGTCGCCGGCGGGCTCCCGGCCATCGAGGTGACGCTGCGCACCGCCGCGGCCCTGGACGCGATCAGGGCGATCGCGGCCGAGGTGCCGGACGCGGTGGTCGGGGCCGGCACGGTGATCTCCGTACGGAATGTCGCCGACACCGTCGCCGCGGGGGCCCGGTTCCTGGTCAGCCCCGGCTGGACGGACCGGCTGCTGGACGCGATGAAGGCGTCGGGCGTGCCGTTCCTGCCGGGTGTCTCCACGACGTCCGAGGTGGTCGCGCTGCTGGAGCGCGGGGTCACCGAGATGAAGTTCTTCCCGGCCGAGGCGGCCGGTGGCACGGCGTATCTGAAGGCGCTCTCCGCGCCGCTGCCGCAGGCCCGGTTCTGCCCGACCGGCGGCATCACGCCCGCCTCCGCGCCGTCCTATCTGGCGCTGCCCAACGTCGGCTGCGTGGGCGGCAGTTGGATGGTCCCGGCGGACGCCGTCGCGGCGAAGGACTGGGCACGGGTGGAGCGGCTGGCGGGCGAGGCCGCGGCGCTGCGCGGCTGATCTCCCCCAGGGCGCGGAGCCCCCGTGCCCTGGACGCGGGGCATCCCTCGCGCCCGCCTCACCGCAGGTGCGAGGTGTCGTTCAGCAACCGGACCGACGCGTTGCCGTCCGCGTAGTACGCCACCGCCGAGACCGAGGCCGCCGAGAGCTCCATCCGGAACATGGCCTCCGGCGGGGCGCCGAGTGCCAGTCGGATCAGGGTCTTGATCGGGGTCACATGCGTGACCAGCAGGACCGTGCGGCCCGCATAACTGGCGGTGAGGCGGTCGCGGACGGCCGACACGCGGCGGGTCACCTCGGCGAAGCTCTCGCCACCGCCGGTGGGGGCCGCCTTCGCGGAACCCAGCCAGGCGTCCAGGTCGGGGCCGTAACGCTCGCGCACCTCGGCGAAGGTCAGGCCCTCCCAGGCGCCGAAGTCCGTCTCGCGCAGGCCCTCCTCGATCCGGACCTCCAGACCGAGCCGGGCGGCCACCGCGGCCGCCGTCTCGCGGCAGCGGCGCAGCGGGGAGCTGACGATCTCCTCGACCGTGCCGCGGGCGGCCAGCGACCGGGCGATGCACTCGGCCTGCTGGCGGCCGGCCGCCGAGAGTTCGGGATCGCTGCCGCCGCTGCCCGAGAACCGCTTCTCGGGGGTGAGGGCGGTCTCGCCGTGCCGGAGCAGCACGAAGGTGGCGGGCGCCCCCAGATCGGGTGCCGCGGCCCAGCCGACCCGAGGGGCCGACGGGGAGGCCGCGGCCGGCCGGGAGGCCAGGGCCGCGCGGGCCTTCGCCGCGCCCGCCGCCGCGTCTCCGGGCGGGCCCGAGACCGGCGGCAGGGCGGAGGCCACCGAGGGCCGGGAGGTGTCGAGGGCGGCCGTCGACGCCGACGGCTCCCACTGCTTGCCGCGCTTGCCCGCGTCCATCGCCTCGTTGGCGAGCCGGTCGGCGTGCTTGTTCTTCTCGCGCGGGATCCACTCGTAGGTGACGGCGGAGGCCGGCAGGATCCTGGCGGCCTCCGCCGCGAGCGGCTTCATGTCGGGGTGCTTGATCTTCCAGCGGCCCGACATCTGTTCCACGACCAGCTTGGAGTCCATCCGGACCCGCACCTGGACCGCGCCGTCCGCCGAGGCGTCCGGCACCAGCGCCTTCGCCGCCTTCAGGCCCGCGATGAGGCCCTTGTACTCGGCGACGTTGTTCGTCGCGACGCCGATGTACTCGGCGGCCTCGGCGAGGGTCTCCCCCGTCACCGGATCGATGACGACCGCTCCGTAACCGGCGGGCCCGGGGTTGCCCCGGGATCCGCCGTCGGCCTCGATGACGAACTGGCGCGGCTGGGTCATTACAGGCCCGACTCCGCCGTACGCACCAGGATGCGGTGGCAGTTCTCGCAGCGCAGGACGGTGTCCGGGGAGGCCGCCTTCACGTCGTTGACCTCGGTGATGTTCAGTTCGAGGCGGCAGCCCTCGCAGCGGCGCTGGTAGAGGCGGGCGGCGCCGACCCCGCCCTGCTGGGCGCGGAGCTTGTCGTACAGCTTCATCAGGTCCGCGGGAACGGAACCGGCGACGACCTCGCGCTCCTTGGCGACGGTCGCGGCCTCCTCGTCGAGCTCCTTGGTCGCGGCGTCACGGCGGGCGGTCGCGTCGTCGGCCTTGGCCTGGACAGCGGAGACCCGGTCGGACAGCTCGGTGACGCGCTCCTGGGCGGACTCGCGGCGCTCCATCACTTCGAGGACGACGTCCTCCAGGTCGCCCTGACGCTTGGCCAGCGAGGTGATCTCGCGCTGGAGGCTCTCCAGGTCCTTCGGCGAGGTGACCGCGCCGGAGTCGAGACGCTGCTGGTCGCGGGCGGCGCGCTGGCGCACCTGGTCGACGTCCTGCTCGGCCTTGGTCTGCTCGCGGGCGGTGTCGCTCTCCTCGGTCTGCGAGGCGACCAGCAGGTCACGCAGTTGCGCGAGGTCGTTGGTGAGCGACTCGATCTCGGCGTGCTCGGGCAGCGACTTGCGCCGGTGCGCGAGCTGCGACAGGCGTACGTCGAGGGCCTGGACGTCGAGGAGTCGGATCTGGTCGGCGGGCGCGGCGTTCAGTTGGGGGCTCCAGAAGAGTGGTGGGTGGTGGTGGTCCAGGGGTCGGTGACCTGCTTCGAGACGTGGACCCGCAGGTCCCATCCGTGGCGGTCGGAAATCGCGTCGAGCTGCGCCGCGGCCTGTTCGCACCAGGGCCATTCGGTGGCCCAGTGGGCGGCGTCGATCAGGCCGAGCGGGGAGTGCTGGACGGCTTCGGAGGCCGGGTGGTGGCGCAGGTCGGCGGTGAGGAAGGCGTCGACCCCCGCGGCGCGCACCGCGTCGAAGAGGCTGTCGCCCGAGCCGCCGCTCACCGCGACGGTGCGCACCGTCGCGGCCGGGTCGCCGGCGAGCCGGATGCCCTGCGCGGTGGCGGGCAGCCGGGCGGCGGCGCGGGCGGCAAGGTCGGCCAGGGTCTCGGGGTGGTCGAGCACGCAGATCCGGCCGAGGCCGCGCCGCCCCCCGGGGTCGGACGGGTCCGGCACGAGGGGGCCCTCGACGCGCAGGTCGAGCGCGCCGGCCAGGGCGTCGGAGACGCCCGGGTCGGCGGTGTCGGCGTTGGTGTGGGCGACGTGCAGCGCGATGTCGTGCTTGATGAGGGTGTGCACGACCCGGCCCTTGAAGGTGTCCGCGGCGACCGTCGTCGTACCCCGCAGATAGAGCGGGTGGTGGGTGACGATCAGCTGGGCGCCGAGCCGGATCGCCTCGTCGGCGATCGTGTGGACGGGGTCGACGGCGAAGAGCACGCGGTCGACGGGGGCGTCGGGGTCTCCGCAGACGGTACCGACCGCGTCCCAGCCTTCGGCCCGCTCGGGCGGCCAGAGAGCGTCGAGCTCGGCGAGGACATCAGACAGACGGGGCACAAGCAAAGGCTACCTGCCCTCCGTGCCCCGCCGTCCAGGGCTGTGGCGGTCCGTGCGGACCGCCACATTCTGCTCGGTACCGGTTACTTCACGAGGTCGGCGCGGAGGTCGTCGAGGACCAGGTTCGCGGCCGTGACACCGAGGCCGAGGTACCAGGTCTCGTCGGAGACGTTCTTGGCCCGGCCCTCCTTGACGGCCTTGAGGTTCTTCCACAGCGGGTTGGCCTGGGTGGTGTCGCGCTCGGTGGCCTTCACGTCGCCGTAGACGCCGGTGAAGATCCAGTCGGCGTCGGCCTCGTCGATCTTCTCCGGGCTGATCTCCGCGGCGAGGTCGTCGATCTGCTGGTTCTCGGGCCGCGGCAGGCCGACGTCTTCGAGGATGGTGCCGATGAAGGACGCCTTGGCGTAGAGGCGGATGCGGTCCGGCAGGTAGCGGACCATGGAGATGGTCGGCTTGTCGGGGCCGATGTCCTCGCCGAGCTTCTTGGCCTTCGCCTCGTAGGCACCGAGCTCGCTCTTCGCCTTGGCCGTCCTGTCCAGCGCGGCGGCGTTGAGGAGGTAGTTCTCCTTCCAGGTGAAGCCCGGACGGATGGAGAACACGGTCGGCGCGATCTTGGAGAGCGCGTCGTACTTGTCGGCGGCGCGCAGCTGGCTGCCGAGGATCAGGTCGGGCTTCAGGCCGGCGATCGCCTCAAGGTTGAGGTTGTTGATCGTGCCGACGTTCTTCGGGTTGCCCGCGTCCTTCTTCAGGTACGAGGGGATGGCCGCGTCGCCCTCGGAGGGCGCGTAGCCGACCGGCTTCACACCCAGCGACACGACGTTGTCGAACTCGCCGACGTCCAGCACGACGACGCGCTTGGGGGCGGACTTGATCTCCGTCTTGCCCATGGCGTGGGTGAGGGTGCGGGGGAACTCGCCGGCCTCGGCGTCCGTCCCGTACTCCGCCGTCTTCTTCGCGGCGTCAGCGAAGTCCTTGCCGCCCGTGGCGACGGCCGCCTTCTTGTCGCCGTCCGACTTGGCCGAGCCGCCCGACTCCCCGTCGTCGCTCCCGCAGGCCGAGAGGGTGAGGGCGGCGGCCACCGCCAGGCCGACTGCGGCGGTGCCGCGGCGACGAAGGGACATCACTTGCTCCAGTTGGTAAGGGACATACAGGTATTTCTTAGGGCTGCCTTACCTTACCCACCCGTCTCGGCTCCAGCACAGCCACCCCCTCCCCCTCAGGCGAATCAGGGCATCACCACCCTTATGTGTGAAGAGGTGGGTCTCGTGTTGTTCGGCAGGAAGTGCGAAAACTAGCTTCGGTGGCCGGAGGTGACCAGCCCATGACTGCCTGTGCAATCGAGAACGGGACCGCGGAGGCGACCGGGGCCGCCGGAGACGCCGAGGTCCCCGGAGGAACGGTCCTGGAGGACGGTGCGCCGGACGACCCGCCGGACGGGGCCGGCGGACCGGGCGGCGCGCCCCTCGGAGCGGCCCCCGCCACGCTGCCCGTCGCGCCCGCGTTCACGATCTCCGCGGACGGTTCGTACGCGGCCCGGCTCGCGCTCGCGAACGTGGCGGCGGATCCGCCCGACGGGGCCGGTGGGGCGGGCGGGGCGTGGTTCGTGGAGCGCTGGACGCTCGGCGGGCCCGAGCCGTACGCGGTGCCGCTCCCCCTCGACCAGCCGGAGGAGCCGGACTCCGAGGTGCTGCCCCTGGCCGACGGGCGGGTGCTGATCCTGCGCCGGGTCGCGGACCGGCACACGGTGTCGCTCCTCTATCCCACCGGCCCCGCGACCGGCGAACTCCCGCTCGGCAGCGTCGAATCCGCGGAGCTGACCCTGCTGCCACCCTCACCGGACGGCGTGAGCGCGTACGCGCTGTCGGCCGGGGCACGCACCACCTCCGTCTGGCTGGTGGCGGGCGGCGCCTTCGGCCCCGAGCCGGTCGCGGAGATCCCGGGGCACTGCTCCGGGGGCGTCTGGCTGGACCGGGCGGGCCGGATGCTGGCCCTGGACCGGGAGATGCCGGGCGGCGGCCCGGTCAAGGCCATCGCCGTGGACCTGGAGCGGGGCGGCGAGGTGTCGCCGCTGCTGCAGATCGCCCCGGACAGCAATGACCGGCTGCTGCTCGCCGACCCGGACAGCGGGCTGCTGCTGATCCGCTCGGACGCGCCGGGGCACGACCGGCTGGGTTGGGGGGTGCTCGGCAGCTGTCTGCCGGTGCGCTTCCCGGAGTGCCTGCGCCCGGCCGATGTGGCGGTGACGCCGTTCGCCGTGCAGCCGGGCCAGATGCTGATGCCGGAGAGCTGCGCGGTGGCGCTGCGGATCGATGGCGCGGCGGGCAGCTGGGTCGGGGTGTGGCGCCCGGCCGGGCGCCGGCTGCACCAACTCGCCGCCCCCGAGGGGTGGCAGGCCGGCCACGGGGTGTGGACCCGGGACGGGGTGCTCGGACTTCCGTACGCCGCCGGGGACGTGGCGTGCGGGGTGGCCCTGCTGGAGGCTCCGGCGGACGGTGAACGCGGGGTGTGGCCGTCGTCGGCGACCGGCGCGGGAAGCGGTATGCAACCGTCCGCCGACGTGGCGCCTCTACCCGTGTGCAAGCCGGTTCCATTGGGGCAGGCGGCTCTCACGGGGCGCCTGGTGCCTGGTTAAAATCCTGGGTCCGGGCTGCGCAGCCGTGTCCGACGGTCGCCGACGGTGACCGTGCCAAGGCGCGGCCGGCGTGATCGGCCCTGGTGACACACATATGCAAGCGATCACAACGGGGTGACTTCCCACATGCCTGAAGCCCGAACCGACCCGACCCAGACGCGTCCGGACGACGCCGACCGGGCCGAAGCCGGCGGCTCCGGAAAACACCGAGGGGGTGAGTCGGTGGACGACACGTCCGCAGAGCCGCACGGTCGCCATCGTCGCCCCGCCGAGGGGGACAGCCGGGCGGCCTGACCGCGCGGGACATCGACGAGGAGAACGAGGGACGGGTGGGCCCCGGCAGCCGTTCGGCTGCCGGGGCCCACCCGTTCCCCCGTACGACGTCGTCAGCCCCGCTTCAGGCCGAGCACCTCCGCCGCGGCGAAGGTCTCGTTGGGCGGGCGGTCCTCGTAGTACGGCGAGATCAGCTCGTCCAGTTCGTCGAAGGAGAACGTCTCCTTCGAGGAGTCGAACTTCGCCGCCACCCTGGGACGTTCGACGATCGCGACCATCCCGCCGTGCACCACCAGCAGCTGCCCGTTGACCTTGGCGGCGGCCGGGGAGGCCAGATAGCCGACCAGCGGCGCGACATGCTCGGGGGCGAGCGCGTCGAGCCGGCCGTCCGTCGGTTCCTGGAAGCCCGCGAAGACGTCCTCGGTCATCCGGGTGCGGGCCCGCGGGCAGATGGCGTTGGCGGTGACGCCGTACCTGGCCAGCGCCAGGGCCGTGGAGGTGGTGAGGCCGACGATGCCGCCCTTGGCCGCCGCGTAGTTCGGCTGGCCCGCCGAACCGGCCAGGAACGCCTCGGACGAGGTGTTGATGATCCGTCCGTGGACCGGGCCGCCGGACTCCTTGGAGCGGGTGCGCCAGTGCGCGGCGGCGAAGTGCGTGGTGTTGAAGTGGCCCTTGAGGTGGACCCTGATGACCGAGTCCCACTCGTCCTCGGTCATCGAGAAGATCATCCGGTCGCGCAGGATGCCCGCGTTGTTGACCAGGATGTCGAGCTTTCCGTAGGTGTCGACGGCCAGCTCCACCAGGGCGCGGGCCTGTTCGTGGTCGGAGACGTCGCCGAGGTGCGCGACGGCCCGGCCGCCCGCGGCCCGGATCTCCTCGGCGACCTCCTCGGCGGGCGTCGCGGACGCCTCGCCGGAGCCGTCACGGCCCGGCTGCCCGTAGTCGTTGACGACCACGGACGCGCCCAGCCCCGCCAGTTCCAGCGCTTCGGCGCGTCCGAGGCCGCGGCCCGCGCCGGTGACGATCGCGGACATGCCGTCCAGGGGAAGTGACATCGGAATCTCTCCAGTCCTCTCGGGAGGGGGCGGGGCGGTGGTCAGAGCTCGACGCAGGTGCGCAGCGACTCGCCGGTCCGCATCTGGTCGAGTGCGTCGTTGATCCCTTCGAGCCGCACCCGGTGGGTGATCATCGATTCGAGGTCGATCCGGCCGGCCCGCCAGAGCGCGATGGCCCGTTCGTACGAGCGGAGCACGTCGCCGCCCCCGTACATGGAGGGCAGGATCCGCTTCTCGTCGAAGAACAGCTCGAACATGTTGACCTGGAAGTTGTCGTCCATCGCGCCCGCGCCGACGACGCACAGGGTGCCGCCGCGCCGGGTGTGCTCGTACGCCGTGCGTGCGGTGGCCGACTTGCCGACGACCTCGAAGACGTAGTCGAAGCCCTCGCCCGCGGTGATCCGCTGCTTGGCGTCGGCGAACTCGTCGGGCGACACCGCCTCGGTCGCGCCGAACCGCAGCGCCGCCTCGCGCCGCGAGGCGACCGGGTCCACCGCCACGATCTGGGCGGCGCCCTGCACCCTGGCGCCCTGGATGGTGGAGATGCCGACGCCGCCGCAGCCGATCACGGCGACCGACGAACCGGCTTCCACCTTCGCGGTGTTGATGGCGGCGCCGAGCCCGGTGGTCACCCCGCAGCCGATCAGCGCGGCGATCTCGAACGGCACGTCGTCCGGGATCGGCACCGCGCAGCCCGCACCGACGACGACCTCCTCGGTGAAGGTGCCGGTGCCCGCGAAGCCGAACACGTCGCCGCCGGGGCGCTTGAAGTTGGGGGTGCCCGCGTTCATGAAGCCGGCCAGGCAGAGGTGGGTCTGGCCGCGCTTGCAGGACGGGCACGCCCCGCAGGCGGGCAGCCAGCAGACGAGTACCCGGTCCCCGGCGCTGAGACCGGTGACGCCGTCGCCGACGTCCAGGACCTCGCCGGCGCCCTCGTGGCCCGGGATGAACGGGGCGGGCTGCGGCAGCACGCCGCTCATCGCGGAGACGTCGGAGTGGCACAGTCCGGTGGCCCGGATGCGGAGCCTGACCTTGCCGGGGCCGAAGCCCACCGCCTCGACGTCGTCGAGTACTTCGAGTTTCTCCTGGCCTATCTCGTGCAGTACGGCTGCGCGCATGGTGCGGCTCCCCTCATGGGCGGGTGGAACTGGGCCTGCGGTCCTCTTGGCTGGAGTCGGTCGGTCCGGGACGGATCAGGAGTGTTCGACGAAGGTGTCGCCGAGAACCATGGCGTTGTCCCGCTCCACGGCCCTCACCTCGACCCGTACCTGGTTCTCGGACGTCCACATCTCGATGCGGAGGGTCTCGCCGGGGAAGACAACCCCGGTGAAACGGGTGCGGTAGGAGCGGATACGGGTCACGTCGCCGCCCAGGACCGTGTCGGTGACGGCCTTGAGCGTGATGCCGTAGGTGCACAGTCCGTGCAGGATCGGCCGGTCGAAGCCGGCGAGCGCGGCGAATTCGGGGTCGGCGTGCAGCGGGTTCCAGTCCCCGGAGAGGCGGTACAGCAGCGCCTGGTCCGGCCTGATGGGCCGCTGCACGATGCGGTTCGGGGCGATCGCGGGGTGGGCGGCCCGTTCGGACGGGCCGCGTTCACCGCCGAAGCCGCCTTCGCCCCGTACGTAGATCTGGGCGTCGTTGGTCCACAGCGGGCCCTCCTCGTCGGCGGCCTCGGTGCGCAGCACCAGCACGGCCGCTTTGCCCTTGTCGTACACCGCGGCGACCTTCGAGGTCACTTCGGCGCCGCCCTCGACCGGGATCGGCCGGTGCACCCGTACGCTCTGCCCGCCGTGCAGGACGGCGGCGAGGTCGATGTCGATGCCGGGCGAGGAGAGTCCGCCGACGACGCCCATGCCGGCGCCCGCGACGGTGGCGAAGGAGGGCAGCACCTGGAGCCGGGACTCCAGCGTGTAGCGCAGCTCGGCGGGGTCGGTCGCGGCATCGGGGCGGTCGGGGCCGAAGCCCGCGCCGATCCCGAGGTGGTAGAGCTGGACGTCCTTGTGGCCCCAGCTGATCCGGGTGGAGCGGGGTTCGGCGGCGAGAGCCTTTTCGGCATCAATGGGCATGGGAGAGCTGCTCCTTGATGGTGGGAAGACCTCGGCGCGGCCGTCCGCACCGTCGGCCGCACCGAGGTCGCGCGGGACCGGCCGCCACGCCCGTTCTAGAACGCGTTCTAGCCGATGAACCCATGTATAACGCAGTGCCCAGCGCTTGGGAAGACCGCTGCTGACGTAGCGTCAGATTCCTTGGCCGGCCTGCCTTCCGGCCCATCCGGGCTCCGTCCCGGCCATGACATATGTCATGGCGAAGTCCGTACGGACACATCTGCCGGGACCTGCGGCGGTCTCCGTAGCGTCGTGTCCATGACGCAGACAACGGGGAACGGAGCCGCGGTGGACCTCACCGCGGTGGTCAGGACCTTCGGCCGGGCGGAGCGCAGCGTACGGGCCGTGGACGGGATCGATCTGTCCATCGGCCGCGGCGAGACCGTCGCCCTGCTCGGCCGCAACGGCGCGGGCAAGTCCAGCACCATCCGGCTGCTGCTCGGCCTGGACCAGCCGGACTCCGGCACGGTGCGGGTGCTGGGCCGGAGTGCCGAACACGCGGTGCGGGACGGTCTGGTCGGCGCCATGCTCCAGGACGGGCGGCCCATCCAGCGGATCACCGTCCGCGAGCTGGTCGACTTCGTCGCCTCCACCTACCCGGAGCCGATGCCGGTCTCCGAGGCGCTCGCGCTGGCGGGGTCGAGCGACTTCGCCAACCGGCGCATCGACAAGCTCTCCGGCGGCCAGACCCAGCGCGTCCGCTTCGCCGTCGCGCTGGCCGGCAATCCGGAACTGATCGTCCTGGACGAGCCGACCGCCGCCCTGGACGTGGAGGCGCGCCGCACGTTCTGGGACTCGATGCGGGCCTACGCCCGGCGCGGCAACACCGTCCTGTTCTCCACCCACTACCTGGAGGAGGCCGACGAGAACGCCGACCGGATCGTCGTGATCGACGGGGGCCGGATCGTCGCGGACGGCACCGGCGACACGATCCGGGGCTCGGCCGGCCGCGGCCTCGTCTCCTTCGACCTGGCGGGCCGGCCGGCCGGGGGCCTCGAACTGCTGCCCGGCGTGGTCACCGTCGAGGTGTCCGGGGACCGGGCGCTGCTGCACACCGACGACTCGGACGCCACCGTCCGGGAGCTGGCCCGTCTGGACGCGATCCGCGACCTCCAGGTCTCCCGGGCCACGCTGGAGGACGCGTTCCTCTCCCTCACCGCACCGGCCGCCACGGCCTCCACGACCGCTTCCGAGAGGGAGAACGTCTGATGTACCGCTACATCGTGCTCGAAATCCGCCGGACCCTGCGTGACAGCACCTTCCTGATCTTCGGGACCGGGATGCCGGTGATGATGTACCTGGTCTTCACCAACATCGGCGGCGGCACCGATGTCGACGGCTGGAAGACCGCCTCGATGGTCGGCATGGCCGCGTACGGGGCGCTGGGCTCCGCGATGTCGATCGGTACGGGGGTCGCCTCCGACAAGACCCTGGGCTGGCTGGAGCAGTTGCGGGTCACTCCGCTCTCGCCTTCCCGGGCGGTCGTGGGCCGCGCGGTCAGCGGTTCGGTGACGGTCCTGCCGACGATCTTCACGGTGCTGCTGGCCGGCGGGCTGGTCAACGGGGTACGGCTGGACGCCTGGCAGTGGATCACGCTGGCGGTGCTGCTGTGGATCGGCGCGCTGCCGTTCACCATGCTCGGCCTCGGCAACGGCTACCGGCTCACCCCGCAGGGCACCGGGGTGGTCAACGTGGCCTGCCTGATGGGCTTCGGGATCGTCGGCGGACTGTGGTTCCCGCTGGAGCTGCTGCCCGGATGGCTGCGCTCCGTCGGCAGGTTCACCCCGGCCAACCGCTTCGCCGACCTGGGCTGGGCGACCACCGAGGGCCACGCGCCCGGCGTCGGCACGGTCGCGGTGCTCGGCGCCTGGCTCCTGCTGTTCGGCACGTACGCCGTGATCTCGTACCGTCGGTCCGCGAGGACCGTGTGACAGGACCGTGCGAGTGGACCGTGTGAGTGGACCGTGTGACAGGAGGGGACATGGCCAGGAACCGGGCGGATGGGTGTGCGCAGGGGCGGCCGGGCCCGTGGTGGCGCCGGCGCGGGAAGGGTGAGGAGCGGCGCCCCGGCCCACCCGGCCCGTACGCCCTGCTGCCCTGGCTGCTGATGGGGATGGGCTCCTTCTCCAATCTCTTCCAGGGCGAGGCGGCCAATCCCTGGCTCGGTGGTCTCGGGCTGCTCGCCTTCAACTCCCTCTACGTCTCGGTGGTGTTCCGCGGCTTCGACCGGAGGAAGCGCCAGAGCCCGGTGTCGTACTGGCTGCTCGCCGCGATGGCCGCCATCACCCTCGCGCTGGCGATCGGCTACGGCGGGAGCTGGCTGCTGTTCTTCCCGCTGCTCTCGCTGGCCTGCGGATCCGTCCTGCGCAACCGGCAGCTGGCGGTCTGCATGCTCACGCTCGCCGCGGTCGCCACCTTCGTGGCGGTGTGGCGCGGCCACGGCGGCTCGGACCCGTGGACGATCGGCTACGGCACCTTCATCTCGGGCGCGGTGACGGCCGCGCTCCTCACCCTCGCGGAGACGGTGATGGAGCTGCGCGCCACCCGCCAGGAGCTGGCCCGTACCGCCGTCGAGAAGGAGCGGCTGCGCTTCTCCCGCGATCTGCACGATCTGCTGGGCCACACGCTCTCCGTGATCGTGGTCAAGTCGGAGGCGGCCCGCCGGCTCGCGCCGCGCGACATGGACGCGGCGCTCACCCAGGTCGCCGACATCGAGTCCGTCGGCCGGCAGGCCCTCACCGAGATCCGGGAGGCCGTCACCGGCTACCGGGAGGGCAGCCTGGCCACCGAACTGGACCGGGCCCGCTCCGCGCTGACCGCCGCCGGGATCGAACCGGTGCTCCGCCGCTCGGGACCACCGCTCGCCCCGCAGGCGGAGGCGCTGCTGGGGTGGGTGGTGCGGGAGGCCGTCACCAACGTCGTACGCCATTCCCACGCGACCACCTGCTCGTTCGTGGTCGCGGGCACGGCCGAACAGGTCCGGCTGACGGTCACCGACGACGGCAGCGGCCCCGGCCCGGACGCCCCGGCCACGCCCGGCATCGGCGGCACCGGACTGACCGGGCTCACCGAACGCCTCGCCGCGGCGGGCGGCAGCCTGCGCGCGGGCCCGGGGCCGGGGCGCGGCTTCGTGGTCACGGCGCGGCTCCCGGTGGACGAGCCGGGCCCGGCGGACGAGTCCGGCACGCCCGGTACCGCCGCGAGCCATACGCTGGGACGGTGAACGAGATGCCGCAGGACCACCGTCCGGCCAAGTCCGTACGTGTGCTGCTCGCCGAGGACCAGGGGATGATGCGGGGCGCGCTCGCGCTGCTGCTCGGTCTGGAGCCCGACATCGAGGTCGTGGCGCAGGTGGCCGCCGGGGACGAGATCGTGGACGCCGCGCTGCTGTCCCGCCCCGATGTGGCGCTCCTCGACATCGAACTGCCGGGCCGCAGCGGGCTGGACGCCGCCGCCGATCTGCGCGAGGAGGTACCGGACTGCCGGGTGCTGATCCTCACCACGTTCGGCCGCCCCGGCTATCTGCGCCGGGCGATGGAGGCCGGGGCGGCGGGGTTCCTGGTCAAGGACGGACCGGTCGAGGAGCTCGCCGCCGCGATCCGCCGGGTGCTGGGCGGGGAGACGGTGGTCGATCCGGCGCTGGCCGCCGCCGCGCTCAGTGCCGGCCCGAGTCCGCTGACCGCGCGGGAACGGGACGCGCTGAACGCCTCGGTGGACGGGGCGACGGTCTCCGACATCGCGGCGAAGCTGCATCTGTCCGAGTCGACGGTGCGGAACTACCTGTCCGCGGCGATCGGCAAGACGGGGACCCGCAACCGGATGGAGGCGGTGCGGGCGGCGCGGCAGCAGGGGTGGCTGTAGGCATGGCCACAGGCGCGGCAGCAGGGGTGGCCGCAGCGCCCGCGGCCCCTCGGCTCAGCGCCGGGCCGGCCGGGCGCGCGGCAGCCAGAGCGCCATCAGCAGCAGCCCGCCCAGCAGCACCGTGCCGGCCGTCCGGAAGGCGAGCGCGTACCCGGCGGTGAGCTCCTCCGGTCCGGTGCCGCCCGCGGTGCGGGCCGCCGCGACGGTGGAGAGCGCGGCGAGACCGAGCGCACCGCCCATCGTGCGGGAGGTGTTGACGAGCCCGGAGACCAGACCGGCTTCGCCGGGGGCCGCGCCGGTGATGGCCAGCGAGGCGAGCGGCGTGGACGCCAGGCCCGCACCGGCCATCATCAGGACCCCGGGCAGGCAGACCGAGGTGAGGTACGAACCGTCGGCGCCCATCGTGGACTGCCAGCCGAAACCGGCCGCGGCGATCGCCGTACCGATGAGCGCCAGGTTCTTCGTGCCGGTCACGGCCATCACCCTGGGCGCGCACTTCGAGCCGAGGACGACCGCCAACGACGTGGGCATCAGGGCGAGTCCGGCCTCCAGCGGGCTGTAGCCCAGCACGGCTTGGGCGTACACGGTCATGAAGTACCACATCGAGAACGTCGCCGAACCGATCACGAACATCGCCGCGTTGGCCGATGTCACCGCCCGTGCCGCGAGCACCCTGAGCGGCATCAGCGGCTCCGCCGTCCGGGCCTCCACCACCACGAAGACGCCCAGCAGGGCCAGCCCGCCGAGCAGCGGTGCCAGGGTCGCCGTCGCGGTCCACCCCGACTCCTCGGTCTGGACGATGCCGTACGCGACGCAGGCGAGGCCCACCGTGACCAGTACCGCGCCCAGGAAGTCGATCCGCCGCCGGTCCCCGCCCCGGCCCTCGGCGAGCCGGACGGCGGCGCCGGCGAGGACGAGCACCCCGATGGGCACGTTGATCAGCAGCACCCAGCGCCAGGAGAGCAGATCGGTGAGCACCCCGCCGATCAGCCCGCCGGCCGCGCCGCCGCCCGCGCCGACGGCCATCCAGGTGCCGATCGCCTTCGTCCTGGCCGGGCCCTCGGGCACGGCGGTGGTGAGCAGGGTCAGGGTGGCGGGGGCGAGCACGGCGGCGCCGAGCCCCTGCGCGGCACGGGCGGCGAGCAGCTGCCAGCCCTCCTGGGCGAGCCCGCCGGCCAGGGAGGCGGCGGTGAACAGGCCGAGACCTATGAGGAACATCCGCTTGCGGCCGTATATGTCCGCGGCGCGTCCGCCGAGGAGCATGAATCCGGCGAACGCGATCGAGTAGGCGTTGAGCACCCACTGGAGCCCGGCGGAGCTCATCTGGAGGTCGGAACGCATCGACGGCAGGGCGACGTTGACGACGGACACGTCGAGCACGACGAGGAACTGGCCGATGCAGGCGGCGAGCACCGCCGCCCAGGTGCGGGTACTGGTCCGCTCTCGCGGCGGCGCGGGGGTCGTGACGTCAACCATGCCCGTCATACTCGCACCCGCGCCGCACCCCGTACATCCGCATATCGGCCCTACCGCCGCAGCAGTGTCACCACCGCCGCCCCGCCGAGCCCGATGTTGTGGGCGAGGCCGACCCGGGCGCCGTCCACCTGCCGGTTTCCCGCCTCGCCCCGCAGCTGCCAGGTCAGTTCGGCGGTCTGGGCGATGCCGGTGGCACCGAGCGGGTGTCCCTTGGAGATCAGCCCGCCGGACGGGTTGACCACCCAGCGGCCGCCGTACGTGGTGGCGCCCGACTCGACGAGCTTCCCGGACTCGCCCTCGCCGCACAGTCCGAGCGCCTCGTAGGTGAGGAGTTCGTTGATGGAGAAGCAGTCGTGCAGTTCGATGACGTCCAGGTCGGCGGCCGTGAGCCCGGACGCCTCGTAGACCTGCCGGGCGGCGGCCTGCGACATCGGCCGGCCCACGGCGTCGATGCAGGTGCCCGACGTGAAGGAGTCGGTGGTGTCGGTGGTCATGGCCTGGGCGACGATCTCGACCGCCCGCTCGCCCAGGCCGTGGGTCTCGACGAAGCGTTCCGACACGACCACGGCGGCGGCCGCGCCGTCCGAGGTGGGTGAGCACTGGAGCTTGGTCAGCGGGCGGTGGATGGTCTTCGCGGCGAGTATCTCCTCGACCGTGTACGGGTCCTGGAACTGGGCGTACGGGTTGTTCACCGAGTGCCGGTGGTTCTTGGCGCCGACCGCGGCGAGCTGCGCCTCGGTCGTCCCGTACCGCTCCATGTGCTCGCGGGCCGCGTTGCCGAAGATCTGGGCGGTCGGCGGGCTCATCTCGAAGCCGTGGGCGGCGGCCATGATCCCGTAGTGCCGGGCGACCGGTGACGTCTTGAAGTCGGCGGCACCGCCGTCCGCGCCACCGCCGCCGAGTGCGCCGCGCGTCATCTTCTCGAAGCCGAGCGCGAGGACGCAGTCGCTGCCGCCGCTCTCGACGAACTGCCGGGCCATCATCAGGGCCGTGGAGCCGGTGGCGCAGTTGTTGTTGACGTTGTAGACGGGGATCCCGGTCAGGCCGAGTCCGTACACCGCGCGCTGGCCGGCGGTGGAGGGCTGGAAGCAGTAGCCGACGACGGCCTGCTGGATCTGCTCGTACGTGACCCCGGCGTCGTCGAGCGCCGCCGTGCCGGCCTCCTTCGCCATGTCCCAGTACTGCCAGTCGCGGGTCTCGGGCTTCTCGAACTTCGTCATTCCGACGCCGACGACGTACGCCTTCATGAGCTTCATGGGCTTCATGGAAAGTCCCTTCAATCGCGCGGGAGGCCGAGGATGCGCTCGGCGACGACATTGAGCTGAACCTGGGTGGTGCCGCCCGCGATGGTCAGGCAGCGCGACATCAGGAAGCCGTGCAGGGCCCGCTCCCCCGGCCCCTCGCCCGCCGCGCCCGCCGGGCCGAGCAGTTCGAGGGCGAGTTCGGCGACCTTCTGCTGGTGGGTGGTCTGGACGAGCTTGCGGACGGAGGCGCCCGCGCCGGGTTCGAGCCCGGAGACCTGCTGCATCGTGGTGCGCAGCCCGATGCAGCCCAGCGCGTGGGCCTCGGCGGCGAGTGCTCCGATGCGGGCCCGGCAGGCGCCGTCGAGTTCGCCGGAGCGGGCGATCAGCGCCTCCAGGCCGGTGTCGAAGGTCATCTGGTCGGCCATGTGGACGCGTTCGTTGCCCAGGGTGTTGCGGGCGACCTTCCAGCCACCGGTGGGCTCGCCCACGACGGCGTCGGCGGGCAGCAGGACGTCGTCGAAGTACACCTCGTTGAAGAGGGCGTCGCCGGTGATCTCCTTCAACGGCCGGATGTCGATGCCCGGGGTGTTCTTCATGTCGACGAGGAAGTAGCCGATCCCCTGGTGCTTGGGGGCGTCCGGGTCGGTCCTGGCGAGCAGGATCCCGTGGTCGGCCCACTGGGCGGCGCTCGTCCACACCTTCTGGCCGTTGATCCGCCAGCCCTCGTCGGTGCGTTCCGCCTTCGTGCGCAGCGAGGCGAGGTCGGATCCCGCGTCGGGCTCCGAGAACAGCTGGCACCACAGGAGTTCGCCGCGCAGGGTGGGCAGCAGATAGCGCTCCTGCTGCTCGGCCGTCCCGTGGGCGAGGAGCGAGGGCACCACCCAGGTGGCGATCCCGAGGTCGCTCAGCTTCACCCCCTGTTCCTTCAACTCCTGCTGGATGGCGAGCTGTTGCACGGGACCGGCGCCCAGGCCGTAGGGGGCGGGGAGGTACGGGGCGGCGTAGCCGGTCGGTGCGAGGGCGCGGCGGGCGGCCCTGGGGTCGAGGCCGCGGGCGGCGGCGACGGCCTCGCGCGCGGCGGCCCGGTGGGCGGCGGCGTCGGCGGGGAGTTCGAGGGCGAGCGAGCGGCGGGCCCCGCCCTCGGCCAGCCGGACGGCCCGCAGCCGGTGGCTGTCGCCGGTCCCCAGCAACTGGCGGGCCACCAGGGCCCGGCGCAGATACAGATGGGCGTCGTGCTCCCAGGTGAAGCCGATGCCGCCGAGGATCTGGACGCAGTCCTTGGCACAGCCGTACGCGGCGTCGAGGGCGTCCGATGCGGCGAGGGCGGCGACCATGGACCGTACGTCCGGGTCCGTCTCCTCGTCGGCGGCGCGGGCCGCGTCCCAGGCCAGCGCGCGGGCCCGCTCGACCCGTACGAGCATGTCGGCGCAGAGGTGCTTGACGCCCTGGAACTGTCCGATGGGGCGGCCGAACTGTTCGCGGACCTTGGCGTGTTCGGCGGCGGTGTGCAGCGCTCTGGCGGCGGTTCCGCAGGCTTCGGCGGCGAGGAGGACGGCGGCCAGGTCGCGGACGCGGGTGGTGTCGGTCCGTACGAGGCGGCCGGCCGGGACGAGTACGCCTTCGGCGTGGACCTCGGCGGTGGGCCGGGTCGGGTCGGCGCCCCGGTGCGGGCGCACGGCGAGCCCCGCGGTGGCGGAGTCGACGGCGAACCAGAGGGTGCCGGTGGCCGATTCGGCGGGCAGGAGCAGCAGGTCGGCCTCGGCGCCGGAGAGGACGGGCGGCGCGGTGCCGTCGAGCAGATGGCCGTCCTCGTGCTCGACGGCGGTGAGGGTGCCGGGGCCCAGCGCGACGGCGCCGATGCGCGTACCGGACGCGAGGTCGCGCACGAGGCCGGGCGGGCCCGCCGTGTGCAGTACGGCGGAGGCCAGGGCGCTCGACAGGTACGGGCCGGGGAGCGCGGCCCGGCCGGCCTCTTCGAGGACCACGGCCAGATCGAGGAGCCGGCCGCCCCCGCCCCCGTGCTCCTCGGGCAGATGGATGGCGAGCAGGCCCTGTCCGGCGAGCCCGTCCCAGTACCCGGGGCGCACGCCGTCGGTACCGGGCGGGTCCGCGTCGAGGAGTGCGCGGATCTCCTTCGGTGGTACGGCGCGCGCCAGCCAGCCCCGTACGGACTGCGCCAACTCCCTGTGTTCTTCGGTGATTCCGATGCCCATGCGGATCCTCGCCGGTCGCAGCCACTGGAACGGCGCAAGAGTAGAACACGTTCCATTCTGACGGAAGGTCAGATGACGGAGGGATCTCCGCGCGCTCCGGCCGAGTGCGCCGGAGTGCCCCCGTTCGCACCGCGTTCACCGGAATACCGCTGACACCGGGAAGGTTTCACGCTGCACACACTTGGCGGTCGGGCGCTGCCCGCCCGCGCCGCCCGCGTGCCTGCCCAGAACCTCGATCACGCCGCCCGGAGGCGCACGTATGCCACAGACGACGAACGGACAGCACGCCGGGGAACTCCCGGATCCGAGGCCGCGCGGGGCGGGCGGCGGGGTCGTCCCCGTGCTCGCCTTCGCGGGCATCACCGTCGCGGTGATGCAGACCCTGCTCGTCCCCGTCATCAAGGACCTGCCCGCCCTTCTGCACACCGACCCGTCGAACGCCACCTGGGTGATGACCGCGACGCTGCTCGCGGGGGCCGTCTCCACCCCGATCATGGGGCGGCTCGGTGACCTCCACGGCAAGCGGAGGATGCTGCTCGCCAGTCTCGCCGTGATGGTGGCCGGCTCATTGATATGCGCCTCCACCGACGACCTCGTGATCATGATCGTGGGACGCGCGCTCCAGGGCTTCGCCATGGGCGCCATCCCGCTGGGCATCGGCATCATGCGCGACGAGCTGCCGCCCGAGCGGCTCGGCGCGGCGATGGCGCTGATGAGCTCCTCGATCGGGGTCGGCGGCGGCCTGGCGCTGCCCGCCGCCGCCCTGGTCGCCCAGCACGCCGACTGGCACACCCTGTTCCTCGGCGCGGCCGGTCTCGGGGTGCTGTCGATGGCGCTCACCGTGCTCGTCGTGCCGGAGCCCACGCTGCGCGCCCCCGGCCGGTTCGATCTCGTCGGCGCGCTGGGGCTCTCGCTCGGCCTGGTCTGCCTGCTGCTGCCCATCACCAAGGGCAGCGACTGGGGCTGGACCTCGGGCAGCACCCTCGGGCTGATCGCCGCCTCGCTGGTGATCCTCGTCCTGTGGGGCCTGTTCGAGCTGCGCAGCCCGGCCCCGCTGGTCGATCTGCGGACCACCGCCCGGCGCGAGGTGCTGCTCACCAACCTCGCCTCGATCATGGTCGGGGTCGCCTTCTACGCCGTCTCGCTGGTCCTGCCGCAACTGCTCCAGCTGCCGGCGTCGACGGGGTACGGCCTCGGGCAGTCGATGGTGGTCGCGGGGCTGTGCGTGGCGCCGCTCGGTCTGACGATGATGTTCGTCGCCCCGCTGTACGCCCGGCTGTCCGCCCGCCGGGGCCCCAAGGTCTCGCTGATGCTCGGCATGCTGGTCATCGCGATCGGTTACGGGGCCGGGCTCGGGCTGATGAGCGCCGCCTGGCAGACGGTGGTGATCGCGGTGATGCTCGGTGCCGGCATCGGGCTCGCCTACTCGTCGCTGCCCGCGCTGATCATCGGGGCCGTCGACCCGTCGGAGACGGGTGCGGCCAACGGCCTGAACACCCTGATGCGGTCGATCGGCACGTCGGTGTCGAGCGCCGTGATCGGCATGGTGCTGGCCAACACCTCGGTGCACGCCAAAGGGGCGGTGCTGCCCTCGATGGAGGGTTTCCGCATCTCGTTCCTGATCGCGACGGGCGCGGTGGTGATCGGGCTGGTGCTGGCCTCGTTCCTGCCGTCGCGCAGCGAGGCGATGCGCCCGGCACTGCTGGCGAGCAGCGCCGGGGACGCCCGGGAACCGGCCCCGGTGCCGGGCGCCTCCCGCCCGGTCGCCGGTTCGGGCGGCTTCCGCGGCCGGGTGCTGGACGCGGACGGCGCCCCGGTGGCCCGCGCCAATGTCACGCTGATCGACCACCGGGGCCGGCAGGCCGGTCTCACCGTGACGGACGGGGACGGCCACTACGCGCTGACCGCCCCGCACGGCGGCGACTTCGTGCTGGCGGGGTCGGCCACCGGGTACGCGCCGAGCGCCCGCCCGGCCGCGTACCCGGGCGACGGCCGGCCCGTGGACGCCGATCTGGTGCTGGAAGTCAGCGCACCGGAGCGTCGAACCGCGGTGTCGTCGTGAGCAGATGAGAGACGTCCGACCCCGCCGGGAGCTCCTGCGGCTGCGCGCCGCGGGTGAACAGCCGGGCGGGGCGGGCGCCCTGCACCCGGGCCTGGCGCCCGTCGACCCGCAGCCACGACCCCTCGCGCAGGCCGAGCACCGGTACGTCGTTCTCCTCCAGGAATTCGTTGAGCCGCTCCTCGCGGGTCTCGCCCTTGTGGGTGCTGGCCGGGTCCGGGTCCAGATAGTGCGGGTTGATCTGGAACGGGACCAGGCCGAGCGTCTCGAAGGACGGCGGCTGCACGATGGGCATGTCGTTGGTGGTGCGCAGGGTGGGCGCCGCCATGTTCGTCCCGGCGCTGGCCCCCATGTACGGCAGCCCGCCGCGCACCGCCTCGGTCACGGCGTCCCGCAGACCGGTCCGGTACAGGGCGCTCAGCAGCCGGAAGGAGTTGCCGCCGCCGATGAACACGGCGTCGGACGCGGCGAGTTCGGCGACCGGGTCGGCGTTCTCGTGGACCCCGCGGACGGTGATGCCGTGGGGTTCGAGGGCCTCGCGGACGCGTGCGGTGTAGGCGGTGTAGTCGGCGAGCGCGTAGGGGACGAAGGCCAGCCGGGCACCGGCGGGCAGGAAGCCGGTGACGGTGTCAATGGCGTGTTCCAGATAACCGCGGCCGTGCTGGGTGGAGTTGGAGAGCAGCAGCAGATTCATGGGGTTCCTCTTGGTTCTCTTCCGGATCATCAGGCGGTACGGGGGCGACGGGTGCGGGGCTTCGGGCGCTGCGGAGGGTGGGTGAGCCGCCGCTCCAGCATCCGGGCCGCGTGGCGCAGTGCGTCGAGCCGGTCGTCCGGCGCGTCCCGGAAGAGCTCCGAGGCGCCGCCGAGGCTGAGGCTGCCGTACGGTTCGCGGC
This sequence comes from Streptomyces sp. NPDC001890, assembly GCF_042891445.1. Taxonomy (NCBI): domain Bacteria; kingdom Bacillati; phylum Actinomycetota; class Actinomycetes; order Kitasatosporales; family Streptomycetaceae; genus Streptomyces; species Streptomyces sp. NPDC001890. The sequence goes on along the minus strand of NZ_JBIATE010000001.1, from coordinate 737,042 downwards.
CCAGGAAGACCGGTACGGCGACGGTCGCGATGCCGGTGTCGTACTCGCCGACCGTCCACGCGTAGCCCTGGGCGCGGATCTTGAGGAACTCCTCCTCCAGCCGGTCCGGGTCGGTGACCGTCCGGTCGGTGAAGCGGGCCATCGGGCGGCCCCGGAAGAGCCGGTGGCGCTGCTCGTCGGGGAGGTACGCGTAGTACGACTTGCTGGTCGCCCCGGCGTGCGCCGGGTAGAGCTCGCCGACCAGCGGGTAGTACCGCAGCGGCCCGGCCTCCCCCTCCTCGGCGGCGACGCACCGCATGTGGAAGCTGTCCGGCAGGCAGAAGAGCACGGTGTCGCCGGTGACCCGGCGCAGCTCCTCCAGGACCGGCCCGGCCAGCAGCTCCAGCGATCCGGAGCGCTCCCAGAGCCTGCCCAGGCGCAGCACGGCGGGGCCGATGCGGTAGCGGCGGGTGACCGGGTCGGAGACCAGGAAGCCCCGTCCGGCGAGGGTGGCGAGCAGCCGCTGGGCCACCGAGGTGTCCCAGCCGAACTCCTCGGCGACCTCGGTGACGCCCCAGTCGGGCCGGGTCCGCTCGAAGGCGAGCAGCACCAGGAGCGCCCGGTCGACGGTTTGCAGGGCTCCGGCGGGGGTGCGCCGGTCCAGATCGAAGTCCGCCATCGTCATCTCACCATTCAGACCTGAATTGCAAATAACGGGAAACAGTTGCGTCCAACGCTATCCGATCCCGAATGTGGCCTCAGCACCCCGCCCCGCGCTTCCCCCGCCGGACAGGCCTCGGCGCCGGCCCGGGTGCCCGGTTGAGCGAGAAAGGCCCCCCATGTTGAAGTACGTACTGGACATCGTCGATCTTCTGGACGATCCCCAGGTCAATGGCAAGACGGTCGTCGAGTACCTCGACTCCGTGAGCGGGACCGAGGGCTCGTCCGCACAGGTCACCACGGTCGCCGGCGAGCAGGGCTCGACGGACTTCGTGATGGTCCGCATCCCGGGCTCCCACGGGCGCACGTCCGGTGGCAGCGCCCGCACGCTGGGCGTGGTGGGCCGGCTCGGCGGCATCGGCGCCCGGCCCGAGGTGACCGGTCTGGTCTCCGACGCCGACGGCGCGGTCTCGGCGATCGCCACCGCCGCCAAGCTGCTCGACATGCGCCGTCGCGGCGATGTGCTGCCCGGCGACGTGATCGTCGCCACCCACATCTGCCCGAACGCGCCGACCGAGCCGCACGACCCGGTGCCGTTCATGGGCTCGCCCGTGGACATCGCCACCATGAACCGTCACGAGGTGACCGGCGAGATGGAGGCCGTGCTCTCCATCGACACCACCAAGGGCAACCGGATCATCAACCACAAGGGCCTCGCCCTGTCGCCCACCGTCAAGGAGGGCTGGGTGCTCCGGGTCAGCGAGCAGCTCGGCGAGCTGCTGGCCGTGGTGACCGGTGAGCCGTTGGTCACGTACCCCGTGACCACGCAGGACATCACCCCGTACGGTAATGGGGCACACCACATCAATTCGATCCTGCAGCCCTCCACCGCGACGGCCGCCCCGGTCGTCGGCCTGGCCATCACCTCGGCCGCCGCGGTGCCCGGCTGCGGTACGGGCGCGAGCCACGAGACGGACATCGCCTCCGCCGCCCGCTACGCCGTGGAGGTCGCCAAGGCCTTCGGCGGCGGTCAACTGGACTTCCACGACGCGGTGGAGTTCGACAACCTCGTCAGCCGCTACGGGTCACTGACGCACCTGCAGACCTTCGGCCGTACACCCCAGGAGTCCTGATGGCAGCCACCCCGCAGGCCGAGGCCGTGGCCCCCGAGGCCAAGAACATCGGCAGCGACGACTACGCGCTCTCCCGTGTGCCGCGCGACAAGCGGTTCGGTTTCTGGTCGATGCTGCTCCAGTGGCTCGCCCAGTCCGGCTCGATCTCGCAGTTCACCCTCGGCGCCACCATCGGCGTCGGCATGACCTTCGGGGACGCGTTCCTCGCCTTCACGCTCGGCGCGGTGATCCTGGAGGTCGTGATCTTCGCGATCGGCCTGGCCGGTATGCGCGAGGGCCTGGCGACCCCGATGCTGACCCGCTGGGTCGGCTTCGGCCGCAACGGCTCGGCGCTGGTCAGCTTCGTCATCGCGGTCAGCCTGGTCGGCTGGTTCGGCGTCCAGAACACGATCTTCGGCAACAGCGTCTCGGCGCTGGTCGGCGGCCCGTCCTGGATGTGGTGCGTGCTGGCCGGCATCGCCATCACCGCACTGGTGATCTTCGGTTTCAAGTACATGGCAGTCTTCGCCAAGATCGTGACGCCGCTGTTCTTCGCGATGGTCGCCTGGTCCATCGTCTCGACGCTGAAGGACCACTCGCTCAGCGACCTGATCCACTCGCCGCCGCCCGGCCAGACGATCCCGCTCGCCGTCGCCGCCACCGCCATCGCGGGCGGCTACATGACCGGCGCGATCGTGTCCCCGGAGATGACCCGGTACAACCGCAAGGGCTCGCACGTCTTCCTGCAGAGCGCCTCGTCGATGATCCTCTCCGAGTACATCGTCGGCCTGACCGGCGTGCTCCTGGGCCACCTGGTCAAGAGCAACGAGGTCTCGCACATCGTGCTCTCCACCTCCGGCGCCTTCGGCGTCATCGTGGTCCTGATGTCCACCGCCAAGATCAACGACTGGAACCTGTACGGCTCCTCGCTCGGCGTCGTCAACTTCTTCCAGGTCGTCTTCGGCAAGCGAATCCACCGCGGCGCGGTCACGATCGTCCTCGGCATCGCGGGCACGGTCCTGTCCGCGGTCGGGATCATGACCCACTTCACCGAGTTCCTCTCCATCCTCGGCGTCGCGATCCCGCCGATCGGCGGCATCATCGTGGCCGAGTACTGGGTCGTGAAGAAGATGCGCAAGCCGCTGGACGAGACCCGCGCGTCCGAGACCCTGCCGAAGACCTCGCCGACCTGGGTCCCGATGTCCATCGCCATCTGGATCGCGGCGTTCTGCGTCGGCAAGTTCTACGACGGCGGCATCCCGGCCCTGAACTCGCTGGCCACCGCCTTCATCCTGTACAGCGCCCTCGGCCTGCTGGGCTGGGTGAAGCCGTACGGCACCTCCACCCTGGACGACGAGGACGACACCGCCGCCCCCGCCGCCCGCGCGACAACCCCTGTGGGAGCAGCATGACCACCGCCGGTTCCTCCGTCCCCTTCGTCCCGGCCTCCGACCGGGCCCAGGACGAGGTCGTCGAACTCTGCGCCGAACTGATCAGGTTCGACACCTCCAACCCCACCAGCGACGAGCGTGCGAGCGCCGAGTGGGTGGTGGGCCGCCTCGCCGAGGTGGGCATCGCCTCCGAGTTGGTCGAGTCCGCCCCGGGCCGCGCCAGCGTCATCGCCCGGATCGCGGGCGCCGACCCCGAACGCGGCGCCCTGCTGGTCCACGGCCACCTGGACGTCGTCCCGGCCGACGCCTCCGATTGGCAGGTCCCGCCGTTCTCCGGCGAGATCCGCGACGGCTACCTCTGGGGCCGCGGCGCGATCGACATGAAGGACACGGTGGCCGTCATGCTGGCCACCGCCCGCCACTTCGCCCGCACCGGCACCAGGCCCTCGCGCGACCTGGTCCTCGCCTTCCTCGCCGACGAGGAGGCGGGCGGCAAGTTCGGCGCCCACTGGCTGGTCGAGCACCGCCCGGAGCTGTTCGCCGGGGTCACCGAGGCGATCGGCGAGGGCGGCGGCTTCTCCTTCGCCATCGACGACACCCGCCGCCTCTACCCGATCGAGAACGCCCAGCGCGGCATGGCCTGGATGGAGCTCACCGCCACCGGCCGGGCCGGCCACGGCTCCTCCCCCAACGACGAGAACGCGGTCACCGACCTCGCCGAGTCGCTCACCCGGATCGGCCGCGAGACCTTCCCGATCCGGCTGATCGAGCCGGTCCGCGCCCTGCTGGAGGAGGCGGCCCGCCTCTACGGCGTCGAGTTCGACGAGGACGACATCGAGGGCAGCCTCGCGAAGCTGGGCCCGGTCTCCGACTTCATGCAGGTGGTGCTCCGCAACTCCGCGAACCCCACCATGTTCGAGGCCGGCTACCAGACCAACGTCATCCCCGGAAAGGCGACCGCCCGGGTGGACGGCCGCTTCCTGCCCGGCCACGAGCAGGAGCTGATCGACACCATCGACAAGCTGCTGCTGCCCTCGGTCACCCGGGAGTGGGTCAACCACGACATCGCGCTGGAGACCACGTTCGACGGCCCGCTGGTCGACGCCATGTGCGAGGCCGTGCGCGCCGAGGACCCGGACGGCCACCCCGTCCCGTACTGCAACCCGGGCGGCACCGACGCCAAGGCCTTCACCCACCTCGGCATCCGCTGCTTCGGTTTCAAGGGCCTCAAGCTCCCGCACGACCTGGACTACGGCCGCCTCTTCCACGGCGTGGACGAGCGCGTCCCACTGGAGGGCCTGCGCTTCGGCGTCCGCGTCATGACCCGCCTCTGGCAGAGCTGCTGACCCCGCCGTCACGGCCCACCGACCGCCCCGACCCGGGCTCACCCCTCGTACGCCCCCGCCGAGCACATATTGCGTTCGGCGGGGGCGTACGTCATCGTGCCGGGAGCCGGCGGTGTCCCGTCACCCGCGTCGAGGGCTCGGGGGCCGTCCCTGTCGGCCCATCACGCGGGACCCGCGCCGACGCAGAACTCGTTTCCCTCCGGATCCGCCATCAGCACGTGGTGCCCGCCGAACTTCTCCAGAACGGCCCCACCCGCCCTCACCAGGCGTTCGGACTCCGCCTCGATCCGTGCCCATCGCTCGTCGGGGCTGCCGTGCCCGGGCACTCGCACGTCGATGTGGAGCCGGTTCTTCGCCGACTTGGGCTCGGGAACCTTGAGGATGCACAGGCGGGGACCGACGCCGTCGGGATCGCAGAGCCACGCTCCGTCGTCCACCGAATCGTCCTCCGGCAGGTCGAAGGAGGCGAACCACTCCGCGCGCGTTCTGAAGGGAGCCGGCGGTGGCTCGTCCACGTATCCGAGGGCCGACTTCCAGAAAACAGCGAGGAGTTGTGCGTCCGCGCAGTCGAACGTCAGGTCGATTCTGGCTGCCATGGGGAGACCGTACTGCGCGCCTCTGACAGCCGGGTCATGGCCGCGCGAAGCGGGGCAGGACACTCGGACTCATTCCGGCCGCGCCGATCCTCAGGGTGCCCGTTGCTCCGAGAACAGGGCCCGCGAGCCCGGCATGATGCGGACGGGAGGCCCTTGGTCATTCCGGCGGCGGGGTGATCCGCTTCTCGAACCAATGGTGGGCGTCCGGCTCGTCGCTGAAGGCGGCGACCTCCTGGAAACCGCAGGAGTGGTACAGGCCGATCGCGGCGTTGAGCGCCTCCAGCAGGGAGCCGGCCAGTTCGTCGCTGCGGCCGTCGGGCACGGCTTGCTGCTCCCGGTCATTCTCCGACCTTGGTCAGGGAAGCGCGGTGGGGCCAGGGCCCCGCCGAGAGCACCGGCGGGTGCGTACGGCACGATGGGGCGCCGTCGAAACACGCACCCCCGACCACCGTCCCCACCAGGAGGAACCCGTGCCCGCCGAGTCCGCCGTCGAGCCGTCGCCCGAGATTCTCGCCGCCTTCCAGGCCGCCAAGGGCTTCATGCCGGTGGGCGAAGGACTCGCGCTGTACGCGGCCGCCGCCGAGGCCGCCGCACTGGGGCTGCCCCTCCTGGAGGTCGGCACGTACTGCGGGCGCTCCACGATCCTGCTCGCCGACGTGGCGCGGGCGGCCGGTGTGACGGCCCTCACCGTCGACCACCACCGGGGCAGCGAGGAGCAGCAGCCGGGCTGGGAGTACCACGACCCGACCGTGGTGGACCCGGAGGTCGGGCGGATGGACACGTTGCCGACCTTCCGCCGGACCCTGCACGCGGCGGGTCTGGAGGACCACGTCGTGGCACTGGTCGGGCGGTCTCCGCAGGTCGCGGCGGTCTGGGGCGGGAAGCTCGGGTTCGTCTTCATCGACGGAGGCCACACCGACGAGCACGCGAACGGCGACTACGAGGGCTGGGCGCCGCATGTGGCCGAGGGCGGGCTGCTGGTGATCCACGACGTGTTCCCGGACCCCGCGCACGGCGGCCAGGCCCCGTACCGCGTCTATCTGCGGGCGCTGGAGTCCGGCGCGTTCACCGAGGTGTCCGTGACGGATTCGCTGCGGGTGCTGCGGCGTACCGGAACCGGCATCTGAGGGCGGCCGCCCGGGGGCCCGGATAGCATCGCGTGGTGCCGTACGACGAGAGTGTTCCCCCCACCCGGCGCCGCCGGTCCCTGCTCGCCGCCACCGCGCTCGTCGCCGTGTGCCTGACCGCCGCGGGCTGCGGCGCGGGCGACATCGGCGGCGGGACGCGGGCCGAGCCCCGGCCGGGCGGCGGCGGTACCTCGGCGCCGCCGCCGTCGAAGAGCGCTCCGGCGCCGGAGAGAACGAAGACGTCCGCGCCCCCCACACCCGCCGCGAAGCCGTCGAAGCCCGCGGGCGGCGGGACCGGCGGGCCGCTGGCCGGGAAGACCGTCGTCATCGACCCCGGGCACAACCCCAACAACCATCTGCACACCGGCGAGATCAACCGCCAGGTGGACATCGGCACCACGCACAAGGAGTGCGACACCACCGGCACGTCCACCAACTCCGGTTACGCGGAGGCCCGGTTCACCCTCGACGTGTCGCACAGGCTTCGCACCCTGCTCCAGAAGCAGGGCGCGAAGGTCGTGCTGACGTACGACGACGACCGCGCGTACGGGCCGTGTGTCGACGAGCGGGCCCGGATCGGCAACGAGGCGCGGGCCGATGCCGTGGTCTCGGTGCACGCGGACGGTTCCGCGGTCGGCAACCGGGGTTTCCATGTGATCCTTCCCGCGTCGGTGCGGGGCGGGAAGGCCGACACCTCGAAGATCGTCGAGCCCTCGCGCGATCTCGGAACCAGGATCGCCGGTTTCTTCGTCCGTGATACCGGAAGTGCACCTTCCAATTACGTCGGCGGCAATAGCGGGTTGGACACCCGAAAGGATCTGGGCGGACTTAATTTGTCGACCGTGCCCAAAGTGTTCATCGAATGCGGCAATATGCGTGATCCGAAGGACGCCGCGCTGCTCACCAGCGCAGGCTGGCGCCAGAAGGCGGCGCAGGGCATTGCCGATGGCATCAGCAGCTACCTGAAGGGGTAGCAAGAGGTAGTTCTGAGGCGATATTGGGGGGAAGTGCGTCCGAGGACCGGGCAGGGCCACAACCCCGCCAGGCAGACGATAGATTCATCCGTACGATGGGGAGCCGCCCCCGAGCTTCGCGTTGTGCCCGCCGTACCCGTACAGGCGGCAGCGACGACCGCCCCGACGAGACGACCGACTAAGGACCTTCACGTGAATATCCGCTCCCTCACTCGAGGCGACGGCGTGGTGATCGGAGCAGCGGTGGTGCTGTTCATCGCCTCTTTCCTCGACCTCTCCGGCTTCGACTGCCCCGAGGGCATCAACTGCTCCAACTACAACTCCCCGAACGCCTGGGACTCGCTCGGCATCCTGATGAGCATCTTCCTGGCCGGGATCATCGGTGCGGCACTGGTCGTCGTCGGTCGTTCCATGCCGGCCCGGAAGGTCGTCGGTCTCGACCTCGGTCAATTCGGCGCCGCCTTCTGTGTCTTCGCGCTGTGGGCGGGCTTCTGGACGACCATCGACGCCAGCGACGCGGGCGCCGGAATGATCCTCGGCCTGCTGGCCACGATCGCGCTCGCAGGCGGCGCGGTCGCCACCCCGCTGGTCCCCGCGCTCAAGGCCCCGCTGGTGAGCGCCCCGCGCCCGCAGGCCGTGCAGCCGCCGTACGGCGGCCAGCCGCAGCCCGGCCAGGGATACGGCTACCCGGGCGCCCAGCAGCCCTCGTACGGTGGCCAGCCGGGTCAGCAGCAGCCCTACGGTGCGCAGCCGCAGCCCGGCCAGCCGGAGCCGCAGCCCCAGGGGAACGCCCAGCAGGCCCCCGCAGCGGGTGCGCCGGCCGGTGACTTCACCCCGTTCTGGTTCGCGGTGCCGGTGGCCCGCCCGCTGTACGGGGAGGACGGTTCGCCGTCGCCGATCGCCGAACTGGCGCCCGGCACCTGGTACCTCGCGGTGGAGCAGCGTGGTCCGGGCCTGATCGCCCAGACCCAGGACGGCCGTCGCGGTGTGCTCCAGGACACCACGGGCATCCAGCGCGGCTGAGCCCGCCACAGGCAGTACGACAGCGGCCCTCCGCCCCTTCCGGGCGGGGGGCCGCTGTCGTACCCTCCGTCCGTACCTCATTTCCTGACGTAGCGTCAGAACTACTGGGAGGCGGCGGACATGCGGCTCGGACTCGCGCTCGGATACTGGGGCCGCGGCCCGAACCCCGCCCATCTGGAGCTGGCCAGGGAGGCCGAGGCGCTGGGGTACGCGTCGGTGTGGACGGCAGAGGCCTGGGGTTCGGACGCGTTCACCCCGCTGACCTGGATCGCCGCGCACACCTCCCGCATCCGACTGGGCACCGGCATCGCGCAGATGGCGGCGCGCACCCCGACCGCGACCGCCATGCACGCCCTCACCCTCGACCATCTCTCCGGCGGCCGGATGATGCTGGGCCTCGGGCTGTCCGGGCCGCAGGTGGTGGAGGGCTGGTACGGGCGGCCATTCCCGAAGAGCCCGCTGACCGCGACCCGGGAGTACGTCGACGTCATCCGCCAGGTCCTGGCCCGCGAGGCCCCCGTGGAGCTGGACGGCCGGTTCCACTCCCACCCGTACAACGGTCCGGACGCCACCGGCCTGGGCAAGCCGCTGAAGCCGATCACCCATCCGCTGCGGCCGGGGCTGCCGGTGCTGCTCGGGGCGGAGGGGCCGAAGAACATCGCGCAGACGACCCGGATCGCGGACGGCTGGCTGCCGCTGTACTGGTCGCCGATGCGCACCGATGTGTACGAGGCGTCGCTCACGGACCTGCCCGAGGGATTCATGATCGCGCCGATGGCGCGGGCCCAGGTCTGTGACGACGTCGCCGAGGGGCTGCTGCCGGTGAAGGCGATGCTCGGCTTCTACATCGGGGGGATGGGCCACGCGGCCCGCAACTTCCACGCCGATCTGATGGCGCGGATGGGGTTCGAGGAGGAGGCGCGGCGGATCCAGCGGCTGTTCCTCGAAGGGCGCAAGCAGGAGGCGGTACTGGCGGTGCCGGACGCCTTCGCGGACGAGATCTCGCTCGTCGGTCCGCGTGAACGGATCGCGGAGCGTCTGGAGTTGTGGCGCAAGGGACCGGTCACCGATCTGCTGGTGACGGCGCCCGACCCGCACACCCTGCGGGTGCTCGCGGAGCTCAACTAAGGGCCTGGGCGGGCCGGGTCGGTCGGCCAGGTGTCGGTGCCGGCCTGCGCCGGGCGGCCGCTCCGTCGTGTCGCGGTGCGCTCCCAGGGCTGGGGGTCGGGGTAGGTCAGGAGTTGCAGGGTGCTGCCCCACGGGGTGCGCAGATACGCGAACCGGTTGTGCTCCCCCGCCTCGGGGCCCGGCAGCGGCTGCGGCCCGGCGAGCAGCGAGGCGCCCGCGGCCACGCAGTCCCGGACCGCCGCGTCCAGGTCGTCGGCGTACAACGCCACGTGCTGCCAGCCGAAGTCGCAGGGCCGCGCCGGGGGTTCGCGACGGGGGCCCTCGAACTCGCAGAGCTCGATGCCCGGACCGCCGCCGGGGAGGGCCAGCATCCTGATCGCCAGTTGCTGGGTGCCCGCCGGGACGCCGAGGCGGCGCTCGACTTCCGGGCCGCCGTTCGGGCCGTCCTGGCGGCGCAGGGTGTCGTAGAGCACCTCGGCGCCGAACGCCCTCGCGAGGAAGAGGGTGGCGGTCTCCAGGTCGGGGACCGTGACCCCGATGTGGTCGATGCCTCGCACGCTTGTGGCCGTCATGGCTTCACCGCTCCTGTCCCGGGGCTGCGCCGATGGCCCCGACCGTCCCGGAGCGGGCCCGCTCCGGGATCGTGCCGCCGCGTGACCAGGCCAGGAGTTCCTCGGCCGGCCAGGTGGTGACGACGCGTTCCGCCGGGACCAGGCACGCCTCGGCGCGGGCGCAGCCGTTGATCTGCCAGTCCAGCTGTCCCGGCGCGTGGGCGTCGGTGTCGACGGCGAAGAGGGTGCCCGCCACGACGGCGCGGCTCAGCAGCCTGCGGGGCGGGTCGAGCCGCTCCGGCCGGCTGTTGATCTCCACCGCGGTACCGGCCTCGGCGCACGCGGCGAAAACCGCGTCCGCGTCGAACCGGGACTCCGGGCGTTTCCGGTCCGCGACCAGCCGTCCCGTGCAGTGCCCGAGGATGTTCGCCCGCGGGTGGCGGACAGCCGCGATCAGGCGCCTGGTCATCGGGGCCGGGGCCATCCGGAGCTCGGAGTGGACGGAGACCACCACGACGTCCAGCCGCTCCAGCAGCTCGTCCTCCTGGTCGAGGGAGCCGTCGGGGAGGATGTCGCACTCGATGCCGGTGAGCAGCCGGAACGGCGCCCACCGCGCGTTGAGCTCGCCGACCGCGTCCAGCTGGCGCCGCAGCCGGTCCGGGGAGAGCCCGTTCGCCACGGTCAGCCGGGGCGAGTGGTCGGTGAGGGCCGCCCACTCGTGACCCAGCTCCGCCGCGGTGCGGCCCATCTCCTCGATCGGGCTGCCGCCGTCCGACCAGTCGGAGTGCAGATGGCAGTCGCCGCGCTGGAGCGCGCGGAGCTCCTCGCCGCCCTCGGCGGGCCGGGCCGTGGCCTCGGTCTCCAGGCGTTCGAGATAGCCGGGCACGTCCCCGGCGACCGCCTCCCGGATCACCTGCGCGGTCTTCGGCCCGATGCCCTTGACCGCCTCCAGCGAACCTGCCGCCGCACGCCGCCCCGCCTCACCGTCCGGCATCGCGGCCACCGCGTCGGCGGCAGCCCGGAACGCCCGCACACGGTAGGTGTCGGCCCTGCCGCGTTCGAGCAGGAAGGCGATCCGTTTCAGGGCGCGGACGGGCTCCATCGGCACCTCCACGGGGCCGCCGGACACTACGTGCTCTTCCCTCCAGCTTCGCGCAGCCCGGCCCGGCCCGCACAGCGGCACCGGGTGACGGCTCAGCCGAACGCGGCGCGCTCCAGCCAGAAGTCCAGCAGCTCCGCGTCACCGAGCACCTCGACCCGGTCGCTGTCCGCCGCCAGGCGCCGGTTGAAGACCAGCATGACGTCGGTGAGCGGGCCGCGCAGCGCGACGGTGGCCTTCTCGTGGGCGCGCCGCCAGGCGAAGCCGTCCTCGCCGAACTCGATCAGCCACTCGGCGCCGGGCACGTCCGTGGCGTGCAGATGGATGGAGCGCCCGGCCCCGGTCAGCTCGGCGGCCTCCCTGTCGCCCGCGGCCCGTGCGAAGGCGACGATCTCCAGCCACTCCTCGATCGTGTCGGCGGCCAGCTCCGGCGCCACCTCGTACCCGGTCCGCGCGGTGAGTGCCGCGTCGGCGTGGTGGACGATCGTCTCGTGCGCCATCCGGCGTGCCCAGAAGCCGGTGCTCCCCTCCCAGCCCCAGGACCACACCTTCAGTTCCGGGCCCGCGGCCCGCAGCGCCTCGACGGTGCCGGCCGCTCCGTCCGCCAGCCAGGCGTCGAGCGCGGCGGGGTCGTCGCTCCCGGGTGCGGAGTCCGGTACCTGCTCCGGCGGGACCACCTCGGTGGCCCGGGTGCGTACGATCTCGCCGACCCAGCGATGGGCCCGGCCGACATGGAGAACGAGCTCGCGCAGGGTCCAGTCGGGGCAGGTCGGGACGGTGGCGCCGAGGTCCGCGTCACGGATCGTGGCTCTCAACGCGTCGGTACGGGCGATGATTTCGTCACAGTACTGGTCGTGCGTCAGTAGGCTCATGCCACGCACCCTAGTTCGATCACTGACCGAACCCCACCGATTACCCGCCGAGCTGCGAGGCGCTGGGCACCTTGTCCTTCACCTCGGCGCCCGCGCTGCTGCCGGCCGACTTGATGCCGTTGATCACGCTCTCGAAGACGCCGATGTCGCCCGCGCCCGCCTCGCCCTTGCGGAGCTTCTCGGCGAGCCCCTTGAGCGATTCGATGCCCGCCGTCAGCGGCGCGACCGCCTTGGACAGCAGCGGATCGGCCTTGGCGTTGGCCACCGCCGCCTTCAGCCGGTTGTAGGTGAAGCCGCCCGCGAGCCCGGCCTTGACCAGCGCGAGCGTCCGCCCGTCCGCGCCCTTCTTGAACTTGCCCGCCCGGTACGGCTTCACGATCCACTGGTACGTGGCACCGGCCGCGAGCCCGGCGTTGGCGACGAACCGCGCCTTGGCGAACTTCTGCGCCTGGGCCGAGGACGTGCCGCTCGGGGACGCGGAGCTGCTCGCACTGTTGCCGTCGCCGCCCCCGCACCCGGTGGCGCCCACGACCAGGGCGCAGCACAGCAGCGGCGGGACGACGAGACGGCGCAGCAGTACGGAACCGGCGGTCACGGCGGAACTGGGCACGGCGGGCCTCCCTGGCCGGGCACATCAGGGCGATCTCTACGATGAGTGACCACATCGGGCACTCTCGGTAAGGTTCGCCCGGCCCTGGACGGCGTGCCACTCGGGCAACGCCGTCCGGGTCCACGCGACGGAGACCTGAGGACCGGCCGGTGCGGCGATCCGGTCAGACGACGCTGTGCGCCCGGTGAGGGTCCCCGTCGAGCAGCAACGCGCGCACCGCCTCGGCCTCCGGGGCGCGCAACCGTTCGTAGACGTCGAGTGCCTCGCTCCACGAAGCGACCGCGCGGCCGGTCTGGCCCAGTTCCGAGAGTGCGTGGCCGAGCACGGTCAACACGTTGCCCCGGCGCCACTCCCCGCCGATCCCGGCCAGCGTGATCAGTGCCCTCTCGGCGTTGGCCGCGGCCTGCGCCGGGCGCTGCGCGGCGAGGTCGACCTCGGCCAGACGGAACAGGCTCATGCCTTCCCACAGCCGCTGGCGGCTGTCACGGAAGACGTCCAGCGCCTGGTGGAGGCAGTCGCTCGCGGAGTCCAGTTCGCCGCTCCGGGTGAGGGCCAGGGCGAGTGCGTAACGGCCGTTGGCGCCGCGCAGGGCGCTGCCCATGGAGTCGTGGATGTCGATGCCCTGCCGTGCCAGCGCGATGGCGCTCGCGGTCCGGCCGGTCGCGAGATGCACCCGCGAGAGGTTGACCAGGACGGCGGCCTGGCCGGGGCGGTCGCCGAGCGCACGGAAGTACTCGATGGCCCGGGAGAGATGGGCTTCCCCGTCCCCGTGCCGGTTCCGGTAAAGCGCGATGACGCCTCTGCTGTTGAGCGCGTCGCCCGTGGTCCAGGAGTCGCCGGCCGAACCGCTGAGCCGCGCCGCCTCGCGCGCTTCGTGGTCCGCCTCCCGGAAGCGGCCCGCGAGGTAGTACAGGTGGGCGAGAGCCGCTCGCGTCCGTGCCTCGGTCCGCTCGTCGCCGCTTGCCACGACGGCACTCAGCAGGGCCGTGGCCACCGACTCGTAGCGCTTGAATTCGCTGCCGGACTCGGCGAGGTCCCGCACCGCGAGCAGCAGATCGGCCGCCTTGCGCAACTCGCCCGTCTCGACGGCCTGCCGGGCCGCGGACAGCAGTGCCCTCGCTTCGTCGAACAGCCAGTCCAACGCCTCGGAGCGGTCGGTGAAGACCAGCCCGTCGCCCTCGGTCGACGCCAGGTGCTCGATCAGGCGGTCGCCGGGCCGCTCCAGCGCGTACACGCCCGCCGCGGTGGCCAGGTAGAAGTCCAGCAGCCGGGACAGGGCCGCTGCCCGCTCGCCCGGCGGTTCCTCGCCCCTCTCCGCGCAGGCACGTGCGTAGAGGCGGAGCAGGTCGTGATACCGGTACCGGCCCGGTGCCGCCGACTCCACCATCGACGTGTCGACGAGGGTCTCCAGGAGTTCCTCGGTGTCGTCCTCGGGAAGGCCGAGCATGGACACGGCAGCCGGCAGGGAGATGTCCGGTCCGTCGGCCAGGCCCAGCAGACGGAACGCGCGTGCCTGCGCGGGTTCCAGCTGCCCGTGAGCCAGCTCGAAGACGGCCTTCACCGCCAGGTCCCCGGACTGCAGCTCGTCCAGTCGCCGCCGCTCGTCCGCCAGTTTCGCGGCCAGTACCGAAACGGTCCAGGTCCGCCGCACCGCCAGCCGCGTCGCAGCGATCCGGATCGCCAGCGGCAGGAAGCCGCACGCGGCCACGACGTCGAGCGCCGCCGCACGCTCGCCGGCGACACGTTCGCTGCCGACGATCCTGGTGAACAGCTGCAGCGCCTCCTCCGGACTCAGCACGTCCAGGTCCACCAGATGGGCGCCCGCCAGGTCGCCCAGGTGCCCCCTGGACGTGATCAGCGCGGCACATCCCTCCGTGCCCGGCAGCAGTGGTCTCACCTGGGCGGCGTCGCGCGCGTTGTCCAGGAGCACCAGCACCCGCCGACCGTTCAGGACCGAGCGGTACAGCGCCGCCCGGTCCTCCAGGGAGTCGGGGATCGCCGCGTCCGGCGTGCCCAGGGCGCGCAGGAAGGAACCCAGAACCGTCTCGGGCTCCGCCCCTCTGGCCTGCAGGCCCTGGAGATCGACGTACAGCTGGCCGTCGGGGAATTCCGGGCGTGCACGGTGAGCGACGTGTACCGCCAGCGTCGTCTTTCCGACGCCCGCGATTCCTGACAGCGCCGCCACCGCCATGACCCGGCCGTTGGCCGATTCCAGCACCTCCCGCAGCTCCTCCAGGTACGACACATGGCCCGTGAAGTCGGGCACGGTCGCGGGGAGTTGGGCGGGGCGCACGGGAGCCACCGGCGGCTCGGGCTCCGGAGCGGACGGCTTCGCCAGGGCCGGGTCCGCCTGCAGGATCCGGCGCTGCAGCTCCGTCAGCTCGGCGCGGGGATCCACGCCCAGTTCGTCCGCCAGCAACCGCCTGGTGTCGGCGTACACCGCAAGCGCCTCCGCCTGGCGGCCGCTGCGGTACAGCGCCACCATCAGCAGCTCCCGCAGCCGCTCCCGCAGAGGATGCGCCGCCGTCAGCGACGTGAGTTCCGATACGGCTTCCGCCTGGTGGCCCTGTTCGAGCTCCATGTCCAGGCAGGATTCGATCAGTTGGAGGCGCCACTCCTCCAGACGACTGCGCTGGGATTCCGCGTACGGGCCCGGCACCCCCGACAGCGACTCGCCGTCCCACAGGGCCAGTGCCTCGCGGAGCAGATCACGCGCGCGGCCCGGCTCCCCTTCGCCTCTGGCCCGTTCGGCCCGCTCCGCGAGATCCTGCACCGTCGCCAGATCCAGGGCCCCGTCGGGCAGGCCCCGGATCGCGTAACCGCCCGACTCGCTCACCAGGACGCTCGGGCCGAGGATCTTGCGCAGACGGGAGGCGTACGTCCGGACGGCGGCCAGCCCCTGCGACGGGGGCTCGTCGCCCCACAGCGCGTCGATCAGTTCGGCCGCGGTCGCCGTGCGACCCCCGCGCAGCAGCAGGGCGGCCAACAGGCCACGCTGCTGCGGTGATCCGCTCGGCAGTGCTTCGGTTCCGCGCCACGCGCGCACCGGTCCGAGTACGCTGAAACGCAATGCCGCCGCACCCTCGGGTGACATGGCGGGACGACGCTCCGGCACCCGTCGCACGACATCCATGGCTGCCCCCCTTTCGGCAGCGTATCAACTCGCTGGTCGGCAGCCTATCGACTCGTTTAGCAGACGTATATGGATCGTTTATCGGCACCTGCGACCATCGACGCATCGCACTCTGTGACTTGCCCAGTCCGGGGCTGCGCCGAGGCGGGGTCCCCGGGAGTGGCATCCCGGGCCCCGACCGCCCGGCCTGGCAGCCGATCATTTCGCGCTGCGATTTTCTTCAACTCTAGCTCAGTCAAGTGACTTTGAGCTACCGTCATCCCGTTGCCGCGGACCGCGGACGGGCCGGCCCCTGCCAAGGGCCCCGTATGGCCTGCCCGTTGGTGCGCGCAGCAGATCCGGACTGGGCACCGTCATAGGGAGAACGAGCATTGTCATGCAATCAATCAGTCCACCTGTGCTGTGGGCCGGAGTCGTGGTCACTCTGGCCTATTTCGTCTTGGTCGGTTACCTCATCAGGTCACTGAGGTCCAACAAGCGGCTGCCTTCGGCGATCGCAGCCGTGACGGGGCTCGTGGGCGCGCTTCCCGTGGTGCTCTACGCCCTGTATGCCGTGCTCAGCACCCCGGCGTAGGCATATCCGCACGGGGTACGTGTCCGGCTCGGGGAAGCGGTGGAACAAGCGCCGCTTCCCCCAGTCGCGCGGCCGGTACTTGGCCGGGCCGACCGCTCAGCGGCAGCAGTCCGGCTCCAGTCCGCGCGGCAGGTGCGCACCGCCGAAGACCTCCGCGGTCGCGTCGTCGCCGCCGAGCGCGGCCACGGCGAGCAGCAGCGATCCGGCCGTCCAGGTGGTGAGCTCCTGGGGCCAGAAGTCCCGGTCGCCCTCGAAGACGTACCCGGTCCAGTACATGCCGCCCTCGGCGCGCAGATGCTGGATGGACTGGAGGATCTCCAGTGCCCGGTCGGACTCCCCCATCACCCAGAGCGCCAGGGCGAGTTCGCAGCTCTCGCCGCCGGTCACCCAGGGGTTGGGCAGCACGCAGCGCACCCCGAGGCCGGGGACGACGAAGCGGTCCCAGCTCTCCTCGATGCGCTCCTTGGCGGCCGTCCCGGTGAGCGCGCCGCCGAGGACGGGGTAGTACCAGTCCATCGAGTAGCGGCTCTTGTCCAGGAAGCGTTCCGGGTGGTTGCCGATCGCATGGCTCAGCGCGCCGGTCGCCAACTCCCAGTCGGGCTGCGGCTCCTCGCGCCGTTCGGCGATGGCGAGCGCGCAGCGCAGCGCCTGGTGGATGGAGGAGCAGCCGGTCAGCAACGCGTCGTCGACGGGGGTTCCGTCGGCCTCGCGCTTCCAGCCGATCTGGCCACCGGGCTGCTGGAGCCGCAGGACGAACTCGACGGCGGCATAGACGGTCGGCCACATCCGGTCGACGAACGCGTCGTCGCCGGTGGCGAGGTAGTGGTGCCAGACGCCGACGGCCACGTACGCGCAGAAGTTGGTCTCCAGCGAGCGGTCGGTCGGCCGGTCCGGGTCGCCGTCGTGGTACGCGGCGTACCAGGAGCCGTCCTCGTTCTGGTGCCGGGCCAGCCAGTCGTACGCGCGCTCCGCGGCGGCGTGTTCGCCCGCCGCGTCGAGAGCCATGGCGGCCTCGGTGTGGTCCCACGGGTCGAGGTGGTGGCCGCGGAACCAGGGCAGGGCGCCGTCCTCGCGCTGCACAGCGAGGAGGGCCGCGACGGTCTCGGCGGCCTGCTCGGCGGTGAGGACCCCGGGCAGTACGAGGTGCTCGGTCTGCTCGGGAACGGTCACGCCTCAACCTTGGTGAGGCCCTCGGTCGCGGAGGCCGCGGCGGCCACGGGCAGGTGCGGCTTGGTCGCGTACGCCACGAAGCTCTTGCCGACGACCGGGTTGAGCAGCTGCTCGGCGACCCGGGTCGCCATCGGCTTCTTCATGATGTCCCAGACCAGCAGCTTGTGGTACGCGCGGACCGGCAGGGCTGCGTCCTTGCCGTCGCGGCCCACTCCGAAGGCGCACTTGAGCCACCAGTACGGCGAGTGCAGGGCGTGGGCGTGGTGGGTGCCGTACGGCTTGAGGCCGGCGCCGCGGATCTTGCCGAGCAGTTCGTCGGCCTTGTAGATGCGGATGTGGCCGCCCTCGACCTCGTGGTAGGCGTCGGAGAGCGTCCAGCAGACCTTCTCGGGGCCGTAGCGCGGCACGGTGATCGCGATCCGGCCGCCGGGCTTGAGGACCCGGACCATCTCGGCGAGTACGCCCTTGTCGTCGGGGATGTGCTCCATGACCTCCGAGATGATCACGACGTCGAAGGACTCGTCGGGGAACGGCAGGTTGAGCGCGTCGCCCTCCATCGCGGTGGCGGTGGCGCCCTCGGGGGCCTCGCCGGCCTCCTTCATCGCGGCGAACCACTTCGCGACCTCGCGGATCTCCTCGCCGTTCTGGTCGAGGGCCACGACCTGGGCGCCGCGCCGGTAGCACTCGAAGGCGTGGCGTCCGGCGCCGCAGCCCAGGTCGAGCACTCGGTCACCTGCGGCGAGCGGGAAGCGGGTGAAGTCCACGGTCAGCACGAATGCCTGCTTTCGCGGTCGGGGGGGGAGGGCGGGGGCGGGTACGGCGGGAACGGTCGGCGGTGTCAACGACGGCGTCCGGGGCGCGTGGCTCCGGACCGGGCGGCGATCGCCTCGCGGTAGAGGGCGGCGGTTCCGATGGCGGCCTGCTTCCAGGTGAAGCGGGAGAGCACCCGCTCGCGGCCCGCGGCACCGAGCCGGGCGCGCAGCTCCGGGTCGCCGAGCAGCCGGGCGAGCGCGTCGGCCAGCGCCCCGGCGTCGGCGGGCGGGACGGCCAGGCAGGTCTCGCCGTCCGGACCCGCGACCTCGGGAATCGCACCACCGGTGGTGGCGACGAGCGGGGTGCCGGTGGCCATGGCCTCGGCGGCGGGCAGCGAGAAGCCTTCGTACAGCGAGGGGACGCAGGCGATCTGGGCGCCGCGCACCAGGTCGACGAGCTCGGCGTCGCTGATGCCCTTGACGAACTCGACGGCGTCCTGGAGTCCGTGCCGCTCGATGGCCTGGGCGACCGGTCCGTCCTCGGCGCGCTTGCCGACGACCACGAGGTGCGCCTTCGGGTTGCCGGTACGGAGCTTGGCGAGCGCCTCGACGAGGTGGACGAGGCCCTTCAGCGGGACGTCGGCACTGGAGGTGGTGACGATCCGGCCGGGCACCTCGGCGACCGAGGCGTCCGGGGACCAGAGGTCGGTGTCCGCGCCGATGTGCACGACGTGGATGCGGCCCGGGTGCACCCCGAGGTGGTCGACGATCTCCTGCTGGGAGGAGCCGGAGACGGTGAGTACCGACGGCAGCCGGCGGGCGACCCGCTTCTGCATGCGGGTGAAGCCGTACCAACGGCGGACGGAGGCGCGTCGGCGGCGCGTGTCGGCGGCGTCCAGGTCGAGCTGCCGGTCGACGGTGATGGGGTGGTGGATCGTGGTGACGAGCGGGGCGCCGAGGTCCGCGAGCAGTCCGTAGCCGAGCGTCTGGTTGTCGTGGATGACGTCGAACTCGCCGCGGCGGGCGGCGAGATGGCGCCGGGCCCGCAGGCTGAAGGTGAGCGGTTCCGGGAAGCCGCCGGTCCACATGGTGGCGACCTCGGCGGCGTCGATCCAGTCGCGGTACTCGCCGCGCTTGGGGGTGCGGAACGGGTCGGGCTGGCGGTAGAGGTCCAGGCTCGGCAGCTCGGTGAGCGGGACGCCCTCGTCGAGCACCGGGTAGGGCTGGGCGCCTATCACCTCGACGCTGTGGCCGAGGCGGGCGAGCTCGCGGGCGAGGTGGCGTACATAGACGCCCTGGCCGCCGCAGAAGGGGTTGCCCTTGTAGGTGAGGAGTGCGATGCGCAACGGACGGTCGTCGGCGGTGCCGGACGTGTCGCTGCCCGTGCGGGGGCCCGACTCTATGGCCTCAGCGGTCACACTCGGCCCCCTTCTCCCTGCGTGTTCGCCGGAGCGTAACCGCTCACGCTAATCTAGAACAAGTTTCAGACTGGATCGTTCAATGAGCTACGAATCTACCGGCAGGTAGCGTCGGTGCAACGGCCGGATCAGGTGATTCGCGCCACCACCGGGCACGCTGGCATGCTGTGCGCCCCCGGGAGACCGAGCGCCTCCCTCCGGTCGCGGACAGAAGCCATGGATGGGGACACATGACAGCTGAGGCCAAGCCGGCATCGCCGCCCCTGACCGAACGCCAGGAGGCCCGCCGCCGCCGCATCCTGCGCGCCAGCGCCGAGCTCGCCGGCCGGGGCGGCTTCGAGGCGGTGCAGATGCGCGAGGTCGCGGAGGAGGCCGGGGTCGCCCTGGGCACGCTGTACCGCTACTTCCCGTCCAAGATCCATCTGCTGGTCGCCACCATGCAGGACCAGCTCCAGCACATGCACACGACGCTGCACAAACGCCCCCCGGCCGGCGACGACCCGGCGCAGCGGGTCGCCGACACCCTGATGCGGGCCTTCCGCGCGCTCCAGCGCGAGCCGCATCTGGCGGACGCGATGGTGCGGGCACTGACCTTCGCGGACCGCAGCGTCAGCCCGGAGGTGGACACCGTCTCGCGGATCACCACGGCGATCATCCTGGACGCGATGGGCCTGGAGCATCCGACGCCGGAGCAGCTGTCCGCGGTCCGCGTCATCGAGCACACCTGGCACTCGGCGCTGATCACCTGGCTGTCGGGGCGGGCGTCGATCGCCCAGGTGAAGATCGACATCGACATGGTCTGCCGGCTGATCGACGTGACGAAGCCCGCGGAAGCCCACTAGCACATACAGGCCGCGCTTCGCGGCGTTTTCATCACACTCCTCTCACCGTTCTGACCGAAAGGGCCACAAGCGGCTCCTTATCATGGTCATGACCAGCACCGATGGAGAGGAAGACATGGCTGACCAGTCAGTAACCGCAGGCGGCACGATGGGCCCGCAGGCCCCGGGCGGACCGGGGTACGGCGCCCAGCCGCCGATCGGTTACGGAACCCCCGGTGGTGCCGTGCTGCCCAGCGGCAAGGCGACCGCCTCGATGGTTCTCGGCATTCTCGGCCTGGTGCTCATCCCGATCATCCTGCCGATCATCGCGCTGTGCCTGGGCATCTCGGCCAGGCGGATGGCCGACCGGGGCGAGGGCGGCGGCCGCGGCCAGGCCGTCGCGGGCATCGTGATGGGCAGCGTCGGCATCGCGTTCGCCGTGCTCGGCATCATCGTGGCCACGGTCCAGGGCATCGGCGCGATGTAGCGGGCCGTCACCCAGGGCCCGCGCACCGCGCACCACGTACCGGCCGCGCCGGGGAACCGTACGATCCGGTTCCCCGGCGCGGCTTCGGTTTTTGCCGGTCGGCCTCACGGGCCCATGTGCGGCCCCCACATGCGCACCGCGCCAGGTGGGGCGGTCTGCACCATGTCGACGGCTCCACGGTGTTCATACGGTTCGGCGACATCACAGAAACACGCCGAGGAGCCGGTCACCATGCGTCGCAGAGCCACAGGCACCGCCCGTCACCGCAGATCCCTCCACGCCGCCGTCGCGCTGACCGCCGCCGGTCTCGTGCTCGCCGGGTGCACCGCCGCCGGGAAGGCCGGTGAGAGCGAATCGGGCGGGGGCTCGAAGGACGGCACCGTCAAGGTGGGTCTGGTGTACTCCCGGACCGGGCTCCTCGCGGACTACGGGAAGCAGTACCGCGACGGGTTCATGGCGGGCCTGGACCACGCCACGAAGGGCACCGGCAAGGTGGCCGGGCACCGCGTCGAGGTCACCGAGCAGGACGACGCGGGCGACCCGGGCAAGGCGGTCTCCGCGGCCAAGAACCTGATCGGCAAGGGCTACAAGGTGCTGGCCGGCACCACCGATTCCGGCGTGGCGCTCCAGATGGCGCCGCTCGCCGCCCAGAACAAGGTGCTGTACATCAGCGGCCCGGCCGCCACCGACGCCGTGACCGGCATCAACGAGTACACCTTCCGCTCGGGCCGGCAGTCCTACCAGGACATCCTCACCGCCGGGACGATGCTCGGCGAGGCCAGGGGCAAGAAGGTCACGGTGCTGGCCCAGGACTCCACGTTCGGCCAGGCCAACGTCGCCGCGGTGAAGGCCGTCCTCGGTGCCAAGGGCGCGAAGGTCGGCTCCGTACTGGCTCCGCCCAGCGCCACCGACCTGACCCCGTTCGCCCGGCAGGTCAAGGCGGGTGGGCCCGATCTGGTCTTCGTCGCCTGGGCCGGCTCCACCGCGCCCGCGCTGTGGACCGCGCTGGACCAGCAGGGCGTGCTGGAGGCGGGCAAGGTCGTCACGGGCCTGGCCGGAACGGCCTCGTACCCGGTCTTCGGCGACGCCGGTTCCAAGGTGTCGTTCCTGGCGCACTACTTCCCCGGCGCGGGCGGCGGCAACGCCGTGGAGAAATCCATGATCGACTCGGTCGGGAAGGCCGGCGGCACCCCGGACCTGTTCACCCCCGACGGCTTCACCGCCGCGCAGATGGTGGTGCGCGCGATCGAGGAGGGCGGCGCCACCGACACCGCCGCCATGGTGAAGGCCCTGGAGGGCTGGAGCTTCGACGGGGTGAAGGGCAAGGAGCGGATCCGGGCCGAGGACCACGCCCTGGTGCAGCCGATGTTCGTCGCGAAGCTCAACGGGAAGGGCGCCGACGCCCGGCCGGAGCTGGTGAGCACCGCGCCGATGGACGAGGTGGCACCGCCCGCGAAGCCCTCGGCGGGCTGACCGGTGGCCGCATCGGACACCACCGCACGGCGCACGGCCGGGGCGCGGAACACCGCCCCGGTGCTCCAGCTGACCGGGCTCGGCTGGGGCGTCGGCGGGGCGACGATCGTCGAGGACGTCACGCTCGGCGTCCACGAGGGCGAGTTCCTGGCCTTCATCGGCCCCAACGGGGCGGGCAAGACCTCCCTGTTCAACCTGATCAGCGGGCTGACCACGGCCACCTCCGGCACCATCGCGCTGGACGGCACCGACATGACGGCCGACCCCGCGCACGCACGGGCGCGGCGCGGCATCGGGCGCACCTTCCAGACGTCCAGCCTCTGGCCGGCGATGAGCGTGGCCGACCACGTCCGGCTGGCCGCCCAGGCGGCCCGGGGCGGCTCCTACCGGCTGTGGCGGCGGGCCTCCCGGTACACGGCCGAGGTCGACGGCGTACTGGAGCGCACCGGCCTGGGCCACCGGGCACGGGCGACGGCGTCCGAGCTGTCGCACGGCGAGAAGCGGAAGCTGGAGCTCGCGGTGCTGCTGGTGGGCGAGCCGCGTCTCATGCTGCTCGACGAGCCGATGGCCGGGGTCAGCGCGGAGGAGGTCCCCGCGCTGACCGAACTCATCCGCACCCTGCACCGCGACGAGGGCCGCACCGTCCTGATGGTCGAGCACCACATGGACGTCCTGCTGGGGCTGGCCGACCGGCTCGCCGTGATGCATCACGGAAAGCTGCTGGCGCTGGACACCCCCGAGGCAGTGACCGCCGACCCGACCGTCCAGCAGGCCTATCTCGGGGAGGGGCTGTGACCACCGGACCCCTGCTCGCCGTACGGGACCTGCGGGTCCTGATCGGCGGGCGGCACATCCTGCACGGCGTCGACCTGGACGTGGCCCGGCACGGCGTGACCGCGCTGCTCGGCCGCAACGGTGCCGGGAAGACCACGACCGTGCGCGGCGTCCTCGGTCTCGTCCCGCGCACCGGCAGCGTGCGGCTGGACGGCGCGGAGACCGTGGCGATGCCCACCCACACCGTGGTGCGCCTCGGCATCGGTTACGCCCCCGAGGACCGGGGCGTCTTCGCCGGGCTGACCGTCGCGGAGAACCTGCGGCTGGCCGAGCGGCGCGGCGCGGACGGACCCGCGTACGGACTCGTCCATGAGCTGTTCCCCGAACTGAAGAGCCGGGAGCGGCAGTTGGCGGGGACACTGTCCGGCGGGCAGCAGCAGATGGTGGCGATCGGCCGCACCCTGCTCAACGGCAACCGGCTGATCATCGCCGACGAACCCACCAAGGGCCTGGCGCCCAAGGTGGTCACCGAGGTCGCCCAGGTGCTGGAACGGGCCGCCGAGGCGGTGCCGGTGCTGCTCGTGGAGCAGAACCTCGCCGTCGTGCGGCGCCTGGCCGAGCACTGCGCGGTGCTCGCCGACGGCCGGACGGCCCACCAGGGACCGGCCGCCGAGCTGCTGGGCGACGCGGAGACGGCGCGGCGGCTGCTGGGCGTCGGACACGGCCCGGCCGGCCGAGCACCTTCCGTGGAGGCGGATTCCTGATGTCCACCATCGTTCTTCTCACCATGACCGGACTCGGTCTGGGAGCCCTCTATTTCCTGATCGCGTCGGGACTCTCGCTGATCTTCGGCCTGATGGACGTGCTCAACTTCGCGCACGGGGCGCTGCTCTCCATCGGCGCGTACGGCACCTGGTGGGCGGCCTCGGGTCAGCTGCCCGGCGCCGGTCCGGACGGGGCGGGCTTCGTCCTAGCGGTCCTGTTCGGTACGGCGGTGGGCACCGCGGCCGCCGTGCTGCTGGAACTCGCCGTCGTCCGCCCGCTCTACACCCGGCCGCGCGAGCAGGTGCTCGCCACCGTCGGGGTGGGGCTCGCCGTCCCGGCGCTGCTGTCGGGCATCTGGGGTTCGGACGCCCGTACCTTCCCGGGCCCGAAGGCGCTGTCCGGCACCTTCGGCCTGTTCGGCGCCCAGGTGCCGGTCAACCGGCTGGTCCTGGTCGCGGCGGCCCTCGTCGTGCTCGTGGCGCTGCGGCTCTTCCTGGGCCGTACCCGGCACGGTCTGGTCGTACGGGCCGGGGTCGAGGACCGGGCGATGGTCACCGCGCTCGGCATCGACGTACGGAAGGCGTTCACGCTCGTCTTCGCGATCGGCGGCTGCGTGGCCGCGCTCGGCGGGGCGCTCGGCGGCCTGTACTTCGGCTCGGTCGACCCGCGCCAGGGCACCTCGCTGCTGATCTTCGCGTTCGTCGTGGTGGTCACCGGGGGCATGGGGTCGGTGAGCGGAGCCGCCGTGGCGTCCGTCGTCATCGGCCTGGTCCAGCAGTTCGCCAACTACTACACCGCAGCGGGCCTCGGCGACCTGGCCGTCGTCGTCCTGCTCGCCGCGCTGCTGCTCGTCCGGCCGCGCGGACTGACCGGGAGGCTCGCGTGAGCACCGCCACCGAGACACATCACCACCGCACCGGCGGGGAGCACCCGGCCGCACGGGCCCCGGGAAGCACCGTCCGGCTGCTGCGCCGCTGGTGGCCCGCCGCCGCGCTGCTGGTCCTGGCTCTCGCCCCGTTCAGCGCGCTGCCGCTGCCGGGGCTGCTGGACGGCCCGCTGGGCAGCCCGGGAAGTCTCCAGCTCCTCGCCACCTGCCTGCTGTTCGGCGCGCTGGCGACCGGTTACGACCTGCTGCTCGGCCGGACCGGGCTGCTCTCCTTCGGGCACGCGCTGTACTTCGCGGCGGGCAGCTACGCCACGAACACGTTCCTGCTGGAGGCGGGCCTCCCGTTCGCCGTGTCCGCCCTGCTCGGCGTCGGCTGCGGGATCGTACTCGCGCTGGTGCTGGGGTCGGTGAGCCTGCGGGTCACCGGCATCGGCTTCTCCATGGTGACGCTGGCGTTCGCCCAGGCCGGGTCGATCCTGGTCTCCCGCAACCCGGGCGGTCTGACCGGCGGCGAGGAGGGCCGGGCCGCCCCCGCCGACCTGCTGCCGTCCGGGCTGGTGGGCATCGAGAACACCGCGAACCTCTACTGGCTGGCCCTCGCCTACCTCGTCCTGACGCTCGCCGTCGTCCACCGGGCGGTCAACTCCCCCACCGGGCGCGTCTGGGAGGGCATCAAGGAGAACGAGCGCCGGGTGGAGGTGCTGGGGCTGAAGCCGTACGGGTTCAAGCTGACCGCCTTCGTCCTGGCGGGCGCGCTGGCCGCGCTCGGCGGTCTGGTGCACCTGCTGCTCACCGGCGGCTCGACCCCGCAGACCACCACCTCCGACTTCACCCTGTCGCTGCTGGTGATGGTGGTGCTGGGCGGGTCCGGCACCCGGTGGGGGCCGATGGCCGGCGGCATCCTCTACACCTGGGCCGATCACCGGCTCGGTGATCTGGCCGGCTCGGGCGCGGTCGCCGAACTGCCCGCGGTGCTGCGGGTGCCGCTCTCCCAGCCGCTGTTCCTGCTCGGTGTGCTGTTCGTCGCCGTGGTACACCTGCTGCCCGGCGGCCTGGCCAGGCTGCCGTCCCGGCTGGCCGCGGCACGCCGCGCGCCCGCCGGCACCGGAACATCCACGGACAGCAAGTACCGGAAGGAGAACGGACGCCCGTGATCACTCACGAAGAGGTACGAGTCCCCGTGACCGGGGGCGAGTTGGCGGTGCTGCGGTGGCCGGCCCGGGAACCCGGCGCCCCGGTCGTCGTCGCCCTGCACGGCATCACGGCCAACGCACTGTCCTGGGGGCCGGTGGCGAGGCTGCTGGACGGCCGGGTCACGCTGGTCGCGCCGGATCTGCGCGGCCGGGCCGGGAGTTCGGCGCTGCCCGGTCCGTACGGGATCGCCACGCACGCCGACGACGCGGCCGCGGTGGCCGCGGCGCTGGGCACGGGCCGGGTGGTGCTGGCGGGCCATTCGATGGGCGCGTTCGTGGCGGCGCTGGCCGCCGTACGGCACCCGGAGCGGTTCGGGCCGCTGCTGCTGGTCGACGGCGGCATCGGCTTCCCCGCCCCCACGCACCTGTCCCCGGACGAGCTGATGACCGCCGTGATCGGCCCGGCGATGGACCGGCTGTCGATGACCTTTCCCGACCGGGCCGCGTACCGCTCGTTCTGGCAGGCGCACCCCGCGTTCGCGGATGCCTGGTCGGACGAGGTGGACGCGTACATCCAGCGCGACCTGACCGGGGACGAGCCGGCCCTGCGCTCCACCTGCCGGATCGAGGCGGTGCGCACGGACGGCATCAACCTCTTCGACGAGGAGGTGCTGTCGGCGGTCCGGAAGCTGCCCGTCCGGGCGACGCTGCTGTGGGCGCAGCGCGGGCTGATGGACGAGGAGCAGGGGCTGTACGACGAGACCCGGCTGGCGGCGGCGGAGCTCGGGGGGACACGGGTGACGCCGGTGGCGGTCCGGGGCGTCAACCACTACACGGTGCTGACGGGGGACGCGGGCGGCAAGGAGATCGCCCGCCGGCTCGTGGACCTGTCGGAAGTCTGAGAGGGGCGGGGCCCGAGGGGGCGGCGGGGCCGGGGGCTACCGGTCCCGGCCGCCGCCCGCCAGCAGGTGCAGCCGCAGGGCGAGTTGCAGCTCAAGGGCGCGCCCCGGCTCGTTCCAGTCGCGGCCCAGCAGCACCTGCACCCGGTCCAGCCGCTGCACCACCGTGTTGACGTGCACGTGGAGTTCGTCCTTGGCGCGGACGAGGCTGCCGCCCGAGCCGAAGTAGGCACCGAGGGTGCGCACCAGGTGGGTGCCGCGCTGTGCGTCGTACTCCAGCAGCGGGCCGAGCGTCGCGGCGACGAAGCCGTCGACGTCCTGCGCGTTGCCCAGCACCACGCCCAGGAAGCCGAGTTCCTCGACGCAGGCCCCTTCGCCCGTGCGCCCGAGGACCCGCATCGCGCGCAGGCAGCGGGCGGCCTCCCCGTACGCGGCGGCCAGTTCCCGGGCACCGCTCGCCGGGCCGGCGGCGGCGACGGTGACGGGGGTCTGGGCGAGCCGGCCGAGCTGGGCCGCCGCCGCGCGGGCCGCGTCGCCCGCGGCCGGTCCGGGGTCACCGGCCGCCACCAGCAGCACCACGGCCCCGGCGTGCTCCGCACTCACCCCGTGGATGCCGCCGCCGAACAGATAGCGCATCGCGGCGGGGGCCAGTCGCTCCCGGGCCCCGCCCTCGGCCACCAGCAGCAGATGCGGGCGGTCGAGGTCGATGCCCAGGCGCCGGCCGCGTTCGGTGAGTCCGGCCGGGTCGCGGTCCGCGTCGGTCAGCAGGTCGGAGACCAGCTCGCCGCGTATCCGGTTCTCGGTCTCGGCGACGGTGCGGCGCAGCAGCAGGAGCAGTCCGGTGACCACCGCGGCCCGCTCGAACAGCCGTCGGTCGGAGTCGTCGAGCTGTCCGCGCCGGTGCAGGACGAGACCGGCCAGGAGTTCCTGCCCGGCGAGGACCGCGCAGATCCACCGGCCGTCGCGGTGCACGGCGCGGGCGCCGGTACGGGACTCCTCGGCGGTCTCGGCCAGCCATCCGGCGTCCATGCCGTCGGCGGCGAGGTCCGCGCCGTCGGGCCGGACCGCCGCCAGGGGCCGGCCGCCGGGGTCGTGGATGGTCAGCGGGGAGTCCAGCAGCCCCGCGACCGCCGTCGCGACGTCCTTGACGTCCCGGCCGCGCAGCACCAGGTCGGTCAGCCGGTCGTGGGACTCCTCGGCCCGCAGCATGGCCGCCGAGTGTGCCCGTACCGCCGCGTTGGCCTCGGCCAGCTCGGCGTTCGCGCCCGCCAGTTCGTCCAGTGCGGACCGGGTGTCGGCGAGGGCGCGGGCGGTGTCGATGGCGATCGCGGCATGGGCGGCGAGCGAGCAGAGCAGGGCGACCTCGTCGGGGCTGAAGACGCGGGGCGACCGGTCGGCGGCGAAGAGGACGCCGATGACCTTTCCGGTGCCGCCGCGGCTGGAGCCGAGGAGGAGCGGCACGCCCAGGATGGCGACGAGCCCTTCGTCCAGTACCCCGGCGTTGATGTTGCGGGTGTGGTGGAAGCGGTCGTCGGTGCGGTAGTCGGGGGTCGCGTACGGCCGTGCGGTCTGCGCCACCAGGCCGCCCAGCCCGTGGCCGAGCTCCAGCCGCAGCCGCTGGAAGACCACCGACACCGATCCGTCGGTGACCCGCATGTAGGTGTCGCCCGCCTCCTCGTCGGGGAGGGTGAGATAGGCGGTGTCCGTGCCGAGCAGCATCCTGGCCCGGCGGACGATCGCCTTGAGCACGTCGTCGAGGTCGCGGGAGGCGGCCAGGTCGCCCGCCGTGTCGAAGAGCGCGGTGAGCTGGAGCTCGCGGCGGCGGTGCTGGCGCAGGGCGCCCCTGATCCGCAGCGCGGTGGCGGTGGCCCGCTCCACCTCCGCCAGGTCGCCGGCGGGCACCCCGGCGGCCCGCGCCTGCGAGGAGACGGCGCCCAGCGCCTCGGCGGGGGCGCCGTCGGCCAGGAGGTCGAGCAGGCGTCGCAGATGGGGCGCGGCGGAGGTGGTGGCGGAGGTGGAGGCGGACGGTTCAGACATGGGCGGCCGGGATTCGTAGGGGGCGGGGGGCGGTTGTCGGTCCGGGCGCCGGCCCGGGGGTCCGGCCGCCGCCCCGGGAGGTCAGTTGGCGGTCCAGCCGCCGTCCATGGAGAGCGAGGTTCCGGTGATGTGCCCGGTGCGCGGCCCGCAGAGCCACAGCACGGCCTCGGCGACGTCGGCGGGGTCGATCAGCCGTTTGATGGCGCTGCGTTCCAGCATGACCCGGCCCACCACCTCCTCCTCGGAGATGCCGTGCGTACGGGCCTGGTCGGCGATCTGGTTCTCGACCAGCGGGGTGCGTACGTACCCGGGGCAGACGCAGTTGCTCGTCACCCCGTGCTCCGCCGCTTCGAGCGCGACCACCTTGCTCAGTCCCTCCAGTGCGTGTTTGGCCGTCACATAGGCCGACTTGTAGGGGCTGGCCCGCAGTCCGTGCACCGACGAGATGTTGACCACGCGCCCCCAGCCGCGTTCGTACATGCCCGGCAGGGTCCGGCGCAAGATGCGGAACGGGGTCTCCACCATGACGCGCTGGATCAGCGCGAAGCGGTCCGGCGGAAATTCATGGACGGGCGCGACGTGCTGGAGCCCGGCGTTGTTGACCACGATGTCCGCGTCGGCGGGCAGGGTGTCCACCGCGTCGGGGACGGCGAGGTCGACCACCCACGCCGTCCCGCCGATCGCCTCCGCCAGGCTCTTCGCCGCCTCGTCGGCCTTGTCCACCACGTGCACATGGGCGCCGGACGCCGCCAGGGCCTGTGCGCAGGCCCGCCCGATGCCGCTCGCGGCGCCGGTCACCAGAGCGGTGCGCCCGGCGAGCAGCGGGTTCGCGGAGGGCGGGGCGGTGAGCGGGGCGGGCCCGGGAGCCGGGCGCTGAGGAGTCTCCATGGCCGTCACCGTAAGGAGGCCGGGGCCCCCGTCACACGGGGTCGGTGCACACACCGTCGTACCCCGGCATGGTGGCTGCGCACATGGGGCGGTCCGGCGGCGGGCCGCCGGTGTGCCGCCGTGTGCCGCCGGTGTTGCCGGACGGACCTCGGGCGCCGCGGCTGCGGCTCCGGGGACGCAACGGCGGCGCCGCACACAGCCGGGGGCGGGGAGTTGTCCGCCGGGCCCATGGGCGCGGGCTCCCCCGCCCCCTAGCGTCCGCACCGCGGTTCCCCACCCAGGAGCCGGAACACCCCCCACAGGGAGGCACCCGTGCGCCCATCGACCCTGCGACGCCTGCTCCGGCGCGTCGCCTCCACCGCCGCTCTCGCCCTCGTCGCGGCGACACTGAGCACGGCGACGGCGACGGCGGAGGCGACGGCCGCGCAACCGGCTGCGACCGCGGCCGCCGGCGGTCTGCACCAGGTCACCGGCTTCGGTTCGAATCCCGGCAACCTCCAGATGTACGAGTACGCCCCGGCCGGACTGCCCGCGAACGCGCCGCTGGTCGTCGCGCTGCACGGCTGCACGCAGACCGCGAACGACTACTACGCCTCCTCGGGCTGGCCGAAGTACGCCGACCTGTGGGGCTTCGCCGTGGTCTTCCCGCAGACCTCGGCCGCCAACAACGCGCTGTCCTGCTTCGGCTGGTTCGATCCGGCCGAGGACAGCAGGGGCCGGGGCGAGGCCGCCTCGGTCGTGCAGATGGTGGAGTACGCGAAGCAGCAGTACGGCTCGGACGGCCGCCGGGTGTACGTCACCGGCCTCTCGGCGGGCGGCGGCATGACGGCCGACCTGCTGGCCGCCTATCCGGACGTGTTCGCGGGCGGCTCCGTGGCCTCGGGCCTGCCCGCCCAGTGCGCGACGAGCCAGGCGGGCGCGTCCGGCTGCCAGACCGGGCCGCAGAAGCTGACGCCCGCGCAGTGGGGCGACAAGGTGCGCGGCGCCCACCCCGGGTACGCGGGGCCCTGGCCCCGGGTGGCGATCTGGCAGGGCACCGCCGACTACACCGTGTACCCCGCCAACGCCACGGCCCTGCGCGACCAGTGGACGGACGTCTGGGGCATCGGCCAGACCCCCTCGGCCACCGACACCCTCCCCGGCAGCACCACGCGCAGCGTGTACGACGACGCCTCGGGCAATCCCGCGGTGGTGACGTACTCCGTCTCCGGCATGGGCCACGGTCTGGCCGTGAGCCCCGGCTCGGGCACCGAGCAGTGCGGGGCGACTGCGGCGTACTTCCTGAACGCCATCTGCTCGACGTACCACACCGGCGTCTTCTGGGGCCTGGACCAGGGCGTTCCCGGCGGCGGGGAGCAGCTGCCCGCCCCGTCCGGCCTGCGGGTCACCGGCGTCACGGCGGACAGCGTCTCGCTGGCCTGGGACGCGGTGGCGGGCGCGGACTCGTACGCGGTGCACCGCGACGGCGCGAAGGTCGCCACCACCGCCTCCCCCTCGTACACGGACCCGGGTCTCACCGCCGGCACGGCGTACCGCTACACGGTGGCGGCCGTCGACGGATCGGGCACCCCCGGCACCACCTCGCCCCAGGTGACGGCGACCACGACCGGCGCCGCCCCGGCGCGTTGCTTCACCGCGACCAACTACGCGCACGTGACGGCGGGCCGGGCGCACACCAGCGGCGGTCTCGTGTACGCCAACGGCTCGGACCAGAACATGGGCCTGTACAACGTCTTCGTCACCCACACCCTGCGGGAGTCACCGCCGGGACACTTCGTGATCGCGGACACCGGGTGCACCGCCTGAGGGACGCCCGGTCCCGGGCCGGCGCGGTCGGATCCCGCACGGTCAGGTCTTGCGCAGGTCCGGGGCCGGGACGCCGATGAGCAACCGTCGCAGGGCGTCCCACGCGGTACGCATCGCACGGGTGAGGGCGGGCGGGTCACTGCCGACGACCCGGACCCACGCCCCGCAGTCGTCGGGCAGGGTGCTCGCCCCGAAGACCTGACCGGTCGGTGCGAGCGCCTCGTGGAGGGCGTCGGCGACATCGGCGGCGGAGGCGAGCGGGGTGACCGCGTACAACGTGGCCATCAGGTCGTGGCCGGCGAAGACGGCGCGTCCGGTGACCCCGCCCGGCCCCCGCGGATCGAGGCGGACGGTGTCCACGGCCAGGAGCGTCCCGTCGGGGCGCCGGATCTCCAGATCGCTGAAGAGCATGCGGTAGGCGTGCCGTTCGCCGCGGGCCAGCCGCCCGGCCGCGATCGTCTCGCCCAGCAGCACGGTGGCGGCCGGATCGACGGTCACCCGGGTGTGCTGGTAGAAGCGGGCGTCCCGGTAGGGGATGAGGGAGTCCGGCAGGTACTCGACGTAACTCCCCTCCTCCGCCGTCAGGTTGACGACCTGGGTCGCGTGGTCGAACTCCATCCGGTGCACCTTGGTCGCCGCCTGGGTGGTCAGGTGGACCGAGGTGCCGGGACCGCAGCCGATGTCGATCCGGTTGCGGTCGGCCTGGATGATGCCGCCGCCGGTCGACATCAGATAGGTCACCGGAAGGTCGGGCCGCAGCGGGTCGATGTACAGCGGGCGCATGATCTGGAGCGGTGACTTCTGGTACCGGTCGACGAGTTCGGTCCGCCCGCCCACCCGGGCGTAGCCCAGTTCGAGCAGGCCGACCTTGCCGGGGCGCCCGGCGGCCAGGGTGTCCGGGGTGCCGGTGAGCCCGAGCATCGGGGCCGGTACCCGCCGGGGTTCGTAGTGCGCGGGGTCCAGCCGCGCGGGCGCCCCGGTCACGCGGAGGCCGTCTCCTGCGCGGCTTCACGAGCGGCTTCGTGAGACAGCAGGAAGTCGGCGATGGTGCCGAGGCCCTCCCCGGTGAGCGCATTGGTCAGCACCACCGGCCGGCCGTCCCGGACGTGGTGCGCGTCCGCCTCCATGACGCCGAGATCGCACCGTACGTAGGGCGCGATGTCCACCTTGTTGATGACGAGCAGTTCGCACTCGGTGATGCCCGGTCCGCGCTTGCGCGGCATCTTGTCGCCCTCGGCGGTGTCCAGCACGAACAGGAACAGGTCGACCAGCGCCGGGCTGAAGGTGAGGGTCAGGTTGTCCCCGCCGCTCTCGAAGAGCAGGGTGTCCACCTCGGGGAATCGCTCCAGGAGTTCGTCGGCGGCGGCCTGGTTCATCGTCGGGTCGTCCCGGACGGCGGTGTGCGGACAGGCCCCGGTCTCCACACCGACGATCCGGTCGGCGTCGAGGATCCCGGCGAGGGTGCGGCGCACATGCGCGGCGTCCTCGGTGGTGAAGATGTCGTTGGTGATGACGGCGGGGGTCCGGCCGCGCTCGATCAGCACCGGGACGAGCGCTTCGATCAGGGCGGTCTTGCCGGAGCCGACCGGTCCGGCGATCCCGACGCGCAGCACGCCGTCCTTCGGCCGCCGCATGAGCTCGTCGTGGCCGTGGTCGTGGTCGTGGTCGTGGCCGTGGCCGTGGTGCTGCCTGGCCTGCATGGGGTCGTGCATGGTGTTCCTGTCCTGGTGGGGATGGGGTGGTGTGGGTGCGGGGGGAAGGATGTGGAGGGGTGAAAGGGTGTGGAGGGGTGCCCCGCGGGACAGCCCTCAGCTGGCGAACAGGCGTGCCTCGGCGCGCTCGTGGCGGCCGGCCATGACGTCCGCCACCGGGACGCAGCCCCCGATGTCGGCCGGTTCCCGTCCCAGGGCCGCTTCGGCGGTCTCCTCGATCACCGCGGCGGCGCCGTGCAGTACGACCTGCGCCCGGCGGTGGTCGGTCAGCCGCAGCCGCAGGGCGGCCCCCACGAAACTGGCCGCGAAGGCGAACAGCTCACAGGTGACCGCCTGGCGGACGGGCAGCCCGTTGCCCGCGTGGACGACGGCGGCGACGACCGGCTGGCAGCCGCGTACGGAACCGTCCCGGTAGAGATCCCGGTACCGCTCGACAGGCGCGGTGCCGTACACCTCGCCGGCCAGGTCCAGCAGCTGCCGTCCGGTGCGGACGGCGGCCTGCCGGGCCTCGCGGCCCAGTTTGGTGGCGTGCAGCCGCTGCTCCACGGCCACCACCTCCTCCCAGTCGTCGGCGGTGACCGCACGGTGGGCGAGCGCGAGGGCGGTGGCGTCGGCCGGGCCCACGCTGTGGCGCAGCAGGTCGTGCAGGAGCGCCGGCAGGCCGGACGGGGTGATCGCGCGGGCCTGCTGAAAGCCCTCCAGGCCGTGGGAGAGGGTGTAGTAGCCGCTGGGAAAGGCCGAGTCGGTGAGCTGGAGTCCGGTCAGCAGGGCCGGGATCGGGATCGGGTCGTTCACACCGGGATCTCCGTTCGGGCGGTCGTGAGGCGATGCGGTCGTCGGGCGATGCGGTCGTCAGACGATGTAGTCGTCGGGCGATGCGGTCGTCAGACGATGTAGAAGAGGTGATTGAGCGGCAGCCGCTCGGCCGGTTCGATGGTGGCGGGCTCGCCGTCCACGGTGACCTTGTACGTCTCCGGGTCCACCTCGATGCGTGGCAGCGCGTCGTTGCGCACCATGTGCTGCTTGCCGATGGTCCGGCAGCGCCGCACGGGCTCGATCCGCCGTCGCAGCCCCAGCTCCTCGGGGACCCCGGCGGCGAT
The DNA here is from genome assembly GCF_042891445.1 of Streptomyces sp. NPDC001890. Taxonomy (NCBI): domain Bacteria; kingdom Bacillati; phylum Actinomycetota; class Actinomycetes; order Kitasatosporales; family Streptomycetaceae; genus Streptomyces; species Streptomyces sp. NPDC001890. Next base: position 702,746 of record NZ_JBIATE010000001.1, on the reverse strand, counting down.
GGACGCCTGCGACATGAACGTCACCGAGGTGCGTTGCTTCGCCCGGCCGTGGGTGCCGAACATCGGCCGGTAGTACACCGGTTGGGGCGTCGGCAGCGAGGCGTTCGGGTCGCCTATCAGGGCCCAGTTGACCATGCCGCCCTTGATGATCAGCCTGGGCTTGGCGGCGAAGGAGTGGATCGGCCAGAGCACGATGTCGGCGAGCTTGCCGGGCTCCAGGGAACCGATCACGTCCGCGGCGCCGACCGCCGTCGCGGGGTTGATCGTCAGCTTGGCCAGGTAGCGCAGGACCCGCGCGTTGTCGTTGCGGGAGCTGTCCTCGGCCAGCGGGCCGCGCATCTCCTTGCAGTGGTGTGCCGTCTGGAAGGCGCGCAGGAAGGACTCGCCGACCCGGCCCATGGCCTGGGAGTCGGAGGAGAAGATGCTGATGACCCCGAGGTCGTGCAGCACGGTCTCGGCCGCGATCGTCTCGGCCCGCACCCGGCTGTCGGCGAACGAGACGTCCTCGGGGATGTCACGGGACAGGTGGTGGCAGACCATCACCATGTCCAGCAGCTCGTCCACCGCGTTGACCGTGTACGGAAGGGTCGGGTTGGTGGAGGCCGGCAGTACGTTGGCCTCGCCCGACACCCGGATGATGTCGGGGGCGTGGCCGCCGCCCGCGCCCTCGGTGTGGAAGGTGTGGATGGTCCGGCCGTCGATCGCGGAGAGGGTGTCCTCGTAGAAGCCGCCCTCGTTGAGGGTGTCGGTGTGGATGGCCATCTGTACGTCGTGCTCGTCGGCGACCCGCAGCGCGGTGTCGATCGCGGCGGGGGTGGCGCCCCAGTCCTCGTGCACCTTGAGCCCGGCCGCTCCCGCCTCGACCTGCTCCCGCAGCGCCTCGGGCAGGCTGCCGTTGCCCTTGCCGAGCAGTCCCACGTTGACCGGCAGGTCCTCCACGGCCTCCAGCATCCGGTGGATGTTCCAGGGGCCGGGGGTGCAGGTGGTGCCGTTGGTTCCGTCGGTGGGTCCGGTGCCGCCGCCGAAGAAGGTGGTGATGCCGTTGGACAGGCCCTCCTGGGCCTGCTGGGGCGCGATGAAGTGGATGTGCGTGTCGACGCCCCCGGCGGTGGCGATGAGGTGCTCGCCGGAGATCACCTCGGTGCCGGGGCCGATGACGAGCTTGGGGTCGACACCGTTCTGCAGATGCGGGTTCCCCGCCTTGCCGACGCCGACGATCAGGCCGCCGCGGACCCCGATGTCACCCTTGACCACGCCGAGGACCGGGTCGAGGACCACGACGTTGGTGATGACGAGGTCCAGGGCGCCCTCGCGGTTCAGCGCGGAGGGATCCTGGGCCATGCCGTCCCGGATGGCCTTGCCGCCCCCGTAGACGGCCTCTTCCCCGTAGGAACCGGCGTTGTGGTCGTACTCGACCTCGACGATCAGATTGGTGTCGGCCAGGTGGAACCGGTCGCCCACGGTGGGACCGAACAGGTCCGTGTACTGCTTGCGCGGGATGATCGCCATCAGTTCCGCTCCTCTTCGTCGTTCTTCTCGGTTCCGGACCCGGGCTGTACGAAGCCGAGTTCCGCGGCGCGGCGGAGCGCGTCGCGCCGCGTGTCCGGGGCCGACAGGCCGCCGTTGACGAGTGCGGCGAAACCGTTGAGCCGGCCGGTGCCGCCGAAGGCGCACAGCTCCACCTCGCGGGTGTCGCCGGGCTCGAAGCGCACGGCGGTCCCGGAGGGGATGTCCAGGCGCATGCCGTAGGCGGCCTCGCGGTCGAAGCGCAGGGCGCGGTTGATCTCGAAGAAGTGGTAGTGGGAACCGATCTGGACGGCCCGGTCACCGGTGTTGGCGACGGTGAGCCTGGTCCTGGCACGGCCGGCGTTGATCTCCACGGGTTCGTCCCCGTAGAGGTAGTGGGCTCCGCCCGACATGTGTCTCTCCTCCGTGTCCGGTGGGTCTCAGGCGCCGACGCTGATCGGGTCGTGGCAGGTGACCAGCTTCGTCCCGTCGACGAAGGCCGTCTCGACCTGGAGGACGGTGAGCATCTCCCGTACGCCGGGCATCACGTCGTCGCCCGAGACGACCTTGCGGCCCAGCTCCATGCATTCGGCGACGGTGTGGCCGTCGCGCGCGGCCTCCAGGACGGCCTCGGTGATCAGGGCGGCGGCTTCGCTGTAGTTGAGCTTGGTTCCCCGGTCCCTGCGGCGGCGGGCCAGGTCCGCGACCACGTAGACGTGGAGTTTGTCGATTTCCCGCGGTGCGAGGTTCATGGCGTCACGTCAGCTTTCTCGAAGGAGTTTCCTCGAAGGCGTTTCCCGAAGGGGAACCCGGGCCGGTCCAGAGCCGGAGCGGCTGCCAGGAAGAGCCAGGTCGTCACGGTGAACGGCCAGGTGAAGGGGGTGGTGCCGGACGGCTGGGCGAAGGCTTCCCAGGCGGCACTGAAGGGGACCGAGGCCACGGCGGCGAGCGCGGCGTACCCGGCGGTCCACGGGGTGGGGGTCAGGAAGGTGGCGGCCAGCGCGATCGCGCAGAGCACCGCGTTGTAGCCGTACAGCCCCTCGGTGATCCTGTCCGCGGGCAGCCCCGCCGCGCAGGCGGTGAGCAGCGCGAGGACGCTGCCGCCGACCGCCGCGAGGGCCGCGGTCCGGGAGGCGACGAGGAGCCCGGCGAGCAGGATCAGACCCGCGTACCAGTTGTCCAGGAAGAAGATCTGGCCGATGTTGTTGCAGAACGCGCGCCAGACCTCGGCGGCCGTCAGCTCGGTGAACCCCGCAACCCGGTCGGCCACGCCCGCGGTGACCGGGGCGCCGGGCAACGCCATCGTCAGCGCTCCGACGACCAGGCAGTAGGGGGCCGTCAGGACCGGCAGCCCGAGCGGGGCGAGGAGCCGCCCCGCGGCGGCGGCCGGCACCGAGCAGACGGCCGCGCCGAGCACGGCCAGCACCGCGGTCTGCCAGGAGGCACCGAGCCGTACGACGAGGGCGATGCCGGTCAGGCAGCCGCAGTAGCCCTGGAGCCCCTTGCTCACCCCCTGCCGGTCGGCACCCAGCAGGACCGCCGCCCCGGCGGACGAGGCGGCGCCGAGCAGGCCGTACACCCCGATACGCCACCCGCCGGTGAACAGCGCGAGGGTGAACAGCAGCCCGGACCAGGGACTGGAGACGAGTGCCACCTGGGCGACGCCGCGCAGTTGCACCAGTCCGGCGCGGAGGGAACCCCAGTCCGGTCCCGGCGCCGCCCGTTCTCCCTGCGCCGCCTGCTCCGCTGCGGGCATGTCATCTCCTTCGAGGACATGGCGAATCGACCCGTACCCCTCCGGCACCCCGGGGGATCGGGATCTTGATCAACAATCTGTTGAGACGGTACGCCCGGCAACAGCACGACAGCGGCGCCCAGTTGGCGCATCCCCATGTGACGGCACGAACACGGTCAGGCATGTCCGCAGATGAGGGGCGCGCCCGCGGGGCGCCCGGCGGGGTGTTCCGGCCCCGCGTCCGAGGGATCTTTGGTCAGAGGTTGAATGTTTCGTACCTGTTGCTTGACCGATCGTTTGACGGAACAGGGAAGTCGCGGCCGCACGCCTTCCCGTACCGCGCACTCAGGCATTCCGACCGGGAAAACGTCACCATGGAATGCCGGCTCTCACGGCACGAGCACGGCGCAACGACATGAGCGGCAGGCAGGGACACCATCCCTGCCTGCCGCTCACCGAAGGTACAGAAAGGCTGCGAGATCGCTATCAAGCGCCTGGATGACGATCAGATTTCGTCCGTCCTCGACAATTGACCTGCCGGACCGCCCTCAGTCCTCCGGCGGAAAGACGACCTCCCCCGTCCCGATCAGCGTGATCGTGATCGCTTCGACCGGGCACCCCTCGGCGGCCACGAGGACCTTCTCGTCGGCGTCGGTCTCCGGGTCCGACGGGTGCGACTGCCGGGCGGTGTCCAGCGCGAACCGGCCCGGCGCGTGGTTCAGGCACATCCCGGAGCCGATGCAGATGCTCCGGTCGACCTCGACGGCCCAGCGGTCCCCCATTACTCCCCCTCGTATCCGGCCGGCAGGTGGATCATCTTGTGCTCGAAGTACTCGCCGTACCCCTCGGGGCCGAACTCCCGGCCCAGGCCGGAGTTCTTGTACCCGCCGAACGGGCCGAGCATGTCGAGGCTGAAGGTGTTCACGCTGTACGTGCCCGTCCTGACCCGGCGGGCGATGTCGATGCCGCGTTCGGTGTCGGCGGTCCAGACGCTGCCGCTGAGGCCGTAGTCGGAGTCGTTGGCGATCCGTACGGCCTCGTCCTCGTCGCCGTACGGCAGCAGGCAGATGACGGGGCCGAAGATCTCCTCGCGGGCGATGCGCATGGAGTTGTCCACGTCACCGAAGAGGGTCGGCTCGACGTACCAGCCCCGCTCCTGGGACGCCGGACGGCCGCCACCGGTAAGGATCTTGGCGCCCTCGTCCTGCCCGATCCTGATGTAGTCCAGCGAGCGTTCCTGCTGGCGCCGCGCGACCAGCGGGCCGAGTTCGGTGGCCGGGTCGAGCGGATCGCCGACCTTCAGCGCACCCGCCGCGGCGGCGAACGCCTCGGCCGTCTCGTCGTAGCGGGAGCGCGGTACGAGGATGCGGGTCTGGGCCACGCACGCCTGGCCGTTGATCATCCAGGCGAAGGGGACGATGCCCGCGACGGCGGTGTCCAGATCGGCGTCGGGAAGGATCACGGCGGCGGACTTGCCGCCCAGCTCCAGGGTGACCCGGGTGAGATTGCGGGAGGCGACCTCCATCACCCGGCGCCCGGCGGCCACCGACCCGGTGAACGACACCTTGTCGACGCCGGGGTGCCCGACCAGGTACTCGCTGACCTCGCGGTCGGCCGGAAGGATCGACAGCACGCCCTCCGGCAGCCCGGCATCGGCGGCGATCTCGGCCAGGATGTAGGCGTCCAGCGGTGATTCGGGCGAGACCTTGAGCACGGCGGAGCAGCCGGCCAGCAGCGCGGGCGCGAGCTTGGCGGCGGCGGTGAACTGCGGAACGTTCCACGGCACCACGGCCGCGACCACCCCGACCGGCTCCCGCCGCACCAGCAGCGGCCCGAGCGCCCCGTTCCGCCGCTCCTCGTAAGCGAATTCGCGGGCGACGGTGATCGCCGAGTCCCACACCATCATCGCGGCGAGGGCCTGCACCATGACGCTCGACGTGTACGGGGTGCCGTTCTCCGAGCTGATGACCCGGGCGATCTCCTCGTACCGGACGGCGAACGCGTCCTTGATCCGGGTCACCACCGCGATCCGCTCGTCCAGGCTCATCCGGGGCCAGGGCCCCTCGTCGAACGCCCGCCGCCCGGCGGCGACGGCCGCGTCCACGTCCGCCTCACAGGCATGTGGCACCCGGCCGATGACCTGCTCGGTGTGGGGCGAGACGACCTCGATGGTGTCCTGGCCCAGCGGATCGACCAACTCCCCGCCGATGAACAGTTTTCCGTGTTCGACAAGCTCGGTCATGGCTGCTGCCTCCCGCGGCGCGGTGCGTTGCCCGAATCGACGTCCGGTCCGGATCGGCATCCGACCCGGCATCCGATTCAGGATCTGACTCTGTGTCAGAACTGATACCAGTTCCAGTTCCAGGAGTCCACGTCCGCGACAGCACCCCGAACCAGATGGTCGACCGGGGCTACTACTGGAACAAGTTCTCGTTACAGTGGGCGCGACGCACCCACATGCGGGCGCGACGGAGCGCAGCCGCACGTCGTCGAGAGAGATGGGGACCTCATGGCGCAGGTGACCGACCACGGCGGGGGCGTGCACAGCATCAAGGTGCCCATCCCGGACAATCCGCTCGGCCACACCCTCGTACACGTCCTGGACACCGATCGGGGACCGGTTCTGATCGACACCGGCTGGGACGATCCCGAGGCCTGGGACACGCTCGTCGCCGGACTCGCCGCCGTCGGTACGGAGATGGCCGACATCCACGGGGTGGTCATCACCCACCACCACCCCGACCACCACGGGCTCTCCGGGCAGGTGCGCGAGGCCTCCGGGGCCTGGATCGCCATGCACGCGGCGGACACCGCGATCGTGCGCCGCACCCGGGAGAACGAACCCGGCAGGTGGCTGACATATCTCGCGGCCAAGCTCACCGCGGTCGGTGCGCCCGAGGAGCATCTCGCGCCGTTGCGGGCCGCCGCGGCCGGCGGGGGCCGGATGCGGACGCTGCCGGGGCTGCGGGCCGCGCTCCCGGACCGCGAGATCGTCCCCGGTGAGCTGCTCGATCTGGCGGGGCGCAGGCTGCGGGCGATCTGGACGCCGGGGCACACGCCGGGGCATGTGTGCCTGCACCTGGAAGAGGATCACCCGGGCAATCTGCCGGGCCGGGGGCGGCTCTTCTCGGGGGACCACCTGCTGCCGGGAATCAGTCCGCACATCGGGCTGTACGAGGACCCGGACGACGCCACGGCCACCGACCCCCTCGGCGACTACCTCGACTCGCTGGAACGGATCGGCAGGCTCGGTGCCGCCGAGGTGCTGCCCGCCCACCAGTACGCCTTCACCAATGCGGCGGGGCGGGTACGGGAGCTCCTCGGGCATCACGAGGAGCGGCTGACCGGGCTGCTCGGGCTGCTGGCGCAGCCGCTGACGCCGTGGGAGCTGGCCGAGCGGATGGAGTGGAACCGGCCCTGGGAGCAGATCCCGCACGGCTCCCGGAACATCGCCGTCTCGGAGGCGGAGGCGCATCTGCGGCGACTGGTGAAGCTCGGGCGCGCGGAGGCGGTGCCGGGGACCGGTCCGGTGGCGTACATCGCGGTGTGAGGAGGGGCGGGGTGCGGCGGTGAGGGGTGGGGTGCGTTGCGGTGTGATGGCCGCGTGCCTCGCGTGCCTCGCGTGCCTCGCGTGCCTCGCGTGCCTCGCGGTGCGAGCGCGGCCCGCGGTGCGGAGCGGAGCGGCGTGACGTACGTCTCGGTGTGATCAGGGGCGCTCCTCCCGGCCCGGACCCCGACCGGACCCGCCCGGTACAGTGTGCGGGTCGTCATCATGCCCGTTCAGGGGGAAGCCGGTGCGAATCCGGCACTGACCACGCAGCCGTGAACCGTCTTCGCAGGCGGTGAGTCGGAATGCCCTGTCCGCGGTCGTGACCGGCTCGGACCACCGGATCCCCCGGTGGTCGGCACCGTCGAGGTATACGGAGCCGGAGCCTGGTGCCTGAGCGTGCCTGTGCCCGGTTCACCCCGCAGGAGAGGCCCCGCCCGCCATGACCGTACGTCGCAGCGCAGCAACGCTCGCCGCCACCGCCGCCGTGCTCTGCGCGGCCGCTGCGCCGGTCGCGGTGGCAGCGCCGTCCCCGTCGCCCTCGCCGTCCGTCGCGCTGCCCTCGGGGCTGTACGGCACGGCGGACCCCACCTACGACGGCGTGTGGCGGCAGTCGATGGCCTTCCTCGCCCAGCGGCTCGAAGGGGTCACCCCGGCCACGAAGTCGGTGGACTGGCTGATCTCCCAGCAGTGCGCCGACGGCTCCTACGCCGCGTTCCGGCCCGACGTCTCCAAGCCGTGCGACGCGAAGACCGTGCGGGACACCAACGCCACCGCGGCCGCCGCCCAGGCGCTGGTCGAGGTGGGCGGGCACCGCGAGACCGTGAACAACTCGGTCCGCTGGCTGAAGTCCGTGCAGAACGAGGACGGCGGCTGGGGCTACACCGCGGGCGCGCCCAGCGACGCCAACTCCACCTCCCTGGTGATCGGCGCCCTCGCCCGGCAGGGGCAGCGGCTCGCGGACATCACGACCCCCGGCGGCAAGACCCCCTACGATCCGCTGCTCGCGCTCGCGATCCCGTGCGGCGGGAAGGACGGCGGCGCCTTCGCGTACCAGGCCGACAAGAAGGGCGGGCTCACCGCCAACGCGGACGCCACCGCGGCCGCCGTGCTCGGCACGATGGGCAAGGCGATGGCGGTCGGCAACAACGCCGCGGGCAAGGCACCGACCTGCCGGACCGGTTCCCCCCTCACGCCCGAGCAGGCCGCCCAGAACGGCGCCCACTACCTCACCGGTGCCCTCGCCGGCAGCGGCCACCTGAACCAGGCGCCGATGCCCGGTGCCACCGACACCACCCCGCAGCCCGACTTCGGCAACACCGCGGACGCGGTCGTCGCGCTCTCCGCGGCCGGCCACCAGGACAAGGCCGCCGGGGCCATCGCCTGGCTGAAGAAGAACTCCGCGGACTGGGCCGCCCAGAGCGGACCCGCCGCCTACGCCCAGCTGATCCTGGCCGCCCACGCGACCGGCGACAACGCCCGGGACTTCGGCGGCGTCGACCTGGTCGCCCGGCTGAACGCGGCCGGCCCCGAGCCCGCCGCCGTGGTGACGCCCGACCCGTCCGCCGACACCGGGTACGAGCCCACGGAGAAGGACCAGGTCCACAGCGGCGACGACGTGATCGGGGGCGTGTGGTGGTACATCGGTATCGGCCTCGTCCTCGCCGCGATCGCGTTCTTCCTGATCAGCGGTCGCCGGAAGAACAGGCAGCCGTGAGGCGCGCGGGACGGGCCGCCGCGCTGCTGGTGGCCCTGGGCGCCGTCCTGGCCGTGCTCGGCGCGGGACCGGCCCAGGCGGCCGGCTACCGGTACTGGTCGTTCTGGGAGAGCTCCGGCTCCGACTGGACGTACGCCACCCAGGGCCCGTCCCTGGTCCGGCCGGACGACGGGGCGGTGCAGGGCTTCCGGTTCTCGGTCAGCGAGGACTCCCAGGACTCGGCGAAGCCGCGCCGCGCCCCCGACTTCGCGAAGATCTGCGCCAACACCCCGGCGAAGGACGGCACCAAGCGGATCGCGCTCGTCATCGACCCGGGCACGGCCGCGGACGCCCCGGCAGGGGAGACACCGCCCGCGCCGCGTACCGCGTGTGCGCGGGTCGCCCCGGACGCGAGCGCCGCGGAGGCGCTCGCCGCGGTGGCGAAGCCGCTGCGCTACAGCAGCGACGCGATGCTCTGCGCCATCACCGGCTACCCGGGCTCCGGCTGCGGCGAACAGGTCTCCGGGAACGGTGACGGGGGCGGCGCGCCTGCCGCGTCGGCCTCCGCCTCACCTGCCGGGTCCGCGGCCTCCGGCGGTTCCGGCGGTTCCGGCGGCGGCCCGTCCGCCGGGGTGCTCGTCGGTGTCGGTGCCGTGCTCCTCCTCGGCATCGCCGCGGTCGCGCAGTCCCGCCGCCGCCGCGGATGACCGCCCAGGCCGGCTCCGCGGTCCTGGCGCGCCGTCGTCCGCTGCGCGCCCCCGAGGCGACCCGGAGCAACGCCCTGCCCGCCGGGGCCTGGTGGCTGTGGGCGCTCGGACTCGCCACCGCCGCGTCCCGGACCACCAATCCGCTGCTGCTCGGGCTGCTGATCGCGGTGGCCGGCTATGTGGTCGCCGCGCGCCGTACGGACGCGCCGTGGGCCCGTTCGTACGGGGCGTTCATCCGGATCGGGCTGTTCGTCGTCGGTGTGCGGCTGGTCTTCTCCGTCTTCCTCGGTTCGCCGATCCCCGGTACGCACACGGTGTTCACGCTCCCCGAAGTGCCGCTGCCCGACTGGGCGAAGGGGGTCAGGATCGGCGGCCGGGTCACCGCCGAGCAGCTGCTCTTCGCGCTGTACGACGGGGCGAGGCTGGCCACGCTGCTGATCTGCGTCGGCGCGGCGAACTCGCTCGCCAACCCGGCCCGGCTGCTGAAGTCGCTGCCGGGCGCGCTGTACGAGGCGGGGGTCGCCGTCGTCGTCGCGATGACGTTCGCGCCGAACATGGTCGCCGACGTGATGCGGCTGCGCACCGCGCGGCGGCTGCGGGGCCGTCCGACCGGCGGCGTCAAGGCGGTCCTCCAGATCGGACTGCCGGTCCTGGAGGGCGCGTTGGAGCGGTCGGTCGCGGTGGCCGCGTCGATGGACGCGCGCGGCTACGGGCGCACCGCCCAGGTCCCGCCCGCCGTCCGCCGCACCACGAACGTCCTCACGCTCGGCGGGCTGCTCGGGGTGTGCGCCGGTACGTACGGGCTGCTGGCCGCGCAGGGCGCGGTGTACGGGCTGCCGGTGCTGATCGCCGGGCTCGTCGCCGCCCTGGCCGGGCTGCGGCTCGGCGGGGCCCGGTCGGTCCGTACCCGCTACCGGCCCGACCGGTGGGGTGCGCGGGCCTGGCTGGTCGCGGGTTCGGGTGTCGCGGTGGCGGTGGCGATGATCTGGGCGGGCGGTGTCGACGGGGCGGCGCTGCACCCCGGGGTCGTACCGCTGGTCGCGCCGGTGCTTCCGCTGTGGCCCGCGGCGGCCGTGCTGATCGGGCTGCTGCCCGCGGTGGTGGCGCCGGTGCCGCCGCCGATGGGTGCGCCCGCGGGTGCGCCTGTGGGTGCGCCGAATTCCAAGGAGATCCAGTGATCCGGTTCGAGCAGGTCTCGGTGCGGTACGAGGGGACGGAGCGCCCCACCCTGTCCGGGGTCGACCTGACCGTGCCCGAGGGCGAGCTGGTGCTGCTCGTCGGACCGTCCGGGGTCGGCAAGTCGACGCTGCTGGGTGCCGTTTCCGGTCTGGTGCCGCACTTCACCGGCGGCACGCTGAGCGGCCGGGTCACGGTCGACGGGCGTGACACCCGTACCCACAAACCGCGTGAACTCGCCGACCTGGTCGGCACGGTGGGCCAGGACCCGCTCTCCCACTTCGTCACCGACACGGTCGAGGACGAACTGGCGTACGGCATGGAGTCGCTGGGCCTGGCCCCCGACGTGATGCGGCGGCGGGTCGAGGAGACCCTGGACCTGCTGGGGCTCGCCGGGCTGCGCGACCGGCCGATCGCCACGCTCTCCGGCGGTCAGCAGCAGCGGGTCGCGATCGGTTCCGTCCTCACCCCGCACCCGAAGGTCCTGGTCCTCGACGAGCCGACGTCCGCCCTGGACCCGGCGGCGGCCGAGGAGGTCCTCGCCGTGCTGCAACGGCTGGTGCACGACCTGGGTACGACGGTCCTGATGGCGGAGCACCGGCTGGAGCGGGTGGTGCAGTACGCGGACCGGGTCGTCCTGCTGCCGTCGCCGGGCGCCGCCCCGGTCATGGGCGGGCCCGCGGACGTCATGGCCGTCTCCCCGGTCCACCCGCCGGTCGTCGCGCTGGGCCGGCTGGCGGGATGGGAGCCGCTGCCGCTGTCGGTCCGCGATGCCCGGCGCCGGGCTGCGGACCTGCGCGAACGGCTGGCGCCGGTGCGCCCGCCCGCCCCGGAGCCGGTGGCCGCTCCCGGCCCGGTGCCGCTGAGCCCCTCCCCCGAGCGGCGCGGTGTCCTGGCCCGGCTGCTGGGGCGCGGCGGGCGGGCGGCCGATGTGCCCGAGCCGGTCACCGACGTCACGGCCCGGGTCGAACGGCTCGGCGTACGGCGCGGGCGCGTCGAGGCGCTGCGCCGGGTGACGCTCACCGTCGCCCCCGGCGAGACCGTCGCCCTGATGGGCCGCAACGGCGCGGGCAAGTCCACCCTGCTGGCCACCCTCGTCGGCATGGTCGAGCCCACCACCGGCACCGTCCTCGTCGGCGGCCGGGCCCCGCACCGCACCCAGCCGCGCGAGATGGTGCGCCGGGTCGGGCTCGTACCGCAGGAACCGCGCGATCTGCTGTACGCGGACACCGTCGCCGCCGAGTGCGCTGCGGCGGACAGCGACGCGGGCGCCGCCCCCGGCAGCTGCCGGGCCCTGGTCTCCGAGCTGCTGCCGGGCGTACCGGACGACACCCATCCCCGTGATCTCTCCGAGGGCCAGCGCCTCGCGCTCGCCCTGGCCGTCGTGCTCACCGCGCGGCCCCCGCTGCTGCTCCTGGACGAGCCGACCCGTGGCCTGGACTACGCCGCGAAGGCCCGGCTGGTCGGGGTGCTCCGGGGCCTCGCGGCCGACGGCCACGCGATCGTGCTGGCCACGCACGACGTGGAGCTCGCCGCGGAGCTGGCGCACCGGGTGGTGATCCTCGCCGACGGGGAGGTCGTCGCGGACGGGGAGACCCGGCAGGTGGTGGTCTCGTCCCCGGCGTTCGCCCCGCAGACCGCGAAGATCCTCGCCCCGCAGGAGTGGCTGACCGTGGCCCAGGTGCGCGCCGCGCTGGGAGAGCCGTCATGAGCGGGCGCCAGGTGCGGCCGGTACGGCTCGGGCCGCGGGCGATCGCCGCGCTCGTTCTCATCAGCGCGATCGGGGTGGTCGCGTTCGGCTGGCCGCTGCTGGCCGGCCCCGATGCCGGTCTGGCGCACTCGCGGGACGCGCCGTGGCTGTTCGCCGCGCTGCTGCCGCTGCTGGTCGGGGTGGTCGTCGCGATGATCGCGGACTCCGGTCTGGACGCGAAGGCGGTGGCGATGCTGGGGGTGCTGGCCGCGGTCGGCGCGGCGCTGCGGCCGCTGGGGGCGGGCACGGCGGGGCTGGAGCCGATGTTCTTCCTGATGGTGCTGAGCGGCCGGGTGCTCGGGCCCGGCTTCGGCTTCGTGCTCGGCGCGGTGACGATGTTCGCCTCCGCACTGCTCACCGGCGGGGTGGGGCCGTGGATGCCGTTCCAGATGCTGGCGATGGGCTGGTTCGCGATGGGCGCGGGCCTGCTGCCGGGCCCGGACCGGCTGCGCGGGCGGGGCGAGCTGCTGATGCTGGCGGGGTTCGGCTTCGTGGCGTCGTTCGCGTACGGCACGGTGATGAACCTGTACGGCTGGACGATGGTGCCGCCGGCCGGCTCGGGCGTCTCGTTCCACGCGGGCGATCCACTGGCGGACAACCTGGTCCGCTTCCTGGCGTACTGCGCGGCCACCTCGCTCGGCTGGGACCTGGGCCGGGCGGTGCTCACCGCGGTACTGACGCTGGCCGTCGGTCCGGCGCTGCTGAAGGCGCTGCGACGGGCCACCCGACGCGCCAACTTCGAGGCCCAGGTCACATTTGACGCTCCCCGCGAGTGAGGGCTCCCACAGGCCATTGGTCCTCCACTATGCGGGGTAGTGGCCTGGCGTGAATCGCGGGACCCGCTCGGCGCCCCGTCCGACCTGCCATGACGCCTTCGGGCCGGTCGGGGCGGTCCGGGGCCCTTCGGTCCGGGTACGAGACGGGCTCGTACCCGGGGTCGTTGCCACGGCTGAACGCCGCCGCTAACACTGGATGAGTCGCCGAGCACCGCAGCGTCCGCCGAACCGGACCGCGGTCGACGAAGACCGGCCCACCCGCACGACCGCACGATCCGGACCGGCCCGCGACCTCCCCCGTACCCGACGTCAGGACTTCTCTGTGTCGTTCGCCCGCAACATCCTCGCCAAGCCCCGCACCGCCCGCCGCAAGTCCGCCGTCGCCGGCGCCGCCGTGCTCCTCGGCGCCACCGGTCTGGGCCTCGGCGTCACGCCGGCCATGGCCGCTCCGGCCGCCGCGCCGACGTCCGTCGGAGCGAGCGCGCAGGCCACGGCGAAGGCGATGATCGGCGACGCCGCGCAGTTCCGGTGCTTCAGCAACATCGTCCAGCACGAGAGCGGCTGGAACCCCAGCGCGACCAACGCCTCCTCCGGCGCCTACGGTCTCGTGCAGGCCCTGCCCGGCTCGAAGATGGCCTCCGCCGGTGCCGACTGGAAGACCAACCCCTCCACCCAGATCAAGTGGGGCATGGACTACATGAACTCCCGCTACGGCAGCCCGTGCGGCGCCTGGTCGTTCTGGCAGGCCAACCACTGGTACTGAGCCGACGGCTCGTACGCAGGCTGACCCGAAGGCCCCGACCACCGGTCGGGGTCTTCGCCGTACCCGGCCCTCACCCGCCCGAGCGAATAGGGCACTTGATATCACTTGGATAACTTAATGACCCGTTAGTCCATTTAGGCGCTTTTGGCTTGCCCGTCCGTTCCCAGCGGCGGCCGACGCGTTGTCCCTTCCGTGGAACCACGAAAATTCTGGGAGCGGAACACCGTCCTGGCGGAAGCTTTCTGCGCCAGCGACGAACGTATGCGCCGCGCACAGGCGGTGCTGGACGAGACACAGGCGGAGCGGAGCCGAACGCTGGCCGCTTTCGCCGTCACGGTCGGCGACGACGGTTCGATCGCCGATTTGATGGGCCTGAACGAACGCGAGGTGCGATTAGCACGGCGCACCGTCGGCCGCAGCGACGCACGGTCCCTCGCCGAAGAGCTGTTGAAGCAGAACCTGCCGACGGCGGGCGAACCGGCGGGGAAGCCGCCCGCCGCGCCGGAACAGCCCCTGCCCCACCCGGCCGACGAGACCCCCGCACCGCCGCCGGAAGCACCGCGGCCCACCCCGGCCCGGACCCCGACCGTGACCGTGACCACGGCCGTGCCCCCCACTCCGGCCGCACCCCCGCCCCCGACCCCGACATGGATCCCGGCACCGGCACCGGCACCGGCAACCACCGGGGTCCTGGCCCACATCCCGGCTCCCTCTCCGCCCGCCGAGATGGAGCACACCGTCGTCTGGTCGCCGAGCATGGACTCCGTACTGCTGTGGAGCTGGGAGTCCGGCCTCGATCTGCAGACGGTGGCCGCCGAACTCGGCCTGGAGGTACGGGCACTGCTGATGCGGGTACAGGAGCTCGCCAACGACGGGCTGATCACGCTCGCGCACCCGGTCGCGGACGTCAGCCGGTCCGGGCGGCACCGCCGCCACGAGGAGGGATACGCGGCGCTGTTCAGCCCCACCGCCACCTTCCCCACCCACGTGCCGTACTGAGGCACGCCCCGTCGCCCCGGCGACGCGGGCCCCGGCCGGAGCATCGGCCGGGGTTCCCCCCACACCCCCACCCTCCGCGCGCGCCCCCCACGCCCCGCGCGCTCCCGCGCCCCGCGCCCCGCGCCCCGCGCCCCCCATGCTCAGTGCCGTGCGGCCACCGTGTCGAACCAGCGGACGATCTGCGGACCCGACTTCATGTACGTGGTGTTGTGGTCGGCCCCGCCCTGGTCGACCACCGGGGCGTCGACGCCCCGCGCGGCCAGATCGGCGGCGCAGTGGCGGGCGTTGGCGATCGGGACATCGGTGTCGCCGGACGAGGAGTGGAGCCGCACCGGAACGTCCGGTTTCCAGTCGCAGCTGCCGTCCTGGGCGCGCGCCGCGGCCAGCAGTCCGCCGGTGGGGTGCTGGAGCCGGCGGTAGTAGTCGTCGGTGAGCAGCTCCTTCAGTGTCGCGGGCAGGGCCGGGATGATCTCCTCCTCGGTGTGGTTCGTGTCGAAGAGGTCGTCCACGATCGCGGCGTACGGCTTCCGGAACGCCTCGGAGGGGTCCTTGTAGAGCGGGTGCAGCCGGCTCTGCGCGGTGAGGTAGTACGACATGTAGAAGACGGCGCTGATGTCGTTGACCCTGCCGTCGAACAGGGCAGGTGTTTCCGCGTGCTCGATGTCGTAGGGGCCCGCTACGGGGGCGAGCGCCCGGAGCCTGAAGTGCCGGTCGGCGCCGCCGTCGAGCGCCTTGCCCAGGGCCATCGCGACCTGGCCGCCCTGGGAGAAGCCGCTGGCGTACACATCGCCGGTGAGCGGCCGGTCCAGGCGCCGCGCGGCGGTGCGGGCGGCCCTCAGCATGTCGACGGAGGCGGTGACGGAGGACTTGGTGTCCATGTACGGGTGGCGTCCGGGCCCCTTGCCGAGGCCCAGGTAGTCGGGAGCGGCGACGGCGCGGCCCGCCGAGGCGTGCAGGTACGGGGCGTAGCGGCCGAAGTCCTCGCCGACGGAGGGGGCGTAGTCGCGGTGGGCCATGGTGCCGTGGGTGTCGGAGACCAGGTCGAGCCGGTGGGGGCCGCCCTTGGGCAGGGCGAGGAGGCCGGTCGCGGTGGTGGGTGCGCCCTGGGGGGTGACGGTGCGGTAGGTGAGGCGGTAGGCGCGCAGTCCGTGGCGGACTGTACCGGTGTCCATGCCGCCCGAGGAGAGGAACCGGGCGACGTCCGCGCGGTCGAGGTCGGCCACGGGGGTGACGCTCAGCAGGGCTCCTCTGCCGTGCGCGGCGTACGGGTGCTGCGCCCCGGGTGCCTCAGGGGTCCCGGCGGCCCCGGGGGTCCCTGTGGGCTGTTGTGCCACGGCCGGTGCGATACCGAGGGCGGCCAGGACCATCACCGCGGCGGCCGCCGTCGTCCGGCGGGCGATGCGCCGCCCATTGCATGAAGTCCGGTGTCCCGTACGCATGTTGTCGTTGTCCATGGCCACGACGCTAGGCGGCCGGGCGCCGCGCCGGCATCGGCGTGGGCCCCCGGCCCGGGGTGCACCTGACGACACCCCCGGACCGGGGGCCACCCCTGCGCGGGGCGCTTGCGGTCAGAGCCGCTGGATGATCGTCCCGGTCGCCAGCGCGCCGCCCGCGCACATCGTGATGAGCGCGAACTCCTTGTCCCGGCGCTCCAGTTCGTGCAGCGCCGTGGTGATCAGCCGGGCCCCGGTGGAACCCACCGGGTGGCCGAGCGCGATGGCTCCGCCGTTGACGTTGACCTTTTCGAGGTCCTGCTCGAAGACCTGCGCCCAGCTCAGCACCACCGACGCGAAGGCCTCGTTGATCTCGACGATGTCGATGTTCTTGAGCGACATCCCCGCCTTGCCGAGCACCGCGCGGGTCGCGTCGATCGGCCCGTCCAGGTGGAAGTGCGGGTCCGAGCCGACCAGGGCCTGGGCGACGATCCGGGCGCGCGGCTTGAGCTTGAGGGCGCGCGCCATCCGCTTGGAGGCCCACATGATCGCGCAGGCGCCGTCGGATATCTGCGAGGAGTTGCCCGCGGTGTGGATGGCGGTGGGCATGACGGGCTTGAGCCGGCCAAGCCCCTCCATGGTGGTGTCGCGCAGTCCTTCGTCCCGGTCGACCAGGCGCCACATGCCCTGCCCGGCCGCCTGCTCCTCCTCGGTGGTCGGCACCTGGACGGCGTACGTCTCCCGTTTGAACCGCTCCTCCGCCCAGGCGACGGCGGCCCGTTCCTGCGAGATCAACCCGAGCGAGTCGACGTTCTCCCTGGTCAGTCCGCGCTTACGGGCGATGCGCTCGGCGGCCTCGAACTGGTTGGGCAGATCGACGTTCCACTCGTCGGGCCAGGGCTTGCCCGGTCCGTGCTTGGAACCGCTGCCCAGCGGCACCCGCGACATGGCCTCGACGCCGCAGCTGATGCCGACGTCGATGACTCCGGCCGCGATCATGTTGGCCACCATGTGGGATGCCTGCTGCGAGGAACCGCACTGGCAGTCCACGGTGGTGGCGGCGGTCTCGTACGGGAGGCCCACGGCGAGCCAGGCGTTGCGGGCCGGGTTCATGGACTGTTCGCCGGCGTGGGTGACGGTGCCGCCGACGATCTGTTCGACGCAGTCGGCGTGAATGCCGGTGCGGCCGAGGAGTTCTCGGTAGGTCTCGCCCAGCAGATAGCCGGGGTGCAGATTGGCGAGCGCGCCTCCGCGCTTGCCGATGGGGGTGCGTACGGCTTCGACGATGACGGGTTCCGCGGCCATGAGCTCGTCCTCTCCTCGCGCTTCCGCAGGGGCGTCCCGGCGCCCGCGGATGGAACTAGTACGCGTTCTAGTTCTGCAAGCAGTCTTATGAGGCTTACCCCCGGTACGCAAGAGTGCTGCACGCCCTTGCGCACCACTTCATACCGGCCTCACTCACCCTTCACGCAACAGAACGGACCGCCGCTCTTGCCAGTTGTAGAACTCGTTACTACCTTTCCGTCAACATCTGATGGGTCGTCAGGCAACGTCCGGGCGGCCCTCGGACCGACCTGGAGCTGCCGATGTCCTGCCCCCATCTGCCCGCAGGGTTCGACTTCACCGATCCCGATCTGCTCCAAGCCCGCATCCCGCACCCCGAGTTCGCGCAGATGCGGCAGACCGCACCGGTCTGGTGGTGCGCCCAGCCGACCGGCATCTCCGGTTTCGACGACGAGGGCTACTGGGTCGTCACCCGGCATGCGGACGTCAAGTACGTCTCCACCCACCCCGAGCTGTTCTCCTCGAACACCAACACCGCGGTCATCCGCTTCAACGAGTCGATCAGCCGGGACCAGATCGAGGTCCAGAAGCTGATCATGCTGAACATGGACCCGCCCGAGCACACCCGGGTCCGCCAGATCGTCCAGCGCGGCTTCACCCCCCGGGCGGTGCGCTCCCTGGAGCAGGCGCTGCGCGACCGCGCCCGTTCGATCGTCGAGACCGCGCTCGCCTCCGCCGACGAGGACGGATCGTTCGACTTCGTCACCAACATCGCCGTCGAGCTGCCGCTCCAGGCGATCGCGGAACTCATCGGCGTACCGCAGGAGGACCGGTCCAAGATCTTCGACTGGTCCAACAAGATGGCCGCGTACGACGATCCCGAGTACGCGATCACCGAGGAGGTCGGCACCGAGGCGGCCATGGAGATCGTCTCGTACTCGATGAACCTGGCGGCCGCCCGCAAGGAGTGCCCGGCCAAGGACATCGTCTCCCAACTGGTCGCCGCGGAGGGCGAGGGGAACCTCTCCTCCGACGAGTTCGGCTTCTTCGTGATCCTGCTCGCCGTGGCCGGCAACGAGACCACCCGCAACGCCATCAGCCACGGCATGCACGCCTTCCTCACCCACCCCGACCAGTGGGAGCTCTACAAGAGCGAACGCCCGGAGACGACCGCCGAGGAGATCGTCCGCTGGGCCACCCCCGTGGTCTCCTTCCAGCGGACCGCCACCCAGGACACCGAACTGGGCGGGCAGCGGATCAAGAAGGGGGACCGGGTCGGGCTGTTCTACTCGTCGGCCAACAACGACCCCGAGGTCTTCGAGAACCCGGAGACCTTCGACATCAGCCGCGATCCCAACCCCCACCTCGGCTTCGGCGGCGGCGGACCGCACTTCTGCCTCGGCAAGTCCCTCGCCGTGATGGAGATCAACCTGATCTTCAACGCGATCGCGGACGTACTGCCCGATCTGCGGCTGGTCGGCGATCCACGGCGGTTGCGCTCGGCGTGGCTCAACGGGATCAAGCAGCTTCAGGTCAGCACCGCCAGGAGCTGACCCGCTGCCGTCCGTACGCCGGAGACGTGCGCAGGAGAAGTACGCAGGAGACCTGGGCCGGAAACGCACGCCGGAACCGTACGCCGGAGACGCGCCTCCCTCCGAACCCCCGCGCGGGAGGCGCACAACGGCGCGAGGATCATGGCGGGCATGCACGCCCTGCTCTCCGCCTTCGCGCCCATCTGGATGCTCACCGCGGTCGGCTACGCGGTCGGCCGCAGCGGACTGCTCGGTGCGCAGGCGGAGGCTGTGCTCGGCCGGTTCGTCTTCCATGTGGCCATGCCCGCCGCGCTGTTCACCATGGTTTCCGGGGCCCGGCTGAACACCTTCGCCAACTCCTCGATGGTGGCCTTCGCGGCGGGCACCGCGCTGGTCTGCGGCCTCGGATTCCTGGCGGCCGGGCGGCTCTTCGGGCGGGGCACGGCGGACCGGGCGATCGGCAGCATGACGTCGGGCTACGTCAACTCCGCCAATCTCGGCATCCCGGTGGCGGTCCAGGTGCTCGGCGACGCGTCGTTCGTCGCCCAGATCATCCTGTTCCAGGTCCTGTTGGTCTCCCCGGTGATCCTCGCGCTGCTGGACTCGGGGACGGGGGCCGGGGCTGGGGCTGGGACGGGGGCGAAGCCGGGCTCCGGGAGGGCGGTCGTGTTCCGGCGGATGCTGACCATGCCGGTCCGCAACCCCATCATCATGGCCTCGTTGCTCGGGGTGGCCGTGTCCGCGCTCGGCCTGCGGCTGCCGCACGCGCTCGCCCACTCCTGCGATCTGCTCGGCGCCGCCGCCGTACCGACGGCCCTGATCACACTGGGTCTGTCCCTGAACGCCCGCCCGGCCGCCCCCGGTTCGGCGGAGCTCGTGCGAAACACGGCACGGCCGGAGCGCACGGCACGGCCCGAGCACATGGAACAACCGGTGCGCACGGCGCGGCCGGTGCGCACGGCGCGTGCCGAGGTCGTCGTGGCGGTGGCGCTCAAGACGCTGGTCCAGCCCCTGACGGCCCTGGCCGTCGGCGGCCCGCTGCTGCATCTGCCGGAGCACCAACTGCTCGCCGTGGTGCTCTGCTCGGCTCTGCCGACCGCTCAGAACGCCTTCATCTACGCCCAGCAGTACGGTCTGGACACCCGGCCGGCCCGCAATGCCGTGGTGACCTCGACGGTGGTCTCCATGGGCACGCTCTCCCTCGCCACCTGGGCCCTGGGAACGACCGGCCCCTGAGCCGTTCGAGTGGCGGACTCGGGCCGGCGGGCGGATGCTGGTCAGGCGGCGATCCACGCCGAAGGGGTGCCAGGACGATGTGTTCGTCCCGGCACCCCTTCGGCCCTCCGGGGCTCCGGCCCATCGGCGCCGTCAGAGCTGCTTGCTGCCCAGTGCCTCGTCCGTCGCTCTCGGTTCCGGCACCGGCGCCGACGGCTCCGGGCCGACCCGCGTTCCGGTCACCGCCGGTACGGCCGCCGGGCGCGGCCTCCGCGGACCGGCCAGCGCGTGGGTGAGCGCGAAGCCGAGCATGACCACGGCCGCTCCGCCCACCGCGTCCAGCACCCAGTGATTGGCCGTGGCGACGATCGCGGAGACCGTGAACAGCGGGTGCAGCAGCCCCAGCGCCTTCATCCACGCCCTCGGGGCCAGTACGACGACGACCGCACCGCACCAGAGCGACCAGCCGAAGTGCAGCGAGGGCATCGCCGCGTACTGATTGGTCATCGCGGTCAGGCTCCCGTAGTCCGGCTTCGCGAAGTCCTGGACGCCGTGGACCGTGTCGATGAAGCCGAGCCCCGGCATCAGGCGCGGCGGGGCCAGCGGGTAGAGCCAGAAGCCCACCAGCGCGAGCACCGTGGCGAAGCCGATGGCGGTGCGGGCCCAGCGGTAGTCGGCGGGACGCCGTACGTAGAGCACACCGAGGATCGCCAGCGGCACGATGAAGTGGAACGTCGAGTAGTAGTAGTCGAAGAAGGCCCTCAGCCAGCCGATGTCCACGACCGCGTGGTTGACCCGGTGTTCGATGTCGATGTGCAGCCACTGCTCGATGGCGTGGATCCGGCGGCCGTGGTGTTCGGCGGTGCCGCGGCCGGCCGTCGCCGCGAGCCTGACCTGGGCGTACGCGGAGTACACGACCCTGATCAGGAGCAGTTCCAGCAGCAGGTTGGGCCGGCTGAGCACCCGCCGCCAGTACGGCGGCAGCGGAATCCGGCTCCGGCGGGCCGGGACCGGGTCGGCCCGGTCCGTGGGAACCGGGTGCTGCCAGTGCTCCGAGGCGCGCGGCAGGAACGGCACGACGCAGGCCGCGGCGAGCGCGGCGATCAGCAGCACGTTGTCGCGTAAGGGGAAGAGCACCTCGATGTTCGGCAGCAGCATCGTCCCCGGCAGCGTGAGGACGAGCGCCACGACGGCGGGCCAGACCAGCCGGTCGCGGGCCCGCCTCCCGACCCGGCCGACCACGGCGAGCAGCACCCAGAGCAGCTGGTACTGCCAGGCGGCCGGCGAGACGGCGACGGCGACGCAGCCGGTCACGGCGACGGCGAGGAGCAACTGCCCGTCGCTCGCGTACCGGGCGGCACGGCGCAGCCCCAGGAGGCAGACGGCGACCGCCAGCGCCGCGAAGAGCGCGGCCTCCGGCGGACCCGTGAGCCCGAACCGGAGCAGGGCACCGTGCAGGGACTGGTTGGCGAGGCTGTCCGCGCTGCCGCCGAGCCCGGTGCCCGCGACATGGTGCACCCAGTACGTCCACGAGTCGCCCGGCAGCGCGGCCCAGGCGAGCGCCGTGCAGACGGCGAACAACGCGCCGCCGGTCGCCGCGGCCTGCCGACGCCCGGTCAGCCGGAGGAGTACGGCGAAGAGCAGCACGGTCGGCTGGAGTGCGGCCGCCAGCCCGATCAGGACACCCGAGGCGCGTTCCCCGCGGACCGCGCAGCAGCCCAGCAGCACCAGCAGGACCGGCAGGACGCTGGTCTGCCCCAGGTGCAGCGCGTTGCGGACCGGCAGCGAGAGCATCAGCAGGCTGATCGCGACGGGTGCGGCCAGCAGCGCGGTACGGCGGGCCACCGGCCCCGGCAGCGCACGCGCGGCGACGACGCCCAGCGCGGCGACGAGCAGCAGCGAGCCGAAGGTCCAGACGACGCCCAGGTTCTGTTCCGCGGCACGGATCAGCGGTTTCAGCACCAGCCCGGCGAAGGGGGTGCCGGTGAACCGGTCGCTGTCGTACAGCGACCCCGGCACGCGCAGGACGCTCTTCCCGCTGATCCAGGCCGTCAGGTCGGTGAGCCGTTCGCCCGGTGGCTGCCCTATCACCACCGCCATCTGCCGTACGGCCAGCGCGGCCACGATCAGCCAGAGCAGGACCCGGGCCGCCCCGGTCCTCGCTCCGGTCGCCGGATTTCCCCGCACACTGTGCTCCGCATTCGCCACGCCGCGCGGCCCTCCCGCCGTTCCGGTGCCCCCTTGATCCGGGCACGCTGTGAAACCATCGCATTACGCTATGAGACAGCCACAATCACCCTTGTCATTGCTTGACCGCCATGCCGGTTTTTTCCGAATACGCGTTCGTGCAGTCGAAATCGGAAACGAAGCCGGAGCCGAAACCAGGGCTGGAACCGGGGCCGGAACCGGATTCACGGCGCGCACGTCCTTCCCCCGTGTTGTCGATCACGTCGTCGATCACGGGGGAGCCGGACGGGACATGCGGTGCGCAAGGGTGAAACGGAGTGCGCGGGGCGTACGGGGCGTGCGGGGTGTGCGAGGCGGGGAGCGCGGGTGGCCGGCGCGGGCGCTGTCACTGCTGCTGATGGTGGTGTCGTTGCAACTGGGGTCGCTGATCAGCCCGGCGTACGCCTGTGGCTGCGGGGCGATGGTCCCGAGCAAGGAGTCCCAGGTCTCGGTCGACGAGGAGACGTCGGTGGTCGACTGGGACGGCCGGACCGAGCAGATCGTCATGCGGCTCACGGTCCGCGGGAACGCCCCCGAGGCGGCGTGGATCATGCCGGTGCCGCACCGCGCGAGCGTGGAGCTCGGCGATCCGGCCCTCTTCTCCGAGCTCTACCTCCTCTCCGCACCGGAGCGGGTGACCAGGCACTACTTCTGGCCCCGCTCCCGCGACTGGCCGCTCGGCGGCTCCGGCGGCGTCGGGGACTCGGCCGCCGCTCCGTCGGCCGGGGCCCGGACGGTCGACGTGGTCGGCCGGCAGCTCCTCGGCCCCTTCGATGTGGCGCGGCTGGCGGCGACCGACCCGGAGGCGCTGCAGAAATGGCTGGAGGACAACGGCTTCGACCTGCCCGACCGGCTGGCGACGGCACTGAAGCCCTATGTCGAGCAGAAGTGGGAGTACGTCGCGATCCGCCTCGCTCCCCGGGACGACGGCATTCCGCTCGGTGGCCCTCTCCAACCACTGCGGTTGACCTTCGCCAGCGACCGGCTGGTCTACCCGATGCGACTGTCGAAGCTCGCCTCGACGCCGCAGCGCCTCGGCCTGTACGTCCTCGCCGATCACCGGATGGAGCCGAGCGGGCCGATCGGCGGCGATGCGCCGCAGGTGACGTACGCGGGCAGGATCGATCCCCGGTCGTCATCGGAAGACACGGACTCGGTCGAGAAGCTGACGGGGGCGGATCCGGTGTTCCTCACCGCGATCAAGCAGTCGTTCCCGCACCCGGAGCGGATCGACGGCGACCACCGGCTGCGCGCGGCCGACGCCGACACCCCGTACCGGATGACGGTGTACCGGGACCGGCTGCTGACGGTGGGGGACATCCCCGTCTGGGTGCTGTCGCTGCTCGCGGTCGTACTGCTGGCGGTCGCCGCGGTGCTGCTGAAGCGGCGGGCCCGGCGGCGGGGCGCGAGTACCGGGGGAACCGAACACCTGCGTACGGGGTGAAGGGCGGTACCCGCAAACCATTGGTCCACTTGATCGTGTTCAGGTCAGAATGACCGGCATGACCTGGACGCTGGCCCACGAACCGTTCGACTCCCCCGACTCCTCGCTCCTGCGCCGCGACTACTACGACGAGGTCGCCAGCCGCTACTGGGGACGGCCCGCCACCGCCGAGGAGATCGACGAGGGTCTCACCGACGACGGGGCCGACCGGCTCGTACCGCCCACCGGTCAGTTCGTCGTCGGCCGGTTCGACGGAAAGCCCGCCGCCTGCGCCGGGCTGCTGGTGGTGGACGCGGACACCGCGGAGCTGACCCGGGTGTTCGTACGCCCCGGGCACCGCGGCACGGGCGGCGGCGGGCTGCTCCTGGCGGCCGTCGAGAACGCGGCGCGCGCCTTCGGCGTACGCACCCTCCGGCTCGACACCCGCGACGACCTGGTCGAGGCGCGGGGGCTGTACGCCAAGCACGGTTACCGTGAGGTCCCGGCGTTCCACCGGCGGCAGTACGCGGAGCACTGGTTCGCGAAGGAGCTGAGCCCGAGGCCGTAGGCCGCGGGGCTGATGGGGCCGGTGAGGGTCAGGCCGCGTGGTCCCGCTTCGGTTCGGGGCTGTGCGGCCGTTCCCTGCTCGACCCGTTCGTCTCCGCGGTCAGCTCCTCCACGAGCCTGACCAGGTCGGTCGGCCGGTCCGGCCCCCACCAGTCGCCCAGCAGCTCGGCCATGGACGCCTCACGGGCCTCCGCGAGCTTCACCACGGCCTCCGAACCCGCCTCGGTGAGCACCAGTTGCACGCCCTCGCGGCGGGCCAGCCCGCGCTCCTCCAGTTGCCGGGCCGCGTCGCTGATCACCCGCAGCGGCACCGGGGTGATGTCGGCGAGCATGGCCGGTTCGACCGTGCCGTGCCGTTTGATCCGCAGCAGCATCCAGCTCGCCGCGGGCAGCAGGTCGTAACCCGCCCGCTCGGTGATCTTCACGTAGATCTCCCGGCGCCCCGCACGCGTGGCGAGCACCGAGAGGGCGCGGGCGCATTCGTCGTACGAGGACCGCTCGACCGGGTTCGACGCCAGGGTCTCGCTGGCCTCCGGAGCGGTCACCGAGCCGCGCAGCTTGTCCTCCTTGAGGAACCAGGCGAAGACGAAGGCGATCAGCACGACGGGGGCCGCGTACAGGAACACGTCCGTGATCGACGTCGCGTACGCGTGGAGCACCGCCGGCTGCAGCGCGGGCGGCAGTTGCCCGATGGAGCGCGGGTCGGAGGCCAGCCCGTTCACACCGACCCCGGGGGGCAGCGGTTGCCCGGCGAGCGCGACGGTCAGTTTGTCGAGGAGCCGGTTGGTGAAGATCGTGCCGAACACGGCGACGCCGAACGAGGCGCCGATGGAGCGGAAGAAGGTGGCGCCGGAGGTGGCGACGCCGAGGTCCTCGTACGTGACGGCGTTCTGCACGACCAGCACCAGGACCTGCATCACCAGGCCGAGTCCGGCGCCGAACACGAAGAAGTAGCTGCTCATCACCCAGGTGCTGCTGGTCTCCGTGAGCCGGTGCAGCAGCAGGAGTCCGATCGCGGTGAGGCCGGTGCCCGCGATCGGGAAGACCTTCCAGCGGCCGGTGCGGCTGACGATCTGCCCGGACGCGGTCGAGGTGATGAGCAGGCCCAGCACCATCGGGAGCATGTGCACGCCGGACATCGTCGGCGTGATGCCGTGCACCACCTGGAGGAAGGTCGGCAGGTAGGTCATCGCGCCGAACATCGCGAAGCCGACGACGAAGCTGATGACGGCGACGAGGGTGAAGGTCCTGATCCGGAAGAGCTTCAGCGGGATGACGGGTTCGGCGGCCCGGCGCTCCGCGTACACGAAGGCGATCAGCAGCAGGACGCTCAGTACGGCGAGGCCGATGATCTGCGCCGATCCCCAGGCCCAGGTGGTGCCGCCGAGCGAGGCGACGAGAACCATGCAGGTGGCGACGGAGGCGATGAGGAAGGTGCCGAGGTAGTCGATGGTGTGCTTCGTGCCGCGGACCGGGATGTGCAGCGCGGCAGCGATCACGAGGAGCGCCACGACGCCGATCGGCAGGTTGATGTAGAAGACCCACCGCCAGCTGAGGTGCTCGGTGAACAGACCGCCGAGGAGCGGTCCGAGGACACTGGTCGCACCGAAGACCGCACCGAACAGGCCCTGGTACTTGCCGCGTTCGCGCGGCGCGACGATATCGCCGACGATCGCCATCGAGAGCACCATGAGCCCGCCGCCACCGAGGCCCTGAAGAGCCCGGAAGCCGATGAGCTGGGGCATGTTCTGGGCGATGCCGCAGAGCGCCGAGCCGATGAGGAAGATGACGATGGCGGCCTGGAAGAGCTTCTTGCGGCCGTACTGGTCGCCGAGCTTGCCCCAGAGCGGGGTCGCCGCGGTCGATGCCAGCAGATAGGCCGTGACCACCCAGGAGAGATGTTCCAGGCCGCCGAGCTCGCTGACGATGGTCGGCAGTGCGGTGGAGACGATGGTCTGATCGAGTGCGGCCAGGAGCATGCCGAGGAGCAGCGCACCGATGGGCACGAGGACCGACCGCGTGGAGGGCTCCTCGCCGGGGGCCGGGGCCGGGGCCGGGCGGCTCAGGTGCTGGGCCATGGACATCTCCTCGGATCCGCTACATCCCCATCCTGGCCTTCTCATGCCGTTATGGCCTGCCGAGTCGGCGATACGGGAGCGGGCGACGCGCCTTGGTGCGCGGCGCCCGGGTGCGGCGTTGGGCGTTCCGGCGGCGCGCTGCATAATCGCAGGGCATTCAAGGGGAGGGATCCACAATGACCGGACATATGTGCCCGGAGTGCGGTATGGACAGCAGACCCGGGGCCGGGGCCGGAGACGTGCCCGGGGCCGGGACCGGGGCCGGGGCCGGGGACGCAACCGGGGCCGGAGCCGGGTGCGTATGTGCGCTGCGGGCCGCCGAGCAGCACCGGGCCACCGAGCGGTCGGCGGCCGAGAAGGCGGAGATGGCGGCCGCCGAGGACTTCAATCCGTTGCGGATACGTCCGTACGTGACGCTGGGGGTCGACGGGGCCCCGGCAGGCGGCGACGAGACCCCGCAGGAGCGGGGACCGCACCACCCCTCGCAGGACGCGGCCACGACGATGCCGCTCTTCCTCGGCCCGACCGCGGTGGGCCCGCTGCCCGACACCGCCGGTCCCGACGGCCCCGGCCTTCCCGACGGCCCCGGCCTTCCTGCCGGGGCGCCCGACGAGGAGCCCGGCAGCCCTCGACGCCGCCGCCCCTTCGCGGCCGTCGCCGTGGGGGTGGCCCTGACCGCCGTGGTGGGCGCGGCGGCCTTCGCGGCCGGACTGCTCGGTGGCGGCGACAACGGGGACACGGACCGGCGGCAGGCCCTGCCCGGCGCGGCGGTCGACGTGCCCGAGGCGAGCATCCCCGCCACGAAGCCGGCACCGGCCTCCGGACCGCCCTCGCCCTCCGCGTCGGCCTCCGTGTCACCGTCCGCACCGGTCTCGCCCTCCCCTTCGGCGAGCACCTCGCCGTCCCCCTCCACGTCCACCGCCTCCTCGCCGCCGGCCTCCGTCGCACCCTCGCACCCCGCGAGCAGCCCGCCGGCGGCCGAACCTCCCGCGTCCCTGGCCGGCCCCACGCTGCGCCCCGGCGACCAGGGGCCCGCGGTGGCCGAGCTGCAGCGCCGCCTGGAGGAGGTCTGGCTCTACCACGGACGCGACGACGGCGACTACACGAACCAGGTCGAGCACGCGGTGAGCGTCTACCAGTCGTACAAGTCCATCGAGGGCGATCCGCCCGGGGTGTACGGCCCCAGCACCCGCCGCGCGCTGGAGGCGGAGACAACGGGCCGGTGACCGGCCGGTCACGCTCCGCCGGACCGGCCGGTCGCGTTCCGCCGCCTCCGCCCGCACCCTGCCGCGCCGGCCACCCGAAACCGACGGAATTGGCTTTCTCGGACAGGTTTTTGTATCGTGATGAAACAAAGTAGCCTCCGCCCGCCACTCCCTGACCGGCGGGCGAGGCTGCTTGTTCTCCTTCCCGCGTCGTCGCTTCCCGGCGCCGTCGCTCCCCCGCGCCCTGGAGCCCGCCCATGCCGGCCACCGTCCTCACCGCCCGCGCCCTCCTTTTGGACATGGACGGCACCCTGGTGAACTCCGATGCCGTCGTGGAGCGCTGCTGGCGGCGCTGGGCACTGCGCGAGGGGCTGGACCCGGAGGCCGCGCTCAAGGTCGTCCACGGACGGCAGGGGTACGCCACCATGGCGGTACTCCTCCCGGACCGCCCGATGGAGCAGAACTACGCGGACAACCGGGCCATGCTCGCCGAGGAGACCGCCGACACCGAAGGCGTCGTACCGATCGGCGGCGCGCCCGCCTTCATGGACGCGATCACCGCGCTGCCGCACGCCCTGGTCACCTCGGCGGACGAGGCGCTGGCCCGGACCCGGATGACCGCGTCGGGCCTGCGGATGCCCGCCGTCCGCGTCACCGCCGAGAGCGTGGGCGCCAGCAAGCCGGACCCCGAGGGCTTCCTCAAGGGCGCGGCCGAGCTGGGCTTCGACCCGGCGGACTGCGTCGTCTTCGAGGACTCGGAGGCGGGCATCGCGGCAGGCCGGGCGGCGGGCATGCGCGTCGTGGGCGTCGGCCCGCGTGCCGGAGCGCTCTCCCCCGACGTGCACGTCGAGGACCTGACGCGGATCCGGGTGGAAGCGGCCCCGGACGGCGCGATCCGGCTGCACATCAGCGCGCGCTGACGTCACCCCCGGTGCAGCCGTCCCCGCGCCACCAGTTCGAGCACCGCCGTGACGGCCACCGCCTGCACGGCCATCAGGGCGACCAGTACGAACAGCTGCACGGCCCCCGCCTGCACCGGTGAGGCGCCGCCCAGCAGCATGCCCACGAAGGCCCCGGGCAGGGTGACGAGCCCCACCGTCCGGGTCTGATCGAGCCCCGGCAGCAACGCGTCCGACGCCGCGGGCCGGGCGATCTCCAGCCGCGCGTCACGGTCGAGCAGCCCGAGCGCCATACCCGCCTCCACCTCCCCGCGCCGGGACGTCAGCTCGTCCAGT
This sequence comes from Streptomyces sp. NPDC001890, assembly GCF_042891445.1. Taxonomy (NCBI): domain Bacteria; kingdom Bacillati; phylum Actinomycetota; class Actinomycetes; order Kitasatosporales; family Streptomycetaceae; genus Streptomyces; species Streptomyces sp. NPDC001890. The sequence continues at coordinate 673,893 of NZ_JBIATE010000001.1, read as the reverse complement.
GCCCGCCTTCCGCCGAGCACGGTCGCGGTCAGCGCACCGCCGATGAGGATGCCGGTCACCGGGATCAGCGCGATGCCCCGGACCGGCACGAGCCCGGTGAGCAGCAACAGGGCGACCACCGGAACGACCCCTGCCGCGATCGGCAGCGCCGCCCACCACCAGGTGCGATTGCGGGTGATCCGGCGCCCCGCGGTCCGTACCGCCACGGCGTACATCAACGCCACGAACCCGAGCAGCGGCGGCAGCGAACGGACCACCCAGCCGATGAGCAGGGAGACGGCGGCGAGTTGGACGGCGGCCCGCAGCCCGGCCAGCAGGATCTCGCGCGACCGGCCGAGCGAGGCCAGAGCGGCGACCGTGGCCGCCGCCGCGAGCAGCAGGGCGAGTACGACCCCGAGCGTGATGTTGACCGGTAGCAGCACGCCGCAACCCTACGACCGGCCCGGCCGACCCTGCCCGACCCGATCCGATCCGATCCGGTCCGAGCCGGTCCGGTCCGGTCCGGTCCGACCGAGCCGATCCGGTCCGCCCCGATCCGGCCCGATCCGGCCCGATCCGGTCTGATCCGGCTGGCCTTGCCCAATCCGAACCGGCCCGGCCCGTCCCGACCTCCGACCCACCGCGCGAATCAGCCACCGGCGTACCCGAACTGTCGCCGCGTCAGCCTGTGCGCCCGCGCAGATGCGGACGTACGCCCCCATGCTCCAGCCCTGTTCGTCGGAACTCTTGATGTGACGTGCCCATGTCGTCACTCTGTTACCTGGTGCCCACCCCACGGAAACCTGGCTTGGCCACGATGGCCGGGCTTCACGGGTCACCCGTCCAAGGTCCCCCCACATCAAGGGAGTTCGCATGTCCGGTGTCTACGCGCGTCGCGTCGCCGTCCTCGCCGCATCCGCCGCCTTTGCCGCAACCACCACCCTGCTCACCGCCCCCACCGCGCAGGCAGCCATGCCCACCCCGGTCTCCGCCTCGACCGCCCGCACCTACCTCAGCCAACTGACCGTCGCCGCGGAGGGCTCGTCGACCGGCTACAGCCGCGACAAGTTCCCGCACTGGATCACCCAGTCGGGCGCCTGCAACACCCGCGAGGTCGTCCTGGAGCGCGACGGCACCAACGTGACGCAGGACTCCAGCTGCGCCGCCGTCAGCGGCACTTGGTACTCGGAGTACGACGGCGCCACCTGGACCGCCGCCTCCGACCTCGACATCGACCACATGGTCCCGCTCTCCGAGGCCTGGCGGTCGGGCGCCAGCAGCTGGACGACCGCCGAACGCCAGGCGTACGCCAACGACCTGACGCGACCTCAGCTCATCGCGGTCACGGACAACGTCAACCAGGCCAAGGGCGACAAGGACCCGGCCGAATGGATGCCCTCACGCACCGCGTACAAGTGCACGTACGCGCGCGCCTGGGTCCACGTGAAGCACTACTACGACCTGACCGTCGACTCGGCCGAGAAGAGCGCCCTGCAGTCCATCCTGAACGGCTGCTGAGCGGAGGTGCGGAGCCGTGCGCACCGCGCGGCTCCGCACCCGCAGGCGCATCCCCGTCCCCGATTCCGCCCCCGGCGGGTTTTCGGCCGAGTACGGCCGGCCCCGGCCGGCACCCGCACGCCCCGGGAGCCCGACGGGCAGCGGTGACCGGCGCACGGCACCGGGCCGGCCCGCCGGCCACCCGGGAACCCCCTTGCCACCCCGGCCCGTACGGGGCCGGGGCACCCCACCGCCGCGGCTCCGGCCGCCACTGGTCCACACAACGTCGCCGGAGCGTTCGGAGCCGCCTCCCCTCCGAACACTCCGGCGACATTTTGTTCACCGTCAGGCGATACACCCCATACCTGCACAGCCACGCCGCGCACCCCCGCCCAAGCACCGGACGGCACCCCGGGACCCGCATCCGGCAGCTGACCTGCCCCGCCCGCGCACACCTCGCCGCCGGACGCCCCGGAGCCGGTATCCACTCCGGCCGGAGCGGGACATGACGGCGAACCAGCAAGCCGCACCGCACGGCACGGCCGGGCGAAGACATCAACGGCCCAGTGGTACACCACCGGCGGACCAGGACTCGGCAAGCAACCCACCCCCCTCGCCCCGCATGGCCGGAAAGCTGCGCCGCCATTGGTTCAGGCCAAGACAGCAGGCAGGGGTTCGCAGTTGGAGGCGGTGCCGAACCGAAGCCTGACCGAGAACCATGGGGCAACTTTCAGCCAGTCGACAGAAACTTGAACTTGCAAGCATTGGTGAGGTTTCCCTAATCTGAGGCACTCAATCGGTTCACGTCCCCATCAGACCGAAGGAGCCCTCCCCCCATGCACACACGCTTGAACCAGGCTCAGCCCTACGCACTCGGCCTCTTCCGGATCGTCATCGGCCTGTTCTTCACCTGCCACGGCACCGCCTCGCTCTTCGGCGTCCTCGGCGGCGCCATGAACGGCGGCTCCATACCCGCCGGCACCTGGCCCGGCTGGTACGCGGCGGTCATCCAACTCGTCGGCGGCGCCCTCGTGACGGTCGGGCTCGGCACCCGTGTCGCCGCCCTGATCTGCTCCGGCTCCATGGCGTACGCGTACTTCAAGGTCCACCAGCCCGAGGCGCTGTTCCCGCTGCAGAACGGCGGCGAGCCCTCGGCCGTCTTCTGCTGGGCGTTCCTGCTGCTGGTCTTCACCGGCCCCGGCGCACTGGCCCTGGACCGGCTGTTCGGCCGGGGCGGCACGGAGCACGGCAAGGACCGCGTACCCGAGCAGGCACCGCCCGTAACGGTCTGATCCACCCCCCTCGCCACCCACCCGCACCCGCCCGCGCCCGCCGCCCACGGGACCGCTCTCCCGCAGTCGGCGCGGGCCTCCTCCCACCCGCGCACAGCGGACCATTCCTCACGTACATCCGGCCGGACACCCGGAACCGATGCTTCCCATTTCCGGATGTACGTGAGGTTCCCAACATCGCTCGTATTTGTGGATCACCGGATGAACGCCAGGCGTACGCTCTACAGCTGACCCTGCCGCTCCTGCCGCTCCCCTGCGACGTCGCGGCGTTGTTCCGAATCGGGGAGTAGTAGGTGCTTGAGAGTGTGGGCGCACTGACCGGCAGCCCATGGATATACGTCGTGGTCGCCCTTTCGGTGCTCCTGGACGTCTTTCTGCCCCTGCTGCCCAGCGGGGTCCTGGTGATCACCGCCGCCACGGCCGCCGCCGCCGGTTCGACGACCGTCGCGGGCGCGGGCGCCGCCGAGCAGGTGACCGAGGTTCCCTCGCTCCTCGCCCTGATCCTCTGCGCGGCCACCGCCTCGGTGCTCGGCGACCTCGTCGCGTACCGGCTGGCCTGGCGCGGCGGGGAACGACTGGACCGGGCCATAGCCCGCTCCCGCCGCCTCACCTCCGCGCAGGAGCGGCTCGGCGCCGCCCTCGCCCGGGGCGGCGGCATCCTCGTGATCATCGCGCGCTTCGCCCCGGCCGGACGCTCGGTGGTCTCCCTGGGCGCGGGCGCCGCGCACCGCAAGGTCAAGGAATTCCTGCCCTGGTCGGCCCTGGCAGGCGTGGCATGGGCCGTCTACAGCGTGGGCCTCGGCTACTTCGGCGGCCAGTGGCTCGGTGCGACATGGGTGGCCACGGCCATCTCGGTCCTCGCCCTGTTCATGGCGGGCGCCCTGGCCGCGTATCTCGTGCGCCGCCCGACGGCGGAGGCGGCAGCCGCGGCATCGGCGACCGCCACGGCCACTACGACGTCCTGACCGCGCCCCGGACCTCCAGCCCGTCCAGCAGTCCGACGGTCGCCTCGGTGATCTCGTCGACGGCCCGGTCGAACACCTCCTGGTTGTGCGCGGCCGGAGCGCGGAAGCCGGACACCTTGCGCACGAACTGCAGGGCGGCGGCCCGGATCTCCTCCTCGGTGGCCTCTTCGGGGATGGCTGGCGGGCGAAGGGTCTTGATGCTGCGGCACATGACTCAAGTGTGAACCGCACCACTGACAACCGCCCGCCTCGCCCCCACTACCCGGCTTCCCGGCTCCCCTCACCGAACCCGTTCGACGGCGGGGAACTCGTACGTACCGTCGAGGATCCCGGCCTCCGGCGCACAGAGCCCGAGCACGGCCCGGAAGTCCCCGTCGGGCACGGGCAGCCAGTTCGCCGCCGCGACCGGATCGCCCGGCCGCTCCCGCTGGACCCGGACCGTCAGCGAACCGTCCTCCGCATACGCCGGGCCGCGCCCCGCCGGGGACTCGCCGATCCGCCGACCGGCCGTGCCATGCCCGTCCAAGCCATGCCCGTCCATGCCCCGCCCGTCCACGCCGTCCCCGTCCACTCGACGCCCGGCCATGTCGTACACGGCCAGCGACCAGCCCGCCCCGGCCGGCGGCCGCCCCGCGAACCGCAGCACGTAGGAGCGGGCCCCGTTCAGCCGCTCGCCCCCGGCGTCACACAGGGTGTGGGCGTGCACCGCCTCGTAACCGTGGACGCCCCACAGCGCGCTCCGTGCCGCCACCGCCCTGGTCAGGTAGGACTCCTCGCGGTCGGCGATCCGCCACTGCGGGGAGTCGATGGTCCCGACGCCGTAGTGGTCGAGGTTGTAGTCGAAGAGATGCGGCTCCATCACCCACCCCACGGGAACCGCATCGGCCCGGCTCGCCTCCTCCACGCGCGCCCTGCCCCGCGCCGCCCCCTCGGTCAGTGCGCGCACCAGGGCGGCGTCGGCACGGACGTAGGGCGAGGGCCCTTCCTCCAGCAGCCCCAGCGGCTGGAACCGGTCCTGATACGCCTGGTCGGGCGCGGCCGGTGGGAAGTCGGCCATCCACACCCTGAGCTGCTCGAAGAACCGCAGCGCCTCCGGTACGTCGGGGTCGGGCGCGGGCAGCCCCGTGCGGTGCGTACCCGGTTCGGTGTACGTGACGGTCAGCTGCTCCTGGAACGCACGGACCCGCTCCAACCCGTCGCCGTCGCCGTCGGCATCGCAGACGCTGCGGCCGATGACGGTGACGACGGAGGTGGGCGCGTCGATGACCCCGAGCACACCGTCGGGCTCGCGGCCCGCCCAGCCGGGGGGAACGACGAGCCAGTCACCGGCCCGGACAGCGGTGGCGCGGCGGCCGACGTACGCGAAGTTGTTGGTCCACACGTCGACGAACTGCAGCACGCGGTACGCGCCGTCCGGGCCGGGGACGTGGAGCAGGACCGGCCCGCCGGTGAGGTCGAGATGAGCGACGGACCGGACGGTGTCGTCGCCGACGGACACGAAGGGTGTGTCGGCAGGCACCGGCCGGTCCGCGTGCGCGAAGTGGTTGAAGGGGGTGGGAGGCAGCGGACCGAAGCCCGTGTACATGGCGCCTTCGACCACCGACAGGTCCCGGACCAGCGGATACCCGTAGATGTACGCCTCGGCGGCAAGTGCGACGAGTTCCACCGCTGCCTCCTCCCGGCCTCCGCACCCCTCGGAACTCCCCTCAGATGACCGCCTTCGAGCGGTCCGTGCACAGGGCCCAGATCACGAACACGTCGATGGCGATGGAGATGATCGCCCAGGTCGGCTGGTACGGAAGCCAGACGAAGTTGATGATGATGCTGATGGCGGCCAGCACCACACCTGTGGCACGGGCCCATTCGGCACCCTTGAGGATCCCCCAGCCGACGACGGCGAGCACGATGCCGAGGACGAGGTAGATCCATCCCCAGGAGGTCACATCGAACTTGAACGTGTAGTTCCTGACGTGTGCGTACACATCGTCGGTGGCGAGACCGGAGATGCCCTTGATCACTCCGAGGGCACCGTCGACGAGCAGCAGGACACCGGCGAAAATGACTCCGCTGGCCGCCCAGGGATTGATGTCCCCGTGGCCGGCGGAACCGGCGGTGCCGGGCGTGGGCGCTGTGTGAGCCATCGGAACTCCTTGGACCGGATCGGGACTGCGGAACAGAACCGACCCTGCGCGCCACCTCCCCGCACGACCACCCGGCCGCACCCATCCGGGTGAACCACCCCGGACGAACCCCCGGACAGAACACCGGGCAGGCCACGCGGACAGAACGCCCGGCCACGACCGTCGTCACGACGAGGGAAGCCGCGTCACCTTCGAGATCTTGCACGTCATCTTGCCCGGGACCTTCCCCAGTCCCTGGGCCTTCTGCACCGACTTCTGCCCCGCCGCCAGGTCGGTCGCCGTCGCCAGCCCCGAAGCCCGGCGCGTACCGTCCCCGTCCACGAACTCCACGGACACGATGTAGGACGCCTGGGCGTCGCCGTGGTTCACGATCTCCACATCCGCATCCGGCCACTCGGTCAGCGAGTCCACCTGGCACCGGGTGATCCGCACATCGCCCTCGCCGTCCGTACCCTCCAGGGCCGGCAGTTCCGAGGGCGCGTCGGAGGCGTCTCCGGGCGCGGGCGCACCGCTCGCAGCGGGGGACCCGCTCGCCGTGGCCTCCACCCCCGACGGCTTCGGCCCGGCCGTCGACGACGTGCCGCCCCCGCTCGTCACGGCGACCAGCACCCCGGCCGCCAGCAGAAGGACCACCCCACCGATCACGGACAGGGTGACGATCAGCCCGGTACGGGACTTCGTGGGCGGCTGCGGACAGCCGTACGCCCCGGGCACGGGCTGCGGCCAATGCGCGTACGGCGACGAGCCCGGCGGCTGCTGACCGGACTGGAAATCCTGGCCGGGCCAGGGGGACGGACCGGGCTGGGGCTCCTGGCCGGGCCGGGGTTGCGGACCGGGCTGGGGCGGCGGATAGCCGTACGACATGTATCCCCCCTGGGACGGTACTGACGTGACCAGGACACGTTACGGCGAGCCGGGGCTTGACTCTCCCGCAGGGGGAGGCCCGAGGGTTACGGACATGAACGGCGACGCGCTCCTCCCGATCGGGGATCTGGCCAGGCAGACCGGGCTGACGGTGAAGACCGTCCGCTTCTACTCCGACCGCGGGATCGTGTCCCCCGCCGCCCGCAGCCCTGCGGGCTACCGCCTCTACGACCCCGAAGCCGTGGCACGCCTCCGCCTGGTCCGTACTCTGCGCGAGCTGGGGCTCGACCTGTCCACGACCCGCAAGGTCGCCGACCGCGAACTCTCCCTGCCCGAGGTCGCCGCGACGCACGCCCGGGCGCTGGCGGTGCAGATCCGTACGCTGCGGATGCGGCAGGCGGTACTGACGGCTGCGGCCGGGCGCGGTTCCACACCCGAGGAGCTGGAAGCCATGCACGAACTGACCAGGCTCTCCGAGAACGAACGCCGCCACCTGATCGGCGACTTCCTCACCGCCGTGTTCGGCGGTGAGGACGCCGCACCGGCATTCGCCGGAATCATGCGCTCGATGACCCCGGAGCTGCCCGAGAACCCCGACGCCGAACAGGCCGAGGCCTGGATCGAGTTGGCCGAACTGACCCGAACCCCCGGCTTCGCCGCCTTCATGCGCCGCCTGGCCACCCACGTACCGGCCGACCTCACCCGCCCGGACCCCACCGCGACGATCCACACCCACGTCGCCCCGGCCCTGCGTGCGGGCATCGCCCCGACATCATCCCGGGCCGCCCGGATCGTCAAGGCGGTCGAGGCCGAGTACGCCGACACCACTACGGGCCACGACCTGCTGACCTTCCTGAGAACGGCGAACGACCCCCGCCGCCTGCGCTACCTCCAACTGCTCGCCGTGGTCAACTCCTGGCCGCCCCCCGAAGACCCGACCCCGGCCTTCACCTGGCTCATCGAGGCCCTCACCGACACAGCTGATGCGGCCGGGACGGGCCGAACCTAAACTGGCCAAGGCCCAGAAACCCCCAGGTGAGGGAGGCAGGTCATGGCCAAGCGAGGAAACAAGCGCCGCGCCCGCAAGAAGAAGAACGCCAACCACGGCAAGCGCCCCAACGCCTGAACCGAGCCCCCGTGGTGCCCCGAGAAGCGCTCATGCTCCCCGGGGCACCACGGACGCTCCGGCAACCTCCCCTGAGTCCACCCTGCCGGTAGCCGCTCACCTCTTGGGCTCAGGTCTTGGGCTCAGGTCTTGGGCTCAGGCGAGACTCTCCAGGCCGAGCTTCGCCAGCCGTGACCGAATGGCGCCGGGCTTCCGGCCGAACTGCTTCCCGAGGACGTCGAGATCGCGTTCGCCCTGTTGGTAGAGCGCGAGAAGCCTGGCGTCGTCCTGCTGTGCCCATGGCTCACCCATGTGCGGGTAGCGGGAGCGCAGTTCGTCCGGCGACGCCCGCCTCCTGCCGGGGTCTCCTTGTGGACAGACCGACTCGATCACGTCCAGCGGGAAATCGCCGACCAGCGTTCCCGTGAGCCAGAGCTCCAGCTGGTTCTCCCCGAACGTGATGCGGTCCGCCAGGACGGTGACCGCTCGCCGGAGGACGTCGCTGTCGTCCGGGTCCTGCTGGTAGTCGGTGAACGTCACACGGAACGCTGCCTGCGCACTGGAATCCCCCATGTGGCCATCCTGGCCCTGTGGCCATGGATGCGGAAGATCATTTCTCGCCCGTCCGAGTGCGGTGGCAGGCACCGACCGCGTCCAGGGCGAGATGCCAGGGAAACCCCTCCGGCCGGCGCTCGCCCGGTTGGTTCGGCTCGAAGCCCCCTTCCCCGTAAAGCACCGTCACCCCGGCGCCCCGCAGTGTCTCCAAGGACCGGGCGAACTGCGGATGCTGCGCGTAGGCGGCGTTCACGCACGGCATCGTCACCGTGGGAATCCGCTTCCCGACGGCTTCCGCGACCACACCGACGACGAAGCTCGAAGTCAGGCCGTACGCCCAGTGATTGATCGTGTTGAAGGTGGCCGGGGCGAGCAGGATCGCATCCGCCGGGGGCCACACGTCCGGTTCGCCCGGCATCTTGTACTCGGAGCGCACCGGGTGCCCGGTCAGCGCCTCCAGCCCCTCCAGCTCCTCCGGTCGCGCCCCCACCCACTTGGCCGCCGTCGGCGTCAGCCCCAGACACACGTCCCAGCCCCGGGTCCGGGCGTCCGCCACGACCCGGGCCGCTTCGAGGACCGGCGGGGCGGCGGAACCGAACAGGTACAGGGTCTTCATCCACCCATCCCACCGCGCCGGGCCCAGGGCGCGCAACCACCCCCGAACCGGGTGGAATCGGCGGTAACGCCGGGTCCCGCACCGCACGGCACGGGTACCGTCCCGGATGACGAGTCAGGAACGGAGAGCGACATGCCCCGACTGGACGGCGATCACACAGGTGCCCGGATCAGAGAGCAGCGGAAGCTGGCCCGCCTGACTCAACGGCAACTCGCGGAACGGATCCCGTACTCCTACAGCCTCCTCAACCAGGTCGAATGCGGCGCCAAACCCGCGAACCTCGACTTCATCGCGGCGGTGGCACGGGCCCTGCGGGTCGACGTCGCCGTACTGACGGGGCAGCCCTACGTGACCGAACTGCGGCAGGACCGCCTCGCCGAGCTCGTACGCCCCATCCGCGAGGCCCTCGACCTGTACGACCTGGGCGCCGACGACGCCATCCCCGGCCGCCCGCCGGGCCACCTCGTCGAAGCCGCGGCCGCCCTGTGCGAGCAGGTGCGCGCCACGCGTCTGCGCAAGGCCGCCCTGGCGCTGCCCGGAACGATCGCGGAGCTGACCACCGCGGCCTGGCGCACCCCGTCGACCGAGCTGTGGCAGGCCCTCGCTTCCGCGTACCGGACCGCCCACGACATCAGCGTGAAGCTGGGCTACTACGACCTGTCCGCGGTTGCCCTCGACCGGATGGACTGGGCCGCCCGGCGGGCGTCCGACCCGTGCCTGTCCGCGATCCGCCAGTACATGCGGGCCCTGGTCTACTTCCGGGAAGGGGAGTACCGGATCGGCCGGCGTCTCGTGGAAGTGGGCCACGGCATCGTCGGCGCCTCGGAGCAGACCCGTGAGGCCGTGGCCGTCACCGGGCAGCTCCACCTGGGAGCGTCCGTGATCGCCGCCCGCGCCGACCAACAGGATGCCGTCGACACCCACATCGCCGAGGCGGGGCGCTGTGCCGAGCGGACCGGCGACGCGTCCGAAGTCCACTGGCTCTCCTTCGGCCCCACGAACGTCGCACTGCACAGAATGTCGGCGGCCGTCGAGATGCGGCAGTACGACGAAGCCCTGAAGCAGGCCCGGACGATCAACCTGCCGACGGCTCTCGCCACCTCCCGCCGCGCCCATTTCCTCATCGACAGGGCACGCTCGGAGATGGAGACCGGGCGCACGGAGGCGGCGCTGAGCAGCATCGTCGACGCCCGGCACGCCGCCCCCGAGCAGACGCGCTACCACCCGGGAGCCCGCGAGACGATCAAGGGCCTGGTGCACATCTCGCGCCGCACCCCGGACACCCTCGGCCACCTGGCCGCCTGGATCGGCCTGTGACCCCGCCCGCTCCCCGGCCCGGCCTGCCGACACTCACGGATCCGTGAGCGCTGGGCCCTCCCCGGCCCGTCACGCTGGACTCACCTGATCACTGACGAGCCGGGGACGCCATGACCGCGAGGGACGTACCGCCAGCCATCGAACTGACGGAGCAACAACAGCGCGGCGCGACCTGCGTCTGGTGCGCCGCCCCCCTGTCGAACACGGCCGCCCACGACCTCGGCCCACGCACCATGAACGCGCACGGGAGCGCCGCCCGATGGTTTCCGCGCTGCTGCGCCACGTGCTGGAGGAACCACTCCTGATCACGCCGCCGAGCGAGGCCGCCCCGGCCGGCCGAGGCGGCGACACACTGACAGCGGCCATCCACACACCGTGTTCGCGGGGTGTCAGGATGATCAGGATGGTGCCGCGTCCGCGTACCCCGGGGTCAGGAGGACCATTGACCGCCAACGAGAAGTCCCTCCCCCTGCACCGGCTGGTGTTCGCCGCCCCCGGCCCGCCCCGGCGGACAGCGCTGCCCGGCGGCAGCCCTGCCTGGCACTTCACCCGCTACGACGACGTCCGCCAGGTGCTGGCCGAGGACCGGTTCACCCGGGCCCTGCTGCCCGCGACGGCCGCCTCGCCCCTGACCGGATCCCCCGACGCCATGACCAAGCAGGACGGCGACGGACACCTGCGACTGCGCCGCACCGTCAAGGGGCTCCTCACCCCTCGCGGGGTCGGCCGGCTGACGCCCATGGTCGCCGAGGTCACCGACCGGCTCGTCGCCGGGCTCGCCGAACACGGCCCGCCCGCAGACCTCGTCGACCACTACACCCGCCCCCTGCCCATCGCGGTCATGAACAAGCTGCTGGGCGTCCACGACATCGACGAAACCCGGCTGCTGCGCTGGACCGAGCTAGCCTTCCCCGACCCCTCCGCTTCCTCCGCTCCCTCCGCTCCCAGCGACGAACCCGCCGAGGCCGCACGCGAGTTCACCGAGTTCGCCACCCGTCTCATGGCCGACCGCCGACGCACCCCGGGCCCTGACCTGATCAGCACCCTCGTACAGGCCGCCGACCGCGAAGGCGGCATCCCCGAATCCCAACTCGTCCACTTCGTCAGCACACTTGTGGTGGCCGGCTACGACACCACCATGACCGTGCTGGGCAACTCCCTCCTCTATCTCCTGGACGAACGCCCGGCGGACTGGGCCCGCCTGGGCTCCGACGAAGCGGCCGCCGGCGTACTGGCCGAGCGCCTGACCCACCTGATCCCGCTCAACGACCCCGCGAAACACTTCAACCCGTTGCGGGCCACCGAGGACCTGGAGATCGGAGGGGTGACCGTACGGGCCGGAGACCTCGTCACCCTCGACCGCGGCGCGGCCAACCGTGACCCCGCCGCCTTCCCCGGTGACCCCTTCGCCGACCTGTTCGCCCCGTTGGAACACCCCACCCTCGCCTTCGGCGGCGGACAGCACTACTGCCTGGGTGTCTCGCTGGCCCGTACGGAACTCCGCCTCGCCCTGCACCGACTGGCCGCCCGGCTCCCCGGTCTGCGGTTGACCGTGCCGGTCGACGCCGTCGAGTGGCGCACGAGCGCACTCACCCGAAGCCCCCGGCACCTGCCCGTGACCTGGTAGCCGTCTCCGGGCGGCGAACAAATAACCGGTTGCCTCCGGGCGTTGGTGGTGGATCCAATGACCGCCTGATCACCCGGGCTCGCCCCCGCGCGCGAGGCATGGCGCGAACGCGAACCGCCGGCCCCGGCCGGCACACGATCCGGGCGGACCACGACCGCATCACGCCAACCGCATCACGCCAGGGGAGACGCCACCCGATGAACACACCCTCGTCGCCGCCCGTCCGCCTGGGCGCCCTCGTCCCGCTGACACCGCCCGGCTGGGTCGGGGCGGGCCGTCACCTGCTCACCGGACTCGACCTCGCAGTCCGCGAGGTCAACGACGCCGGCGGGATCGACGGCAGGCCGCTGGAACTGGTGGTCCGGGACACCGCGGCCGATCCGGAGCGCGCCGCGGCGGCCGTGGACGAGCTGGCCGGCCTGGACGTGGCCGCCGTGGTGGGCGAGTACCACAGCGTCGTCGCCCGCGCCGCCGCCACACGGGCCGACGCCCTCGGCATCCCCTTCCTCTGTTCTTCCGCGGTGCTCGACGCGCTCACCGAGGAGCCCACGGAGTGGGTCGCACGCCTGGCCCCGGCCCAGTCCCGCGGCTGGCGGATCTACGCGGACTTCCTCCTCGGCGCGGGCCGGCGCCGGATCGCCGTGGCGACCCAGCCGAGCGTCTACTGGGCGTCCGGGACGCGCATCCTGCGGGACCACCTGACTCCCCGCGGTGGCACCGTCATCGAACTCGACACGAACGCGCTCACGCCCCGGGCCCTGTGCGACGCACTCGTCGAGCACGACGCGACGGCCCTCCTCCTGCTGGTCGGCCATCCGGAGCCGGCGATACCCCTCGTCAGGGCCGTCCGCGCGGATGGGCGCCTCCCGGAGATCCTGATCGGCGCTCCGGCCGGACAACCGGAATTCGCCGAATGGGCCGCAGCGCTCGGCGAGCACGGCGCCGGGATCCCGTTCCTGCGCTACCTGCCCGAACACCTCGGCCCGCTCGGCGAACGCGTCGGGAAGGAACTCCGCGCCCGGCTGGGCGAACCGCCCTCCTTCGTCGCGTTCGAGGGCTGGGACACCGTGACCGTCCTCGCCGAGACACTGCGCTCCCACGGCACGGACCGTGCGGCCATAGCCGAGTCATGGCCGCACGTGGCGACCGAGGGCACCCGCGGACCGATCCGGTTCTCCCGGGTCCCGGGCATCGGCGTTCGGCAATGGACGTGGCCCCCCATCCAAGTCGTCGACCGCGACCCTGCGGCCCCCGATCACTTCCGGACCCTCCACACCGGCTGAGAGCACACGGACGCCGACTGCCCACGGCCTTCCGGACTCGGCACTGTCCACCCGTCTGTGTATCCGTACGGGCCGTCGTATCCAGCCACACCCGGAAGAGCGCCCATTGAAGTACGGCATCGCGATCGAACACGGCCACGACCTCGGCCCACGCACCGTGAACGCACAGGGGAGCACCGCCCGTTGGTTTCCGCGCTGCTGCCCCACGGGCCGGAAGAAGACGGCTGCTCCTACGGCGTGATCCAGTTGGCCCAGCCGAACGTGAACTTGTACGCGACACGCACCGCGCTCCGTCCTCGGCGACCCGCCAGCAGCGCCACGCACAGAGCTACGACGAACAGTGCGGCAAAGGATCCCGCGATGATCACGCCTGTTCCGGGTGCCCAGACCACTCCCGCGAAGACACTCGCGATGATCACGATCGCCAGGCCCATGTGGGCCATGGGCAACTCCACACGGAACAGCTCCCCCAGCGAACCACGCGATGCCCGCATGTCTGCGTTGTACCGGTTCCTCGCAGCGTCGGGATCGGCATGCCGCCCCTCTGGCCATTGCTGCTCCACCAGTTCCCCTCCCAGTCGTCAGTGCCGCTGACCCCAGACCCTGCCCCCGAAGCCCGAGAGCCCCGCCGCTCGTTCGGGTGCGTATCTCGTGCAGGTTCTGGCCCGGATGTCCAGGCTTGGCCTCACGACGTGTCTCCTCGTGAGGATGAAAGAACATGCCGACGTACGTCACCTTGCTGAGCTGGACCGATCAAGGGGTCCGAAACTACAAGGACACCGCAAAACGCTCCGAGGCCTTCGGGTCAGCGGTACAGAAGCTCGGGGCGAAGCTCCTGAGCATCTACTGGACCGTCGGTCCGTACGACCTCGTGGCCGTCGTCGAGGCGCCCGACGACGAAACTGCCACGGCAGCGCTCCTGCAACTCGGCGGGGTGGGCAATGTCCGTTCCACGACCCTGCGGGCCTTCGGCCCAGAGGAGATGGAGCGCATCATCGCCAAGGCTGCCGGTTGACGACCCACGTCGTCCAGGACACGCGGCGCGAGGCCGTGAGTCACCTGGACCGGATGCCGAAGCGGCAGCGTCCAACCGTGCGTGACCGCACCCGTTGATGTCAGAAGCAGACGTCGAAGGCCCCCAACCGTGATCGGTTGGGGGCCTTCGCACTGGTGGGCGCGGACGGTTTCGAACCGCCGACATCTGCTTTGTAAGAGCAGCGCTCTACCCCTGAGCTACGCACCCGTGGATGAGACAACAGCGTACATGGACTACGGCCCGTGGTCACAAACGATTCCCGGAGGCCGCGATCGGGAAGCCCCTCGACGTGCGGGGCGGGGGTTATCCCCACCCCTCGCACGGTGGCCGTCCGGATTCTGGTGGGGGCGGGTGCGTACGTACGGTGAGGGTCGCAGTATCGGAGCGTCCGTCGTACGACCTGGGGGAAAGATCATCGTGGCAGTCCGTACCCGCACTCTCATCGCGTCCGGTGGCGCCGTGCTCATGGCTCTTGTTCTTTCCGGTTGTGGCAGTACGGATGTCAGCGACGCGCCTGCCGAGCACAAGTCGTTCGCGTTGAGCGGGAAGACGCTGACCATCCGTGCCGGGCAGTCCTCGCTGGAGCTCGTGCCGGCCGATGTGCGGAAGGTCGAGGTGACCCGGCGGGTCGACGGTTGGGTCGTGTTCGGGGACGGGCCCGATCCCCGGTGGGAGATGCGGGACGACACCCTCACGCTCGGGGTGGAGTGCGATGCGCTGATCAGTGACTGTGCCGCGGAGCACCAGGTGAAGGTGCCGCGCGGGGTGGCGGTGGTCGTGGAGGGGAACAACGGGAAGATCGTCGCCTCCGGGTTCCGTACGCCGCTCACGCTCACCGCCGACAACGGCAAGGTGACCGTCCGGGACTCCACCGGGCCGCTCAAGCTGGCGAGCGACAACGGGGGCATCGTCGCCGAGGGGATCTCGGCCGGGTCCGTGTCGGCGCGGTCGGACAACGGCAGCATCCGGCTGGGGTTCACCGCCGTGCCGGATCTCGTGGACACCGTGAGCGACAACGGGGCGATCACCATCGAGCTGCCGGGCGGCTCCGCGAAGTACGCGGTGGACGCCGCCGCCGACAACGGGCGCACCTCGGTGGACGTACCGCGCGGCGAGAGCAGCGGTCATGTGGTGAAGGCCCGGAGCGACAACGGCGAAGTCACCGTCCGAAGCGCGAACTAACCGGCCCGTGTGTTCGTCCTTACCTGGTGGGAGAATGTACCGGGCAGGGCGAAACGGCACGGGAGAGGGATGTGACGGCGACACACGCGCAGCCGCGGGCGAGAGCGGGTGGGGTTTCCGCCGTCAGGGACGTCTTCGGGCTGATGCTGTTGCCGGTGCCGCTGCTCGCCGCCGCGTTGCCGGCCGCCTTCGCGGGCGGTGGTACGAGGCGCTGGTTCGGCGGGCGCGGGGAGAGTCAGCGCGCCGAGGCGCAGGCCGCGAAGGACGCCGCCGCCTCGGCCTTCTACGAGCTCGACACGGCCCAGCGCGATCTGCGGATCTCCATCGAGACGATCACCGCGGTGGACAGCTCGCCCGCCGCGCGCAAGGCCGTGGACGACTTCGCCGCTCTCGGACGGCGGATCGACGAGGTCAGCCATACGTACATCACGGCAGTCGACGCGCACGACCTGGACCGGGACGATCTGGAGCACTCGGTCGCCTCCCGCGCGCGGGCCGAGCTGACCACGGCCAAGGACGAGCTGGTCCGGGTCAAGGCCGAGCTGGACCGGTTCGCACAGGGGCTCGGTCCGCTGCTGGGCAGTGCGGAGACGCAGCTCGCGCGGCTCGCGCCCGCCGTGGAGCGGGCCCGGCAGGCTCTGCTGGGTGCGAGCAACGCTCTCGACACGGTGCGCGCGTCCGGGCTGCGGGCGGATGAGCTCGCCGCCCGGCTGGCGGCTCTCGCCCCCGAGCTGACCAAGCTCAACCAGGGCGCCGGCCGGCACGGCGTCGCGGAGACCCTGCAGCGCGCCGATCGGGTGCTGCGCGATGCCGAGGCGGTACGGGCCGAGGCGGACAAGTTGCCCGAGCGGGCCGCCGAGATCGACCACCGGCTGGTGTCGTTGCGTACCCGCGCCCAGGCGTTGACCACCCGGGCGGGGTCGGTGGAGCCGGTGCTGAGCGAGTTGCGGCGACGGTTCTCGGCGGCGTGCTGGCAGGACCTCCAGCCCGTTCCCGAGCAGGCGGCCGTCAATGTGCGGCAGGCCGAGGAGAAGCTGAAGGAGGCCGCCCAGGCGCGGGACGAGCAGCGGTGGGCCGATGCGACGTCCCGGCTGAGCACGGTCCGCGCCTTGCTGAACGCGACGGACGAAGCGGTGTCCGCGGCCGGTGACCGGCTGCACCAGCTGGACGGCGTGGCCAAGGATCCGCAAGCGGAGATCCAGCGGACCCGGTTCGCGGTCCGCGACGCGCAGCGCCTGGCCATGGACGGCCGGAGCACGCCCGATCCGCGCCATGCCCGGCCGCTGGACGATGCCGTGGCCCGGCTGGACCGCGCCGTCGCCGGGCTCGACGGGCGTCACCCCGACTACTGGCACTTCCTGACCGAGACCGATGCGGTGCGGCGGACGGCCGCGCGGGTGGTCTCCGAGATCCGCGAGGAGCGTGGGGCGGGCGCCTGAGCCGAGGTGCGTTGGCCGAGCCGCGCCGGCCGAGCCGAGTCAACCAGGCCATGCTGGTCGAGCCGAGCCGTGCCGACTGCGCGGTGCCGGCCTGACCGAGCCGACCTGCGCGGTGCAGGCCGAACCGCTCCGGCCGCGCGTGCCGCGGCCTCCCGGGGCTCTGGTGTGCGGTGACAACGCCTTGGGCGGATCCTGGTAGTACGCCCGAAGGAGACGACCGACATGGCCACCCACGTGCTGCACACCCGGGGGCGACGGGCCCCCCGCCGCCGCAAGGCCACCCGGCTCGACCAGCATCTGCCGGTCGATCACCGGCTCAGCCGCGTCTACCGGGTCGGAGCGGGGCTGATGGGGCTGGTGCTGCTCGCCTTCGGTGTCCTGGGGCTGATCGACAAGATCGGTTTCTTCAACACCGGCGGAGCCACCGTCGCGGGCCTCAACACCAACGGCGCGCTGAGCGTCCTGTCCATCTGCGTCGGCCTGCTCCTGTTCATCGGGATGGTGATCGGCGGCAACTTCGCCTCGACGCTCAACATGATTCTGGGCATCGCCTTCATCCTCAGCGGCTTCGTCAATCTCGCGCTGCTGGAGACCGACTACAACTTCCTCGCCTTCCGCATCCAGAACGTGCTGTTCAGCTTCGTGGTCGGCCTGATGCTGATGGTCTTCGGGATGTACGGGCGGGTCAGCGGCGGACTTCCGCACGACAACCCGTACTGGCGGGCGCGCCACCCCGAGGAGGCCGCGCGGGAGATGCGGCTGAGCCGGCGGGCGGCCACGCCGCCGATGCCGGTCGTCCGGCGTACCCCTTGAGCCTGCCCCCCCTGAGCTGCCCCCCTGAGCTGCCCCCTGAGCCCGCGGTCGCGGTTAGCCTGGGGCCATGCCTCGTTACGAATTCCGCTGCCGCTCCTGCGGAGACACATTCGAACTCAGCCGCCCGATGGCCCAGTCCTCCGACCCGGCGTCCTGCCCCGCCGGGCACGCGGACACCGTGAAGCTGCTCTCCACCGTGGCCGTCGGCGGGTCGTCCGCCAAGTCCGCCCCCGCCGCCCCGTCGGCCGGTGGCGGGGGCGGTGGTGGCGGGTGCTGCGGTGGGGGCTGCTGCGGCTGAGAGCGGAACGGCGAGTGGTCCCGGGGCGTCGTCCGGGGCCACCGGGCGCCTGGCCCCGGGCGACGCTCCGGTTTGCCGGGCGGGCGGGCTTCTAGCGTTTGCGGGAGAGGGTCAGGCCGTCGGACACGGTCAGCAGCACGCTGTCCATCCGCTGATCGGCGGCCACGTGCTCGTTGAACTCCTTGATCGCCGCCGCCGCGCCGGTCGCGTCCGGGTCGGTCACCGCGCCGTGGAAGAGCACGTTGTCCGTGACGATCAGGCCGCCCTGCCGCATCCGGGGCACCAGCTCCTCCCAGTACGGGATGTAGTTGCCCTTGTCCGCGTCCAGGTAGGCGAGGTCGATGTGCGGCTCGGCCGGCATCGCCCGCAGGGTGTCGAGCGCGGGGGCGATACGGAGCTCGATCCGGTCCGCGATGCCCGCCTTCTCCCATGCCTCCCGGCCGTAGGCGGTCCACTCCTGCGAGATGTCGCAGGCGATCAGCCGTCCGTCGGCGGGCAGGGCCTGCGCCATCGACAGGGCGGAGAACCCGGTGAACGTCCCGACCTCCACGATGTGCCGGGCCCCGGTCAGCCGGACGAGGAAGGCGAGCAGCGGTCCCTGTTCCTCGGCCGACTGCATGCCGGCGTGCTCGGGCAGGCGCGCGTACGTGGTCTCCACGAGCTCGCGCTGCACCGGGTCGAGCGGTGGGTTGTGCGCCAGCATGTACGCGTACAGCTCGTCCGTGATCTTGGTTTCGTTGCCCTTGGTCATCCTGCGCTCCTCGCAGCGTGGATCGGCCGGTGCGCGTGCGCCCGGTGTCAGGACGATCTTGCCTCGCCGGCCGCCCGGGGCCCGTCGGCGGCTCGGAGGAAGTGGCGGAGGATCTCCTCTCCCGCCGCCACCCCTCGCTCGGCCGTCACCTCGGTGTGCGGAGCGCTCCAGCCGGTGTCGGCCAGTTCGCCGTGGGCCGGGCGCCAGGCGCGGTCGGCGGCGAGGAGCAGGTCGGCGTCCAGGAGGCTGTCGCCGGCGGCGAGGGTGAGCGTGGCGCCGGTGCGTCGGGCCACCTCGGTCATGGCGGCGCTCTTGGTGAGCGGGCCCGGAACGGCGTAGATCTTGCGGCCCTGGAGGGAGACCGTCCAGCCGCGCGTCAGCGCCCACTCCCCCAACTCCTTGACCCAGTCCTCGGGCAGCAGCGGGCGTTCCACCACGAGATAGGCGAAGAGGTCCTCGGCTACCCGTTCCTTCAGCAGCCAGGCGGGGTCGGCCGCGGCCAGGAGGTGGGCGCGGACCTCGGCGAGCGGCGCGGATTCCTCGGCGAGCCTGCGGGCCACCTGCTGCTGCCAGTCGGGGTCGGACTCGCCGTCGACGAGGAGGTGTCCGCCGTTGGCGCAGATCGCGAACCGGGGTGCGGGGCCGGGCAGGTGGATGCGTCCGTACTGCTCGCGGGTGCGGGTGGTGGTCGGGACGAAGACCGTGGTGCGGGCCAGTTCGTCCAGCAGGGCCGCGGCCGTCTCCGTCAGGTAGGAGAGCGGCTTGTGGTCGTACACCTCCACGCAGTGCAGCCGGGGGGCCTCGGCGTCCGGCATGGCGAGCTGGAGCGCTGCCGTGGAATAGATCAGGGTGCGGTCGAGGTCGCTGGCGACGAGCGTCACGGGGGCGCCGGCATCGGCGGTCGCCGGGGGCGGGGGTGCGGGGGTGGTCACTTGGACTCCACCGCCTTGCCGTCGGCGCCCGTCGCGCCCCTGGTGTACTTCGGGTGGATCAGGCCGACGCAGCTGTACGGGAGTCCGTCGACCTCCTCCACCGGTACGCCCCGCTGCTCGGCCAGCAGACGGATGTGATCGAGGTCCGCTCCCGCCCCTCGCTTCGCGAGGATCTTCCACGGGACGCGGCGCAGCAGTACGCGGGTCGTCTCGCCGACGCCCGGCTTGACGAGGTTCACGTCGTGGATGCCGTACTCCTCGCTGATGCGCTCCACCGCGGCCCAGCCCTCCCAGGTGGGCGCGCGATCGGCCGCGAGCAGCTCCTTGACCTCGGCGTCCACGGCGTCGACGACCTCGTCGAAGTGCGCGGCGACGGTGTCGAGGAAGTGGCCGGACACATCGGTGTCCGCGAGCTCCCGGTAGAACTTCGCACCGTGGAAGTCCTCGGGGCCGACCAGGTCGGCGCGCAGGACGGTCCGCGAGATCAGCCCGGAGACGGTGGAGTTGAGGCAGGCGGACGGGATGAGGAAGTCCTCGCGGGTGCCGTAGGTACGGACGCAGCCGCCCGGGTCGGCCAGTACCGCGATCTCGGGGTCGAATCCGTCGAACCCGTCGAGCGCAGCGGACAGTTCGCGGGTGATCGCGCCCTTGCCGGTCCAGCCGTCGACGAAGACGACGTCCGCCGGGTCGTGGTGGGCGGCCAGCCAGCGCAGGGCGTTGGCGTCGATGCCGCGGCCCCGCACGATGGAGACGGCGTAGTGCGGCAGGTCGATGCCGTGCCGGTGCCCGGCCCAGCGGCGCATCAGTACGCCGACGGGCGTGCCGGCCCTGGCGAGCGAGACCAGGACCGGGCGGGGGCCGCGCTCGGCGAGGACCGTCTCGGTGACGGTGCCGACGGCGCGGGCGACCCGGGCGGCCGACAGCTCCAGCGCCGCATTGAACAGCTCCTGGTACGCGGCGGACGGCTGGTACTCGACGGGCAGCGACTCGGCGTAGTGGGCGCCGCCGCTCTGTATCGCCTCCTCGCGCTCCTCGGTGGGCGCCTCCAGCTCGGTGTCCGAGAGGTCCTGGAGCAGCCAGCCGACCTCGTCGGGCGCGTAGGAGGAGAAGGCGGGGCCGCGGAGGGGCTCGGACAGCATGGGGGGTTCCTGCCGTTCGGGGGCGCGCGGGTGGGGGCGCGACGGTACGTACGTGGGGACGACCGCGAGCAGGACGTGGTCGGTGTGCGCGGCGAGCTGCGCCAGCAGGCCGTCGGGGGCGTGGAGTTCGGGGGTGTCGGCGGCGGAGTCGACGGCGAGCACCACGGCGTCGAAACCGGCGCCCGCGACGTTGTACGCGTACCGGTCGCCGGGGCCGTCGGCCGGGTTGTCGTGGGCGGGGAAGACCAGCCGGGTCCGTATCGCGTAGCCCGGGTCGTCCACGGCGAGGACCGGGGAACGCGTGGTGGTGGAGTAGCGCACCTCGGCGTCGGTGTGGTCCTCCAGGGCCGTGCCCAGCCGCAGGGGCGCGTACATCAGCTCCTCGAAGCCGAGGACCAGTACGCGGCGGGCGTCGCCCAGGGCTCCGGCTATGCGGGCGGCCATGGCGGGGAGGGCGGGTTCCAGGACGGCCCGGTGGGCGGGGGTGAAGCCGTGCCGTCCGCCGTCGGGCACTCCGGCGGGCCATCGGAGGTCCACCCGGGTGCAGGGCCTGGAGCCGGGGGCCGTGGGGGCGTCGGGGCGGGCAGGACCGGCGGGACTGTCGGAACCGGCGGGGCCGGCAGGGGCGTCGGGACCGGCCGCTTCGTGCGCCGCGGCACCCGCGGGCTCCGGCTCGTGCGCGGCGACCAGTGCCTGGCCCTTCGCCAGCACGCCCTCCGGGAGGGTGACCGTGCCCGAGCCGCGCGCCACCAGGTCGACGCGGGCGCCGATCTCCGCGGCGAACCCGGCCAGCCGTCCCCGGTCGGCCGGCGACCTCATGTCCACCAGGGCGACGATGACGTAGCGGCTCCGTGGATACCGCTCGTGCAGGGCGCGGATGGTGTTGAGCACGGTGTTGCCCGTGGAGAACTCGTCGTCCACCAGCACCAGCGGCGCGTCCGTGCCCGTGTTCTCCGCGCCCTTTGGACCCGCCGGGCCGCGGTCGCCCGCCAGCAGTGCCGGGTCCTCCGGGAGCAGCAGGTGCGAGGTGGCGTGCGAGTGGGACTCCTCGAAGCCGCCCGCCCGTGCCACGCCTTCGACGGGGCGGCGGGTCGAGTGGAGGTACGGTGCCACGCCCAGCCCGTCGGCGACCGCGTGCCCGAGGCCGGTGGCCGTCTCCGCGTAACCGAGCACGACGGCCCGGCGCGCCTCGGCGTCACCGAGGAGTTCGCGCACCCGCCGGCCGAGCTCGAATCCGGTGCCGTAGACCACGGAGGGCTTCTGCGGCACGTGCTTGCCGAGCACGTTCGACACGAGGAGGTGGGCCCGCTTGGGGTTGCGGCGCAGGGCGAGGCCCAGCAGCTCCTTGAGCTCTCCGTCGCCGTCGGGCCTCCCGTCGCCGACGAGCTCGACGCCCAGTCGCTCCGCCACCCAGCTGCCCGACCACACCACGTCCGCCGTCTCCTTCTCCTTGGCCGTCCTTGTCACGCCTGCCGCCCTTGTCACGCCTGCCGTCCTTGCCGACGGCTCTTTCGCCGTGCTCGCCGGGTGCCCGCTCGCTCCGGGAGCCCCGCTCACTCCGCGAGGCCCGCGGCCAGCAGTTCCACGAAGCCGACGTCCTGCCCGGCCACGCCGAAGACATCGGCCCGCAGCAGGGTCCGCTCGGCCCAGGCCCGGTGCGGCTTCACCTCGTTCATCTTGTTCGTGTACGCGGAGCGCATGACTCCACCGCCGCCGCGCTCCGGCCGCAGGATGTCCTTCGCGTCGCTGTACTCCTCGTGGCTGACCACGGACAGCGCGTGCACGGGCGCGACGTGCGAGGGGTGGATGCAGGTCTTGCCGAGCAGGCCGTTGGCCCGGTCGAGCTCGATCTCGCGCAGCAGCCCGTCCAGGTCGTGCTCGATCAGTGCCGTGCGCAGTTCCTCGGCCCGGCCCTCCAGGAAGGGGCTGCGGCGCAGCTGGGGCTTGAACATGCGTTCCTGGAGCCGGAAGTACTCCCACACCGGCCCGGTGATCGTGAAGCCGGTGCCGTCCGCGCGGCCCAGCACATTGACCACATCGGCGATGACGGCGCCGACGATCTGGACGTCGTACGCCGTCATGTCGGGGGCCCTGCGCAGTCCGTACGCCGAGCAGAAGTCGGTGACGCCGAGCCGCAGCGCGAGCACCCGGTCGCGGTATTTGTCGACGGTGCGGGCTATTCCCTGGAGAGTTTCGCTCCGGGTCTCCAGATGCAGCAGCTCGGGCGATTCGAGAACGGGCATCGCGAACAGGCGCCGCCCGCATGCCCTTTCGGCATTGGCGAGCGCTTCCATGAAAGGCACGCCACGCTCTTCGGTGAACTTCGGAAGTACAAAACCAGACAACATGCGGACGGTGTCACCGAGGCGGTGCACCAGGTCGCCTATCTGGCGCGGCTCGCGGACCCGGATGAAGAGCAGCGGCACCTCGACGCTGCTCGCATCGAGATCGGCGAACTGTCTGACCAGGTTCTCCTCGGCACCGGCGACCTCGGAGTCGTCGATGGAATCCTCCAGGCACAGCACCATCGAGACGACGCCGCGCCCGGCCTGCTTGACGATGTCGTCAGCGAGTCTGGGGCGGGTGGCAGGGCTGTACAGGGTCGCTCCCAGGGCGGCCGACAGCACCCGGGCCGACGAATCCGGACCGAACTCGCACGGCTCCTGGAAGAACAGACCCTCCCTCGTGGCGGGCGCAATATGCCCGAAATGACGCATGTAACTCCCCCGAACTGACCGACCGGCCGGAAAACGCATGGCCGGTAATAGTACGTATGGACGGGTGTCAACAGTTCCCCACGTGCATGAATTCCGGGTAACTCGTCCATTTCCCGACGGTTCGCAGCGCCTCGGACCGTGCGCTTCCGGCGCACCTCGCAGACATCGGGTACGACCCCGCGTTGTCCGCGCGGGCAGCCAGCAGGCAGGATGACGGGCATGACGCACGCGATGGTGAAAGGCTCGAACGTCCCTCTGGACGCCATGGCCGTACGGGCCGTGCTGTGCTGGACCCCGGGCGCCGGAGTTCCTGACGTGGACGCCTCGGCCCTGCTGCTCGGAGCCGGTGGCCGCGTGCGCTCGGACGAGGACTTCGTCTTCTACAACCAGCCCCGCCACCCCTCCGGCCTGGTACGACGGCTGCCCAAGCGCAGCCTCCCCGAGGGACTCACGGACACCATCGAGGCCGACCTGGGCGGGCTGGACGCCTCGGTCGAGCAGGTGGTCGTCGCCGCGTCCTCCGACGGCGCCGCATTCGCTCAGGTGAGCGATCTGCGCATCCTGCTGTACGACTCGGCGGCGGCCGGCGGCGATCCGCTCGCGGTCTTCGACGTGCGGCCGGAGACCGGCGAGGAGACGGCGATCATCTGCGGCGAGCTCTACCGGCGCGGCGATGGCTGGAAATTCCGGGCCGTGGGGCAGGGCTATCCGACCGGTCTGGTCGGTCTGGCGACGGCCTTCGGCATCTCGGTCGACGAGACGGCGGCCGAACCGGCCCCGTCGCACGCGGCGGCCCCCTCGCCCGCGCCGGTGACAACGCCCGGGTTCCCGCCCGCACCGCAGTTCCCCCCGGCGGCGGCGCCCGACCCCGACGCACAGGCCACGGTCCAGCACCAGCAGCCCGCGTACGGCTACCCGCAGCCCGCGGCGGCCCAACCCGCTCCCCAGCCCGCGTACGGGTACCCGCAGCCCGCCGCCCGGCCGGCCCACGGCTATCCGCAGCCGGCCGCCGCCGCGGCACCCGCCCCGGACCCGAATTTCGTGCTGCCGCCGCAGGGACCGCAGTTCGTACGGTCCTGAGGCGGAATCGAAACAGGCGGGACGGAACAGGCAGGACGGAACAGGCAGGACGGAACGGGCGGGCCGGGGCAGGAGAGGCAGAAACGGGAGAGGCGGAACAGGAGCAAGCGGGGAGCGGAAGCAGGGGCCGGTCCGCTCAGGTCCGGGACTTGTAGCCGCGCCCCCATTGCATGCCGAAACCGTACAGCCGGTCCAGCTCCGACTGGAATCCGTAGACGAACCTCACCTCGCGCCGCACGATCAGCTCGTCCTTGATGTTCTCCAGCGTGAACACGGCGCAGGAGCGGGCCTCGGGGGCGTGCTCGTCGAGCTCGATCTCGATCCGCGGGCCGTTGCCCGGGTAGAGCGTCACCTTGGCGTGCGTACGGTCGAAGGCCGGTGTCTGGTCGTAGATGTAGACGAAGAACAGCAGCCGTTTGATCTGGTCGCGCTGGTCGAGATTGACGTAGACGGTCTCCCCCGACGGCGCCCCGAAGCGGTCGTCCCCGCTGAGCCGGATGTACGGCGGCCCGTTCAGATCGCCCATGAAGTTGCCCAGCGGCTGGACCACACCCTTGGTGCCGTCCTTCAGCTCGTACATGCAGCCCAGGTCCAGGTCGACGTTGACCATGCCCTGGGTGTGTGCCTGGACCACATCGGGCTTGAAGAGCTTCATCGGCCGCAGCAGCCGGCCGCTCTGCCGCGACCGGCCCATGATGTCCGACGTACGCATCTGCCAGGAGAGGTTGACCCGCAGATTGCCGGTCAGCGCCCCCTGTTTGGTGAGCGAGACCGTGGCGTGCCGCCGGGACAGCACGATGGAGCTGGTCGCCGCGCTGCCCGACTCGAACTGTGCCTCCCGCCGCGGCCACAGGCCGTCCCAGAACGCCATCCCCAACCCCCATGCATCTCGGTAGAAAAGTGCCCCGGTCCCGTGGCCGCCCCGTGCCTCGCCGGGGACGCCCGCAGCACTGCGGGGCGGCCGCGGGGCCGGGTCCGGATGTCTCCGGAGAACCGTTGCCTCACGGACCGCCCCGCAGAAGAGCGTTCCTCAATCCCTACCGGGTCACACCCCGGACGGGACTTCCGCCTTGGAACCCTCGCCGTCGCCGCCTTCGGCCTCCAGCGCCTTGTTGCGCCGGACCGAGGACCAGAAGGACCAGGCGATCAGCACGACGCCGGTCAGGCCGGTGATGAGCTCGTTGATCTGGTACTGGATGGTGACGAGCAGGAGCACGGCCAGCGCGCCGATGGCGTAGTGGGCGCCGTGCTCCAGGTAGACGTAGTCGTCGAGCGTGCCCTGACGGACCAGGTAGACCGTGAGCGAACGGACGTACATGGCACCGATACCGAGGCCGAGGGCCATCAGCACGATCTCGTTGGTGACGGCGAAGGCGCCGATGACACCGTCGAACGAGAAGGACGCGTCGAGCACTTCCAGGTAGAGGAACATGAAGAACGCGGCCTTGCCGGCGAGCACCACGGAGGAAACCTTCTTGCCGCTCCGCTTGGCCTCTTCCTCGGCCTCGTGCTCGCGCTCTTCCTCCTCCTCCAGCTTGTTCTCGAAGAAGCCGGAGAGGCCGCCGACGATGAGGTAGGTGATCAGACCGGCGATACCGGCGAGCAGGACCGTCTCCGCCTTGTCCGCGTGACCGCCGCCGTGCTGGTGCGCGTGGGTCGCGACGGTCATGGAGGCGACCAGCAGCACGATCAGCGCGATGCAGACCGACAGCATGTCGACCTTGCCGAGCTTGGCGAGCGGACGCTCGATCCAGCGCAGCCACTGGATGTCACGGTCCTCGAAGATGAAGTCGAGGAAGATCATCAGCAGGAACATGCCACCGAACGCGGCGATCGCCGGGTGGGCGTCGGTGACGAGTTCCTGGTAGCGCTCGGGCTGGTTGAAGGAAAGGTCGATCGCCTCGATCGGACCCATCTTGGCGGTGATGGCCACGATCACGACGGGGAACACCAGCCGCATACCGAAGACCGCGATGAGCACACCGATCGTGAGGAAGATCTTCTGCCAGAAGGCATTCATCTTCTTCAGGATTCCGGCGTTGACCACCGCATTGTCGAAGGACAGCGAGATCTCCAGGACGGAAAGAATCGCGACGACCCCGAAGGCTTCCCACCCCCCGTAGATCCAAGCTGCGACAAGGCCGAGCGCGGTAACCGCGAACGACCAGCCGAAGGTTTTCAAAAGCACTGGCTACCCCATCGTGTTATGTAACGGGTCTCCCCTGAGATGTACGGGGCTCCCCCGCGCCGTGCGCGGCTTTACGAAACGTTGACCCCGAAGTCTAGAGCGATACCGCGCAGCCCGGACGCGTACCCCTGTCCCACTGCGCGGAACTTCCACTCGCCGTTGTACCTGTAGAGCTCGCCGAAGATCATCGCGGTTTCCGTCGAGGCGTCCTCGCTGAGGTCGTAACGCGCGAGTTCCTGGCCGTCCGCCTGGTTCACCACGCGGATGAACGCATTGCTGACCTGACCGAAGGTCTGGCCCCTGTTGTCGGCCTCATGGATCGAGACCGGGAAAACGATCTTGTCGCAGTGCGCCGGTACCTGGGTGAGATTCACGATGACCGATTCGTCGTCGCCGTCGCCCTCACCCGTGAGGTTGTCACCGGTGTGCTCGACGGAGCCGTCGGGGCTCGTGAGGTTGTTGTAGAACACGAACCATTCGTCGCCGAGTACCCGGCCCGACTGGCACAGCAGCGCGCTGGCGTCGAGGTCGAAGTCGGCGCCCGTGGTGGATCGTGCGTCCCAGCCGAGACCGACCAGCACCTGGGTGAGGTTGGGTGCGGCCTTGGAGAGGGAGACATTGCCTCCCTTGGCGAGCGTGACGCCCATGGTGTGTGTCCTCCCCGAGTCGATGAACCGTCTGCCGGGCCCGTCGGGCCGTCCGGGCCCCCGAGCCGTCTGTCGAGCGCGTCCGGCGCCGCACGAGGGTGCGGCGCCGGACGGGGCACTGCTTGGGCGTGACCCGGGCCGCGCCTCGGCGGCCCGGCCCGGTCGCGCTTTCTCAGACGTTGACGCCGAAGTCCTGCGCGATGCCGCGCAGCCCCGAGGCGTACCCCTGACCGATGGCGCGGAACTTCCACTCCGCCCCGTTGCGGTACAGCTCGCCGAAGACCATGGCGGTCTCCGTCGAGGCGTCCTCGCTCAGGTCGTAGCGGGCCAGCTCGCTGTTGTCGGCCTGGTTGACCACGCGGATGTACGCGTTGCGCACCTGGCCGAAGCTCTGCTGCCGGGTCTCGGCCTCGTAGATCGAGACCGGGAAGACGATCTTGTCGACGTCGGCCGGGACACCGGCCAGGTTCACCTTGATGACCTCGTCGTCGCCCTCGCCCTCACCGGTGAGGTTGTCACCGGTGTGCTCGACGGAGCCGTCGGGGCTCTTGAGGTTGTTGAAGAAGACGAAATTCCCGTCGCTGCCGACCTTGCCCTCGGCGTTCGTCAGCAGGGCGCTGGCGTCGAGGTCGAAGTCACCACCGGTGGTGGTGCGGGCGTCCCAGCCGAGACCGACGACGACCGCCGTCAGGTTGGGCGCGGCCTTGGTCAGCGAGACGTTGCCGCCCTTGCTGAGGCTGACTCCCACGAGTCCTCCCATTGGTTTCCTTGGGGGCCGGCAGGCGCCGGCGCCTCCACTTGCGTTGGCATCCGATCAACGACTGGATCCTAGTGACCGGTTCCCGGCGAAGCAGGGCTTTTCACCAGGTCGCGTGCGGATCCGCCGGTGCCGGATCAGAGCGCGCCGAGCGCCTTGACGTAGTCGTTGAGGTCGCGGGCGTCGGGCAGACCGTTGACGACGGTCCAGCGCACCACGCCCTCCTTGTCGATGATGAAGGTGCCGCGCACCGCGCAGCCCTTCTCCTCGTCGAAGACGCCGTAGGCCCGCGAGGTCTCGCCGTGCGGCCAGAAGTCCGAGACCAGCGGGTATTCGAGGCCCTCCTGCTCGGCGAAGACGCGCAGGGTGTGGATGGAGTCGTTGGAGACGGCGAGCAGCTGCGTGTCGTCGTTCTCGAACTTCGGCAGCTCGTCGCGGAGCGCGCAGAGCTCACCCGTGCAGACGCCCGTGAAGGCGAACGGGTAGAACAGCAGCACCACGTTCTTCTCGCCGCGGAAGTCGGAGAGCTTCACGGTCCGGCCGTGGTTGTCCTTCAGCTCGAAATCCGGGGCCTTGGTGCCGACCTCGATCGCCATGAGAAGCGTCCCTTCGCTACGTACACCGGGCTGGGCTGTCCGGGTGGCTCCCACCCTACGCAGATCCCGCGGCGGGCCACGCGGCGCCCGCACGGGGCACCACCGGCCCCGGTCGCGCGGGCGCGGGGCAGCGTCGGCCCCGGTCGCACGAAGGCCCCCGGCGGCTCGGTGCCGTCGGGGGCCTTCAGGGCGAATGCGTGGCGGGCGTGGTTCAGCGCTTGGCCTTGGCCGCCTTCGGCGTGACCAGGCGGCTGCCCGTCCAGTCCTTGCCCGCGCTGATGCTCTTGGTCTGGGAGAGACCGGCCGTCTGTGCGGCCTCGTTGATGTCGCTCGGTTCGACGTACCCATCACGGCCGGTCTTCGGCGTCATCAGCCAGACCGTACCGCCGTCCTCGATCAGACCAATGGCATCCACCAGCGCGTCCGTAAGGTCGCCGTCCTCGTCGCGGAACCACAGCAGGACGACGTCTGCGACGTCGTCGTAGTCCTCATCGACGAGATCCTGGCCGATTGCGGCTTCAATGCCCTCACGG
Organism: Streptomyces sp. NPDC001890; assembly: GCF_042891445.1. NCBI lineage: Bacteria > Bacillati > Actinomycetota > Actinomycetes > Kitasatosporales > Streptomycetaceae > Streptomyces > Streptomyces sp. NPDC001890. Next base: position 644,544 of record NZ_JBIATE010000001.1, on the reverse strand, counting down.
AGCTCCAGCTCGACGTCGTCGTCGTAGCCGATCTCCTGGACCACCTGTCCGGGCTCGAACCCCAGGCGTGCTGCCGGGTTGGTCCGCTCCTCCGCGTGGTCCGCGGTCGCGCTCACGGGTTGCCTCCTGATCATGTTTCGGAAAATGCTTGAGCCACGCGCGTGCGCGGGGCGTTGGCCGTAGTCCACACGGGAGCGGCGGATCGCGCAAGTACCCGGCGTGCGAGACCGCCTAAACGGTGACGTTCCCTGCCACGTCGCCGCACTGTCGGCAGATCCCCTCCGGGGCCCGGCGCTACCGTCCACACCCTTTACGTCCTTCCACAGCTTATGCCGTTTCGATGCACCATTCGGAGTCGAACATCCTTTGGGAACGCTTGGACGGCTTGGGCGTATGGTTGCGGTTTGGTCCGACCCGTCCCCGCACTCCGGTCGCGATGTCCCGCAACACGGCGGTTACCCCGCGGTAGAGATGACGTTTGCGCCCTCGCGGTACACGATGGTGTTGGCGTACTTGCATACATCCCGGGGGCATGTTCTCCCTCGATCAGGCCCCGTAGAGCACCACCGAACAGCGAAGGAACAGCGTGGCTTCCGGATCCGATCGCAACCCGATCATCATTGGCGGCCTGCCGAGCCAGGTCCCGGACTTCGATCCCGAAGAGACCCAGGAATGGCTCGACTCGCTCGATGCCGCGGTCGACGAGCGAGGCCGTGAGCGGGCCCGTTACCTGATGCTCCGGCTCATCGAGCGTGCGCGCGAGAAGCGCGTCGCCGTGCCGGAGATGCGCAGTACGGACTATGTGAACACGATCGCCACGAAGGACGAGCCCTTCTTCCCCGGCGACGAGGAGATCGAGCGCAAGGTCCTCAACGCGACCCGCTGGAACGCGGCCGTGATGGTGTCGCGCGCCCAGCGTCCGGGGATCGGCGTCGGCGGCCACATCGCCACCTTCGCCTCCTCCGCCTCGCTGTACGACGTGGGCTTCAACCACTTCTTCCGGGGCAAGGACGACGGTCTGGGCGGCGACCAGATCTTCTTCCAGGGGCACGCGTCCCCGGGCATCTACGCCCGCGCCTACCTGCTCGACCGGCTGAGCGAGGCCCAGCTCGACGCCTTCCGCCAGGAGAAGTCGAAGGCGCCCAACGGCCTGTCCAGCTACCCGCACCCGCGGCTGATGCCGGACTTCTGGGAGTTCCCGACCGTCTCGATGGGCCTCGGCCCGCTCGGCGCGATCTACCAGGCCCGGATGAACCGCTACATGGAGGCGCGCGGCATCGCCGACACCTCCAAGTCCCATGTCTGGGCCTACCTGGGCGACGGCGAGATGGACGAGCCCGAGTCGCTCGGCCAGCTCTCCATCGCCGCCCGCGAGGGCCTGGACAACCTCACCTTCGTGGTCAACTGCAACCTGCAGCGGCTCGACGGCCCGGTGCGCGGCAACGGCAAGATCATCCAGGAGCTGGAGTCGCAGTTCCGCGGCGCCGGATGGAACGTCATCAAGCTGGTCTGGGACCGCTCCTGGGACCCGCTGCTCGCGCAGGACCGCACGGGCATCCTGGTGAACAAGCTGAACACCACGCCGGACGGCCAGTTCCAGACGTACGCCACCGAGTCGGGCGCGTACATCCGTGAGCACTTCTTCGGGGACGACCCGCGGCTGCGCGACATGGTCAAGGACATGACCGACGACCAGATCCTGCACCTGGGCCGCGGCGGTCACGACCACAGGAAGGTCTACGCGGCCTACGCGGCGGCCAAGGCCCACAAGGGCCAGCCGACGGTGATCCTGGCGCAGACGGTCAAGGGCTGGACCCTGGGGCCGAACTTCGAGGGCCGCAACGCGACCCACCAGATGAAGAAGCTCACGGTCGAGGACCTCAAGCGGTTCCGCGACCGGCTGCACATCCCGATCACGGACAAGCAGCTGGAGGACGGCCTGCCGCCGTACTACCACCCGGGCCGTGACTCGGAGGAGATCCAGTACATGCACGACCGCCGCAAGGGTCTGGGCGGTTACGTCCCGACCCGGGTGGTGCGTGCGAAGCCGCTGGTCCTGCCCGAGGACAAGACGTACGCGACCGCGAAGAAGGGCTCGGGTCAGCAGTCGATCGCCACCACCATGGCGTTCGTCCGCATCTTGAAGGACCTCATGCGGGACAAGGAGATCGGCAAGCGTTTCGTGCTGATCGCGCCCGACGAGTACCGCACCTTCGGTATGGACGCCTTCTTCCCGAGCGCGAAGATCTACAACCCGCTGGGCCAGCAGTACGAGGCGGTGGACCGCGATCTGCTGCTCGCGTACAAGGAGTCGCCGACCGGTCAGATGCTGCACGACGGCATCTCGGAGGCCGGCTGCACGGCCTCGCTGATCGCCGCCGGCTCGGCGTACGCCACGCACGGCGAGCCGCTGATCCCGGTGTACGTCTTCTACTCGATGTTCGGTTTCCAGCGCACCGGTGACCAGTTCTGGCAGATGGCCGACCAGCTCGCGCGTGGCTTCGTGCTGGGCGCGACCGCCGGCCGTACGACGTTGACCGGTGAGGGTCTCCAGCACGCGGACGGCCACTCGCAGCTGCTCGCCTCCACCAACCCGGGCTGTGTCGCGTACGACCCGGCGTTCGGGTACGAGATCGCGCACATCGTCAAGGACGGTCTGCGGCGGATGTACGGCGAGAACAGTGAGGATGTCTTCTACTACCTCACCGTCTACAACGAGCCGATCCAGCACCCGGCCGAGCCGGAGAACGTGGACGTCGAGGGCATCCTCAAGGGCGTCTACCGCTTCAGGGCCGCCGACCGGGGCGAGATCCCGGCCCAGATCATGGCGTCCGGTGTGGCGGTCCCGTGGGCGGTCGAGGCGCAGCGGATCCTCGCCGACGAGTGGAACGTCCGGGCGGACGTCTGGTCGGCGACCTCCTGGAACGAGCTGCGCCGCGAGGCCGTGGACGTGGAGCGGTACAACCTCCTGCACCCGGAGGAGGAGCAGCGCGTCCCGTACGTCACGCGGAAGCTCTCGGGCTCCGAGGGTCCGTTCGTGGCGGTCTCGGACTGGATGCGTTCGGTGCCGGACCAGATCGCGCGCTGGGTGCCCGGTGCGTACCAGTCGCTGGGTGCGGACGGCTTCGGGTTCGCCGACACCCGTGGCGCGGCCCGCCGGTTCTTCCACATCGACGCGCAGTCGATCGTCCTGGCGGTGCTCACCGAGCTCGCGAAGGAGAACCGGATCGACCGTTCGCTGCTGAAGCAGGCCATCGACCGGTACGAGCTGCTCGATGTGACCGCGGCCGACCCGGGCGCGGCCGGCGGCGACGCGTAGGCACGACCGGACGGATCCGAAGGGCGGCGGGGCCGGGTGGCCCCGCCGCCCTTCGGCGTCAGTTCTCCCAGATCTTGAAGGCCCTGACCTGGTACGGGGACCGGGGCACCCAGGTGCCGCCGCCCGGGTAGGTCTCGAACTCTCCGGTCTCGGCGCATTCCGCCGACTGGTACGTGGTGACGGGGCGGCCGGTGCGGTTGGCGAGCGCCTGGACCTTGCTGCCCTTCGGCAGTGGGACGCAGCTCTCGATGTCGGTCGTGGACAGCTCGTGGGTCCGGCGGGTGCCGGTGAACTCCGGTTCGTCCCAGAGGCAGAGCTGACCGGCGGCGCAGGACCCGAGCGCGACGGGCGCGGAGTGGGCGTCGGTCTGCGGGATCAGCGCGGTGGCGGCCAGGGAAGCGGCGGCCAGGGTGGTGACCAGAACGGTCGTACGCATGGAAATCATCCCCCGTGGTGGTGCGGATCGGTCGTGCGGATCAGATGTCGGATCCGTGGTGCGGGTCCAGTGCGCGGATCAGCCCTGCGGATCGGTCGTATGCACCCTGACCTGCGCGGAAGTGCCCGGGGAAGGGGGTGCGGGGGCACACCACCCTGATAGGCGACAGCCCCGCCGGAAGGGTCCGGCGGGGCTGTCGTCCGTACGGTGTTGACGCGTGGGCGCGGGCCCGGGGCGGCGTCGTGGGGTCCGGTCAGATGTGACCGACGCCCGCGCCCGCCTCGGCGTTCGCACCGCGCTTGGTGAGTGTGGCGACCAGTGCGGCGACCACCGCGACGATGCCGGCGACCATGAACGCCGTGCTCATCCCTGACACGAAGGTGTCATGGGCGACGCCCGCGATCTTCCCCGCGATCTCCGGCGGGACCTTCCCGTCCACCGGCGGGATGCCGACCTCGACGGCCGAGGACGCCTGGTCCAGCTGCTCCGGGCTCAGCGGCGGGAGCTGGGCCGCCTTCCAGTTGTCGGCCAGCTTGGAGTCGACCTGGGAGGCCATGACGGCGCCGAGCACCGCCGTACCGAGGCTGCCGCCGACCTGCATGGCGGCCTGCTGGAGGCCGCCCGCGACGCCGGAGAGCTCCATCGGGGCGTTGCCGACGATGACCTCGGTGGCGCCGACCATCACCGGGGCGAGGCCGAGGCCGAGCAGACCGAACCAGATCGACATGGTCAGGGTGCTGGTGCCGATCTCCAGCTGGGACATGCCGAACATGGCGGCCGCCGTGCACACCATGCCGCCGACCAGCGGGACCCGCGGGCCGAACTTGGTGATCATGGCGCCGGCGAGCGGCGAGGCGACGATCATCATGCCGGTCAGCGGCAGCAGGTGCAGGCCGCTGTCGACCGGGCTCAGACCGTGCACGTTCTGGAGGTAGAAGGTGACGAAGAACAGCCCGCCCATGAACGCGAAGGCCATCAGCACCATCAGGACCGCACCCGCGGACAGCGGTACGGACTTGAACATGGCGAGCGGGATCAGCGGTTCCCGGACGTTCTTCTGGGAGAGCGCGAAGACCACGAACAGGGCCACGGCGGCGCCCAGGAAGCCGAGCGTCTTGTAGTCGCCCCAGCCCCACTCGGCGCCCTTGATGAGCGCCCAGATCAGGCAGAACATCGCCTGCGACAGCAGCACGATGCCGCCGATGTCGAAGGAGCGCGGCGCGTTCTCGGCGCGGTGGTCCTTGAGGATCACCAGGCCCAGCACCAGCGCGAGCACCCCGACCGGCACATTGATGAAGAAGACGGACTGCCAGTTGACGTGCTCGACGAGCACACCGCCGAGGATCGGGCCACCGGCGGTCGAGGCGCCGATCACCATGCCCCAGATGCCGATCGCCATGTTCAGCTTCTCGGCCGGGAAGGTGGCGCGCAGCAGGCCGAGCGCGGCGGGCATCAGCAGGGCGCCGAAGAGGCCCTGGAGCACCCGGAACACGATCACCAGGGCGACGCTGTCGGAGAGGCCGATGGCCCCGGATGCCGCGGCGAAGCCCACGACACCTATGAGGAAGGTCTGGCGGTGACCGAACCGGTCACCGAGTTTGCCCGCGGTGATCAGGGAGACCGCGAGGGCGAGCATGTAGCCGTTGGTGATCCACTGGACGTCCGCGAGCGAGGCGTTCAGGTCCTGCTGGATGGCGGGGTTGGCGATCGCGACGATCGTGCCGTCGAGCGCGACCATCATCACGCCGATGGCCACGGAGAAGAGCGTCAGCCAGGGGTGGCCGCGCAGCCCCTTGGCGGGTGCGGGAGCGGCGGTTTCCTGCGGCTCCCGCGACGCCTTGTCGACGGTGGTCTGACTAGTCATGCCGGGGACATTAGTGTCAGCCTCTGACAGTTGACAAACCATTTCACAAGTCGGTAACTGTCACGTAGCTCACAGGTACGCTGAGCTGGACAAAGCAGGAGAAAGAAGGCCAGTTAAGTGACCGATGGGCAGCGGGCGACGCATCCGACCGGGCTGCGTGAACGGAAGAAGCGACGCACCCGGGACGCCCTGCTGCACGCCGCCCTCGATCTCTTCACCACGCAGGGGTACGACGAGACCACCGTCGACGAGATCGTCGAGGCCGTGGAGGTCTCCCAGCGCACCTTCTTCCGCTACTTCGCCAGCAAGGAGGAGGCCGCCTTCGCCATCCAGGAGATGGTGGAGTCGCGCTTCCTCGCGGAGCTGCGCCGACGCCCCGCCGCCGAGGCCCCGTTCGAGGCGCTGCGCAGCGCGGTCCTCGCCGCCTGGAACAGCATCGGCGAGACGATCGAGGAGATCGTCACGGTCGAACTCCACATGCGTACGTACCGGATGATCGAGTCGACGCCCTCGCTGCTCGCCGCCCACCTGCGCCGGTGCACGGGCCTGGAGAACCAGATCGCGCTGCTGATCGCCGGGCGCGAGGGGCTCGACGTGGACAAGGACCCGCGGCCGAGGGTCGCCGTGGCCGCGTTCTGCGGGGTGATGCGGGTGAGCGGTCAGCTCTGGGGGCGGGGCCGGGACGCCGGCGTGGATTCGCTGCGCGCACTGACCGAGGCGTACCTGGACCAGCTCGGACCGGCCCTGGCCGGCGACTGGCGGGCGGACACCCGGCCGGCGTGACGGCGGGAGCCCCGCACACCGCTCTCCGCCCCATGTGCCGCATGCCTCACTTCCGCGGCATGACCGACTTCACAACAACCGTGCCCCGACGGCCAGATGCGATCTCCAGGAGGCACTTCGCGCGCCTGAGCGTGCGTGTGACAACCACACAGCGTGAAAAGCGAGCCGCCGAATTCCCCGCAGCGGAGTGATCTGTGTCACCCTCTTCACGGCTGTGGTCGCGCGTCTCCTAATGTGGGCCGGAGTGACTTCCTTCGACTCCTCCCCCACGCTCACCGCATGGCGCGCGCTGCTCGCCGTCGCGGTCGTGTTCGTGATGCTGGCGACCACTGGCTGGACCGCCGTACGTCACCAACGCTCCGACGAGCCACGCACCGTCGCACTCGCCGCCTGGGCGCGGGGGCAGGTGGCGGGTCATGCGCTGCCGGACGCCGACGCGCCGCCGTACCGGCTGGCCCAGTTCTTCGCCACGCTCACGGCCGCGCAGCGCACCGCGCTGGCCGACAAGTACCCCTTGGTCGTGGGAAATCTGAACGGCGCGCCGGTGACTCTGCGCTACCGCGCCAATCGGCTGGCCGTGGCGCAGGCCCGGAAGGTCGAGCGGCAGCGCATGCACGATGTGCGGCTCTCCCCCGACGGCCGCGCCGAGGCGGTCCGCCGAATGCACCGCTTCGAATCGATGCTCGCCCGCGGCCGCCACTTCCTCGCCTTCGACCCGTCCGGCAAGGGCCGCGCCGCGGAGGTGTTCGGCAGTCTCGACCTGGCCGAGCGGATCTCCGTGATCGTCCCCGGCGTCGACACCAACCTGCTGACGCTGGAGCGGACCGGGGCCAAGGTGAACGCCGCCCCGGTCGGCATGGCGAAGTCGCTGTACGCGGCGGAGCGCACCGCCAGCCCCGGCACCCGTAGCGCCGTCATCGCCTGGGCCGACTACACCACGCCCGCCGGGATCGGCATGGACGCGGCCCTGGGCAACCTCGCGGAGCGCGGGGCGGTGCGGCTGAACGCACTGGTGGGCGCGCTGCCCGGCTACGCCCCGGTCTCGCTGTTCTGCCACAGCTACGGATCGGTGCTGTGCGGGGTCGCCGCGCATGAACTGCCCGCCAGGGTCGGCGACATCGCGGTGGCCGGCAGCCCCGGCATGCGGGTGGAGAACGCCGCGCAGCTGCGCACCGGGGCCAGGGTGTGGGCGATGCGCGACCGGGACGACTGGATCGAGGACGTGCCGAACCTGGAGCTCGGCGGCCTGGGCCACGGGGCCGACCCGGTCGACCCCGGCTTCGGCGCGCGGATCGTCTCGGCGGGCGACGCGGTCGGGCACAGCGGCTATTTCGAGCCGGGGACCGAGAGCCTCGGCAACTTCGCCGCCATCGGCGTGGGCGCCTACGACTCGGTGAGCTGCGCGCCCGCCGACAGCACCTGCCACGAAACAATCACCGGTAGCCGAGCCGTCTGACAGCCGCAAGGCCTCGGTGCGCCATCGATCGCGGCCTGCGCCGAGGGGGGACGTGTGGGGCAAGTGCCGCATACGATGAGGCACATGGGTGATGTGCTGGCCGGAATTCATGCCACCTGGGAGTTCGACACCGACTCCGTGCTCATCCGCTTCGAACGGGGGATCCGCACGCCGAAGCTCTTCCAGAGCCTGCGTGAACGCCGCGTCCCGCACGCGGCGCTGTCGTCGGTGACGCTCACCCCGGGCAAGCGGGGCACGGTGGTCCTGCGTGCCGTGCCGAGACACGGTGCCGACCCGCTGGTCGAGGCCGCGGCCGGGCAGCTGAAGGACGGCTGCGATCCGTACCGGCTGGTGCTGCCCGCCGAGCGCGAGACGCTGGCCGAGTACTACGCGGACGAACTGCGCGCCCGGCTCGGCGCCGACGCGGCGGAGCCCGCCGACCGGTTCCTGGTCGCGGCGCCCGAGGCCCCGATGCAGTTCAAGGCGTACGACGGCCGGGCCGCCTTCGACGGCCACCGGGTCTCCTTCCGCTGGTTCTGGACGGGCGCCTCCACCACGAAGTGGAAGGCCGGCGACCAGACGTTCCCGGTGACGGAGCTGAGCGATGTCGAGTGGCGCTCCCCGGAAGGGTTCGAGGGCTATCTTCGGCTGGTGCCCAGGGGCCTGGAGAACGCGGTCCCAGGACCGGGCGCGGGCCCCGGCCGGAGCGGTGGTCCGGGCCTGGTCACGGATCCGGATCCGGATGCGGCGCACGGCCCGCAGCCGATGGCGCCCCGCCCCACCAGCGCCGATCAGGACCCGGCCGCGGTGGTCTTCGGCCTCGGCTACGGCCCGGTACACGAGTCGCTGCCGTTCGCCGCGGCCGTGCTGGAAGCGGTGCGCAGGAACCATTCAGCTGCCGTCGCGCCCGCCTCCGTCCTCGCGGGCGCCGGGCGGCGCGACCCCGCGGACATCGCGGAGCGGATCCGGCACCTCGGGGAGCTGCACCGGTCCGGTCTGGTGACGGACGACGAGTTCAGCGCCAAGAAGGCCCAGCTCCTCGCCGAGCTGTAGAGCGCTTGCGGCGTTACGGCATCGCGGAGTTACGGCCTTCCGCCCCGCGGACCGGCCGGTAGTACGCCGTACGAGAGGACCGGCCCGCGGACCGGCCGGTAGTACCCCCGTACGAGAGGACCGGCCCGCGGATCGAGCCGGTAGTACCCCCGTACGAGAAACCCGGCGGCCGACCGCAACCCCGGTATGACGCCACCGGCCCGGTCCGCTGCCTACGCTGATGCGGCCATGACCACTTCCCCGCCGTACGTCCCGCCCGAGGCGCCGCCGCGCCCGCCACCCGCCGCGGACGGCCTGGTGAGCGCCGCCCGCCGCAATCTGCGCGAGATCGCCCACGGGCTCGCCCACCCGTCCCATCCCCCGCTCCCACCCCTGGCGGGTGCGCGCAAGAGGTGGCGGAGGCTGCTGCCGTACGCGGCCGTCCTCGCCCTCGCGGCGATCTTCGTCCCGACCACGCTCACGACGCTCACCAACGAATACGGGGTGGCCGACGCACTGGCGGGCCTGCTGACCGTCGCCCAGACGGCGCCGCTGCTGATGCTGGCGCACCGCCCGTTGCAGGCGTGGTGGATCATCTTCCCCGCCGACATCCTGGGGGCACTGGTCCTGCTCGGGTACCCGGACCCGCCGCAGGGCATCTGGCCGTGGCCCCCGCCCACGCTGATCTGCTACTTCTTCGTGATGCTGGCGGTCGCCCTGCGCGAGACCCGGCAGACCGTGATCGCCGTCTGGGCGCTGACCGCCGTGGCGAGCCTGGTCCTGCACGTGAGCGCCACCGACCGCAGCAACGGCACCTCGGCGCTGCTCCCGGCGTTCGGCGCCGTGTTCATGGTGATCGGTGCGGTGATCCGGGAACGGGGCGACGTACAGCGCCGGCTCGCCGAGCAGGAGACCATCAGCGAGGCCGAGCGGGCGCAGCGCACCCTGCTGGAGGAGCGCGCCAGGATCGCCCGTGAGCTGCACGACGTGGTCGCGCACCACATGTCCGTGATCACGGTCCAGGCCGACTCCGCGCCCTACCGGATCAGCGGGCTGCCCGAGGAGGCGCACGAGGAGTTCGCCGCGATCGCGGCGAGCGCCCGGGAGTCGCTGACGGAGATGCGGCGGCTGCTGGCGGTGCTGCGCAGCGACGGCACCCAGGGCGAACGGGCACCGCAGCCGGGGCTCGACCGGGTGCAGCAGCTGGTGGAGGCGACGGTACGGGCGGGGCTGCCGGCCGAGCTGTCGCTGTCCGCCGGGCTGCCCGACGTACCGCAGGCGGTGGACCTGTCGGCGTACCGGATCGTGCAGGAGGCCCTGGCCAATGTGATCCGCCACGCCCCTGGTGCGCGGACCCGGGTATCGATCACGTCCGACGGCGCGCATCTGACCGTCCTGGTGGTCAACGACCGTGCGGAGCAGCCCGATTCGCCGCTGGAGACGGCCGGGACCGGGCACGGCCTGGTCGGTATGCGCGAGCGCGTACGGTTGACCGGCGGCACGCTGGACACCGGACCGCTGCCCGACGGCGGTTTCCGGGTGGCCGCGCGGCTGCCCCTGGCCCCTGCTACGCCCACGCCCCCGTCCTCGGAGGACTCTTGACCATTCGCGTGATCATCGTCGACGACCAGGCCATGGTGCGGGCGGGGTTCGCGGCACTGCTCGCGGCGCAGAGCGACATCGACGTGGTGGGTGAGGCGCCGGACGGGCGCCGGGCCATCGACCTCAGCCGCAGCGTCCACCCGGACGTGGTCCTGATGGATGTCCGGATGCCCGAGATGGACGGCCTGGCGGCGGCCCGCGAGCTGCTGAACCCGCCGGTGGGGGTGGTGCACCGGCCGAAGGTGCTGATGCTCACCACGTTCGACGTGGACGACTACGTGTACGAGGCGCTGCGCGCCGGGGCGTCCGGCTTCCTGCTGAAGGACGCGCCGCCCGCCGATCTGATCTCGGCGGTACGGGTGGTCGCGGCGGGCGAGGCGCTGCTCGCCCCGTCCGTGACGCGCCGCCTGATCGCGGACTTCGCCCGGCAGGGCCCGACCGGGGCCACCCGGAGCGGCCAGTCGCTGCGGCTGAACGGGCTGACTCCGCGCGAGACGGAGGTGCTCGAACTGATCGCGCGGGGCCTGTCGAACCAGGAGATCGCGGGAAAGCTGGTGCTGGCCGAGCAGACGGTGAAGACCCACATCGGCCGGGTGCTGGCCAAGCTGGACCTGCGGGACCGGGCGCAGGCGGTGATCTTCGCGTACGAGGCGGGGGTCGTGGTGCCGGGCGAGGGGTGAGGGGCGAGAGGTAAAGGGTGAAGGGTGAAAGGCCGGGTCCGCCCCCTGACGGCGGACCCGGCCCCTACGCCTTCGCTCCGGTCTTCTCGGCCGCTACGCCTTCGGGTTCTTGTGCCACTTGCCCTTGACGCAGGTGTCGCCGGTCCCCCAGACGTCGTTCTTGCAGACCACCACGCGGGCCTTCAGCACGTTGAAGGTGTCCGTGTAGCCGGGGAACGTCGTGGTCCTGCCCTTGCCGACGCAGTCCGCGTTGTCGTTCCAGGCCCGGCTCTCCCCGTCGGTGACGGTCTTGCCCCACCTGCCCCCCAGGAACTGCATGAACGCGAACGTGTCGTCTCCGTCCTTGCAGCTCTGGTCGTTGACGTAGACCTTGATCTTTCCGGTCTTGCCGGGCCCCGTCCACGTCCACGTGGCGTGCGCGTACCCGAACTTCGCGTTGGCGATCGACGAGCCGCTGGTGCCGCGGATCTGCGCGCTCGACGCGGTGTCCGCCGACGCCTGGGCGGTCGTGGCCGTGACGCCTGCGGCAAGCAGCGCGGCGGTCCCCAGGGCGGCAAGGGCTGTCTTCGTCCTGAACATGATTTCTCTCCGTTCTGCATCTGCCCCCGTGGGCCGATGCTGTGCAGTACGGGCTGTTCGGAACGAGTTGAGCACTCGGCCGAGAGGACCAGAAGCACCGATTTGTGTGCACGCCGCCCAATCCCTGCCCCCGCGCTGTGCACGCTGCGCAATCCGGGCACGAGGCAGGGCGTGATGCACAGCCCGGTTCCCGCCCGACTGCGCACGGTGCACGGCGCAGGACGCACGACGCACGGCGCACGACACGCGGTGCGCCGTCAGAGCGGGGAGTCGCCCGCGAGACTGAGTGCGTGGACGAGGTCGTGGACCCCCGAGCCCGAGCTCAGCAGATCCCGCGTCAACCGCCGCTCGGCGGTGCGCAGATGCGCGGTGACGGTGGTCCGGCTGCATCCCAGACGGCGGGCTGCCCGCTGGGCGTCGGCGTTGGCATCGATCCAGGCGCGCAGGGTGTGGTGCACGGGTTGGTACCGGGCGTCCTGGAGGGGCGCCAGGAACGTACGGCCCCACTCCGCCGCCGGCCGGGTGCGCAACAGCTCTTCCAGGGCGGGCGGGTCCGCATGCGCGGAAGTCCGCCCGACCTCCGGGTGCAGGGCGGCAACACCCAGGGCCAGGGCCAGGGTTGCCCGGCAGCGGATGTCGCGGAGGTTCAGGCCGAGTGCCGACTGCGCGCGGCCGAGGTGGGCGGTGACCGTGTTGCGGCTGACGTTCAGGATGCGTGCCACGCCTGAGCGGTGGAAGTGCATCGCGAGACGGGTGATCTCGGTGGTGAGCTCCGGTAAGGCGGCCAGCGGTCCGAGGACGGAGCCGGCCCACTCGATGGCCCCGGCCCGGGGCAGCAGCCGCTCCAGGGGTTCCTGACCGTGGTAACCGGCTACCCGCCCCCGGGTGTTGGACGCCACGGCGAGGGCGTGCCGGGCCTGCTCGTACGCCTCGGCCGTCGCGGGGAGCGGATGGGAGCCGCTGATACCCAGCGCGTAGTGGGGGTTGTCCGCGACGAGGTCGCGGAGCACCGCGGCCAGGCCGTCGGTGGCTTCGGCGCCGCTCCCGTCCCGGTCCCGGTCGGCGATCAGGCAGACGAGATGCTCGTCGTAGACGGGGCACCGCACCATCAGGCCGTCGCCGTGGTATCCGGACGGGTCCTGGTGGGCCTGGTCGATCCGCTCGCGGTCGTCCTTCCCGCACCGCAGGATGTGGACGCGCAGCCGGTCGCATTCGAGCAGCTCGGGCACGGCGCCGATCGTCATGCGGCGGGCCAGCAGGGGATCTCCCGCCTGAAGGGCCATCAAGACGCCCATCCGCAGCTGGTGCGCCTTCTGCTGGTAGCCGCGGGTCCTCCGGTCGGTCTCCCGGGCGCGGTGCAGGGCGGCGAGAATCCCGCCGGTGTGGGAGGCCAGGGCAGCGGCCCGGCGGGTCAGCGGGGCGGGGCTGACCAGCACCAGCACCCGGCGCGGCAGCTCCGTGCCGACCGCTTCGAGCCGCACCTGCGCCGTCCCGACGTCCATGGCGGCCGAGGCCACCCGCCCGGTGGTCAGCCGTGCGAGCATCGGTTCGAGGTGTTCCAGGACGCGCTCGGAGAATCCGGACGTCGACAACTCCACCGTCTTCATCGTGCCGTTGACGATCGCCACTTCCGCACCGAGCTCACGCGGCAGCCACTCGGCGATCATCCGGAGATCGGCGTCCGGCTTCCAGGCCGTCTGGCCGACCAGGGACAGGAACTCGTCGAGCCGCTCGGCGGGCCGGCGCGTCATGGGGTCCGTCATGCTCAGGTTCCTCCTGAGTCGTCCTGGGGCATATCGCCCCGAAGGAGGGCCGGCCCTGCGGGCGGCCAGGGTCTTCTGCTGGCTACCCGCTCACTCGAAGCGCATACGCCCTACCCCGGTATGACCCCGTACTTGGCCCCGTGGTGTGACGCCCCCGGCCCCGTCCTCTCCCTAACTTCCTCCCGTCGCGCCGAACGGCGCACGGAAACCGGATCAGCCGGTTCGACCGGAGAGGGAGGACGACGGAATGCGCCGTTACGCGAGGACTCTGGTCGCGGTCGCGCTGGCCACCACCGTGGTGACGGGAACGGCCGGCTGGGCGTCCGGGAACGCACAGCAGGCCCTCACCGGGCCGCCCCCGGGCACGGCGGCCTGGCGCACCGATCACACGCTGGGGCGGGAGATGCCCGACCCCGGGCGCAGCACACCCGCCGAAGTGGCGCGCTTCTTCCGGGGGTTGACCACCACGCAGCAACAGGCCCTGGCCGTACGCCATCCGCTCGTCGTCGGCAACCTGGACGGCGTTCCGGTCGAGCTGCGCTACCGGGCCAACGCCCTTTCCCTGCAGGCCGGTCACGACCCCCGGTACGCACACCTCGCACAGGACCGGCGGCGGCAGATCCTCGCGTTCGACCCGCGCGGACGCGGTCAGGTCGCCGAGGTCTTCGGGGACCTGCGCACCGCTCGCCATGTCGCGGTCGTGGTGCCGGGCTCGGACATCGACGCCGGGACATTCGACCGTACGAACGATGTGTACGGCACTCCGGCGGGCATGGCGAAGGCCCTGTACGCCCGGACCGGGCCCGGCAGCGCCGTCGTCGCCTGGGCCGGGTACACCGCCCCCGTGGGCCTCGGCGTCGACGCGGCGACGGGGTCGCTCGCCGAGGCGGGGGCCGGCCGGCTGACCCGGTTCACGGACGGCCTCGCGGCCGACGGCGTGCCCGCGCCCGCCGTGTTCTGCCACAGCTACGGCTCCGTCGTGTGCGGGCTCGCCGCGTCCCGGCTGCGCGCCAGGGACCTGGTGGTCCTCGGCTCGCCCGGGATGCGCGCGGACGACGTCGCCGATCTGCGCACCGGGGCCCGGGTATGGGCCGCGAAGGACGCCACGGACTGGATCGACGACGTGCCGAACGTCGAGTTGGCGGGGCTCGGCCACGGCCCCGACCCGGCCGCCCCGGAGTTCGGCGCACGCCGGGTCCCGGCCGACGACGCCCGGGGCCACACCGGCTACTTCGCCCCGGGCACGGACTCGCTCCGCGCCTTCGCCGCGATCACCGAGGAGAGGGCGCGGTGAGCGGAGCGGGCAGCGGCTACTCGCGGGCGGTGGCCGTCGAGCTCATGTCCGGGTACCGGTCCCCCGCCACCTGTCCGGCGATCGGCTCCAGCTGCGCCAGCTCCTCGGCGGTCAGGACGAGCCGGGTGGCGGCCACGTTCTCCAGCAGCCGGCTGCTCTTGCGGGTGCCCGGGATCGGCACCACGGTCAGCCCGTGCACCTGGGCCCGCTGCTGCACCCAGGCGAGCGCGACCTGCGCGGCCGAGGCCCCGTGTGCCGCCGCGATCTTGTGGACGGGCTCCAGCAGGGCGGCGTTCTTCTTCGCGTTGTCGCCGGTGAAGCGGGGCTGGTGCTTACGGAAGTCGCCCTCCGACAGCTCCTTGGACGCGTCCGTGAACGCCCCGGTCAGGAACCCCCGTCCGAGCGGCGAGTACGGCACGAGAGTCACCCCGAGCTCGACGGCGGCCGGTACGGCGCTGCGCTCGACGTCCCGGCTGAAGAGCGACCACTCCGACTGGAGGGCGGCGATCGGGTGCACGGCGTACGCCTCGCGCAGCTCCGCCCCGGTCACCTCGCTCAGCCCGAGCTGCTTGACCTTGCCCTGCCGGACCAGCTCGGCCATCGCGCCGACGGACTCGGCCAGCGGGACGGCCGGGTCGCGGCGGTGCATGTAGTAGAGGTCGATGACGTCGGTGTCCAGCCGTCGCAGGCTGTCCTCGACGGCCTTGCGGATGTACGCGGGGTCGTTGCGCACGCCCCGGTAGTGCGGGTCGTCGTCCCTGCGCTCGATGGCGAACTTCGTGGCGAGCGTGATCTCGTCCCGGTGCGCCCCGACGAACGGGGCGAGGAAGGTCTCGTTGGCGCCGCTGCCGTAGATGTCCGCGGTGTCGAAGAGGGTGACACCGGCCGCCAGCGCCGTCTCCAGCGTCTCGCGGGCCGCGGCCTCGTCGGTGTCGCCGTAGAACTCGCTCATGCCCATGCAGCCGAGTCCCTGCACGCCGACCTGCGGGCCGCCGTTGCCGAGCTCCACGGTGGTGATCTTTTCGTCAGTCATCAGGCACTGGGCCTTTCCGGCGCCCGCCGGGCGCCCGCATAGAAGTCGATCTTGTAGTCGAGCACGGCGAGGGTGTCCTGGAGCTCCGCGATCCGCGTCAGCACGTCGCGGCGGGTCGCCTCCAGCAGCTCCTGCCGTTCCTCGAAGGTGTGCTCGCCCTCGCGCAGCAGCTCCGCGTACCGCACCATGTCGGCGACCGGCATCCCGGTCAGCCGCAGCTTGCCGACGAACGCCAGCCAGTCCAGGTCGCGGTTGCTGAAACGGCGCTGGCCGGTGTGGGACCGGTCGACGTGCGGCATCAGCCCGATCCGCTCGTACCAGCGCAGGGTGTGCGCGGTGAGCCCGGTGAGGGCGACGACCTCGCTGATGGTGTACCGGTCCCGCCCCTCGGGACGCGGATGCGGCTGCGGGGCCGTGGCGCAGGCGTCCACCTTCACTGAAGTGCTCTCCATCACCGTCATGACCTCCACGCTAGAACCTTGGAGTGCACTCGAAGCAAGCGCAATCGGTGACAGGTCTCAGGAGAGGCGGGGGAGCTCCAGCCCGGGGATGAAGGGTGACGTGGTCATGCGGGAGAGGGTGCCGGATCGGCGTTTGCCGATCGAAGGCTTTTCCCCGTCCGGCAGGTCGCGGTCGACCGCGCGTACTGTCGGCCCCGCGCGGACCGGGCGACCCGGTCGACCGAGGGTCCGATGACCCCGCCCGTTACGCTCATATGCATGCAGAGCAGCCTGGCGATGATCGACAACTGGCCCGTTCCCACCGCGGCGGCGGCCGTCGTACGAGCGGACGGCACCGTTCTCGGTACGCACGGCCCGACCGCGCACCGTTTCCCGCTCGCCTCCGTCACCAAGCCGATCGCGGCCTACGCGGCGCTCGTGGCGTACGAGGAGGGCGCGGTCGAGCTGGACGAGCCGGCCGGGCCGGAGGGCTCCACCGTGCGGCACCTGCTCGCGCACACCAGCGGGCTCGCCTTCGACGAGCACCGCACGACGGCCGCGCCCGGCACCCGCCGCCTGTACTCCAACGCGGGTTTCGAGGTGCTCGGCGACCACATCGCCAAGGCCACCGACATCCCGTTCTCCGAGTACGTGCGCCAGGCCGTTCTGGAGCCTCTCGGGATGACGGCGACCACGATCGACGGCTCGCCCGCCAAGGACGGTGTCTCGACCGTCGACGACCTCGTCCGGTTCGCGGCGGAGGTGCAGGCGCCCCGCCTGCTCGACCCGCGTACGGTGCTGGCCGCGCAGACCGTCGTACACCCCGGCCTGAAGGGCGTGTTGCCGGGCTACGGCCACCAGAACCCCAACGACTGGGGGCTCGGCTTCGAGATCCGGGATTCCAAGTCGCCGCACTGGACGGGCAGTTCGTCCTCCCCCGCGACCTTCGGCCACTTCGGTCAGTCCGGCACCTTCCTGTGGATCGACCCGGTCGCGGGCGCGGCGTGCGTCGCGCTCACCGACCGGGCCTTCGGCCCGTGGGCGGCCGAGGTGTGGCCGCCGTTCACGGACGCGGTGCTCGCGGAGCTGCGTTCCGCCCGCTGACGCGGGGCGCCGTCGCCGCCCGGCGTCCCGGCTCGGACCGGCTCGCCCCACCACCACGACTCGGTCAAGACGATCAGCACGCCCGTCGTCACCCGCGAGGGTGACCCGCGATGCGCAACGGAGCGCACATAACGCGCCAAGAGTTGCGACAGACCGGCCGACGGGCTGCGGACCCCACGGGTCCGCCCCTAGCCTTTCCGGTATGGGTCTTGAGGAGTGGGGGCTGGTGGTGGGCGTGGTCGGCACGGTCGCCGCGGTGGTCTCGACCGGTATCGAGGTACGTGGCCGAATGTCCCGCAGACGGTCTCCCGCCCCTGCCTCGCCTCCCGTGAATCAGGGCGGGCGTTATGACGTATTCATTTCCTACGCCGAAGCGGACAGCGGAGCGGCGGAAACACTGGCCGGTCGGCTTTCCGCCGAAGGGCTGCGCGTTTTTCTGGCCAAGTGGATCGGTCCCGGTCTTGTGGAGAGTCTGGAGAAAGAAGCGGCTCTGAGCTCCTCGGCCAACGGAATCCTCGTCTTCAGCACCGCGACCATGAACGACGCCGCGATCCGCGACGAGTACGCCGCCCTGCTCGACCGTGTGCACACCGGCGGCCGACGGTTCGTCCCCGTGCTGGTGGAGGACGTGGAGTTACCGCCCTTCGCCCGCATCCGCAGGCCGGTGGATCTGCGAGACCCGGACAGCGCCCCGTTCGACGACGGCCTCGCCATGCTGGTGCGAGCCTTGCAGCCCCGGAGCGATGCCACCTGATCGACGTATTCCTCTCCTACGCCCACGAGGACGCCGCGTGGGTGAGAAGGCTGGCCGGCGGTCTCCGCCGGCGTGGTCTGACGGTCTTCTTCGACGAATGGGACGTGCTTCCCGGAGACGTGGTCGTGCACCGCACCGACGCGGCGATCAGCGACGCGGTGTGCGCCGTCGTGGTCATCAGTCCGGCTTCGGCGACGTCACCGCGGGCACTTGAGGAATACGCGGCCCTGGCCACGGCCGGAGCGGCGCGGAACCTTCGGTTCATTCCCGTACTGATCGGCGACACCACCCTTCCGCCCTTCGCTGCCAACCGGGTCTGGCGCGACTTCAGGAACGTGGACGAGCGGGAATACGAAGGCAAGGTCGAGGAACTCCTCACAGTCGTTCTGGGCGAGACGGAGCGCGAGGCGCCGGGCGGCTCCGGTACACCGCTGCGGGAGGAGAACCTGGCGGCGGCACTGCCGTCGCCGCCCCGCCCGCTCACCTCGCCGGACCGCCGTGCCTTCGTGCTCTGTTATGCCGCGGCCGACGCGGCCTACGGCCTGGCGCTCGCCGACCAGTTGAGATCCGCCGGGCTGCCCGTCTGGTCGGCCGCCGATCTCCGGCCCGGGGATTCCCAGTTCTGGACGATCCGGCAGCAACTGGCCGCTGCCGCGGCCGTCGTCGTACTGATGTCGCCGCACTCCCAGGATTCCGACGACATCACCAGCATGATTCTCGAAGGAATGCTGCACCAGCGTCCCTTCTTCCCCGTCCTGCTGGAAGGACAACGCAACTACCACCTGGCGCAC
The DNA here is from genome assembly GCF_042891445.1 of Streptomyces sp. NPDC001890. NCBI lineage: Bacteria > Bacillati > Actinomycetota > Actinomycetes > Kitasatosporales > Streptomycetaceae > Streptomyces > Streptomyces sp. NPDC001890. The sequence continues at coordinate 625,614 of NZ_JBIATE010000001.1, read as the reverse complement.
ACCTGGTACGTCGACGCACGTGACGGCCGGCTGCTGAGCCCGGCCGAACTTGACCTTCTGCGGGACCTGGACGGCGATCGGCCGGATGTCTCCTTCCCGGTGTTCCCGGCCCCGCTCGCCCGCCCGGCAGTGGGGACGGTACGGATCCCACCGGCCGCTTCCCTCGAACGCCTGGACGCCTATCTGCGCGAAGGGGAGTTCGCGCACGCCGACCTCCAGACCACCGCCGTCGTCCTGGAGGCGGCGGACCGGCTCGACGAGGGGTGGGTGGGCACGCGGCACGTACGCACGATTCCCTCCTCGGTGCTGGCCGGTATCGACGCGGTGTGGGCGGACCATTCGCACGGGAGGCAGGGATTGCGTGCACAGGCGGCGCTGGGCCCGGTGCGCCGTGCGCGGCACGCGGACTTCCTCGCGCTGTCGGTGGCCTGCGGCTGGCGGAGTTCCGCGGACGCCGCGGTGCCGCGGCCCTACCGCGAGTTCACCGACCTGGCAGGCCCCGGCCCTCGCAGCGGTTTCTATCCCACCCTGCGCAATCCTCAGAACGGGCTCTTCCACGACTGGTACGACCAGTGGACCGCCACGGTCCTGGCCGTCCAACTGCATCCCTGGAACGGAAGGAACAGCAGATGAATCTGGTTGTTTTCCTGATCGGGTTCGGTGTGGCCGTGTACTTCGGCACGCCTGCGGGATACGTATTGGTAGGCCTGTTCGGCATCGTCGTACTTGCCCGCCGTGCTGCACACAAGCACCGCATGCGCGACGAACAGGGAGAGAACTGGAAAAACAACGGATGCGCGGAATCAGGCCTCATCCTGATCCTCCTTTCATTGACCGGTCGGGAGTTGTCGAAGGTGAATCCCTTGGTTATTTTCCTGGTCGTACTGGCCGTTTTGCTGCTGATTGCCGTTCTCGGTGCGTGGAGCGGCTACCGCACCGTCCCCGCCGAGCATGTCGGAATCGTGCGGCGGGTCCTGGGCTCCAGCCATCCGGAATTCCGGCACATCACACCGCACGAAACCCGGGGAATCCTTGCGCGTACGCTGCTGCCGGACCGTTCCAGTTGGCTCATGCCCATGCTCTACGAAGTCGAGTACGTACCCCGGACGCGGGTGGCCGAGGACAAGATCGGCCTGGTCACGGCCAAGGCGGGGAAGACGCGGCCGGCCAACCGCTCCGTGGCCATGTCCGTGGAATGCGACAACTTCCAGGACGGCCAGGCCTTTCTGCTGAACGGCGGGGAGCAGGGCAAGCAGGTCGACACACTGGCCCACGGCCAGACCTACGACATCAATACGAAACTCTTCAAGGTCAAACAGGTGGACCGCGTCCACGTCCCCCCGGGAACGATCGGCCTGGTGAATGCGAAAGCGGGCGGGCTCCGGCCGCCCGGCAGTCTCTTCGGCCCGCACGTGGAGTGCGAGAACTTCCAGAACGGCGGCCGGTTCCTCGCCGACGGCGGTGAACAGGGCAGGCAGTTGGCCATTCTGCAAGGAGGCGCCTACTACAACATCAATCCGGCACTGTTCGAGGTCGTCACCGTCAACAATCTCCGGAAGAAGGATGGAGGACTGACGGCCCAGCACCTGCAGGAGATCTCCATTCCCATCGGCTACACCGGAGTGGTGATCACGCTCGACGGCGCGGAGCCGGATTCGTCCGATCAGCTCGGGCCGCGCATTCCCGGACATCAGGGCTTTCAACTGCCGTGGGTGTTCCTGCGGAACGGTGGGCACCGGGGCGTGCAGGAGGAAACCCTCCGCGAGGGCACGGTCTGTGCGCTCAATCCGTACTTCGTCCGTGTCGTGCTGATCCCGACGCGTCTGCTCATTCTGGAATGGAACGACAAGACCCCGGCGGAGTCCCGGAACTACGACGCGCATCTGGGCCGGATCGCGGTCACCGTCCAGGGCCACCGGCTGCTCGTGGAAATGAGCCAGACACTGCAGATTCCGCCGGCATCCGCGCCCATTCTGGTCAGCAAGAACGGCGGCAGCCAGACGACGGGCCTCGGCGGTCTCGACCCGGACCCGCTCCCCGTCCAGCGATTCGTGGAACGGGTGCTGGGCGCCATCGTCGCCTCGTACTTCAACGAGATCGCAGCCGCGGCCACCGTCAGGGAATTCCTGGAGGCGTACGCGGAGACCCGGACCGACCTGGCCTCCCAGGTGCGCAACGCGCTGCAGGAATGGGGCGTGGAGGTCCGGAACACCACCCTCGGTGAGTTCAGGGCCGAGGACCCGATGCTCAACGAGATCCTCAAGAAGCCGGCCCACGAGCAGATGCGCAGTGAGCTGCTCGACCTGGAACTGGCCAACGCGGAACGCGAGGACGCCATCGACGTGGTGCGGGTACAGGCCGAGAGCCGACGCATGGCCCTGGACCTCAAGGCCCGCATCGACGTACTGGGACTGAACAACGTCATGGTGCTGGAGATGCTCGCGGAGATCACCAAGGCACCCGTTCCGCAGTTCATCGGAGGCGGCGACCTCTCCGCCTACCTGGAGACGCAGCCGATCGCGCGGCTGGAAGAGCTGCTGGACAAGATGCGGAGTCTGCACGGGGACGACGCGATCACCGGTGACGCCCGGCCTTCGCTGGCCAAGGGGGACGCCCGGGCAGACCTCCCGCCCCAGGCAGATCTCCCGGCCCAGGCCGATGTCCGGGACGTCCCGAGGGACGCCGGGTAGGGCGACCGAACCGCCTGGGACCCTGGTTCGGATGGTGCGTGCTTGTGCGCGCTCGGCCACGCACCCTCTCCGCTCGACGTGACACTCACCCCCTCACCTGTCACGTCGTAAAGGCACACCCACCTTGGCGGTCATGCGCGACCCGCCGACGGAGCGTGCTCATGCCCCGTGACCCGGCGGCGGATCATCGGTCGGCCGCCTTCGCGGCCAGGCACTCGAACCACACCGTCTTGCCGCGCCCGTCCGGGCGCGGCTCCACGCCCCACTTGTCGGTGACGGCATCGACCAGCACCAACCCGCGTCCGCCCTCGTCGAGTTCATCCCCCACGGCCATCCTCGGCACGTCCGGGCAGCTGTCGGCGACCTCGACGCGCACACCACCGGCCGCGAGCAGGAAGATGAACGTCTGGCAGCGACGGCCGGGTACGTACCGCACGACGTTCGCGATCAGCTCGGTCAACGCCAGCTCGGCCGCGTCGGCCACTTCGAGCAGGCCCCAGCCCGTGAGGTACAGGCGCAGGATGCGGCGCAGATGCCGGGCCGAGTGCTCGCCCATCGCGAAGTCGGCATGGTAGGTCGGCTCCGCTGCATCCCCGGCCCGCGGATCAATTACGTGATTCATGTCACCAGCGTGCAGCGGACTGATTACGCTCGGCTACGTACGGAAACGAACGCCGCGAGGCGTTGAACGCCGGAGGTGCCCCGCCGTGGCCAACATCCAGACGCTTGATCCCAACGCCTCCCCACTGGACTACTACGGCTGGGAGTTACGCCGTCAGCGCGAGGCCAACAACCTCAAGCAGGGCCAGCTCGGCGACATCATCTTCTGCACCGGCTCGCTGATCGGCCAGATCGAGACGACGAAGAAGATCCCCACCCGCGACTTCTCCGAGCGGGTGGACGCGGCGCTCGGCACGGACGGCGTGTTCTCGCGGCTGGTCGGCCTGGTCCTGCGCAGCCAGCTGCCCACCTGGTTCCAGCCTTACGCGGACATGGAGGCCAAGGCCGCGTACATCTCCACGTACCAGGCGCAGTTGGTCCACGGGCTGTTGCAGACGGAGGGCTACGCGCGGGCGCTGCTGGGCGTCGATTATCCGGAGAAGGTCGATGACATGGCGGCGGCCCGCCTGGATCGCCAGAGGATTCTGCGGGGCGAGAATCCGCCCGCGCTGTGGGTCGTCCTGAGCGAGGCGGCGCTCCTCCAGGAGGTCGGTGGACGCGACGTCATGCGCTCCCAACTGGCCCGACTGTTGGGCTTCCGCGACAACCCCTGGGTCCAGATCCAGGTGCTCCCGTTCTCCGTCGGGCAGCACACGGGAATGATGGGCTCGTTTACCCTGCTCAGGTTCGAGGACGACCCCGACCTTTTCTACGTGGAGAGCTACGACCAAGGGCACATGACCGCCAATCCCCAGCTGATCAAGGAACGTTCGGTCGGCTACGCTCGGTTGCAAGCCACAGCCCTCTCCCCCGAGGACTCGGCGACATTGATCGCTCGTGTGATGGAGGAACGCTATGGGGACCAGTCAGAATCTGACCGGAGCACAGTGGCGTAAGTCGTCGTACAGCGGCACCAACGGCGGCGAATGCGTCGAGTGCACCGTCACCGGTGGCGCGACCTGGCGCAAGTCCAGCTACAGCGGCAACACCGGCGGCGATTGCGTCGAGGTGGTCGACGGCCTTCCCTGCGCCGTGCCCGTGCGCGACAGCAAGAACCCGGACGGCCCGGTCCTGATCGTCGGGGCCGATGCCTGGCGGACGTTCGTGGGCGGGCTCGTCTGACGGCACCGCCAAGACCCGCACGGCAAAGGGGGCCGGGACGACCTGGAGTCGTCCCGGCCCCCTTCGTCTTCGTCTGTCTTCGTCAGACGAGCGGCTCGATCATGTGGGTCCGGTGCCGGGACCGCGTGGCGGCGTCACCCGACCAGTCCGTCCGGTTCGGGTCGAGACCCACGCCGTTGGCGAGGCCGAGACTGGCGATCACCGCGTTGTGCTCGATGCAGGCCTGCCGCAACGGATCGATGAAATCGCTCTGCAGATCCGCCTGGGCGACCGCCGCTCCGGCGCTGACCTTCGCGTCGATGAAGTCGTAGACCCGCTCCAGCTGTTCGGACCGGGGCGTGATGGCGCCGTCCCCGGTGAAGTTGAGGTCCGGTCCGCTGCTGCCCGGGTCGTCGTTCCTGACCGCCGGTTCGGGACCGAGCGCGAAGTTGGCCGGAACGTTCTTCAGCGCCTTCGACACTGCGTTGAGTTGGGCGCTGTTGCTCGTGAAGGCCGTCGGGGCGACCGGCGCCAGGGCCGTCACGACGTCGGTCAGCTGGGTCGCGGTGAGGAGCCCGGCGAACTTTTCGAGCAGCGACTTGGGCACGATGTGGTGCAGGGTGTGCACGAGTGCGTTGCCCGGGTTGGCCGCCTTCTCCGCGGCCAGCGCGTTCTTCGTCGGGTTGTTCTTCCAGTCACCGGCACGCTGTACCGGCGTGGGGCCCGCGCCGCTGCCGGTGCCGGAGGCGGCGTCCTGGCGGAGCAGCTGGACGACGGCGGCGTTGCCGAGGCTGCTCTGAAGGGCCAGCGGCAGGTGCTCGGGGAGTTCCTCCGTCTCCGGCCGCCTCACCTGCGTACGCGCACGAGCGGCGCCGTGTGTGCGGTCGAAGTCGCGTGCGCGCATCAGAAGCCTTCCGGAGGGGTGCACAGGGCTTACCACTCCATGCCTACGTCGAAGGCCCCCGTGCGGGCCAGGTACCCGAGGGCAGAATCGGTCGGCCCGCCGGACAGAGAGGCGTGGCCGACCCGGCACCCGCTACTCTCCTCGGCCATGGCAGACATAGTCCGCGCCACCGCAGCCGACGTCCCCGCCCTCGCCGCCGTGCTCGCCAGCGCCTACGCCGAGGATCCCGTCTGGAGCTGGCTCATGCCGAGCGACCGGGACAGGCGGCTGTGGCTGCTGTTCACCGCGCATCTGGCCCAGCAGGTCCCGGCCGGCCGGGTGTGGACCGATCCGGAACGCACCGTCGCGGCGGTGTGGGCGGAGCCCGGGAAGTGGAAGCTGCCAGTGACGTACCTGCTGCGCAACGCGGGGCCGCTGGTACGCGCGGCGAGAGCTCAACTCCCGCGTACCGCCGTGCGGTTGTTCGCGATGGAGCACCGCCACCCGGCCGGGCCCGAGCACTGGTACGTCGAGTACATCGGCACCCACGAGGACGCGCGCGGCACGGGGCGTGGGGCCCGGGTGCTCGGCGGGCTGCTGGAGCAGGCGGACGCGGACGGGCGGCCCGTCTTCCTGGAGTCCAGCAACCGCCGCAACCTCACCTTCTACCAGCGGCACGGCTTCACCGTGCACGAGGAGATGACGTTCCGGTCCGGGCCGCCGATGTGGTCGATGTGGCGCCGCCGGGACGCGGACTGACCTGGGCCGACGAGGCGCGGTGGGGCGTTGCGGGCCGCTGCTAGATTCGTCCGCCATGCGATCACGTGAGTACGACCTCGACTTCCGCGACCGGGCCACCCGGATACGGGCCTGGGGCATCGGTCTGCTGTCCCTCGCCGGGCTGCTGTGGGTCTGGTGCGCGGTGCTGCTGCTGACGCCGTACGAGGTGGACCGGAAGCCCGACGACAAGTACCCGGCGGAGTGCCAGGCGCGGCTGTTCACCGAGTACGGCACGGCCAACCAGGGCTTGCAGCGCGGGGACTACTGCGCGGACGAGCGCGACTGGCCCGAGGCGGTTGCCGTGCTCGGGCTGTCCCTGCCGGTGTCCATTGTCGGTGTGGCGCTCTTCACCAGCGGCAGCGTGAGCCGCCGGATGAGCGCCCACTCCGAGGCGATGCGCGAGCTGGACAGGCTCACCGGCCCCCCGAAGGCGTAGCCCGTACCCCTGCCCGCCCTCAGCCGCCGAGCTCCCAGAGGAGCACCTCGGCCGGCTCCTCCGCCACCAGCTCCAGCCCTTCCTCGCCGGTGATCCGCACCGAGTCCCCCGGCTCCAGTTCGTCGTCGCCGAGCCGCACCGCCCCGGCCACCACATGGACGTACACCCGCGCCGCGTCCGGTACCGCCACCCGCTCCCCCGCTCCCGGCCGGCGCACATGCAGCACCGCACCGGCCGCCGGGAGAGCGTACGGGGTGGAGTCGGCGATGCCGGGGACGGTCGTGTACGAGGGTTCCCCGCCCGGTTCGAGCGGGGCGAGCCACATCTGGATGAACGTCAGCGGGGCGTCGCCGTCGTTGCGTTCGACGTGGCGCACGCCGGAGGCGGCGCTGAGGTGCTGGAGGTCACCGGGCCGTACGACCGTGGCGTGGCCGGTGGAGTCGCGGTGGGTCAGCTCGCCCTCGACGACCCAGGTGACGATCTCCGTATGGCTGTGCGGGTGTTCCTCGAAGCCCGCACCGCTCTCCAGCCGCTCCGAGTTGCACGCCAGGATCGCACCGAAGCGCAGATTGTCCGGGTCGTAGAAGCTGCCGAAGGAGAAGGCGTGCCGGGACAGGATGCCGGCGTCCTGGTCCCCGCCCTGGAAGCGGTCCTCGGCGCGGTGTACGGAAATCACCCGCCCACGGTAGCCGGGCGGGCCGGCGGCCCGGTCTCCCGGCCGCTACCGGTCGGTACGACACCTCGGTCGCCCCGGCCCTCCGTGCACGTCGCCCGATAAGGCAATCTTGTCTCCGTGCCCCGACCCGATCCTGAGCAGCCCGCTGCGAACGACGCCCACCTGCATGCCGCGACCCTGAAACGGCTGGAGCAGTCCTCCGGCCGGCTCGCCGCGAACGCGATCGCCCGCATGGACGAGTCGCTGCCGTGGTACCGGGCGATGCCACCGGAGAACCGGTCCTGGATCGGGCTGGTGGCCCAGGCCGGTATCGCGGCGTTCACCGAGTGGTTCCGGCACCCGGAAACCCCGCAGGCCATCTCCACCGATGTGTTCGGCACGGCTCCGCGCGAGCTGACCCGGGCGATCACCCTGCGGCAGACCGTCGAGATGGTGCGGACGACGATCGAGGTGATGGAGGCCGCGATCGAGGAGGTCGCCGCGCCCGGCGACGAGTCGGTGCTGCGCGAGGCGCTGCTCGTCTACGCCCGGGAGATCGCCTTCGCGACCGCCCAGGTGTACGCGCAGGCCGCCGAGGCGCGCGGCGCCTGGGACGCCCGGCTGGAATCGCTCGTCGTCAACGCGGTGCTGTCCGGCGAGGCCGACGAGGGTGCCGTGTCGCGCGCGGCGGCGCTCGGCTGGAACTCCCCCGAGCACGTCTGCGTGGTGCTCGGCACCGCCCCGGACGGCGACAGCGAACTGACGGTGGAGGCGATCAGGCGGGCCGCCCGGCACGCCAAGCTCCAGGTCCTGACCGGGGTGCTCGGCAACCGTCTGGTGGTCATCGCGGGCGGCAGCGACAGCCCGATCCATGTCGCGAAGGCGCTGATCGGGCCGTACGCGGCCGGCCCCGTCGTCGCCGGCCCGGTGGTGCCGGACCTGCTGGCGGCCACCCGGTCCGCGCAGGCCGCGGCCGCCGGACTCAAGGCGTGCGGTGCCTGGCAGGACGCGCCCCGGCCGGTGCTGGCCGATGATCTGCTGCCGGAACGCGCGATGGCGGGCGACCCCGCCGCACGGGACCAATTGGTGGAGGAGATCTACAGACCACTGGAAGAAGCGGGCTCCGCGCTGCTGGAGACACTGAGTGTCTATCTGGAACAGGCGAGCAGCCTGGAAGGCGCGGCCAGAATGCTCTTCGTCCACCCGAACACCGTGCGCTACCGGCTCCGACGTGTGACAGACGTCACCGGATGGTCACCGTCCGACGTCCGCTCGGCATTCACTCTGCGGATCGCCCTGATTCTGGGGCGCTTGGCCGCGAGAGATCCCCAGTCCTAGACTTTTGTCGGACATCAACAATTCCCCATACGGTTCTTCGTCCCTGTCCCCACGGGTGTTCGGGACCGTTCACAAGAGAGAGTGTGAGGGTGCTCGTACTCGTCGCTCCCGGCCAAGGCGCTCAGACGCCCGGCTTCCTGACTCCCTGGCTCGACCTCCCCGGTGCCACCGACCGCATCGCGAAGTGGTCGGACGCCATCGGGCTCGACCTCGTCCACTACGGCACCAAGGCCGACGCGGACGACATCCGTGACACCTCGGTGGCGCAGCCGCTGCTGGTGGCCGCCGGTCTGCTCTCCGCCTCCGCGCTCAACGTGTCGCCGGACGTCGTCGCAGGTCACAGCGTCGGCGAGATCACCGCTGCGGCCTACGCCGGAGTCATCGACGACGAGTCCGCGCTGCGTCTCGTACGTACCCGCGGGCTCGCCATGGCCGAGGCCGCCGCGGTCACCGAGACCGGCATGGCGGCGCTGCTGGGCGGCGACCCCGACGTGTCGGTCGCGCACCTGGAGAAGCTCGGGCTGACCCCGGCGAACGTCAACGGAGCCGGCCAGATCGTCGCCGCGGGTACCGCCGCGCAGATCGCCGCGCTGACCGAGGACATGCCCGAGGGCGTGCGCCGCGTGGTGACCCTCAAGGTCGCCGGCGCCTTCCACACGCACCACATGGCCCCCGCCGTCGACCGGCTTCGCGAGGCCGCCGCGCAGCTGCAGCCCGCCGACCCGGCCGTGACATATATCTCGAACGCCGACGGGAAGGCCGTCGCCACCGGCGACGAGGTCGTCTCCCGGCTGGTCGGCCAGGTGGCCAACCCGGTCCGCTGGGACCTGTGCATGGAGACCTTCAAGGAGCTGGGCGTCACGGCTCTCATCGAGGCATGCCCCGGCGGGACCCTCACGGGCCTCGCCAAGCGCGCGCTGCCCGGTGTGAAGACGCTCGCGCTCAAGACCCCCGACGACCTCGACGCGGCACGCGCGCTCATCGCCGAGCACGCGGGCGTCTAAGGAGCCCGAGCATGTCGAAGATCAAGCCCAGCAAGGGCGCCCCGTACGCACGGATCATGGGGGTCGGCGGCTACCGCCCGACCCGCGTCGTGCCCAACGAGGTGATCCTCGAAACGATCGACTCGTCCGACGAGTGGATCCGTTCGCGCTCCGGCATCGCCACCCGCCACTGGGCCTCCGAGGAGGAGACCGTGGCCGCGATGTCCGTGGAGGCGTCCGGCAAGGCCATCGCCGACGCCGGGATCACGCCCGAGCAGATCGGCGCCGTGATCGTCTCCACCGTCTCGCACTTCAAGCAGACCCCGGCCATCGCGACCGAGATCGCCCACCTGGTCGGCGCGGGCAAGCCCGCCGCCTTCGACATCTCGGCCGGCTGCGCGGGCTTCGGCTACGGGCTGACCCTCGCCAAGGGCATGATCGTCGAAGGCTCCGCGGAGTACGTGCTGGTCATCGGCGTGGAGCGGCTCAGCGACCTCACCGACAAGGAGGACCGCGCGACGGCCTTCCTGTTCGGTGACGGCGCCGGCGCGGTGGTCGTCGGCCCCTCCCAGGTGCCGGCCATCGGGCCGACCGTCTGGGGCTCCGAGGGCGACAAGTCCGAGACCATCAAGCAGACCGTGGCGTGGGACGAGTTCCACGCCGAGCGCCCGGAGAAGTTCCCGGCCATCACCCAGGAGGGCCAGGCGGTGTTCCGCTGGGCCGTCTTCGAGATGGCGAAGGTCGCCCAGCAGGCGCTGGACGCGGCCGGGATCTCCCCGGAAGACCTGGACGTCTTCATTCCGCACCAGGCCAACATGCGGATCATCGACTCGATGGTGAAGACCCTGAAGCTGCCGGAGAACGTCACCGTCGCCCGCGACGTGGAAACCACCGGCAACACCTCCGCCGCCTCGATTCCGCTCGCCATGGAGCGGCTCCTGGCGACCGGAAAGGCGAAGAGCGGCGACACCGCGCTCGTCATCGGCTTCGGGGCGGGTCTCGTCTACGCCGCGACGGTCGTTACCCTCCCCTAGGCACACCAGGCCTTTTCGGCCCGCAAGCCCCAACCTGCAGATAAACATCGAAGGAGCGCCAAGATGGCCGCCACTCAGGAAGAGATCGTCTCGGGTCTCGCCGACATCGTCAACGAGATCGCCGGTATCCCGGTCGAGGACGTCCAGCTGGACAAGTCCTTCACCGACGACCTGGACGTCGACTCGCTGTCCATGGTCGAGGTCGTCGTCGCCGCCGAGGAGCGCTTCGACGTCAAGATCCCCGACGAGGACGTCAAGAACCTCAAGACCGTCGGCGACGCTGCCGAGTACATCCTCAAGCACCAGGGCTGATCCAGCCCGGCTCTGTGTCGCCACCCGGCGGTGGCGCCGCTGATTCACGACCCTCTACACGTGGAGAAGATTTTCCAGTGAACTCGACCAATCGCACCGTGGTCGTCACCGGTATCGGCGCAACCACTCCGCTGGGTGGCGACTCGGCGTCGACCTGGGAAGGTCTGATGGCCGGTCGTTCCGGCGTCAAGCCTCTCCAGGGCGAACGTTTCGCCGAACTGCCCGTCCGGATCGCCGCCCTCGCGGCCGTCGACCCGGGCGACGTCCTGCCCCGCCCGCTCGCCCGCAAGCTGGACCGCTCGGCGCAGTTCGCGCTGATCGCGGCCCGTGAGGCCTGGGCGGACGCCGGTTTCACCGGCAAGGCCGGCGAGGACGAGAAGATCCAGCCCGAGCGGCTCGGCTCGGTCATCGCCTCCGGCATCGGTGGCGTGATCACCCTGCTCGACCAGTACGACGTGCTCAAGGAGAAGGGCGTACGCCGCGTCTCCCCGCACACCGTGCCCATGCTCATGCCCAACGGCCCGGCGGCCAACGTCGGCCTTGAGGTCAACGCCCAGGCCGGTGTCCACACCCCGGTCTCCGCCTGCGCCTCGGGCGCCGAGGCGATCGGGTACGCCGTCGAGATGATCCGCACCGGCCGTGCCGACGTGGTCCTCGCCGGTGGCACCGAGGCGGCGATCCACCCGCTGCCGATCGCCGCGTTCGCCAACATGATGGCGATGTCCAAGAACAACGACGAGCCCGAGAAGGCATCGCGTCCGTACGACACCGGCCGTGACGGCTTCGTGCTCGGCGAGGGCGCCGGGGTCGTCGTCCTGGAGTCCGCGGAGCACGCCGCGAAGCGTGGCGCCAAGGTCTACTGCGAGGTGCTGGGCCAGGGTCTGTCCGCGGACGCCCACCACATCGCGCAGCCCGAGCCGACCGGGCGCGGCATCGCCGCCGCGATGGAGAACCTGCTGGAGCAGACGGACCTCAAGCCGTCCGAGGTCGTGCACCTCAACGCGCACGCCACGTCGACGCCGCAGGGCGACGTCGCGGAGCTGAAGGCGCTGCGCAAGGTCCTGGGCGACGACCTCGACCATGTCGCGATCTCCGCGACGAAGTCGATGACCGGTCACCTCCTCGGTGGCGCCGGCGGCATCGAGACCGTCGCGACGGTCCTGGCGCTGCACCACCGGATGGCACCGCCGACGATCAACGTGGAGCACCTCGACGAGGCGGTGGAGGCGGACATCGTGCGCGACGAGCCGCGTCCGCTGCCGGAGGGTTCGATCGCCGCGATCAACAACTCGTTCGGGTTCGGCGGGCACAACGTGGTCCTGGCGTTCCGCAGCGTCTGACCCGCGGTCCGCAGCCCCGGAACGACGATGCCGCCTTCCCCATGGGGGGAGGCGGCATCGTGCGTCGTGCGGGGCGCTCCCGGGGCTCGAACGCCGGCGGGGCCTGAGCTACACCACCTGGTGGAGCCACCGCACCGGGGCACCCTCGCCCGCATGGCGGAAGGACTCCAGTTCGTCGTCCCAGGGCTTGCCGAGCAGTTTGGCGATCTCGGCCTCCAGATCGCTCTCGCCCCGCGTGGACCGTGCCAGCGCGGCCCGCAGCCGGTCCTCGGGGACCAGGATGTCGCCGTGCATGCCGGTGACGGCGTGGAAGATGCCGAGGCCGGGCGTGGAGCTGTAGCGCTCGCCCTCCGACGTGGGGCTCGGCTCCGCCGTCACCTCGAAGCGCAGCAGGTCCCAGCCCCGCAGCGAGGAGGCGAGCTTGGACGCCGTGCCGGCGCGGGCCTGCCAGGAGAACTCGGAGCGCCAGGTGCCGGGCGCGGCGGGCTGCCTGATCCAGTCGAGCTGGACCCGCACACCGAGGACGCCGCCCACCGCCCATTCGACGTGGGGACAGAGCGCGCGCGGTGCGGAGTGAACGTACAGAACTCCACGTGTCGTCACCGGGACCTCCAGTGTGGGACGAAGTTCGCCTTCCCCAGCTGCATCGCGACCGTACCGTCTCTTCTCGGCCGGATCCCGAGGTTGTCATCAGTAAACAGCATCGGGGTGAAACTCCTGAAAAGGGACAGTATGTGACGTGATGTGATTTCCTGAAAGCCACCCGAGTGGAGCCGGGCGGGGGAAAGCGCCGCTGGTTCGACGAGGAAAAGCTACCGCGCTGCGGGGGCCCAGGTGTGACGTACGGTCGGTCCCGGGCCCATCATTGGTTCAGCTTTCACTCGCTGGAGCGGCCGGGCCTTCCGACCGGTGCCACCAGGGGTTGCCGGGGGCATGACCGAGGGGACCAAGGGATGCAGGATCGTTCTGCCCGCCGCCGTTCGCGTACCGCGGCCGCCGTCCTGGCGGCGGTCTCGGTCCTCGGCACGGCCGTTCTGACGGGCTGTGACTCCGGCCCCCCGGGGACGACGAAGGGGGCGGCCGCGCAGCCTTCTCCCAGGCCCGGCCCGGTCTGGGACCGCGAGCCGGGTTCGGTGGCCGCGGTCGGCGACTCCATCACCCGGGGTTTCGACGCCTGTTCGGTGCTGGCGGACTGCCCGGAGGTCTCCTGGGCGACCGGCACCGACAGCGGGGTGCGCAGCCTCGCCGTGCGGCTGCTGGGTGCGGCGGGGGCCGCCTCGCGCAGCTGGAACCACGCCGAGACGGGGGCCCGGATCGCACAGCTGCCGGAGCAGATGGCGTCGGCCGCGAAGGAGAAGCCGGATCTGGTGACGGTGATGATCGGCGCCAACGACGCCTGCCGGGACTCGGCCCGGTACATGACCCCGGTGGCTGATTTCCGTTCCTCGTTCGAGGCGTCTATGCGTCAACTTCGTGCCGGGGCGCCCAAGGCGCAGGTGTACGTGTCGAGCGTGCCGGATCTCAAGCGGCTCTGGGAGACGGGGCGGGGCAACCCGCTGGGCAAGCAGATCTGGAAGCTGGGCATCTGTCAGTCGATGCTGGGCGACACGGACGACATGCGCGCGCCCGCGATGGCCCGGCGCGCGTCGGTCCAGGAGCGGGTCGTGGCGTACAACGGGGTGCTCCGCGAGGTCTGTGCGAAGGACCTGCGCTGCCGGTACGACGGCGGGGCGGTCTTCGACTACCCGTTCACCGGCAAGCAGCTCAGTCAGTGGGACTGGTTCCATCCGGGGCGCGACGGGCAGGCGCGGCTGGCGGAGATCGCCTACCGCAATGTCACCGCGGCCCGGCCCCCCGCGTAGGCTTCGTGATCATGGTCACTGGTCCGGGCACGGCGATGCGTACGGAAGAGTTCGGCACCCTCGCGGACGGCACCCGGGTGCACCGCTGGACGCTGGAGCGGGACGGCACGCGGGTGCGGGTGCTGACGTACGGCGGCGTCGTGCAGTCGGTCGAGGTGCCGGACCGGGACGGGGCGCGGGCGGGGATCGCGCTCGGGCTGCCGGATCTCGCCGGGTACCAGGAGTTCACCGGCCCGTACTTCGGCGCGCTGGTCGGGCGGTACGCGAACCGGATCGGCGGGGCCCGCTTCGAGCTGGACGGGCGCACGCACCGGCTGACGGCCAACGAGGGCCGCAACCAGGTGCACGGCGGGGCCGTGGGCTTCGACAAGCGCGTGTGGCGGGCGCGGGAGGTGGCGGACGGTGTCGAGCTGTCGCTGGTCTCCGAGGACGGCGAGGAGGGCTTCCCGGGCCGCCTCGCGGTGTCGGCGGCCTACACCCTGGACGAGGGCGGGGCGCTGCGGATCACGTACCGGGCGACCACCGACGCCCCGACGGTGCTGAACCTGACGAACCACACGTACTGGAACCTCGCGGGCGCGGGCAGCGGCAGCGCGCTCGGGCAGACGCTGCGGATCGCGGCCGGGCGGATCACCCCGGCGGACGGCGAATCGCTGCCCACGGGCGAGTTCCTGCCGGTGGACGGGACCCGGTTCGACTTCCGTGAGCCGGCACCGGTGGGCGCGGGCTACGACCACAACTTCGTGCTGGACGGGACGGCGGGCGCGGGCCCGGCGGCCGAGCTGTACGACGCGGCCTCGGGGCGCGTGCTGAGCGTGACGACGACGGAGCCGGGGCTCCAGCTGTACACGGCGGACCACTTCGACGGGCGGCCGTTCGGGCCGAGCGCCGGGATCGCGCTGGAGACCCAGCACTTCCCCGACTCCCCGAACCGGCCCGAGTTCCCTAGCACGGTGCTGCGGCCGGGCGAGGAGTTCGTCTCGACGACCGTGTACGGGTTCTCGGTGCGCTGACGGGGCGTGGCAGGGGGCGGGGACGCCGGCCCCCCCTCCCCTGCCGCCCGGCCGCTATTCCTTGATGTCCAGGGTGGCCGTCCGGCGCACGTCGCCGAGCGAGTGGGCCGCCTGCACCTCGTACGTGCCGGGGACGAGGACCCAGTCGTACGCCTCCTCGTCCCAGATCTCGTAGGCGCGCCGGTCCAGCTCGATCACCGCCTCGGCGCTCTCGCCGGGCGCCGCCTCGACCCGTGCGAAGCCGGCCAGCCGGCGGGCCGGGCGGTCGGCGGTGTCGTCCCGGGGCGCCAGGTAGATCTGGACCGTCTCGGCGCCGGGCCGGGTGCCGGTGTTGCGGACGCGGACGGTGGCACGGTCCGGTCCGGTCTCCAGGCTCTCGTACTCCCAGGTGGTGTAGCCCAGCCCGTGGCCGAAGGAGTAGGCGGGCGCGGTGCCGGCCTTCTCCCAGGCCCGGTAGCCGACGAAGACGCCTTCGTCGTAGTGGAGTTCGCCGTCGGTGGGGGCGGTGTCGGAGACCGGGACGTCGGCGAGCGCGGCCGGCCAGGTGGTGGGGAGGCGCCCGCCCGGCTCGGCCGCGCCGAGCAGGACGTCCGCGAGCGCGTGGCCGGCCTCCTGGCCGGGGAACCAGCCGAGCAGCACCGCGGCGACCTCGTCGCGCCACGGAAGCTCCACCGGAGAGCCGGAGTTGACGATCACGACGGTGTCCGGGTTGACGGCGGCGACGGCCCTGACCAGGTCGTCCTGGTGACCGGGGAGCTTCAGGTCGGTGCGGTCGAAGCCCTCGGACTCGACGCGTTCGGTGGTGCCGACGACCACGATCGCGGTGTCGGCGGTGCGGGCCGACTCGACGGCCTCCGTGATCAGCTCCTGCGGGTCGCGGCTCGGGCCGAGGTGGCAGAGCGAGAACGAGACGCCGAGGACCGGCTGGTCGTCGCCCAGGGTCTCGGGGACCTGCCGCAGCGAGACCTCGACGGGTTCGCCCGCGGTGAGGGTGATCCGGCCGCGCTCCAGCGGGTTGCCGAAGAACGCCTCGCCGGGGTCGTCGGATCCGGTGACCCGGTGGATCCCGTCGTACAGGGTCTCGCCCGCGACGGTGAGGGTGAGCGCGCCGGTGCCCCGGGTACCGAAGACGTGCTCGCCGCTGTCGCGCGGGACGAAGGTGCCGGTGATCTCGACGGTGTGCAGCGTGGCGCGGGTGACGCCCTCGGGGAGGTCGTCACCGATCCACTGGACGGTGCCGCCGCGCAGCGGTGCGGTGCCGATGACGGTGCCGGACTCGTCGTAGCAGACGGCCCTGAACTCGAAGCCCTTCTCGGCGGGGGTGAGTTCGGTGTTCGGGTCGGCGCCGACGCGGTAGTCGACGACGCCCTCGGGGAGGGCGGCGATCAGGCCGTCGAGCGGGGAGACGATGTGGTGCGGGAAGACCTGGGCGGAGCCGCCGCCGAGGACCCGGGCGTCCCGGGCGAGGGCGCCGCTGACCGCGACCTTGCGGACGGCCGCCGGGTCGATCGGGAGGGCCGCGCGTTCGTTGCGTACGAGGACGAAGGAGCGGCGGGCGATCTCGCGGGCCAGCGCCTCGCCGTCGACCGCATCGGGGCGGGCGGCCTCGGCGACGACGGGCGGGGCGCCGTCCAGGATGCCGACGCGGGCGGCCAGCCGCAGCACATTGCGTACGGCGCCGTCGACGACGGACTCCTCGACCTCACCGGCCCGTACGGCGTCGGCGAGCGCCTTGCCGTACACCGTCTTCGGGCCGGGCATCGCGACGTCGAGGCCGCCGCCCACGGCGCCGACGGTGGAGCGGGCTGCCAGCCAGTCGGAGACGATGAAGCCGTCGAAGCCCCATTCGCCGCGCAGCACCGCGTTCTGCAGATAGCGGTGTTCGGTCATGGTGGAGCCGTTGACCCGGTTGTAGGCGGCCATGATGCCCCAGGGGTGGGCGTTCTTGACGATCCGCTCGAACGGGGCGAGGTAGATCTCGCGCAGGGTGCGCGGGGCGAGGATGTTGTCGACGGTGAAGCGGTCCGTCTCGGCGTCGTTGGCGACGAAGTGCTTGACGGTCGTGCCGACTCCGCCGTCCTGCACCCCGAGCACATAGCCGGTGCCGATCTCGCCGGTGAGGTAGGGGTCCTCGCTGTACGTCTCGAAGTGGCGCCCGCCGAGCGGGGACCGGTGGAGGTTCACGGTCGGGGCGAGCAGGACGTGCACCCCCTTGCGGTGGGCCTCCTGGGCCAGCAGCCGGCCGGCCCGGCGGGCCAGCGCCGGGTCCCAGGTCGCGGCCAGGGCGGTGGGCGAGGGCAGCGCGACGGACGGGTCGTCGGCGCTCCAGGCGACGCCCCGGACCCCGATCGGCCCGTCGGACATCACCAGGGAGCCCAGCCCGACGGCGGGGAGCGCGGGCAGCGACCACATGTCCTGGCCGGCCAGCAGCCGCGCCTTGTCGTCGAGCCCCAGCGCGGCGAGCGCCGCGTCGACCACGGCCTCGCGGGCCGCATCGGGGTTGGTGGGTGTGGACGCGTCTGCCACGGCCGTTCCTCCTCGTCGGATTCTGGACTGAATGCCTCCATACTGACCCCATTACAGGTAGGACAGTAGGTTTCGTTATCTTTCTGTGATTTCGAGGATGCCGTACGGTCCCCAGTGCGGGACCGATGAAGCGCCGGAAGGGGCCGGGGAGATGGTGCGGGGCAGAAGTACGGAGCGCCGGGCGGAGATCGTCCGGGCCACGCTCGAAGTGATCGCCGAGCGCGGCTATCGTGGCGCCTCGCTGAGCGCCGTCGCCGAGCGGGTCGGCCTCAGCCAGCAGGGGCTGCTGCACTACTTCCCGACCAAGGAGGCGCTGCTCGTCGCCGTGCTGGAGGAGCGCGACCAGTGGGACACCGGGGGCGGCACCAGGAGCGACGGCGTCTGGCGGATCGAGCTGCTGGCCTCGCTGGTGGAGTACAACGCGATGCGGCCCGGCATCGTCCAGACGTTCTCGGCGCTGCTCGGCGAGAGCGTGACGGAGGGGCACCCCGCGCGGGAGTTCTTCACCCGCCGCTACACCCAGGTCCGGTCGAGCATGGCGGCGATACTGCGCGCGGAGTACGGCGACCGGCTGCCGGGCGGGCTGACCCCGGAGCGCGCGGCGCCGCTGCTCGTGGCGGTGCTGGACGGGCTCCAGTACCAGTGGCTGCTGGACCCGGATTCGGTGGACATGCCCGCCGCGTTCGGGGACTTCCTGGCGCTGTTGCGGCCGCCCGGGTCCGGGGCGCCGGAGAACCCCCGGACATGACCCGGCCCGAGGGCCCCGGAACCCTCAACCATGAGCCCGACCAAGGGATTTGAAGAACCGTCAATCATGACATGCCCTGCGCCGACACAGGGCGGAACTTGATCAATGAGCGCCCCCTGCGGGTGATTTCGGGACGGTCTACGCGCGTCCGGGCATGGAACACCCCCGGCGCGCCCCAGGGTTGCCGCATGACTTCCAAGCCCGCCGGATCATCCTCCGGCCTGCCTTCCCGCCGTGCCCTGATCACGAGCGCCACCGCCGGTGCCGCCGCCCTGGCCGTCACCGCAGCCTCCGGCACCGCGAGCGCCGCCGCGCCCGGCGCCGCCGAAACCGCCGCGGAAGCCGCCGCGGCCGCACCCGCGCTCGCCCCCGCGGCCACCGGCTCGGACTGGGACGCCTGCCTGAACATCGCCCGCGCCATCCTCGTACGCGACGAACACGACCGGCCGCTGGTCCCCCTCTACCGCGACATCCTGCTGTCCAAGGGCCTGCCGCGCAGCCGCAAGGCCCCGAAGAAGGTACTGATCATCGGCGCCGGACCGGCCGGGCTCACCGCCGCCCACCTGCTCCGCAGCGCCGGGCACACCGTCACCGTCATCGAGGCCAACGGCAACCGCGTCGGCGGCCGGATCAAGACCTTCCGCAAGGGCGGCCACGAGAACGCCAAGGCGCCGTTCGCCGACCCGAAGCAGTACGCCGAGGCCGGCGCGATGCGCATCCCCGACAGCCACCCGCTGGTCACCGGCCTCATGGACAGCTTCGGCCTGAAGCGCCGACGGTTCTACCTGGTGGACGTCGACGCCGAGGGGCGGCCCGTCAACCACACCTGGATCCACGTCAACGGCGTCCGGATGCGCAAGGCCGACTACGCGGCGAAGCCGCAGGCGATCAACCGCTCGTTCGGGGTGCCCGCCCAGTTCGAGAACAAGACCGCCGCGGCGATCGTGCGGGACGCCTTCAAGCCCGTGCGGGAGGAGTTCGAGGGCAAGGAGGGCCGGGAGCTCGTCGAGGGCTGGGCCCGGGTGATCCAGAAGTACGGGCACTGGTCGATGTTCCGCTTCCTGACCGAGGCGGCCAAGCTCGACGAGCGCACCATCGACCTCATCGGCACGGTCGAGAACCTCACCTCCCGGCTCCATCTCGCCTTTGTGCACAGCTTCATCGGGGCGTCCCTGATCAGCCCGGACACCGCGTTCTACGAGCTGCCGGACGGCACGGCCACCCTGGCCGACGCGATGTACAAGCGGGTCAAGGACCTGGTGCGGCTGGACCGCCGGGCCACCAGGATCAGCTATGGCCGCGACGGCGTGGAGGTGGAGACCATCTCCGAGGGCCGCGACGGCAGGCCGCTGGTGCGCCAGAAGTTCACCGGCGACCGGGCGATCGTCACCGTGCCGTTCTCCGGGCTGCGCCACATCCCCGTCACGCCCCTGCTCTCGTACGGCAAGCGGCGCGCGATCACCGAGATCCACTACGACGCGGCGACCAAGGTGCTGCTCGAATTCAGCCGCCGCTGGTGGGAGTTCGAGGAGAAGGACTGGAAGACCGAGCTGAACAGGATCAAGCCCGGTCTGTACGACGCCTACCGGCTGGGCAAGGCACCGGCCGACGGTTCGCTGCTGGGCGCCCACCCCTCCGTACCGCCCGGCCATCTCCCGCCCAACCAGCGGGTGCACTACGCCGCGTACCGGTCCACCGCCCGCAACCAGCCCGAGGCGGCACACGTCATCGGCGGCGGATCGGTCACCGACAACCCCAACCGCTTCATGTTCCAGCCCTCCCACCCGGTCGAGGGCAGCGCGGGCGGCGTCGTCCTCGCCTCGTACAGCTGGGCCGACGACGCGCTGAAGTGGGACTCGCTGGACGACGACGAGCGCTACCCGCACGCCCTGGGCGGGGTCCAGGACGTGTACGGGCAGCGTGTGGAGGTGTTCTACACCGGCGTCGGCGCCACCCAGTCGTGGATGCGTGACCCGTACGCGTACGGCGAGGCGTCGGTGCTGCTGCCCGGCCAGCACACCGAACTCTTCGCCGATGTGCGCTCGGTCGAGGGGCCGCTGCACTTCGCCGGCTGCCACACCTCGATCAAGCCGGCCTGGATCGAGGGGGCGCTGGAATCGGCGGTCAGGTCGGCGCTGGAGGTGCACACCGGCTGACCCGGGCCCGGCGGGGCGTCGCTCAGCGGGCCAGGCCCAGGGTGACGCCCAGTCCGACGAGCACCGACCCGATGCCCCGGTTGAGGGCCTTCTGCCACTTCAGCATCGAGGTGCGCAGGCGCGAGTTCGAGAAGAACAGCGCGACCAGGGCGAACCAGCCGAAGTGGGCGGCGGACATGAACAGCCCGTAGCCGGCCTGCTGCCACACGCTGGTCCCGGGCCCGACGACCTGGGTGAAGGTCGAGACGACGAAGAGCGTGGTCTTGGGGTTCAGCGCGTTGGTGAGGAAGCCGGTGCGCAGGGCCCCGAACCGCGTCAGCTGCGGCTTGGACTCCAGGTCGACGTCGAGATCGCCGCGGGCGAAGAAGGTCCGCAGCCCGATGTAGACGAGATAGGCGGCGCCGACCAGCTTGATCGCGGTGAACAGGGCGGTGGACGAGGCGATCAGCAGCCCGACGCCGAGCATCGTGTACGTGACGTGGACGAGTACACCCGCGGCGACCCCGGCGGCGGCCATGAGCCCCGTCGTGCGGCCGTAGAGATAGCTGTTGCGGATGACCATGGCGAAATCCGCGCCCGGACTGATGACGGCCAGGACGGTGATGACTGCGACGGCGATGAGCTCGGTCATGAACGGATGATCTCCTCGGTCCTCAGTCCTTGTCGAGGGTGTACGGGGCCGGGGTGCCGTCCCCGGCCCCGTCGTCGGCCCCGTCCTCGTCCGACGGCACCAGGTCGCGTGCCAGCAGGGTCGCTCCGGCGACGGCGCCCGGCATCAGGAACACGGCGACGAACGGGACCAGGAAGGCGAGCCCCAGTGGCACACCGAAGCCGAGGGTCAGCATGCGGCGGCCGCGCAGCAGGGCGAGCCGGTTCTTCAGCGCCATGCCGCGGCGCTGGAGCGCGACGGCGGTGAGTTCCTCGGCGAGGAAGTAGCCGGTGACGCAGAAACCGATCACGGGGACGACGGTCTGGCCGATCACCGGAATGAACCCGAGGGCGAAGAGCAGCAGTGAGTAGAGCCCCACCCGCACCAGGATGCGGACGCTGTCGCGGGCGGAGATCCACAGTTCCCGCCAGAGCGGCAGCCCGGACTCGGGGACCGTACCGCCCTCGGTGCGGTCGACCTGCTCGGAGAGCGATTCGTAGAAGGGCTGGCCGACCAGCAGGGTCACGGCGGTGAACGTGATCACGGCGAGGAAGAGTCCGAGGCCGAAGACCAGCACGGTCAGGGTGTTGCGGAGCAGGCCGAGCCAGGGCGAGGACCAGTCGTCGGCGAACGGGGTCGCCCAGTCCACCAGGTCGTCGGCGCCGTAGCCGAGGCCGACCAGGGCGCCCGCGTACAGGACGAGCGTGACCAGTCCGGGCAGCAGCCCGAAGCCGAACCAGCGCCCGTGCCGGCCGACCCAGCGTTGTCCCTTTATCAAGTAGCCGAAGCCTGCCCCTAGATCACGCATGGCGTCAGCGTACTGGGGCGAAACGGCGCCCTCGGACGGGTGGTTGTCACGGGCACGGCCGAGGGCCGCACCCCGCGCAGGGGTGCGGCCCTCGGCTGTTGCGGGTGGGCTGGGCGGTCAGGCGACCGACAGCTCGACCTTGATGTTCCCGCGAGTGGCGTTCGAGTACGGGCACACCTGGTGGGCCTTCTCGACGAGCGACTGCGCGGTGGCCTTGTCGACGTTCGGGATGGTGGCGCTGATCGCCACCTCCAGGCCGAAACCGCCCTCGGCCGTCTTGCCGATGGAGACCTCGGCGGTCACCGTGGAGCCGGTGATGTCCGCCTTCTCCTGGCGGGCCACCACGCCCAGCGCGCCCTGGAAGCAGGCGCTGTAGCCGGCCGCGAAGAGCTGCTCCGGGTTGGTGCCCGCGCCGCTTCCGCCCATGGCCTTCGGCGGGTTGACGACGACGTCGAGGTTGCCGTCGTCGGACGAGACGCGGCCGTCACGGCCGTTCTCGGCAGTGGCGACGGCGGTGTAGGCAACGGTTATGTCCTGAATGGTCATGCTGGGTGTTCCTCCTGCTGTGCGCCGCGACTCGCGCCCACGATCGCGGCGGCCTGTGGGTGAGCCTAACCGGTCCGCCGGAGCGGCGGTCAGGCGAGGGAGACGATCATCTTCCCGGTGTTCTCGCCGCGCAGCAGACCGAGGAAGGCGTCGAAGCCGTTCTCGATGCCCTCGACGAAGGTCTCGCGGTACTTCAGCTCGCCCGAGGCCAGCCAGCCTGCGACGTCCTGGACGAACTGCGGCTGGAGGTCGGCGTGGTCGTTGACGAGCATGCCCTGGATGCGCAGCCGCTTGCCGATGACGAGGGCGAGGTTGCGCGGGCCGGGGGTCGGCTCGGTCGCGTTGTACTGGGCGATCATTCCGCAGACGGTGACGCGGCCGTGCACGTTGAGCGAGGAGATCGCCGCTTCGAGGTGCTCGCCGCCGACGTTGTCGAAGTAGACGTCGATGCCGTCGGGGGCGGCCTCGCGCAGCTGGTCGGCGACCGGTCCGTTCTTGTAGTTGAAGGCGGCGTCGAAGCCGTACTCCTCGACGAGGAGCTTGACCTTCTCGTCGGAGCCGGCCGAGCCGATGACCCGCGAGGCGCCCTTGATCCTCGCCATCTGGCCGACCTGGCTGCCGACCGCGCCGGCCGCGCCGGAGACGAAGACGGCGTCGCCCTCCTTGAAGGAGGCGACGTCGAAGAGGCCCGCGTAGGCGGTGAGCCCGGTCATGCCGAGCACGCCGAGGTAGGCGGAGAGCGGGGCGAGCGAGGCGTCGACCTTCACGGCGTGCTTGGCCGGGACGTCGGCGTACTCGCGCCAGCCGAGACCGTGCAGGACGTGGTCGCCGACCGCGAAACCGTCGGCGTTCGAGGCGATGACCTCGCCGACCGCTCCGCCGTCCATGGGGTGGTCGAGCTTGAAGGGCGGGGTGTACGACTTCACGTCGTTCATCCGGCCGCGCATGTACGGGTCGACCGAGAAGTGCAGATTGCGGACGAGGACCCGGCCCTCGCCGGGAGCGGCGACCGGGACCTCACGCAGCGCGAAATCCTCGGCCTTCGGCCAGCCGTGGGGGCGGGCGACGAGGTGCCATTCACGGCCGGACGTGGGAAGTGCTGCTGACATGGGCTCGGGTTCTCCTCAATGTCCTACGAGGTGGGGGAAACTCCGGCCGGGCGGTGGGGGCCGCACCAGGGGGAGCGAAATACTTCAGGTGGTGAAACAACCATGCTCCTGAATATTTCATGTTGTCAAGCAACCGGCTATCCTGGGTGTCATGGCCACCTCCCGCACAGACCCTCTGACCCTCGAAGTCGTCGAGCTCATCGGTACCGTCGTGGCGCGCTACTACGAGGAGTACGACGAGGCGGCGGCAGCCCACTCGCTCACCGGCGCCCAGGCACGGGTGCTGGGGCTGCTGGCGCTGGAGCCGATGCCCATGCGCAGGATCGCCCAGAAGCTGAAGTGCGAGCCGTCGAACGTGACCGGGATCGTCGACCGGCTGGAGACCCGCGGCCTGGTGGAGCGCAGGCCCGATCCGGCCGACCGGCGGGTGAAGCTGGCCGCTCCCACGGAGCTGGGCGCCCGGACCGCGCGGCAGCTGCGCGATTCGCTCACCTTCGCCCGGGAGCCGCTGGCCGAGCTGTCGGACGAGGACCGGACGACGCTGCGGGACCTGCTGCGCCGGATGCTGGGCGAGCCGGGGCCGTCCGGTGGCCGGGGCGGCCAGGGGCCCGGTGCGGAACCGTCGGAGCGGTGAGCGCGGGTGCGGAGCCGTTGGAGCGGTGATCGCGGGCATGGAGCCGTTGATGCCTTGATTGCGGGTGTGGAACCGTTGGAGCCATGACCGTGCCCTTCGGCCCCCGTGAGTTCCAGCTCGTCCTGCTGCGCCGGATGGCCGACCACCAGCCCGGCCTCGTCGAGGACGCCCGGCACGAGCTGGGCGCGTCGACCGCCGAGATGCGGGAGGCGAACCGCCGCTGGCAGGCCATGGTGCGGGCGCCCGGCGGGCGGGGCGCGCTGCGCCGCTACCGTTCGGTGCTCGGTGAACCCGTGTCGTCCGTCCGCCGTACCGTCGGCGATCTGGAGTGCGACGCGCTGCGGTGGCGGACGGTGCTGTGGCCGGACCTGTGGTTCGAGGTGATGGTCGCGCCGGGCGGCGCGGTGTGGAACGAGTGGCTGGTGCGGGCGCCGGGGGCGGCGGGCCCCGAGCTGCGCACGGCCGAGGACCTGCGCCCCTGGTCGGGCACGGTCGACGAGGTGGCGCGGGCCTTCGCGCCGGCCCGCCCGATGGAGGGCGGCGCACCGGCCCGGTGGGCGCTCGCGATCACCGACCCCGGCACGGGCCGGCCGTACGTCGCCGAGTTCACCTGGGGGCTCCTCCAGCGGCTGCTGCCGGGCTGATTCCCGCGTACCGCGCTTCTTCCGCGTGCCGCGCTCCTCCTGCCGGCCCGTCAGCCGGGGCCCGCCCCACAGGCCCCTCCTACGGCGCATCCCAACGCGCGCCACGCCTCCGAACGGCGCACGATTGCGGGACAGAACCGGCTGCCGCCGGTGCCACCTTCCGCGCTCCCGGGAGACCTGCCGTGACCGTCAGTCTTGAGCAGTTGCGCCGCTGCCATGTCGCCGTCGACCTGGGGGCCGCCCGGACCCGGGTGTACGTCAAGGGCCTCGGACTCGTCGTCGACGAGCCGAGCGTCGCCGCGGTGAACACCCGTACCGGGTCGCTCATCGCCGTCGGCGCGCTCGCCGAACAGATGACGGGCCGCACCCCCGACTACATCCGGGTGACCCGGCCGGTCACCGGCGGGACCGTCATCGACATCGAGATGGCCCAGCGCATGCTCCGTCATCTGCTGGGGGAGAAGCTCCGCCGGCAGCTGCGCCGCAAGCCCCGGCTGCGGGCCGCCGCCTGTACCCCGCACGACAGCGATCCGCTCGCCCAGCGGGCCGCCGTCGAGACGATGGTCGGAATCGGTGCCCGGCGGGTCGAGCTGGTCGACACCCTGATCGCGGCGGCCGTCGGCTGCGGACTGCCGGTCGAGCAGCCGACCGCCACCATGATCATGGTGTGCGGGGCGGCGACCACCCAGATCGCGGTGCTCTCGCTCGGTTCGATCGTGAGCGCCGTACGCATCCCGGTGGGCGGCGACGCCATCGATCACGCGGTGATCCAGCATCTGCGTCAGCACCATGAGCTGATGCTGCCGAGCCAGTCCGTACGCCCTTTGCAGCTGGCGCTCAGCGGCAGCGGTCTGACCTCGAAGGGGCCCGCCACGACCGAGATCCACGGCCGTGACGTGGCGACCGGACTGGCCCGCTCGGTGCATGTGGACACCGCCGCGGTGCGCGAGGCCATCCACGCCCCGCTCACCGCGGTGCTGGACGGGCTGGGCACGATCCTGCGCGACTGCCCGCCCGATCTGGTGGCCGACCTCGTGGACTGCGGAATCATGATGGTCGGCGGGAGCGCACTGCTGCCCGGTCTCGACCAGATGCTGCGGGACGCGACGGGAATGCCGGTCCACATCGCGGAGCGGCCGGACGTCTGCGCGGTGCTGGGGCTCGGTGCCATGCTGGACGGGAAGATCGAGCCACTGGTCCTCGACCCGCTCGCCTGCTGAACACACCCCGGGGGGTGCGGCGCATGACCGACGAGACGACGGACGCGGGACCGGCCGGGGCGACCCCGGCCGCGGCCCCCGCCCCGGAGAAGCCGCCGCTGTCGATGCTCCTGGAAGCCGTGCTGGGCATCGGTTCCGATCTCGAACTGCGGGTCATGCTCCAGCAGATCGTGGACACCGCGACGGCGCTGACCGGGGCCCGGTACGGCGCGCTCGGCGTGCTCGACCCGGAGCGCGGCACCATCGGCGAGCTGTACACCACGGGGCTCGACGACACCGGAAGGGAGCGGATCGGCCGGTTCCCGGACGGGCACTCGGGGATGCTCGGCGCGCTCGCCGACGAGCCGGGGCCGGTGCGCCGCGACGATCTGACCACCGATCCCCACGCGGGCGGGATGCCGCCCGGCCATCCGGCGATGCGGTCCTTCCTCGGGACACCGATCCGGGTCCAGGACCAGGTCTTCGGCAACCTCTACCTCACCGAGAAGCACACCGGCCGCTTCACCGAATCGGACGCGGCGGTGCTGCGGGCCCTGGCCGCCCAGGCCGGCATCGCGATCACCAACGCCCGGCTGTACGCGGCGGCCCGGCAGCGGGAGCGCTGGATCGAGGGGGCGGCCGCCGTCACCACCGCGCTACTGACCGGCGGGAGCGCGGCCGACGCGCTGATGACCGTCGCCGAAGGGGCCAGGACCCTCGCCGACGCCTGCGCCGGGGTCATCCTCCAGCCCGACGAGGAGGGCGGGATGGAGATCGTCACCGCCGCCACGCTCGACGACCCGGCCGGGATCGTCGGTACGGCCATCGCGCCCGGCTCGGCGGTGCTGGTCCAACTGCTCGGCGGGGAACCGGTGTTCATCGAGGACTCGGCGACCGATCCGCGGATGACGACGCATGTGCGGTCGCGGTTCGGCCCCAGCATGATGCTGCCGCTGCAGAGCGGCGGGCGGCTGATCGGCACCCTCGCCCTGCCCCGGCGGCGCGGCGACCGTCCGTACACGGCCGTGGACCGGCTGCTGGCCACGCAGTTCGCCTCGCAGGCCGCGCTGGCACTGGTCCTGGCGAACGCCCGGCACGACCGGGAGCAGCTCGCGGTGTACGAGGACCGGGACCGGATCGCCCGCGATCTGCACGACCTCGTGGTCCAGCGGCTGTTCGCGACCGAGATGATGCTGGAGTCGACCCGCCGCAGGGCCGCCGCCCCGGACACCGACGAGCTGCTCGGCAGGGCCGTCGACGAGCTGGACTCCACCATTCAGGAGGTGCGGACGGCGATCTTCGCCCTCCAGCAGCCGCCCGCCGAGGCCCCCGCCACCTTCCGGGGCCGGGTGCTGCGGGAGACCGCGGGCGCCGCCGCCGTGCTCGGCTTCCCGCCGTCGGTGCACTTCACCGGGGCGGTCGACGCACTGGTCCGGGAGCCCGTGGACCGGCAGCTGCTCGCCGCGCTGCGCGGCGCGCTCGCGGCCGCGCACCGGCGGGCCGGGGTGTCGGCGATCGAGGTGGCGGTGGACGCGACGGCCGAGCTGCCGGACGGGCGGGCCGCGGTCCGGCTGACGGTCACCGACGACGGCCGCGACGAGGACGGCTCGGAGTCGAAGGCCGTCACCTGGCAGGCGCCGCTCTGAGCGCGACCCGGGTGTTGGAGTGGGCGACCCCTGCCTCCCGCTTCAGCCTGCGCAGCAGCCCGTCCAGGGCGGCGGTGTCGGCGACGGTGGCCCGTACGAGATAGTCGTGGCCGCCGGTCACATGGACCACCTCGGTGATACCGGGCAGGGCGAGCACCGCCCGCTCGAACACCTCGTTGGTCGTGTCCATCCGCAGCGTCACGTCGATGAAGACGACGAGGCCGGTACGGGTGTCCGCGGCCGGGTCGATGATCACGGTGAAGCCGCGGATGACACCGTCGCGGCGCAGCCTGCGCACCCGGTCGGCCGCCGCGTTGGCGCTGAGCCCGACCCGTACGCCCAGATCCCGGTACGAGATCCGGGCATCCTCCTGGAGGATGCCGAGGATTTCTCTGTCCAGCCGGTCCATACTGCGATTGTCGCAGCTTTGTCCGGTTCGTGACTGTGCAAGCCGCGTCGGCCGGTACCCCGCCCCCGTACCCGGACGCCCGGTCGCGGGTGACCCGCATGGCGCATTCCGGCAGGCCCGGGGCGGGTGCCCGCCCTTGACTGGGGAGGTGGATACAGCCGTCAAGCAGTCCCCCGCAACGGTCGACGCGCCGTCCGCGGCCGCCTATCGCAATCTCGTGATGGCCACGATCGGCTTCGGGCTCACCTTCTGGGCCTGGAACCTGATCGCGCCGCTGTCCGGGGACTACAAGGAACGGCTGGGGCTGACCTCGTTCGAGCAGTCGCTGCTGGTGGCGGTGCCGGTGCTGGTCGGTTCGCTGGGCCGGATCCCGGTGGGCGCCCTCACCGACAAGTACGGTGCGCGGCTGATGTTCCCGCTGGTCTCGGCGCTCACCATCGTGCCCGTGCTGCTGCTGATCCCGGCGCGGGACTCCTACGGCGCGATGCTCGTCGTGGGCTTTCTGCTGGGCCTGGGCGGCACCACGTTCGCGATCGGCATCCCGCTGGTCAACTCGTGGTTCCCGCCCGCCGAGCGGGGCCTGGCGCTCGGGATCTTCGGCATGGGCATGGGCGGTGTCGCGCTGTCCGGGTACTTCACGCCGAGGATCGCCGGGCACGGCGAGAACCTGCCGTACCTGGTGGTCGCGGCGGCCCTCGTGGTGTACGCGGCGCTGGCCGTGGTGCTGGTCAGCGACCGGCCGGGCCGCCCGGTGCCGACCGACTCGCTCGGCCACCGGCTGGCCGGTGCCGGACGGCTGCGGGTCACCTGGGAGCTGTCCGCGCTGTACGCGATCGGCTTCGGCGGAATCGTCGCGTTCGGCGTGTACCTCCCCACGTATCTGAGGACCTGGTACGACCTGTCGCCCACCGACGCCGGTACGAAGGCCGCCGGGTTCGCCCTGGTCACCGTCGTCTTCCGGCCGATCGGCGGCTGGCTCTCGGACCGCGTCCACCCGGCCGTGGTGACGGCGGCGGCGCTCGGCCTGGCCGCCCTGATGGCGATCGTCCAGGCCTTCGACCCGCCGCTGGCCCCGGGCGGCACGATCGCGCTGCTCTGCATGGCGGCGGGCCTGGGCACCGCGAGCGGCAGCGTCTTCGCCCTGGTCTCGCAGGTGACACCGCAGGCGAAGGTGGGCAGCGTGACCGGGATCGTCGGCGCGATGGGCGGTCTGGGCGGCTTCGTCCCGCCGCTGGTGATGGGCGCGATCTACAGCGCGAAGGGCTCGTACTCGATCGGCTACATGCTGCTGTCCGACCTGGCCCTGGCGGGATGCGTGTACGCGTACGGCCGCATGCGCGCGCTCAAGCGGGACTAGTGCCTGTCACCTGGAGCAGCCCATAAGGTGCGGTGGGTGACTCCTCTTCTCTCTGTGCCGGATGACGGTTCGACCCGGGAAGCCACCCGGTTCGGCGAACACTCCATGACCTACGAGCGGTTGGCCGCCGCCTCCGCCGCACTCGCCGGGCGTATCGCCCATGCCGGGCGGGTCGCGATCTGGGCCACCCCCACCCCCGAGACGGTGGTCGCCGTCGTGGCCGCGCTGCGCGCCGGGGCACCGGCGGTTCCGCTCAACCCGAAGACGGGGACGCGGGAACTCGCCCACATCGTGGCCGACAGCGAACCGGCCATGGTGCTGGCCGGGGCGGGCGACACGCTCCCGCCGGTGCTCGCGGAGCTGGACCGTATCGACGTCGACACGGCCGCGGAGGGCACAGGCATCGCGCTCCCCGAGCCCTCCCCCGGGTACCCCGCGCTGATCGTCTACACCTCCGGCACCACCGGCCCGCCCAAGGGCGCGATCCTGCCGCGGCGGGCGATCGCCGCCTCGCTCGACGCGCTGGAGGACGCCTGGCAGTGGACCGGTGAGGACGTGCTCGTCCACGCCCTGCCGCTGTTCCATGTGCACGGCCTGATCCTGGGCGTGCTCGGGCCGCTGCGCCGGGGCGGATCGGTGCGCCACCTGGGCAGGTTCTCCACCGAGGGGGTGGCCCGGGAGCTGTCGTCCGGCGGCACCATGCTCTTCGGCGTGCCCACGATGTACCACCGGCTGGCCGAGGCCCTGGACGGCCCCGGCGCGGACCATCTGGCGAAGGCGCTGGCCGGCGCCCGGCTGCTGGTGTCCGGGTCGGCCGCGCTGCCGGTGCACGACCACGAGCGGATCGCTGCGGCCACCGGCCGCCGGGTCATCGAGCGGTACGGCATGACGGAGACCCTGATGAACACCGGTGTCCGGGCCGACGGCGAGCCGCGTCCCGGCACGGTCGGCACCCCCCTGCGCGGCGTGGAGCTCCGCCTGGTCGAGGAGGACGGCACCGTCCTGTCCGGGGACGGCGGCCCGGACGCCATCGGCGAGATCCAGGTGCGCGGCCCGAACCTCTTCGCCGGCTATCTGAACCGCCCCGACGCCACGGCCGCCGCACTCACCGAGGACGGCTGGTTCCGCACCGGGGACATGGCCACCCGGGACGCCGACGGCTACGTACGGATCGTCGGGCGCAAGGCCACCGACCTGATCAAGAGCGGCGGTTACAAGATCGGCGCCGGGGAGATCGAGAACGCGCTGCTGGACCACCCCGGTGTCCGCGAGGCCGCCGTCACCGGTGAACCGGACCCGGACCTGGGCGAGCGGATCGTCGCCTGGGTGGTGCCGGCCGACCCGGCCGCCCCGCCGTCCGAGCGGGAGCTCGCGGACCATGTGGCCGCCCAGCTGTCCCCGCACAAGCGCCCGCGCACGGTCCGCTACCTGGACGCGCTGCCCCGCAACGACCTCGGCAAGATCATGAAGCGGTCGCTCCATGGCTGACCGGATGGGCGCGCGAGCGGCGATCGCGGCCCTCACCACGGAGTTCGAGGAGCTCACGTCCGGCACCGGTGCCGCGGACGACACCGGGGACGGGCCGCTGTCCTGGGCCGGGTACGCGGACTCCCGGGCCCGCGCCACCGCCCGTACCGGCGAGGACGAGTCCGTCGTCCACGGCCTCGCCTCGCTCGGCGGCCGGCACTGCGTCCTGGTCTCGTTCGAGTTCGGCTTCCTGGGCGGCTCGCTGGGGCAGCGCACCGGGGACCGGCTGGTGGCCGCGTACGAGGCCGCCCGGAGGCGGGGGCTGCCGCTGGTCTCGCTGATCGCGACGGGCGGCAGCCGGATGCAGGAGGGCATGGTCGCGCTGACCCAGCTCCAGCGGGTGGCCCGTGCCTCGGCGCGGCTACGGGCGGCGGGCCCCGCCCAGCTCGCGGTCCTGCGCGACCCGACGACGGGCGGCGGCTGGGCCACGCTGGGGGCGGGCGCCGATGTGATCCTGGCGCTGCCGGGCGCCCAGGTCGGGTTCGCCGGTTCCCGGGTACGGCCGCCGGACTCGGACCCCCACGCGTACAGCGCCGAGGGTCAGCTGGCGGCGGGCCAGATCGACGCGGTCGTCCCGCCGGAGGAGCTCCCTGGGACGGTGGCCCACTGGCTGCGGGCGCTGCACGCCCCGAAGACCCCGGACGGCCCGGACGCCCCCGTGCCGCCCGCCCCGGTGCCGGACGCCCTGTCCGTCACCGGCCTCCCGGCGACCGGGTGGGACGCGGTACAGCAGGCCC
The DNA here is from genome assembly GCF_042891445.1 of Streptomyces sp. NPDC001890. Taxonomy (NCBI): domain Bacteria; kingdom Bacillati; phylum Actinomycetota; class Actinomycetes; order Kitasatosporales; family Streptomycetaceae; genus Streptomyces; species Streptomyces sp. NPDC001890. The sequence goes on along the minus strand of NZ_JBIATE010000001.1, from coordinate 593,832 downwards.
GCTCGGCCGCCAGGCCGCGCGCCGAGGCGTATCTGGACGCGTACTTCGACCACCGCCTCCCGCTCGTCGGCGACCGCTGCGGCGGTACGGACCCGGGGCTGCTCTGCGGCTTCGGGCGGCGCGAGGGCCGCTCGATCGCGTACGCGGCCCAGTGCGGCACCGCGACCCTCCCGGCCGGTTACCGCACGGCGGCACGGGTGATCCGGCTGGCCGGCCGGCTCGGCGTCCCGGTGCTCACCCTGATCGACACCCCGGGCGCCGCGAACGACGCGGCGGCGGAGCGGGCGGGCGCGGGCGCCGCCATCGCCGACGCCTTCACGGCGGTGGCCGAGGCCCCGGTCCCCGTCACCACCCTGGTGATCGGCGAGGGCGGTTCGGGCGGCGCGCTGGCGCTCGCGGCACCGGGGAACACCCATGTCACCCGGGACAGCTATTTCTCGGTCATCGCCCCGGAACTGGCGGCGGCGATCCTGAAGCGCGCCCCGGACGAGGTGCGTGCCACGGCCGACCAGCTGCGGCTGCGCCCCCAGGACCTGGTGGAGCTGGGCTTCGCCCGCTCGGTGGTGGGGCCGCCGCAGGAGTGAGGCGGGGCGCCGGTCAGGGCTGCGGGTTCGGTGCGCCGTACCGGGGACGGGCGCCGGTCAGGGCTGCGGGTCCCGTGCGTCGTACCGGGCGAACCCGCGCCACCGCAGCCCCAGCAGGGTCACCGCGACGACACAGGCGATCCCGCCCCCGGTCACCGCCAGGCCGGGCGAGGCGAGGTCGGCGACCGATCCCGCCACGAAGTCGCCGAGCCTCGGTCCGCCCGCCACGACGACGATGAACACGCCCTGGAGCCGTCCTCGCATCTCGTCCGGCACGGCCGCCTGGAGCATGGTGTTGCGGAAGACCATCGAGGTGGTGTCCGCGCACCCGGCGAGCGCCAGGAAGACCAGCCCGAGCCAGAGCTGCCGGGTCAGGCCGAAGACCGCGATGGCGGTGCCCCAGCAGGCGACGGCGACCAGCACGGCGAGTCCGTGGCGCCGGATGCGTCCCAGCCATCCGGAGAACACCCCGCCGAGCAGCGCCCCGAACGCCGGGGCGGCGACCAGCAGCCCGGTGGTCTTCGCGTCACCGCCGTACCAGAGGACGGCGACGACGGGGAAGAGCGCCCGGGGATGGGCCAGCACCATGGCGCACAGATCGGTGAAGAAGGTCATCCGGAGATTGGGCCTGGTCCCGAGGAAACGCAGCCCGTCCGCGACGGACGCCCGCTTGTCCCCCGCGCCCTCCTCCCGCTCCGGCAGCATGGCGGGCAGCCGCCACATCGCGTAGAGCGAGGCGGTGAAGGTGACGGCGTCGACGGTGTACGCGGCCCGATAGCCCCACCAGCCGACGACGAGCCCGCCGAGCATCGGCCCGACCAGCGTTCCGGTGGTGCTGGTCATGGAGGTGAGGGCGTTGGCGGCGGGCAGCTGCTCGGCCGGCAGCAGCCGGGCGATCATCGAGCTGCGGGCCGGTGAGTTGACCGCGAAGCAGGCCGCCTGGAGGCCGACGATCGCGTACAGCAGCCCCACCTGCTCCACGCCCGCGACGGCGACGACGACCAGGGCGACGGAGAGCACGAACGACCCGGCGGAGCTGGCCAGGCCGAGCTTCCGCCGGTCGATGGTGTCGGCGACGGCACCGCCGTACAGCCCGAAGACGACCATCGGCAGGAACGAGCAGAACCCGATCATCCCGACCGAGAAGGCGGACCCGGTGATGTCGTAGACCTGGAGCGACACGGCGAGCGCCGTCATCCCCTGCCCGATCCAGGAGACCGTGTTCCCGAACCAGAGCCGCCGGTAGTCCGGGGAGGTCCGCAGAGGTGTCAGATCGGCGAGTATTCGGGTGCGGGAAGCGGGTCCTTCGGTCGTTTCGGTCACAGCGGATGGTAACCACCGGGGGTTCTCCGGCAGTCCGGCCGCCGTCGGGAACCGGCCGCCCCGGCAGTGACGTAACGGCTCCGTGGTGCCGCCGGGCTATCTCCAGTGGATCCCTGACGGCCTGGCGGACTTGTACACGGTTCCGTTGTGCGGCCGGGAACGGCGCTCGAAGAGCGTGGCGTACAGGCCGCTCCTGCCGAGAAGTTGGGTGTGCGTGCCGGATTCCACCAGGCGCCCCTCGTCCAGGACGAGGATGCGGTCGGCGTCCGCGGCCAAGGCCAGGTCATGGGTGATCACGATGGTGGTGCGGCCGCGGGCCAGCCGCCGCAGGGGCTCCAGGATGCGTTCCGCGGCCAGCCGGTCGAGGCCGGTGGTGGGTTCGTCGAGGAGGAGCACGGGGGCGTCGCGCAGCATGGCGCGGGCAATGGCGATGCGCTGCAGCTGGCCGCCGGAGAGCCGGGAGGTGCCGGTGGATATGACGGTGTCATATCCCTCCGGAAGGGCCTCGATGAACGCGTGGGCGTCGGCCGCCCGCGCGGCCCGCTCGACATCGTCGTGGCTCGCCTCCGGGCGTCCGCAGCCGATGTTCTCCTCGATGGTGTCGTGCAGGACGAGCGTGTCCTGCGGCAGCAGCGTGATGTTCCGGCGGAGGTAGGTCAGCGGCATCCGGTCCACGGAGACGCCGTCCAGCAGGACGGTGCCGGCGTCCGGGTCGTAGAACCTGAGCAGCAGAGCGGCCAGCGTCGACTTGCCCGCGCCGCTGGGGCCGGTGATGACCAGCAGTTCCCCAGGACTCGCGGTGAACGAGAGGTCCCTGAGCACCGTCTCGTCGCTGCCGGGGTAGTGGAAGAAGACCTGCCGCGCCTCCACCTTGCCGAGCGCCCGGCTGCGCTCCGGCACCGGCACCGAGTCGCCCGGGTCGGTGACGGAGGGCTCGGCGTCGAGGATCTCCAGCAGTCGTTCGGCGCCCGCGGTCGCGGCGGTGGCCGTCAGACCGAGCTGGCCCAGCGAACGGATCGGCGGGTAGAGGTAGCCGATGAAGGCGGCGAAGGCCAGCAGCTGTCCGAGGGTCATCCGCCCGGCCGAGATCTCCCACGCCCCCAGCCCGATGATGGTGAGGACGCACAGGGTTTCCAGGACTTCGATGAACTGCTCGTAGAACTCGGTGAGGCGGACGGCCTTCACCGCGGCCTTCAACCGGAGCCGTGCCTTGCTGCTGAGCCGGTCCTCCTCGTCCTGCTGCCTGTTGTACGCCTGGGTCATGACGACGTTGACCAGGGTCTCCTCGACCACGGCGGTGATGGCGCCGTCCGCCGCCCGGCCGCGCCGGGACACCGCGCGCAGGGGCTTGGCGAACCCGCGGGTGACGAGCAGCAGGATCGGAACCATGACGAAGGTGGCGAGGGCCAGGTCCCAGCGCAGCAGCAGGGCGGCACCGGCGTAGAAGATGGTGCCGAACAGCGCCGACGCCGTCCCGACGATGCCGGAGACCACGAGCGCCTCGATGGCCTCCACGTCGCCCGTCAGCCGCTCCACCAGGTCGCCGCGGCGATTGCGCTGGAAGAAGTGCGGCGGGAGCTTCTGGATTTGACCGAAGACGCGGGCCCGCAGCCGCAGCACGAAGCGTTCGGCGGTCCAGGCCGCGAGCGAACTGCCCAGGTACCCCACCACGGCACCGGCGACCGCCACGGCGAGCCACTGGCCGGCGGGTTTCCAGAAGGCGCTGACCGTGCCGGTCTGCAGGGCCTTGTCGGTGAGTTCGGCGAACAGCAGGACGGTGATGGTCTCGGCGAGGGCGGCCAGGACCGCACAGAGGAAGATGACGATGAGCCAGCGCCGGTCGCCTCTGGTCAGGGGCCAGAAGCGCCGGAAGGACGCCATGATGCTGACGGGGTCGGTGCGGATCGGGATATCCGTCACCGGGTCCTCGGGGGGCTCCTCGTCACGGACGGAGCGCTGGAGCGGGCTGTGAAAGCGCATGAGCATCACATCACAGAAGTGCTCGGACTATGGGCCGTAGCCATGGAAACAGGACCCCAAACGACGAGGCGGACCCGCGCGCTGCGCGAGCCTGCCTCGAGTTGATGTCAGGGATCGGGAGTGAAGGGTGTCAGCAACCCCAGCGTCCGCCACGGCCGTAGCCGCCGAAGTAGCCGCCGAACCCGCGTCCGCCGTAACCACGGCCGCCGTAACCGCGTCCGCCGTAACCACGGCCACCGTATCCACGGCCGCCGTATCCGCCACGGCCACCGTAACCGCCACGGCCACCGTATCCGCCGCGACCGCCGTCCCTGTGGTCGAAGATGCTACGAACCTTCATCTTCGCCTCCTCTGGAGGAGTTCACTGTGCCGCTCCTTGCTCCTGCAGCGGCACTTTCGACATTACGTCCGACCCCTGCGGCCAACAAGTCGTAGAAGCCGTAATCAAGGATTAAAAGTGACGAAATACCCTAATCCTTCAGAGCGTTGCCATAGGTGACTCTCCGGACATGATGCCCGGACAGCCAGGGCTGACGCCCATGCATCCACGCATGGTTACGACTCGCAACGGAAGGTGACCAACTGACCTGGCGGCGGCGCGACGACTCCGACGGGCTTCACCGACAGGGCGGAACCGGGCCCCCGCGGCAGACCCGAAACCCGCGATCGAGACCGCCGGCCCCGGCAACGGCCACGCACCTCGGTGAACGCGTGGCCCGCACACCGGGCGCTCCCCGGCAGCTCCACAACAGCTCCGAGCGGTCAAGCGTGGTCACCCGACGGGTGCTTCACCGAGAAGGCGCCGAACCTCCGCCCAGCCGAGACCAGTTGCGGGGAAATACCGCCTCGACGGGGCCTCGACGGAGCTTCAGCGCCTCCCGGGAAGCCGAGGACCCGTTGTCGGCAAGTCGTTTGATCACACGGGTATCGTGGCGCGCGATTCAACTGTCTATCGGTACACGGGGTGTGGATCATGTCATTCGAAGAGGAATGGGGCGCTCTGAAGGCCTCCGCCGCGATGAGACTGAACCAGGCCGGCGGAACCGGCGGTTCCGGGGCGGCGAAGGGCTCGGCCGACTACGTGGTCAAGGACGATGAGCTCGGAGACATCGGCCACGCGGCATTCGGGCTGTTCAACGGCCTTGAGAAGACCGGTAAACACGCGAAGACGGCGAGTGAGACCGCTGGTACGGGCCTCAAGAGCGACGGGTTCGACACCGGTGCGGCGTTCACGGAAGTGATCGGGACCTGGGAGACGCAGGTGAAAACCCTCCTTCAGGCGTGCGCCCACATCTCCAACCACCTCGACTACACGAAGGCCTCGAAACAGAAGGACGACGAGTGGATCGAGGCGCAGCTGCGCCGCATCGGTCCCGTCGCCCCGGACGTGGACGCGGCCGTTCCCGCCTCGCAGATCAGCAAGTACTTCCAGTAAGGAGCAGCCACATGCCCACCTTCGAGCAGCTCCTCACTGCCAGGCTCGGCCCGCTCGACGCCGCGGTGACCCAGTGGACCGAGATGATCGGCAAGCTGACCTCGCCCCTCCAGTCCGAAGCGTCGGCCATGAAAACCAAGGCCGACAAGTCCAGCTGGAAAGGTGAGAACGCCACCGTCACCAAGGAGTTCATCACCAAGACCGCCAAGGAATTCGGTGACGCCGTCACCGAGGCCGAGTCCGTGCGTGACCTCCTCAAGGACGCCCACACGCTTTTCAAGTCGGCCCAGGACGACCTCAAGCACACGTATGAGAACCCTCCGCCGGGCATCACCATCTACCCCAACGGCGTCCTCAGCCATCGAGTACATCCTGACCGCCGGTCCAAGGACAGCACCGAACCCATCGCCACCGAGGCGCAGTTCGAGGCCCTGCGCGGCAAGATCGAGGGCATCCTGAAACGTGCGAACGAAGCCGACGAGCTCTGCGCCTGGGGTCTGCGGGCACTGATCCGAAACCACCCCAACGACTTCGGCAGCACCGACATCGGTGGTATCGCCGACGCCAAGAAGATGCGTGCCGAGGAGAAGCAGCAGGCGGAGAACGGCCGCGAGGCCGCCAAGCTCTACGCCCGTTGGGAACACCTCGACGACAAGGAGCGCGAGCGGCTCCTCACGCTCGCGGAGAACGGCAAGAACTCGCCCGCCTTCTCCGAGCAGTTGATGACGAACCTCAGCTACCGGGGCCGCGACCAGCAGGAGGCCGTGCTGCTGCTCGCGAGCTCCCTGGAGTCGGGCGGTCGCGACGGCCAGCTCTCCAGCACCGACGCCCGCCTCTACAGGGCGCTGTCCGGCTCCCTTGCCACCGCCACCGGCCCCGACTCCGCGATCGGTACCCCCGGCGGTGTCACCTCGGCCTGGACCGACAAGCTCATCACCACGGCCCGCGACGGCAACGGCCTCCCCGCACGCCACCCCGGGGCCATCGGGGGCGGCGCCGCGACTCTGAAGGACCTCACGGACCTGATGGCCGCCGACGCAGGCGACAAGGCGTACGACCCGGAGGACAAGAACGCCTCCCCGTACGACAAGGACAAGGGCGACCCGGTCTACAGCGAGGCCTTCCTGACCGAGGTCGGCGACACCATTCGCGACTGGGAGACGAACAACGACGACGCCTACGACGGCGTCATGAAGAACTGGCAGGGCACGCAGGAGGACCCGATGAAGGGCCTGCTGAACGCCATGAGCCGCAACCCGTCCGCCTCCACCCACTACTTCGACCCGAACACCACGGACAACCTCAAGTACTTCCTGGAGGACCGGGACTGGCCGGGCGCCGATGTCCAGGACGAGATGCCCGACGACCTGCAGCGGACCTCGGCCCGCACCGAGTTCGGCTCCGCCCTGGAGGCCGCGGCCACCGGCCGCGAGCCGGGCAGCCCGCTGCACGGCGCCGGTGCCCACCACGACGGCGCGGAGACCGCGATCTTCGAGCGGATGGTCAAGGAGTACAGCGGCGAGGACGCGTCGAAGAACCAGAGCTCCGTGCCCCTGCCCATGCGCACGAGCATGGGCAACATGATCGGGGACTACGCCTCGGACGTGCACCAGATCCTCGGCAAGAACATGGACGGGCCCACCGACTACAACAACCTGGAGATCGAGCGGGGCGACCTCCTCCGCATCGTGCGCGGCGTCGCCGAGGACCCGAAGGCGTTCGGTGTCATCCACCACTCGCAGAGCGTGGTGATCGCCGAGGGGATGAACGAATACCCGGCGGACTCGTACCGCAAGGAGGACGAGGGGCTGCGGGCCTGGGTCAAGCAGTCCGCGTCGGTGCTCGGGCACCTCGACGGCGTGCGCGGCGACGTCATCTACGACCTCGGCCAGGCGGAGAAGGACACCAACGGCTGGAACAAGATGATGAACTACCACGTCATCGGCGCACCCCTGACGGCCATCCCCGTCGTCGGCGACGTGGTCCAGCGCTCGGTCGACGTGGGCACGGCCGCGTACATGAACGATCTCAACGCCACGGTCGACGCGGAGACCCGCAAGAACATGGTCGACCACTTCGAGAACGGCGAGAACCAGATGGACGCCATGATGCGCGAGACGGCGATGAAGAAGGGCCTCACGAAGGAGGAGCTGGACGCGACCCCGGGCGAGTACGAGGACCATCTCCAGACGACTGCCGAGAACTGGTACCAGTACGGCATCGAGGACGCCCAGAAGAAGATGGGGCAGCCCTAGCCTTGAACAAGAAGTACCTGGTCCTGCCGGCCGTGCTCGTCGTCGCGGCAGCGGTCGTCGCGACGCTCGAACTCCGGCCGACGGAACTCAAGAAGCTGCGCGAGCGGAACTTGTGCCTGGGCATGCTGACGGAGCAGACCGCGGGCCTGCTCCAGGACGGCAAGGGAGGGGCCGTCCAGGTCGACGAGTTCATCCCGAAGAGCTCGGGATCCGAGACCGAGCCGGCGGACCAGGTCTTCTCCACCACCTGCTTCGTCAATCGGGAGAACCCCGGGGACAAGGGCAGCAAGCGGCTCCAGTACACCCTGGACGTGAGCTCCACCGATACGCCGAACGACCCCCCGAAGGACGCCGACCGCATCGGTGACGGCCTCACGGGCTGGGTGGGCCGGCGGCAGAGCGAGGTGCAGCTTCCGGACGGGTGCGCGAAGAAGATGAGGCGGCCCGACGCGCAGTACATCAGCGTCACCCTCAAGGTCTCACCGGTCGCCATCGTCGGACGGGACTGGAACTACGCGTCACTGATGAAGGACCAGCGCACCGTGATCCTCGAAGCCGTGGAGAACCTGACCAAGCAGTACGACTGCGCCGCCTGACCGACATCAGCGTGCCCGCCGCCACGCCTCGCCGCGGCGGCGGGCACGAGGACCACCTCCGGGCGCCCGCTGAGCTGTGGTGTCAGAACGGCATGGAGGGGGCGCCGACAAGTGAATGGGACCGTTTCCGATGGACAAGAAGTGGCTGCCGCTGACCCTCGTGCTCGGCGTCGCCGGAGCGGCCGTCGTGACGGCGAGCCTCTGGCCTGACGGCAACGAGAAGCCGGCGCTGCCGCAGACCCTGTGTCATGGCGCGCTCAGCCGGCAGACGGCGGAGCTGGTCGACGACGGCAAGGGGGGCGAGGTCAGCGCGGAGGAGTGGGAAAGCCCGGGCAAGGGTGACCTCAAGGTGTTCAAAGGGTGCGGCGTCATGCGCGCCAACCCCGACAGCGACTACCGCCGAGGCATCTTCAACCTGATCATCGCGGACGCCCGGCATGACTCCGGCCCCAGGAAGGACTCCGTCCCTCTCGGCCCCGGCTTCAAGGGCTGGGCACTCCCCGACCAGGCCGAGGCCACTCTGCCCGCCGGCTGTGCCGCCCGAATGGGCTCGCCCGCCCCGTACATGACCGTCAGGCTCATCGCTCCCTCTCAGGAGGAGAAGAAGGGCCTCGTCGACCGGGACACCGCGATCCGCAACAGCGCGACCGTGGTGCGAGAAGCCGCCACCCATCTCGTCAAGCGGTACGACTGCGCCGCCTGACCGTCGTCCGACCGCCCAGCCCTCCCGCTGCCGCGCCTCGCCGCGGCGGGCGGGCCGGGCGTCAGAAGCCCGGCCCGCAGCCGCTCAACGGACCCCTGGCGCGCGAGGGGTCATGCTCGCTGCACGCGAAATGCCCTCGCGGGCGCGTTTCCCCAGGTCAGAACGATTCTTCCCGAGGTGTTCGGTGGGGCGGGTGGGACTCGAACCCACGGCCGACGGATTATGAGTCCGCTGCTCTAACCGGCTGAGCTACCGCCCCTTTTCGGCGTGGCGCGTACAAGTGTGCGCGCCGTCTGCCGCAGCATAGCCGGTCATACGATCTCTCGCTCCGGATGGTCGGCTTCGCATGACCATGAAGACCTCGCCGCCGGCCGTCCGGTTCCGGATGGAGCGAAGTACACGCGAAAGAGTCACATGCGCCCCACCCGCACCAGGGTGACGACCTTGGGCGGGCATACGAAAAAGGACCCCGTGGGGTCCTCTTCCGTTCCGCTCCCCCGACTGGACTCGAACCAGTAACCCTCCGGTTAACAGCCGAATGCTCTGCCAATTGAGCTACAGGGGATCGCGCTCCCCCGACTGGACTCGAACCAGTAACCTGCCGGTTAACAGCCGGCTGCTCTGCCAATTGAGCTACAGGGGATTGCTGCGTGTGCACCGAACCCTACCTACCTGGCTGCTGCCGGGCGGCGCTCGTTCGCTGCGACACATACATTAGCGCAAGCAGGGGGGTGCTTTGCCAATCGGTATCCCCCGGGGTGATCTCAGGTGCCCGCGGGTAGGCGGGCAGCACACGTCGCACTGAAGCTTCGCAGTGAGCAAGGAAGGGTGGCAGCCATGCGGTACCGGCTCACGTTCATCGCCGGACTGGCCCTCGGATACGTGATCGGGACACGGGCCGGACGCGAGCGCTACGAGCAGATGAAGAAGTCCGCGCACCGGTTCGCGCAGAACCCAGCCGTGCGCAATACCGCCGAGTCCGCGGCGCAGAGCGGCCGCGATCTGGCCGGCAAGGCGTGCCGCGCGGTAAGCGAGAAGGTCGGCGAGAAGGTCCCGGCCTCGGTGACCGGGCGGGTGCGCTCGCTGCGGGACCGGGGCCGCAACGGCGAGGACGACTGGGGCACCAGCAACACCTAGGGCCTGCGGGGGCCCGAGGCCGCGCAACCGGTACGGAAAAGGTCCGGCGGTGCGGCAGAATCTTGGGCATGGGGATAGTCGCCGGCTTGGACAGTTCTTCCGCCTTCACGCACATCGTCGTCTGCGATACGGACACGGGCGCAGTGCTGCGCCGGGGGTTCGCCGCACACCCCGTCGAGGCGAAGGCCACCGAGGTCGACCCGCAGGCGTGGCTGCTCTCGCTCGGCGAGGCCGCCGGCGGCGGGCTGCTCGAAGGGGTGCAGGCCATCGGTGTCTCCGCCCAGCAGCACGGTCTGGTGCCCCTGGACCACCAGGGCAATCTCGTACGCCCGGCGCTGCTCGGCAACGACAAGCGGGCGCAGGCCGCCGCGGCGGATCTGGTCGACGGGCTCGGCGGGCGGCAGGCCTGGGCCGAGGCGGTCGGGGCGGTGCCGCAGGCCGCGCAGCCGGTGGCGAAGCTGCGCTGGATGGCGCGGACCGAGCCGGAGGCGGCCCAGCGGGTGGCCGCGGTGCTCCAGCCGCACGACTGGCTGGTGTGGCAGCTGCTGGGGCGTCCGGCCCGGCGGACCACCGACCGGGGTGCCGCGTCCGGCACCGGCTACTGGTCGGCGGACACCGGTTCCTACCGGCCCGACCTGGTGGAGCTCGCGCTCGGGCACCAGGCGGCGCTGCCCGAGGTGCTCGGCCCCGCCGACGCGGCCGGGACGACGCCCGAGGGGCTGCTGATCTCCGCGGGGACCGGCGAGACGATGGCGGCGGCGTTCGGGCTCGGGGTCGGGGTCGGCGACGCGGTGGTCTCGCTGGGGGCGTCGGGCTCGGTCATGGCGGTGCACCACGAGGCGCTGTCCGATCCGGCCGGGATGATCACTTCGTTCGCCGACGCGACCGGGAAGCACCTGCCGGTGGTGCACACCTCCAACGCGGTGCGGGCACTGCGCGGGACCGCCGAGATGCTCGGCGTGGAGGGGCTGGAGGAGCTCTCTGCGCTGGCGCTGAAGTCCACCCCGGGCGCGTCCGGGCTGGTGCTGCTGCCGTACCTGGAGGGCGAGCGGACGCCGCAGCTGCCGCACGCCGCGGGGACGCTCTGCGGGCTGCGGCGCGAGTCGATGAAGCCGGAGCATCTGGCGCGGGCGGCGTTCGAGGGGATGCTGTGCTCACTGGCCGACGCGCTCGACGTGCTGCGCGGCCGGGGCGTCGAGGTGCGGAGGGTGTTCCTGCTGGGCGCGGCGGCCGAACTGCCCGCCGTACAGGGGCTGGCGCCCGCGCTCTTCGGTACGCAGGTGGTCGTGCCGCAGCCTGCCGAGTACGCGGCGCTGGGCGCGGCCCGGCAGGCGGCCTGGGCGCTGGCGGTCTCGCAGGGGACGGGCGATCCGCTCACGCCCCCGGCCTGGCAGGGTGCCGCGGCGCAGGTGCTGGAGCCGGGCGAGGAACTGGCGGTCGGGCAGGCGGTGCGCCAGCAGTACGTGGCGACGCGGGACCAGATCCATCCGGGGGCGTTCGACCCCGCGGTCTGAGTCCGTACGTCTGCGCGACGGGTCGAGTGCACCGGGCGAGGTGAACCCCTCCACTTGTGTACTCGGTCTGTTTTTTGACCTGGTCTTGAGTAAAACTGCTCGCAGTCACGGCCGTCGGTGCCGGAAAATGGGTCGATCCCTGTCTTCTGCCGACTCCGAGAGACACGCGTGCTCATAAAACTCCTGCGGGCCTATCTCGGTCCGTACAGAAAACCCATCCTGCTGCTGGTCCTCCTCCAACTGCTGCAGACCTGCGCCAGCCTCTACCTGCCCACGCTGAACGCCGACATCATCGACAACGGTGTCGTGCAGGGCGACACGGGCTACATCCTCGAATTCGGCGGCATCATGATCGCCGTCAGCATCGTCCAGGTCGTCTGCAACATGGGGGCCGTGTACTTCGGCGCCCGTACCGCTTCCGCTCTCGGCCGCGACATCCGGGCGTCGGTCTTCGACCGGGTGCAGTCGTTCTCGGCCCGTGAGGTGGGGCGCTTCGGGGCGCCCTCGCTGATCACCCGTACGACCAATGACGTCCAGCAGGTCCAGATGCTGGTGCTGATGACGTTCACGCTGATGGTGTCGGCCCCGATCATGTGCGTCGGCGGCATCATCATGGCGCTCGGCCAGGACGTGCAGCTGTCCGCGGTGCTGCTCGCGGTGGTGCCGGTGCTCGGCATCGCGGTGAGTCTGATCGTGCGGCGGATGCGCCCGCTGTTCCGCACGATGCAGGAGCGGCTCGATACGGTGAACCGGGTGCTGCGCGAGCAGATCACCGGCAACCGCGTCATCCGCGCCTTCGTCCGGGACGGCTACGAGGAGGAGCGGTTCCGCGGCTCCAACACCGAGCTGACGGATGTGGCGCTGTCCACGGGCCGGCTGATGGCGCTGATGTTCCCCACCGTGATGACGGTCGTGAACGTCTCGTCGATCGCGGTGATCTGGTTCGGCGCCCAGCGCATCGACAGCGGCGGCATGGAGATCGGCGCGCTGACCGCGTTCCTCGCCTATCTGATGCAGATCGTCATGTCGGTGATGATGGCCACCTTCATGTTCATGATGGTGCCGCGCGCCGAGGTCTGCGCCGAGCGCATCCAGGAGGTCCTGGAGACCGAGTCCAGCGTGGTCCCGCCCGTGAAGCCGGTCCGCAAGCTGCTCGCCCGCGGTCATCTGGAGGTGCGCGGCGCGGACTTCCGCTACCCGGGCGCCGAGGAGCCGGTGCTGCGGTCGGTGGATCTGGTGGCCCGCCCCGGCGAGACCACCGCGATCATCGGGTCGACGGGCAGCGGGAAGTCGACGCTGCTCGGTCTCGTACCGCGGCTGTTCGACGTGACGGACGGCCAGGTGCTGGTCGACGGCACGGATGTGCGGACGCTGGAGCCGGCGCTGCTGGCGAAGACCGTGAGTCTCGTACCGCAGAAGCCGTACCTGTTCTCCGGGACGGTCGCGACGAACCTGCGGTACGGAAACCCGGACGCGACCGACGAGGAGCTGTGGCACGCGCTGGAGGTCGCGCAGGCCAAGGAGTTCGTCACGGCGCTGGAGCACGGTCTGGACGCGCCGATCGCGCAGGGCGGCACCAATGTGTCGGGCGGGCAGCGGCAGCGTCTGGCCATCGCCAGGACGCTGGTGCAGCGCCCGGAGATCTATCTCTTCGACGACTCGTTCTCCGCGCTCGACTACGCCACCGACGCCGCGCTGCGCGGGGCCCTCACCCAGGAGACGGCCGAGGCGACCGTCGTGATCGTGGCGCAGCGCGTGTCCACCATCCGCGACGCGGACCGGATCCTGGTGCTGGACGAGGGCCGGGTCGTCGGCTCCGGCACCCATCACGAGCTGATGGACGGCAATGAAACGTACCGGGAGATCGTGCTCTCCCAGCTGACGGAAGCGGAGGCCGCGTAATGGCCGGGCCTGGCGGACGCATGATGGCGGGCGGGGCGCCGACCGACCGGTCCATGGACTTCAAGGGGTCCTCGAAGCGGCTGCTGAAGCGCTTCGCGACGGAGAAGACCTCGCTGTACGTGATGCTGGTGGCCTGCGCGCTGAGCGTGGGTCTGTCGGTGGTCGGGCCGAAGATCCTCGGCCGGGCGACCGACCTGGTCTTCGCCGGGGTCATCGGCCGGAGCCCCGAGATACCCGAGGGGGCGACCAAGGAGCAGGCCGTCGAGGGACTGCGCCAGAGCAACAGCGGCCTGGCCGACATGCTCTCCAAGGTGGACTTCGTCCCCGGTCACGGCATCGACTTCGGTGCGGTGGGCGAAGTACTGCTGGTGGCGCTGGCGGTCTACGTCGGCGCCGGTCTGCTGATGCTGGTGGCGACCCGGCTGTCGATCAGCATCATCAACCGGATCGTGTTCCAGCTGCGCGAGGACATCCAGACGAAGCTGTCGCGGCTGCCGCTGTCGTACTTCGACCGGGCCAAGCGTGGCGAGGTGCTCAGCCGGGCGACGAACGACATCGACAACATCTCGCAGACGATGCAGCAGACGATGGGCCAGCTCATCAACTCCCTGCTCACCATCGTCGGCGTGCTGATCATGATGTTCTGGGTCTCGCCGCTGCTGGCGCTGGTCGCACTGGTGACGGTGCCGCTCTCGGCGGTCGTGGCGACGCGGGTCGGCAAGCGCTCGCAGCCGCAGTTCGTGCAGCAGTGGAAGACGACGGGCAAGCTCAACGCCCACATCGAGGAGATGTACACCGGGCACACCCTGGTGAAGGTGTTCGGCCGGCAGGAGGAGTCCGCGCGGGACTTCGCCGAGCAGAACGAGGCGCTGTACGAGGCCGGTTTCAAGGCGCAGTTCAACAGCGGGATCATGCAGCCGCTGATGATGTTCGTCTCCAACCTGAACTATGTGCTGATCGCCGTCGTGGGCGGTCTGCGGGTCGCTTCGGGCGCGCTGTCGATCGGTGATGTGCAGGCGTTCATCCAGTACTCGCGGCAGTTCTCGATGCCGCTGACCCAGGTCGCCTCGATGGCGAACCTGGTGCAGTCGGGCGTCGCCTCGGCCGAGCGGATCTTCGAGCTGCTGGACGCCGAGGAGCAGGGCACCGACCCCGCGCCCGACGAGCGGGAGCGCCCCGAGGAGCTGCGGGGCAGCGTCTCGCTGGAGAAGGTGTCGTTCCGTTACGACCCGGAGAAGCCGCTCATCGAGGACCTGTCGCTGAACGTCGAGCCGGGTCACACGGTCGCGATCGTCGGCCCGACCGGGGCCGGCAAGACCACGCTCGTCAATCTGCTGATGCGGTTCTACGAGGTGACGGGCGGCCGGATCACGCTGGACGGGGTCGACGTGACGAAGATGTCGCGCGACGAGCTGCGCCAGGGCATCGGCATGGTCCTCCAGGACACCTGGCTGTTCGGCGGTTCGATCGCGGACAACATCGCGTACGGCGCTTCGCGCGAGGTCACCCGGGAGGAGATCGAGGAGGCGGCGAGGGCGGCCCACGCCGACCGGTTCATCCGCACCCTGCCGGACGGTTACGACACGGTGATCGACGACGAGGGCTCCGGCGTCAGCGCGGGCGAGAAGCAGCTGATCACCATCGCGCGGGCGTTCCTGTCCGACCCGGTGATCCTGGTGCTCGACGAGGCGACGAGCTCCGTCGACACCCGTACCGAGGTGCTGATCCAGAAGGCGATGGCACGGCTGGCCCACGGCCGTACGAGCTTCGTGATCGCGCACCGGCTCTCCACCATCCGGGACGCCGACATCATCCTGGTGATGGAGAACGGCTCGATCGTCGAACAGGGCACCCACGAGGAGCTGTTGGCCGCCGGGGGCGCCTACGCCCGGCTGTATTCGGCGCAGTTCGCCCAGGCGGTCGCCGAAGTCGACTAGGAGCGCTGTCCGTTCATACGTACGCGAGGGCCCGTGCCGCCGGCCGGCGGCGCGGGCCCTCGCGGCGTCAGTCGAGGTAGCCGCGGAGCTGGTCGGCGAAGGCGTGGTCCCGCAGCTTGCTGAGGGTCTTGGACTCGATCTGGCGGATGCGTTCGCGGGTCACGCCGAAGATCCTGCCGATCTCCTCCAGGGTGCGGGGCCGTCCGTCGTCCAGCCCGTAGCGCAGCTGTACCACCTTGCGTTCGCGCTCGCCCAGCGTCGACAGCACCGCTTCCAGGTGCTCGCGCAGCAGCAGGAACGCGGCGGACTCGACCGGGGACGCGGCGTCGCCGTCCTCGATCAGGTCGCCGAGGGCGACGTCCTCCTCCTCGCCGACCGGGGCGTGCAGCGAGACGGGTTCCTGGGCGAGCCGCAGGACTTCGCCGACCCGCTCCGGGGTGAGGTCGAGCTGGTCGGCGACCTCCTGTGCGGTCGGCTCGTAGCCGCGCTCCTGGAGCATCCGGCGCTGGACGCGTACGACGCGGTTGATCAGCTCGACGACATGGACCGGGACCCGTATGGTCCGCGCCTGGTCGGCGAGGGCGCGGGACATGGCCTGGCGGATCCACCAGGTCGCGTACGTGGAGAACTTGTAGCCCCGGGCGTAGTCGAACTTCTCGACGGCCCTGATCAGCCCGAGGTTTCCCTCCTGGACCAGGTCGAGCATGGTCAGCCCGCGGCCGACGTAGCGCTTGGCGACGGAGACGACGAGGCGGAGGTTGGCCTCGATGAGGCGGCGTTTGGCCATCCTCCCCATGACGACGAGGCGGTCCAGGTCGACGGCCAGCCGGGTGTCCGGGTCGGGGGTGCTCGCGAGCCGTTCCTCGGCGAAGAGACCGGCCTCCACCCGGCGGGCGAGCTCCACCTCGTCGGCGGCGCCGAGCAGCGGGATCCGGCCGATCTCCCGCAGGTACTGGCGGAAGAGGTCGGAGGACGGACCGGCGGCCTCCGGACGGCTCCTCGGCCCGGACTCCGGTCTCGGGGGCGGCTCTGCCAGGAGCCCCTCGGGCGGATCGTTCGGTATCGGCGGCTCCACCGCGCCCTCCGGATGGTGCACGGCCCGGTTCTGCGCGGGGACGGCCGAGACGTGCTCGGTTTTGGTCAGGGTCCGGGTCTGCACGGGGGCGACCTCCAGGTGATCGCTGCCGGACCGCGGGGATGGAGGACCACCGTTCGATGGACCGGCCGCGCTCCGATGTCTCAGGCACCGCACCCCAGTGTGGGGTACGACACATCGCCGCCACGAGGGGCGTGCGGGGACTTTCTGAGTCCGGTCCGTGACCGGTCGGTTACGCGGGGGCGATCCCGCCGCCGGGCCGGCGCGTCAGAGCGCGTCGGCCCCGTTGTTGCGCAGGGACTGGGCGTACTGCTGGAGGACCCAGACCTCGTTCTGCGCCGCCGCCAGGTGATCGGGGGCGACATTGCTGCCGAGGCGGGCGAGGCTGCCCTGGACGTCGTTGATCCGGCGGTCGACGGCGCGCAGCCGGACCTGGACGAGCTGCATGCCCGCGTAGGTCTCGTCGATGGTCTTGCCGTGGAAGACCTCGACGGCGAGCTCGGTGACCAGATTGCGCACCGTGTCGTTGGGCGCCGCGTCCAGGACCTGGACCAGATATTCACGGGTCTCGGGGACGCCCAGCTCGGCGCCGCCGGCCTCCGCGATGCACTGCCGGACGGCCGCGTACGGCGGGGCGGTGAACTCGTCGGCCCCGTAGGCGTCGAACGCCGGGGAGACCAGGGCGGGCTTCTGCAGGGCGAGCTTGAGCAGCTCGCGCTCGGTGCGGTGGGCGGGACTGCGGAGGTTGAGCGCGGGGCCGGAGGGGGCTGCGGCGGGGGGCGCCTGGACCTGCTGGTGCCGGGGGCCGCCGCGGGAGGGGGTCTGGCCGGGGCCCCGCTGGTCGCCCCGCTCGCGGGCCCAGCGGGCGAGCTGGCCGACGCGCTTGACGACGAACTGGGTGTCCAGGATGCCGAGCATGCCGGCCAGCTGGACGGCGACCTCGTGCTGCGAGGAGCTGTTCTTGATCCGGGCGACGACGGGTGCCGCCTCGTCGAGCGCGGCGCCGCGGCCCGCCGGGGTCTCCAGGTCGTACCGGCCGACGATCTGGCGGAGCGCGAACTCGAAGAGCGGGGTGCGGGGTTCGACCAGGTCGCGGACCGCCTCGTCGCCCTTGACCAGGCGCAGGTCGCAGGGGTCCATGCCGTCCGGGGCGATCGCGATGTACGTCTCGGCGGCGAACTTCTGGTCGTCCTCGAAGGCGCGCAGGGCGGCCTTCTGCCCGGCGGCGTCACCGTCGAAGGTGAAGATCACCCGGGCGCTGCCGTTGTCCATCAGGAGCCGGCGCAGGATCTTGATGTGGTCGCCGCCGAAGGCCGTGCCACAGGTGGCGATGGCGGTGGTGATCCCGGCGAGGTGGCAGGCCATGACGTCGGTGTAGCCCTCGACGACCACGGCCCGGCTGGCCTTGGCGATGTCCTTCTTCGCCAGGTCGATGCCGTAGAGCACCTGGGACTTCTTGTAGATCGCGGTCTCGGGGGTGTTGAGGTACTTCGGTCCGTTGTCGTCGTCGCGCAGCTTGCGGGCGCCGAAGCCGACGACGTCGCCGGAGGTGTCGCTGATCGGCCACATCAGCCGGCCGCGGAAGCGGTCGATGGGGCCGCGCCTGCCGTCCTGGGAGAGGCCGGAGGCGATCAGCTCCTTGTCGCTGAAGCCCTTGCCGCGCAGATAGCGGGTGAGGTGGTCCCAGCCGGCCGGGCTGTAGCCGACGCCGAAGTGGGCGGCGGCGGCCTGGTCGAAGCCGCGCTCGGCGAGGAACTTACGGCCGATCTCGGCCTCGGGGCCGTCCAGCTGCTCGACGTAGAACCGGGCGGCCACCTTGTGCGCCTCGACCAGCCTGATGCGCTCGCCGCGCTGGTGGGAGGGGTTGTAGCCGCCCTCCTCGTACCGCAGGGTGATGCCCGCCTTGGCGGCGAGCCGCTCGACGACCTCCGCGAACGTCAGGTGGTCGATCTTCTGCACGAAGGCGATCGTGTCGCCGCCCTCCTGGCAGCCGAAGCAGTGGAAGAGACCCTTGCTCGGGCTGACCTGGAAGGAGGGGGACTTCTCGTCGTGGAACGGGCAGAGTCCCTTGAGGTTGCCACCGCCCGCGTTGCGCAGCTGGAGATACTCGGAAACGACGGCGTCGATCGGGACCGCGTCCCGTACCGCCTTCACGTCGTCGTCATTGATCCTGCCTGCCACGGGTGAAGTCTACGGGTGGGCCACGACAGCCGTGGAGCGCGCCGATGTGATCCGTGGAACGGTCGCCGCGACGCCGCAGGCATGTGTCAGGCACCCCCCAGGGATTCCAGCGGCACCGACGGGTCCGCCAGCGCGTCCGGGTCGATCTGCCGGCCGGACCGGATCAGCCCCTGCACGGTCTCGGTGACGTCCCACACGTTGACGTTCATCCCGGCCAGCACCCGGCGGTCCTTCAGCCAGAAGGCGATGAACTCCCGCTTCCCCGCGTCACCCCGGATGACCACCTGGTCGTAGCTGCCCGGCGGCGCCCAGCCCGAGTATTCGAGGCCGAGGTCGTACTGGTCGGAGAAGAAGTACGGCACCCGGTCGTAGCCGACCTCCTGGCCGAGCATGGCGCGGGCCGCGGCCGGGCCGCTGTTCAGCGCGTTCGCCCAGTGCTCCACGCGCAGCCGGGTGCCGAGCAGCGGGTGGTCCACGTTGGCGACGTCACCGGCCGCGAAGATGTGCGGGTCGCTGGTGCGCAGCGAGGCGTCGACGGCGATGCCGCCGCCGACCGCGCGGGGGGCCATGGCGAGCCCGGCGGTCTCGGCGAGGGCGGTGCGGGGCGCGGCGCCGATCGCGGCGAGCACGTCGTGGGCGGGGTGCTCCTCGCCGTCGTCGGTGCGGACGGCGAGCACCAGGCCGTCCTGGCCGATGATCTCGGTGAGGCGGAGGCCGAAGTGGAAGCGGACCCCGTGGTCGCTGTGGAGGTCGGTGAAGATCTGGCCGAGTTCGGGACCGACGACCTGGTGCAGCGGGGTCGGCTCCGGTTCGACGACGGTGACCTCGGCGCCGTACCCGCGGGCCGCCGCCGCGACCTCCAGGCCGATCCAGCCGGCCCCGGCGATCACCAGATGGCCGTTGTCGCGGCCGAGTGCGGCCAGCACGTTGCGCAGCCGGTCGGCGTGGGCGAGGCGGCGCAGATGGTGGACGCCGGCCAGGTCCGTGCCCGGGACGGCGAGGCGGCGCGGCTCGGCCCCGGTGGCGAGCAGCAGCTTGTCGTAGTGGACGACGGTGCCGTCGCCGAGCTGTACGGCGCGGGCCTCCCGGTCGAGCGAGGTGACGGGCTGCCCCAGGTGCAGCTCGATGTCGGCGCCCGCGTACCAGGCGGTCTCATGGACGAAGACGCTGTCCCGCTCCTCCTTGCCGGCGAGGTAGCCCTTGGAGAGCGGAGGCCGTTCGTACGGGTGGTCGCGTTCGTCGCCGAGCAGGATCACCCGGCCGCTGAAACCCTCCGACCGGAGCGTCTCGGCCGCCTTCGCTCCCGCCAGCCCTCCGCCCACGATGACGAACGTCCGATGTGCGTCGACCACTTGGTGCCTCCTCGGTGCTTGCTTCGCGGCGCCGCCAACTGCGAGCGTCCCGCACGCAGCGTGATGGCGAAAGAGGGTGTACCCCGATCAGGTCACACCCGGTGTCCGCGCTCCGTGAGCGACGCGTGCAGCGAGCGGGCCGAGGCGTCGGTCAGAGCGGCGATCTGGTCGACCAGGACCCGCTTGCGGGCCCGGTCGTCGCGGGCGGCGTCGAACAGCGCCCGGAACTGCGGCTCCAGTCCCTCCGGGGCGCGGGCGGTCAGGGCGGCGGCCAGCTCGGCGATGACGATCCGCTGGTCGGCGCGGATCGCCTCCTGCTCGGCGCGCTGCATGACGTAACGGTCGGCGACCGCCTTGAGCACCGCGCATTCGTTGCGGGCCTCGCGGGGGACGACCAGCTCGGCGGCGTACCGGCCGAGGCGGCCCGTCCCGTGGGCCTGTCGGGTGCTGCTCTCGGCGGCGAGGCAGAACCGGCCGATCAGCTGGCTCGTCGCGTCCTTCAGCCGGGCCTGGGCGACGGCGGTTCCGTCGTAGCCGTGCGGCCACCAGTCCTCGGCGATGAGCCGGTCCAGCGCGTCGGCCAGCTCCTGGGGGTCGGTGTCCGCCGGGACGTAGCGGCCGATGGCGACCGCCCAGATCGCGTCCCGCTCCGGTTCGGCGTAGAGGCAGTTGGGGTCGATGTGCCCGGCGTGCAGCCCGTCCTCGAAGTCGTGCACGGAGTAGGCGACGTCGTCGGACCAGTCCATGACCTGGGCCTCGAAGCACTTGCGGTCCTTCGGTGCCCCCTTGCGGGCCCAGGCGAAGACCGGCAGGTCGTCCTCGTACACCCCGAATTTCGGTGAGCCCGGGTCGGTGGGGTGCTCGCCGCGCGGCCACGGGTACTTGGTGGCGGCGTCCAGGGCGGCCCGGGTGAGGTTGAGTCCGACACTGACCAGTTCGCCGGTGCGGGTGTCGGGTACGAACCGCTTCGGTTCGAGCCGGGTCAGCAGCCGCAGCGACTGGGCGTTGCCCTCGAAGCCCCCGCAGTCCGACGCGAAGTCGTTGAGCGCCTGCTCGCCGTTGTGTCCGAACGGCGGGTGGCCCAGGTCGTGGGCGAGGCAGGCGGTCTCGACGAGGTCGGGGTCGCAGCCGAGCGCGGCCCCGAGCTCGCGGCCGACCTGGGCGCATTCGAGTGAGTGGGTGAGCCTGGTCCGGGGGCTGGCGTCCCAGGCGTGGCCGCGGGTGCCCGGGGTGACGACCTGGGTCTTCCCGGCGAGCCGCCGCAGCGCGGCGGAGTGCAGCACCCGGGCACGGTCGCGCTGGAACGCGGTGCGGCCCGGCCGTTTGTCCGGCTCGGTGTCCCAGCGCTCGGCGTCGGCCGCGCCGTAGGGGCCGGTGCCGTGGTCGTGCGTGCCGTGGTCGTGCGTGCCGTGCGTGCCGTGCGTGCCGTCCATGGGTCCGACAGTAAACGGCCGGACCGACAAGAAGGCTCAGGCGGGCGCCCGGAAATGTCCGTTCATCAGTTTTTTACCGCGGGCGCTGCGGGTGCTCCCCGGATTCCTTCCGGACTCCGATCGGATTCCGTTCCGCGTCGCCGCCGGGTCAGCGGGCGGGGCCGAAGAGCCGCTCGATGACGTCCGCGACCCCGTCCTCCTCGTTGCTGAGCGTGTGCGTCGGTATCGCGGCCAGCACGCTCGGGTGGGCATTGCCCATCGCGTAGCCGGTGCCGGCCCATTCGAGGACGGTCAGGTCGTTGGGCATGTCGCCGAAGGCGACGACCTCCGCGGCGTCGATGCCGCGCCCGGCGCACAGCACCGACAGCGTGCCGGCCTTGGTGACGCCGGACGCGCTGATCTCCAGCAGCCCGCGCCCGCCGGAATGGGTGAGCTGCACCCCGTCGACCGCCCCCGCCTCGGCCGCGGCCAGCAGCGCGTCCGCGTCGAGCCGGTCCGACCAGGCGAGGAGCTTGGTGACGGGGACATCGGCCAGCCAGAGGTCCGCGAGCGCCGGTACGGGCAGCTCGGCGCCGGTGTCCTCGGAGAGCCGCAGACGGTAGGCCGGTTCGTACAGGATGTGGTTGCCGGTCTCCAGGGCGAAGCCGATCCCCGGCACGGCGGCGGCGAGCGCGGTGGCCACGCGGCGGGCGGTGGAGAGCGGCAGGACGCGGGAGGAGACGACGGTGCGCGTCCCGATGTCGTAGACCATCGCCCCGTTGCTGCACACCGCCGTGCCCGTGAAGTCGGCGGCGTCGGCGAGCCGGTCGACGAACCTGGGCGGCCGGGCGGTGACGAGGACGATCTCCGCGCCGGCGCTCTCGGCGGTGCGCAGGGCGCGCAGGGTGCGGGGCGAGAGGGTGCCGTCGTTGCGCAGGAGGGTGCCGTCGAGATCGGAGGCGATCAGTCGTGGACGCAGCATTGGGCGATGGTATGGGCCGGACCGCCCTCCGGTCCGCGCGGCCCCGGACCGGTGGGGCCGGACCTGAGCGGCCGTGCGGCATTCGTCCCGCCCGCCGGAGAACCCTTTCGGCCTCCGGTTCGTCCGATCAAGTGGGACGACGGAGCACGGCACGGAAAGAGGGGGCTCCCATGCGGGTGAAGTGGCCAAAACGGCCGGCGCTCGGGCGGTTGCGGCCGCGCTGGCCGCGCACGCGGCGCGGGCAGCGGCGGGCCGTGCAGGGGGTGATGCTCGCGTGTGTGGCCGGGCTGGCGCCCATGACCTGGATGTACTCCGTCGCCGACGCCCGGGTCAGGACGACCGCGGACGCGCCCGCGCAGCAGGTGGCGGTGGTGTTCGGGGCGGGGCTCTGGCAGGGCAGACCGTCGCCGTATCTCGCCAACCGGCTGACGGCCGCCGCCGAGCTGTACCGGGACGGGAAGGTGAAGGTCGTGCTCGTGACCGGTGACAACAGCCGCGAGGAGTACGACGAGCCGGATGCCATGCGTACCTATCTCACGGAGCACGGGGTGCCGGACGAGCGGATCGTGAGCGACTTCGCGGGGTTCGACACCTGGGACTCGTGCGTGCGGGCCAAGAAGATCTTCGGGGTCGACCGCGCGGTGCTGGTGAGCCAGGGGTTCCACATCCGCCGGGCGATCGCCCTGTGCCGGTCCGCGGGGATCGACGCGTACGGCGTCGGCGTGGACGCCAAGCACGACGCGACCTGGTACTACGGCGGCACACGGGAGGTGTTCGCGGCGGGGAAGGCGGCGCTGGACGCCGTCTTCAAACCCGATCCGCACTTCCTGGGGCCCCGGGAGACCGGGATCGGGGAGGCACTGGCGGCCCGGGAGCGGTAGGACCCCGGGCCGCCGGGGCGGCCCTACAGCGACGTGACCGGGGCGGTCTCGGCCGAGACCCAGGCGAGATAGCGGGCGCTGCCCCGTACCACCGGGATCGCGATGATCTCCGGGGTCTCGTAGTCGTGCGCCGCCTCCAGGTGGGCCTCCAGTTCGTCGTACCGCTCCGCCGCCGTCTTGAACAGCAGCTGCCACTCCTCGGTGGTCTCGATGGCGTTCTGCCAGCGGTAGACCGAGGTGACGGGCGCGGAGATCTGTACGCAGGCGGCGAGCCGCGCCTCCACCACGCCCTGCGCCAGGGCATGGGCCTTCTCCTCACTGTCCGTCGTGGTCAGTACGGTCAGCCATGCCGGCGTCGTCACCTTCGGCTCCTGCGGGGTCGGGTTGCGGGGTGTCCCGGTACCCGTCGATTGTCGGCGACATCGGGGCGCGGCGCAGCGCTCCCGGGTCAGGTGCCGTACGGGCGGACCGCCTTGGCGTCGCGCAGGGCGTGCCCCCACCAGACCAGCTGGTCGAGCAGCACCTTGACCGCCGCGTCGCAGCCCGCCGGGTCCCGGGGCCTGCCCTCGTCGTCGAACAGGGCGCCCACGTTGTGGAAGGACACGGTCTCGCGGATGCCGACGGTGTGCAGCTCCGCGAAGACCTGCCGCAGCTGCTCGGTGGCGCGCAGCCCGCCGGAGACCCCGCCGTACGAGACGAAGGCGACGGGCTTGGCCTGCCACTCGTCGCGGTACCAGTCGATGAGGTTCTTCAGCGGGGCCGGGAACGAGTGGTTGTACTCGGGGGTGACGACGACGAAGCCGTCGGCCGCCGCCAGCCTGGACGCGACGGCCGCGAGCCGGGCCTGCGCGTCGGCGTCGGGCCGGAAGGAGAGCGCGACCGGGAGGTCGAGTTCCGCGACGTCGATCAGATCGGTCTCGATGTCGGGGCGGGGGCCGGTGTGCGAGAGGAACCAGTCGGAGATGACGGGGGCGAACCGTCCGTCGCGGTTGCTTCCGAGGAGGACGGCGACCTTCAGGGGCGCGGTGGACGAGGGCGAAGAGGATGCTGTGGTGAGGTCCATGCCGAAAGACTCGTATGTCAACCGGGGTTTAGGTCAAGCTCCTTCTGCCGGTCCGTCCCGCCGGGCGTCGCGGCTACGGGACAGCCCTTACGGTGGAGGCATGGTGACTCCCCCGCCCCCGCCCTTCCCGTACGCCGAGTTCGACGGCCGTCCGGCCACCGAGGCGGACCTGCGGATTCCGGCCTTCCTCGGCTACGGCCATTTCACGGCCATGCAGGTCAGGGACGGAAAGGTGCGCGGCCTCGATCTGCATCTGGACCGACTGGACGCGGCGAACCGGGAGTTGTTCGAGCGCCCGCTCGACGGGGAACGGGTCCGCGCGCTGATCCGGCACGCGCTGGAGGGTGCCGGGGTGCGGGACGCCTCGGTCCGGGTCCACGGCTATCTGCCGCCGGGGGAACCGGAGACGACCGTCATGGTCACGGTGCGCGGGCCGGCCCGGAAGTCCGCCGAACCGCACGGACTGATGTCCGTCCCGTACGCCCGTACCGTGCCGCACATCAAGCGGCCCGGCGAGTTCGGCCAGACGTACTACGCGCAACTGGCCGCCCGTGCCGGGTTCGACGAGGCCCTGCTGACCCTGCCGGACGGCACGGTGACGGAGGGCGCGATCACCAACGTCGCCTTCTGGGACGGCACTTCGGTGGTCTGGCCGGACGCGCCGTGTCTGGTCGGCATCACCATGGCGCTGCTGGAGCGTGAACTGCCGGGCGCGGGGCTGGAGTCCGTACGGCGTCCGGTGACCCTGGACGGGCTGGGCGCGTTCCGGTCGGCGTTCCTCACCAACTCGCAGGGCATCGCGCCGGTCGGGCGGATCGACGCGAGGGAATTCGTGGTGGACGAGGAGCTGATGCGGCGGATCGGGCAGGCGTACGACGGTACGCGGTGGGACACCGTCTGACGCACCCCGGCCCCCGGTGCGGCCGGCGACCGTACCGGGGCCGGGGCCCGGCTGTGTGCGGGCTACTTCTCCCAGCCCACCGTCTCCGGGAGCGGGCTGTGGAAGATGGTGGCGCCGACGTTGGCGAGGCCCTTCTTCACGCTGTACGTCGAGGGGCCGCTGAACAGCGGCAGGAAGGCGTACTGCCGGAGCGCCTTCTGCTCGACCTCGTTGACCGCCGCGATCTGCTCGTCGAGGTCCGCTATACCGGCGGTGGCGCGGATCTCCTTGTCCAGGGCCGGTGTGCCGAAACCGGTGATGTTGGAGTCACGGTCCGAGCAGTAGAAGTCGCACAGGTAGCGGGCGCCGAACGGGTCCATGGAGCGGTTCCCGGACAGGAAGAGGTCGAACCGGCGCTCGCTGAGGATCTTCGAGAAGTCCGCCTCGTCGGCCTTCCTGGTGACGACCTTCACGCCGACCGGCTTCAGCATCGCGGTGAAGGCACCGGCGATGGCCTTGTCCAGCGGGTCGTCGCCGAGGATCGTGTAGCCGACCTCCAGCTTCTTGCCGTCCTTGACCCGGATGCCGTCGCCGCCGGGCTTCCAGCCCGCCGCGTCGAGCGTCTTCTTCGCCTCGTCCGGCGAGTACTTCAGCACAGCCGAGACATTGTCCTGGTAGCCCTTCTGGAAGCTGTACAGCACCGCCGAACCGGGCAGCGGCTCCTGGTAGTCGAGCCCCTGGAACTGGATCTTCGCGATCTGGGAGCGGTCGATGCCCTCCTGGATGGCCTTGCGGACGGCCGTGTCCGAGAGGTTCGCCGACTTGGTGTTGAAGTAGAGCGAGTACTCGAAGGGGCTGCCGCCGCTGCGGATCTCCGTCCCCTTGAGCCCCTTGACCTGCTTGAGGCTCTCCGCGTCGACGGCCGAGGTGTAGTCGAGCTGGCCGTTCTTGAAGGCGTTGACCGCCGCGGTCGACTCCAGGTTGACGTAGACGCGCTTGTCGAGCTTGCCCTTCTTGCCCCACCACTTCGGGTTGCGGACGAAGGTGATGCCGCCGGAGTGGGTGTCCCACTCCCCGACGGTGTACGGGCCGGCGCCCCACTCCGGATGGGCCTTCTTGACGTACGCCTTGTTGAAGTTGGCGACGGTGGCGGCCTCAGGGTGCAGGAAGGTGCTGAACAGGGTCGTCCAGGCGGCGTTGACACCCTTGAACTCGATGACGGCCTGCTTGGCGTTCGCGCCCTTGCGGACCGAGGTGATCTGGTCGTAGCCGTCGGTGGAGGAGGTGTCGAAGGCCTTGTCGGAACCGTTGTTGGCCTTCCAGGTGGCCTCGATCGCGGTCCAGTCGATGGGGGTGCCGTCGTTGAAGACGGCCTTCTCGTTGATGGTCAGCGTGACCGTCTGCCTGCCGCCCTCGGCGGAGACCTTCACGTCGCTGTAGTAGTCCGGGTTGTACTGCACCTCGCCGGTGGGCGAGTACGTGATCGCGTCGGCGTTGTACCAGGCCCAGACCCGGGACGCGGTCAGGGTGGCGTTGACGTTGAACGGGTTGCCCTGGTCGTCGAAGGTCCCGGCGGTGGTGTACGTGCCACCGTCCTTGATCCGGTCGTACGGGACGGGGTTGTAGTCGGCCGCGGCCGACGCCGCCCTGGGGGTGTCCTTGCCCGCCGCACCGGCCGTGTCCTTCCCGGAGGAGGCGTCGCAGGCGGTGGCGGCGACCGAGACGGCGGCGACGAGGGCGAGGGGCAGGGCCAGTCTTGCGCGCATGGCGGAAGGGCTCCTTCTGGTTCGGGGAAGGGGAAGGGGGACGAGTTGTGTTCGGACGAGCTGTACGAGCCGTGCTCAGGGGCGGGGCGGTGCCCGCGCGGGGGCGGTTCAGACGGCGTGGCAGGCGTACTGGTGGCCGGGGCGTCCGGCGACCGCCGTCGGCTCGGGACGCTCCGTGCGACAGCGCCGGCGCACGTCCTCGTCGGCGAGGCGGTACAGGGGACAGCGGTCGACGAAGACGCAACCCGCGGGCGGGCGGGTGGCGCTCGGCTGCTCGCCCTGGAGCACGACGCGTTCGCGGGCGCGTTCGCGCTGCGGGTCGGGCACCGGGATCGCCGAGAGCAGCGCCCGGGTGTAGGGGTGCCGGGGGTCGGAGAAGATCGTCCCGGTGTCCCCGGTCTCGACGATGTGCCCGAGGTACATCACCGCGATGCGGTCGGAGACGTACCGGACCACGGCCAGGTCGTGGGCGACCACCAGGTAGGCGAGCCCCAGTTCGCGCTTGAGCCGGGCCAGCAGGTTGATCACCCCGGCCTGCACCGATACGTCCAGGGCCGAGAGCGGCTCGTCGAGTGCCAGCAGTTTCGGCTCGGTCGCCAGGGCCCTGGCGATGCCGACCCGCTGACGCTGACCGCCGGACAGCGCGGCCGGGAAACGGCCGCTCACCGAGGCGTCCAGGCCGACCAGGGCCAGCAGTTCGTGGATCCGGGAGCGGATCGTCTCCCGGTCCCGCCCGATGGCCCGGAGGGGTTCGGCGAGCAGTTGGAAGACGGGCAGCCGGGGGTTCAGGGCCCCCAGCGGGTCCTGCATGACGATCTGTACGTCCCGCCGCAACTCCCGTACGCGCGCGGCGGAGTCGACGGTGCCGACGTCGGTGCCGGCGATCTCGATCCGTCCGCCCTCGGGCTGCTTCAGCCGCAGGACCTCCAGCAGCGTCGTGGTCTTGCCGCTGCCCGACTCGCCCACCAGCCCCAGGGTCTCCCCGGCACGCAGCTCGAAGCTCACCCGGTCGACGGCGTGCAGGGTGCCGACCCGGCGCTTGAGGAGGGCGCCCTTGGTGACCGGGAAGGTCTTGACCAGGTCCTCGACCCGGAGCACCACCTCGCCGGTCGCGGTGGGCCCGGAGCCGCCCGGGAGGTCGTCCGGCGCGGTGTCCCCGGCGGGGTCCAGGGTGCCGTCGGCGATCTCGTCCGCGCGCAGGCAGGCCACGTGCCCGTGCCCGGTGATCTCGCGCAGCTCCGGCTCGTCGGCCCGGCAGGCGTCCTGGGCGACGGCGCAGCGGCTCGCGAAGGGGCAGCCGCCGGGGAGGTCCACGAGGGCGGGCGGCTCCCCGCCGATCGGGACCAGGGGGCGGTGGACCCCGCTGTCCACGGTGGGCACGGCGGCGAGCAGCCGCGCGGTGTACGGCATGGTCGGCCGGCGGAACAGCTCGTCGACGCCCGCGCGCTCCACGAACCGGCCCGCGTACATGACGGCGATGTCGTCGGCGTGGCCGGCCACGACCCCGAGGTCGTGGGTGATGAGGACGAGCCCGGCCCCGGTCTCCTGCTGCGCCAGCCGCAGGACGTCCAGGATCTGGGCCTGCACGGTGACGTCGAGCGCGGTGGTGGGCTCGTCCGCGACGAGGACGGACGGCTTGTTGGCGATGGCCATGGCGATGACGACGCGCTGGCGCATGCCGCCGGAGAACTCGTGCGGGAACGACTTGGCCCGGCCCCTCGGGTCGGGTATGCCGACGAGGTCGAGCAGTTCGACGGCCTGTTCCCAGGCCGCCCGCCTGGTGAGGTCCTGGTGGACGCGCAGGGCGTCGGAGAGCAGCCGGCCCACGGAGAAGATGGGCGTGAGCGCGGACAGCGGGTCCTGGAAGACCATGCCGATGGAGTTGCCGCGCACCGCGGAGAGTTCCTTGTCCCCGAGACCGATCAGGTCCCGGCCTTCGAGCAGCACCTGCCCCCGCAGTTCGGCGGAGGGCGGCAGCAGGCCCATCACGGCCATCGCGGTGGCCGATTTGCCCGAGCCGGACTCGCCGACGATGCCGAGGGTCCGGCCCGGCAGGAGATCGAAGCCGACGCCGCGCACCGCCTCGACGCGGCCGGCCTCGGAGGGGAAGGTGATCCGCAGGTCCCGTACCGAGAGCACGGGGGTGACACCGGTGGGTGCCGGGGATCCGGCCAGGGTCGTGAGGGTCATCGTCGGCCTCCTGCCGCACCGGTCACGGACGTGGGGTCGAGGGCGTCGCGCAGCCCGTCGCCGACGAAGGTCATCGACAGGGTGAGCAGGACGACCAGACCCGCGGGGAAGGCGAAGAGCCACGGAGCGCTCGTGACGGTGCTCGCACCGTCCGCGAGCATCGTGCCGAGGGAGACGTCCGGGGTCTGGACGCCGAACCCGAGGAAGGACAGGGCGGTTTCGCTGAGCACGGTCGCGACGACGCCGAGCGTCAGATTGACGATCAGCAGCGAGCCGAGGTTGGGGATGATGTGGCGCAGGATGATGCGCGGCGCGCTGACCCCCATGAACTCGGCCGCCGTCACGTAGTCCCGTTCCCGCAGCGAGGTCGAGACGGACCAGATGACCCGTGCGGTGGACATCCAGCCGAACACCGTGAGCACGACGATGAGGACCCGCCAGTCGCCGGCGAGGCGGTGGGAGACCAGGGCGAGGATGAGGAACGAGGGGACGACCAGCAGGAAGTGGATGACGGCGAGGGTCGCCTTCTCCACCCGGCCCCCGAAGTACGCGGCGCTGGAGCCGATGACCGCGGCGACGACGATGGTCAGCGCGGAGACGCTCACGGCGATCGCCAGGGAGCGCTGGAGTCCGTGCACGGCGGAGGCGTAGACGTCGTTGCCGCCCTGGTTGGTGCCGAACCAGTGGGTGGCGCTCGGTGGCCGGGTGAGGGCGGCGAAGTCGGCGTCGGAGTACGCGTAGGGGGTGAACAGCCCGCCGAACAGGCTGAACAGCACCAGCAGTACGAAGATCACCACCCCGGCGACGGCGAGGCGGTTGCGCAGGAAGCGCCGCAGGTAGAGGCGGCCGAGGCCGAGGTGGGGCGTTTCCTTCGCCGCTTCGTCCGTCGCTCGGTCCGTCGCTGCGGGCGAGGTGCCGGTCGTCGTGCCGGTCGTCGTGTCGGTCGTCGTGTCGGTGGCCACGTCAGTTCACCCTCACCCGGGGATCGAGGAAGACGGTGGCGACATCCGCGAGGATCGCGCCGATCGCGGTCAGTGCGGCGGCGAAGGCCGCGGTCGCGACCGCGCCGTGCACGTCGTTCTTGGCAATGGTCTGGATGAAGTAGCGGCCCATGCCGTTCCAGCCGAAGATCGTCTCGGTGATGACGGCGCCGGTGAACATGGCCGGGATGCTGAACGCCACGGATGTCGCCGTCGGAATGAGCGCGGCGCGCAGGGCGTGCCTGCGGATCGCCCTGGACCGGGTGAGCCCGGTGGCCCGGGCGGTGCGTACGAAGTCCGCGTTGATCGTGTCCAGCAGCAGCGAACGCTGCGTCAGGTGGTAGCCGACATAGCCCATCAGCGTCAGGCTGAGGGTCGGCAGGATCAGATGGAGCAGGCGGTCGCCGATCGTCGGGAACAGCCCCTCGACGCCCGGCGAGTTCTCCCCGGCGACGTAGAGGAAGTGCAGTCCGGCGTTCTGGTTCAGCCAGATGGCGACGAAGACCACGGCGAGCGCGGCCACGGACGTCGGGATGTTGAACACCGCGATGGACACGGCCTGCGAGATCCGGTCGGCCCAGCCGTACTGCCGCGAGGCGGTGTACACGGCCAGGGAGACGCCGGCGACCACGGACAGGACGGTCGCGATGATGACCAGTTCGCCGCTGATGAGCGCCCGGTAGCCGATCTCCCCGTTGACCGGGACACCGGTCGGTGACCTGCCCCAGTCGAAGTGGAGCACCACCGAGGTGAACCAGTCCCACCACCGGTGGACCAGCGGCTCCTGCGGGTTCAGGTTGTACGGCGCGAGCGCCCGGTCGATCTGCTCCTCGGTACGGACCGGGCGCAGCTCCTTGAAGTTCGACCGGGGATCGAGGAACCAACTGGCCAGGAAGTAGGTGGCGTTGGTCGCGACCACGATCATCAGCAGCCAGCCGGTCGCCTTGCGGATCACATGGCGCACCATGGCCGGCACCTCCTCACCGCACGGGGGAGACGCACCTCGAAGGTGCCGGGTCTGGGGGACGTGTGCATGTGCGGCGAGGGCTTTCTGGGTACGGAGCGTGAGCACGAATGTGCGAGTTCCAGCCTGATCCGCACCTGAGGACCGGCACCAGCCCTTGATCCTTCTCGCCACGAGGTCGAAATACTGCCGCAGCATTCGGCCATCGAACGTGACGGAGCGTGCACGATCGGGCGCCGTGCGCTTCCGGTCCGCTCTCCCGTGGCGCGAATCCGCCCCCACCGGGCCCAGGGGGGGCGGGCCCGGTGGGGGCGGTGGCCGGGGGCGGCCTCGTGCACCGTCCCGTGGGGGGTGACAGACGTGTGCCCGACACCCGCGAGGTCATGCGTGTGATGTGCGCCACTCCCCGCCGGGCCCCGGTCACCCGATCGGCACCGAGCGGCAGAGGGCCGGCTCGACCCGCGCCGATCACCGCTGTGACCTGCGAGATCACCTCTTGGCAAGGAGGCCGCGCCGGTCCGTTCGAGTGAAAGCTGACTCGGTGTCAGCAGGCATGGGTGGCGTGCGGACCGTTAGCTCAGGGGCAGGACACACCTACTCGTGCCATCGCCGGAGGAATCCCCCATGCGTCCTGTCCGCCTAGTGACCGGTACCGCCGCAACCGCGGTCACCATAGCCACGCTCGGCTTCCTCACCGCCGGCCCCGCCGCGTACGCGGACGAGGGCGGGTCCGGATCCGGTGCGGACACGCCGTTCAGCCTGGACAGCCTCTCCGGCCTCGTCGCACCCTCACTGCTCGACTCCGCCGGCGGGTTCACCGCCCCGGGCCGGGACGAGGAAACGGACCGGAAAGAGGGCGCGGACCGCGGCGAAGGCACGGACCAGGGCGAAGGCACGGACCGCGGCGAGGGCACCGGCAGCGGCGAAGGCACGGGCCGGGGCGAAGGCACGGACCGCGGCGAAGGCACGGGCCAGGGCGACAGTTCCTCGTCCGGGCACGAGAACTCGTCCTCGTCCGGGCACGACAGCTCCGGCGGACGCGAGAGCTGGAGCCCGTCCAAGGAAGGGGGCTCGGGCAAGCACGACGGCTCGTCCTCCGGGGACCGCCCCTCGGGCCCCGATGGCCCCACTGGCCCCACCGGCCCCATCAAAACCGGAGTCGGCGGCAGCGTCCGGCCCGACACCACCCAGATCGCGGCGGGCGCCGGCGTTCTCGCCGCGACCGCCGTCGGCGGAGCCTGGCTCCTGCGTCGCCGGGCGAGCGGCACGCAGGGGGCCGGCTGACGGAGACGGATTCACGTCTCCGTACCGCCTGGTTTCCGTCCCGGTGGCCGCGCGCCACCGGGACGGGACCGTCCCGTTCACTCACCCGGAGGACGACCGTGACCCAGAAGGCCAAGGGCTGGCTGCTGGTCATCGCAGCGCTGGCCGGCGTCTGGCTGATCCGCAACGGCGCCGACGCCCAGCTGGTCCCGCCCCGGCCGACCGCCGCCCAGGCGTTCACCGGCGGCCCCGAGCCCCAGCCGGGATCGCCGGTCGCCGAACCCCTGAAGCCTTCCGCCCCCGTGCGCATCCGCATCCCGAGCATCCGGGTGGACGCCCCGGTGATGCGTCTCGGCCTCGGGGCGGACGGCAGTCTCGACGTGCCCCCGGCCGGCAACCGCAACATCGTCGGCTGGTACCGGGACGGCACTCCCCCGGGCTCCAAGGGCAGCGCGATCGTCGCCGGCCATGTGGACAACGCGCAGGGCCGGTCGGTCTTCTACGACCTGGGCGCCCTGCAGAAGGGCAGCACGGTCGAGGTGGTCCGCCAGGACGGGCGCACCGCCGTCTTCTCGCTGGACGCGATCGAGGTCTACGAGAACAAGAACTTCCCCGACGAGCGGGTGTACGGCGCCGCCTCCTTCGCCTCGCTGCGGCTGATCAC
Organism: Streptomyces sp. NPDC001890; assembly: GCF_042891445.1. Taxonomy (NCBI): domain Bacteria; kingdom Bacillati; phylum Actinomycetota; class Actinomycetes; order Kitasatosporales; family Streptomycetaceae; genus Streptomyces; species Streptomyces sp. NPDC001890. The sequence goes on along the minus strand of NZ_JBIATE010000001.1, from coordinate 560,792 downwards.
CTGCGGCGGCGGCTTCTCGAAGGAGACGGGGTACGAGGGCAATGTGGTGGCGTACGCGCACCTGACCGCCGTCCGCTGAACCCGGCTGCCGGGCACGGTCCGTTCAGGCCGTCCACTGGTCGAAGCCCAGCTTCGCGACCAGCGAGAACACCACGACCAGCAGCACGCCGCGGACGAACTCGCTGCCCTTGCGCAACGCCATCCGCGCCCCGATGAGCCCGCCCGCCAGGTTGAACACCGCCATCAGCGCGGCCAGTTGCCACAACACGCTGCCCTGGTAGGCGAACATCGCCAGCGCACCGCCGTTGGTGCAGACGTTGACGATCTTGGCGGTGGCGGACGCCGTCACCAGGTCGAGGTGGAGCACCGCGGTCAGCGCCAGCACCAGGAACGTGCCCGTGCCGGGGCCGAACAGCCCGTCGTAGAAGCCGATTCCGCCGCCGACCAGCACGATCGCGGTGACGGTGCGGGCCCGGGTGACGCGCTGGCGCGCACCGTCGCCGGTGTCCTTGCCGAACGAGGGCCGCAGCATCACGAACGCCGCGACGCCCAGCAGCACCACCATGATCACCGGCCGGAGCACCTCGCTGCTGATCCCGGCGGCGAAGAACGCGCCGGCCATCGATCCGGCCAGCGCCGCGAGCCCGATCCGCAGCGCGGTCCCGATCTTCACCGGCGCCTTGCGCACGTACGCCACGGCGGCCCCCGACGTACCGACGATCGCGACCGCCTTGTTGGTGCCGAGCACCTGCGCGGCCGGGACGTGTGGCAGGCCGAGCAGCAGCGCGGGCAGCAGAAGGAGTCCGCCGCCGCCGACCACCGCGTCGACCCAGCCCGCCACGGCCGCCGCGAGACAGAGGATGATCAGAGTGGTGAGCGCTATGTCTGGCATGATCACGACCTTATGGACGCGATCTGCGCGCCGTCCAACCGCTTCGGCCGGATCACGGAAGAGTTGAGCAACTCCTGAGCTTCACACCGCGGTCGTACGCTGGGCCCATGAGCCACGGCTGGAGCGCGAACGACATCCCGGACCAGAGGGGCCGTACGGCCGTGGTCACCGGAGCCAACAGCGGCATAGGTCTGCACACCGCGCGGGAGCTGGCCCGGCGTGGTGCGCGGGTCCTGCTCGCCTGCCGTGACGAGGCCCGCGGCAAGGAGGCCGCGTCCCGTATCCGCAAGGCCGTGACCGGCGCGGACGTGGCGTTCGTACCGCTCGATCTGGCCGATCTGGGCTCGGTGCGCGGGTTCGCCGCGACCCGTGCGCCCGAGCGGATCGATCTGCTGATCAACAACGCGGGCGTGATGGCCCTCCCGTACGGGACGACGGCCGACGGCTTCGAGAGGCAGTTCGGCATCAACCACCTGGGGCACTTCGCCCTGACCGGGCTGCTGCTCCCCCGCCTCCTCGACACCCCCGGGGCGCGCGTGGTGACCGTCTCCAGCGGGATGCACGCGCTGTCCGACATCGACATGGGAGATCTCAACAGCGAGCGCGACTACCGTCGCTGGATAGCCTACGGCCGCTCGAAGACCGCCAATCTGCTCTTCGTCCACGAGCTGGCGCGACGACTCACGAAGGCGGGCTCCCGGCTGGTGGCGGCCGCCGCGCACCCGGGATACGCGTCGACCAACCTTCAGTCCGCCGCGGCCCGGATGGAGAACCGGCGGGCGGTGGAGCGGTTCTTCGAGCTGGGCAACCGGATCGCCGCCCAGCCCGCCTCGGCCGGTGCGCTGCCCACGCTGTACGCGGCCACCGCGCCCGGCGTGCGCCCCGATTCGTTCACCGGGCCGGGGCGGCTGGGCTGGCGCGGCGCCCCGGCCCCGTCCTGGCGTGCGGGCTGGACCCGGGACGACGTCACGAGCGAGCGGCTCTGGGTGGCCTCCGAGCAGCTCACCGGTGTGACGTATCCCGGCCTCGCCCCCTGATACCCGGTCAGATCTACTGGGCCTCCACGAACGCCGGGTCCATCCACGTGATCTCCCAGATGTGGTTGTTCGGGTCCTGGAAGGAACGGCCGTACATGTGGCCGAAGTCCATCGTCTCGTTTGCGGGCGAGCCGCCGGAGGCGAGGGCGGTGTCGACCAGCTCGTCCACCTTCTCCCGGCTCTCGGCGCTCAGGGCGAGGATCACCTCGGTGGACCTGGAGGCGTCGGCGATCTCCTTCTTGGTGAACTCCTTGAAGCGCGGCTCGGTGAGGAGCATCGCGAAGATGGTGTCGCTGATGACGAGGCACGCGGTGTTCTCGTCGCTGAACTGCGGGTTGCACGAGAAGCCCAGCTTGCCGAAGAAGGCCTTGGTCGCTTCGAGGTCCTTGACCGGCAGGTTGACGAAGATCATCTGAGGCATGGCCGCTTCGCTCTCTCTGTTGTTCGAACGTGTACGACAGGTAGACGGCGGGGCATCGCGGAACTCATCGCTGCCCGGACAAAAAATTTTCGCCGCTCCGGAGCCGGTCCGCCTGCCGTCGCGCCCGCCCGCCGTCGCGCCCGCCCGCCGTCGCGCCCGCCCGCCGTCGCGCCCGCCCGCCGTCGCGTCCGCCTGGTTCAGGACAGCGCGAGCGGGGCGCCGCCCCGGAGCAGCGATCCGCCCAGCGGCGTCAGCGTGTGCAGGACCGAGCCGCCGTGCCGCAGGGTGTGTATGAGGCCCGCCTCGCGCAGCACACAGGCGTGCTGGCTGGCCGAGGCGAGGGACACCCCGGCCCGCAGCGCGAGCTCGCTCGTCGTGCAGCCGTTCCCTATGGCGCTCAGGACCGTCGAGCGGGTGCTGCCGAGGAGCCGGCCGAGCCAGGGGCCCGGTTCGGCGAAGACCGGGGCGCGGGAGTGGGTGACCGGGTACACGAGGACCGGCGGGAGCCCCGGGTCGCGGTAGACCACCGGGGTGACGCGGCAGAAGAAGGACGGCTGCAGCAGCAGCCCCCGCCCGTCCAGATGGACGTCCCGGTCGACGGGGTAGTCCGCCTCCAGCACGGGGGCCCGCCAGCGGATCATCGGCGGGAGGGAGGCGAGCAGTTCGTGCGCGCCGCCGTCCAGGAGGGCGCGGCCCCGTACGGCGCGGTCGGCCTCGACGCTGGCCCGGATGTGCGGCCAGTACGGCTCGATGGCGGCGCGGTGGTAGCTGCGCAGCGCGTCGACGAGGCGGCCGAGCGGTTCGGCGCGGCCGTCCGGGGAACGGCAGGCGTCGCGGCGTTCGGCGCCGAGCAGCGCGAGTTCGGCCCGGACCCGGCCGAGCGGCGTCTCGCGCAATGCCTGCATTCCCGCGTCGATGCCGTACGGTTCGCCGCTTTCCTGAGAAGGCGTCAGGAAATCCGGGAAATAGCCGCGCGGTGGAATCACGGCGGACAGCAGACGTACTTCACCATTCAACCGAGGCCGGGTTTCCGTACGCCATTTCCCGAACACCGCGGAACCGCGCCGGTCCCGCAGCCGGTGGAAACTCAGAGCGGTTTCCCACAGCGCGTCGGGCCGGGTGGCCATCCGCACCTTGGAAAGGTCCACTCCGGACATATGGATACGCAGCACCGGTCCCCCACCTGTTGCACCTGCAATTACCCCCACCCCAGGGTAGGTGATCCGTAACAGCACGTCACCACGGGGTTTCGGCCAGAGGTGAAACGCCTCGCACCCGCACGCCGTGAACCGAAAAGCTGTACCGCGTCGGGTACGAATCCGGCGCCACCGGAAGGGCGAGTGAAGGCCGTGGGGGGTTTCGCTCGCCCGGCGGCGGTGGACGACGGTGCGGCTCCGTGCCCGATGGGGGTAACCCGGGTGCGGCCCATGGGTGGGGATCCATGGGCCGCATCCCGGGTCCGTTCCAGGTCTGCTCCCGGTCTGTTCTTTGCGTATTGAACGAACTTTGCGCAATGCGCGAAGGAACGCGAAGAAAAGGCACAACGCCGCACAACGATTTTCCCCAGAACAAAACGGGACGGCGGCACCCCCGCACAGGGTGCCGCCGTCCTCGGGTGTTCCGGAGTTGCCGTCGAGCCGGTGAGGGTCGTGCCCGGCCGACGGCGGCTCCGGGTCAAAGGGCCATACGGTCAGGGAGTTCGGTCGGGGCGTTCGGTCAGGGGGTTCGGTGCCGGTTCAGCGGCTGTCGCTGCCGGTCGAACCCGCCGCCGCACGGCCCGCTTCGAGCCGGGCCACGGGAATGCGGAACGGGGAGCAGGACACGTAGTCCAGACCGACCTCGTGGAAGAAGTGCACCGACTCCGGGTCTCCACCGTGCTCGCCGCAGACGCCGAGCTTCAGGTCCGGGCGGGTGGCCCGGCCGGCCTCGACGGCGCTGCGGACCAGCGAGCCGACGCCGTCCTTGTCGATCGTCTCGAACGGCGACACCCCGAAGATGCCCTTCTCCAGGTACGCGGTGAAGAAGGAGGCCTCCACGTCGTCGCGGGAGAAGCCCCACACCGTCTGGGTCAGGTCGTTCGTGCCGAAGGAGAAGAACTGCGCGGCCTCGGCGATCTGGCCCGCGGTCAGCGCGGCGCGCGGCAGCTCGATCATCGTGCCGATGGTGAGCTTGAGCCGGGTGCCGGTGGCGGCCTCGACCTCGGCGATGACCTGGTCGGCCTCCTCGCGGACGATCTCCAGCTCCTGGACCGTGCCGACGAGCGGGATCATGATCTCGGCGCGCGGGTCGCCCTTGGCGTTCTTGCGCTCGGCCGCGGCCTCGGCGATCGCCCGTACCTGCATGGCGAACAGGCCGGGGATGACGAGACCGAGGCGCACCCCGCGCAGACCGAGCATCGGGTTCTGCTCGTGCAGCTTGTGCACGGCCTGGAGCAGGCGCAGATCGTTCTCGTTGGCGTCCTTGCGGGACTCGGCGAGCGCGACCCGTACCGACAGCTCGGTGATGTCGGGCAGGAACTCGTGCAGCGGCGGGTCGAGCAGCCGTACGGTGACGGGCAGTCCGTCCATCGCCTCGAACAGCTCGATGAAGTCGGCCTTCTGGAGCGGGAGCAGCTCCTCCAGCGCGGTCTCGCGCTCGGCGTCGGTGTCGGCGAGGATCAGCTTCTCGACCATCTCGCGGCGCTCGCCGAGGAACATGTGCTCGGTGCGGCACAGGCCGATGCCCTGGGCGCCGAAGCGGCGGGCCCGCAGCGCGTCCTCGGCGTTGTCGGCGTTGGCCCGCACCCGCAGCCGGCGCACCCGGTCCGCGTACGCCATGATCCGGTGCACGGCGGCGACCAGCTCGTCGGCGTCGTCGGCGCCGGCGTGCATCCGGCCCTCGAAGTACTCGACGACCGGGGACGGCACGACGGGGACCTCACCGAGGTACACCTTGCCGGTGGAGCCGTCGATGGAGACGACGTCGCCCTCCTCGATGACCCGGCCGCCCACCGTCATCCGGCGGCGCTTGGTGTCGACCTCCAGGTCCTCGGCGCCGCAGACACAGGTCTTGCCCATGCCGCGGGCGACGACGGCCGCGTGCGAGGTCTTGCCGCCGCGCGAGGTCAGGATGCCCTCGGCCGCGATCATTCCGTCGAGGTCGTCGGGGTTGGTCTCGCGGCGGATCAGGATGACCTTCTCGCCGGACCGGGACCACTTGACCGCGGTGTACGAGTCGAAGACGGCCTTGCCGACCGCGGCGCCCGGCGAGGCGGCGATGCCGCGGCCCAGCAGCTCCGTCTTCGCGTCGTCGTCGAAGCGCGGGAACATCAGCTGCGCGAGCTGCGCGCCGTTGACCCGCTGGAGCGCCTCGGCCTCGTCGATCAGGCCCTGGTCGACGAGCTGGGTCGCGATCCGGAAGGCGGCACCGGCGGTGCGCTTGCCGACCCGGGTCTGGAGCATCCACAGCTGACCGCGCTCGATGGTGAACTCGATGTCGCAGAGATCCTTGTAGTGGGTCTCCAGCGTCTCCATGATCTGCATCAGCTGGTCGTACGACTTCTTGTCGATCGACTCCAGCTCGGCGAGCGGCACCGTGTTGCGGATACCGGCGACGACGTCCTCGCCCTGCGCGTTCTGCAGGTAGTCGCCGTACACGCCCTGGTGGCCGCTGGCCGGGTCGCGGGTGAACGCGACGCCCGTACCGGAGTCGGGGCCGAGGTTGCCGAAGACCATCGAGCAGACGTTGACGGCCGTGCCCAGGTCGCCGGGGATGCGCTCCTGGCGGCGGTAGAGCTTGGCCCGGTCGGTGTTCCACGAGTCGAAGACGGCCTTTATGGCCAGGTCCATCTGCTCGCGCGGGTCCTGCGGGAAGTCGCGTCCGGCGTCCCGGGCGACGATCTTCTTGAACTGCTTGACCAGCTTCTTCAGGTCGGACGCGTCGAGGTCGACGTCGACGGTGACGCCCTTGGCCTCCTTCGCCGCCTCCAGCGCCTCCTCGAAGAGGTCGCCGTCGACACCGAGGACGGTCTTGCCGAACATCTGGATGAGGCGGCGGTAGGAGTCCCACGCGAACCGCTCGTCGCCGGCCTGGGCGGTGAGACCCACGACGGACTCGTCGGAGAGGCCGATGTTGAGGACCGTGTCCATCATGCCGGGCATCGAGAACTTCGCGCCGGAGCGGACGGAGACCAGCAGCGGGTCGTCGGCCTGGCCGAGCTTCTTGCCCATCCGCGCTTCGAGGGCGTCCAGGTGTGCGCTGACCTCGGCACGGAGCGCGGTCGGCTCCTCGCCGCTTTCGAGGTAGACCTTGCACGCCTCGGTGGTGATGGTGAATCCAGGAGGGACGGGAAGCCCGAGGTTGGTCATCTCGGCGAGGTTCGCGCCCTTGCCGCCGAGGAGATCCTTCAGATCCTTGTTGCCCTCGGTGAAGTCGTAAACGAACTTCTCGCCCTTGAGCTCCGGGGATTCCGGGGTGGCTACGTGGGGATCTTTGTTTTCCGACACGGGTCTCGACTCCTCGGAAGACGCGGTGGCTGCCCTGACGGCGAGGAACATACCCAGATCGAAGGTGTCTGGGTACGTCCACTTGCGCGTCATGAGGCCTCAACCACCCGTCCGCCAGCAGATTGAAAGTAACGCGACCTGTAGCCCGATCGGCAGTATGCGTTCATTTCTTGAACACATACTCACCAAGGGCTAGCGTTATCCGCCATTTTGGTGACACTGAGCAATGCAAGCGTCGATCGATCAAAATGGAGGGCCTTGGCACCCAGTGCCATCGTTTGGGAAATGCAGCCCTCAAAATTGCGCTCATCTGAGCAAGTAAGCCCTCAGAGTGGCGAGAATCACTCCGCGGCCGACGCTCAAATGTCACCATCCGGACGCCCGATCGGCAACTGCGCGTCACACCATGATCACCGATGCGCACCAGGAGTGGGACGGAGTCACCACACGACGCCCGTTTCCGACTCGTTCAAGCCACCCGGCGACCGAACCGTCACCGAATCGGGCCGAATGCGACGCGCAATGGCGCTCAGATGAGCGAGGTAAAAGAAGAGGCACGCGGTGCCTATGGCGCCGCGTGCCCAGGAAAGGCCGGAAGACCTCAGCCGCCCGAGGTGTCCAGCTCCGCGTCCGGGCTCACGCCCGCGCAGTCGTACGGGTCCTTCAGCCAGCCGTCCGGCAGCACCACGCGGTTGTTGCCCGAGGTGCGCCCGCGCGGACCGTCCGCGCCGTCCGGCCACGGCTGGTCCAGGTCCAGCTCCTGCAACTGCCCGCCGAGCTCCTCCAGCGACGAGGTGACCGCGAGCTTCTTGCGCATCTCCGAACCGACCGCGAAGCCCTTGAGGTACCAGGCGACGTGCTTGCGGAAATCGATCACACCGCGCGTCTCGTCGCCGATCCACTCCCCCAGCAGCGTCGCGTGCCGCAGCATCACGTCCGCGACCTCCCGCAGCCCCGGCGCCTGCCGGGCACCCGAGCCCTCGAACTCGCTCACCAGGTCACCGAAGAGCCAGGGGCGGCCCAGACAGCCGCGACCCACGACCACTCCGTCGCAGCCGGTCTCACGCATCATCCGGCGGGCGTCGTCCGCGCACCAGATGTCGCCGTTGCCGAGGACGGGAATCTCCGGGACGTGCTCCTTGAGGCGGGCGATGGCGTCCCAGTCGGCGGTGCCGCCGTAGTGCTGGGCGGCCGTCCTGCCGTGCAGGGCGACGGCCGTGACGCCCTCCTCGACCGCTATCCGGCCCGCGTCCAGATAGGTCATGTGGTCGTCGTCGATGCCCTTGCGCATCTTGATGGTGACCGGCAGCTCACCCGCGTTGGAGACCGCCTGGTTGAGGATCGCGCGCAGCAGCGGCCGCTTGTACGGGAGCGCCGAGCCGCCGCCCTTGCGGGTCACCTTGGGGACCGGGCAGCCGAAGTTCAGGTCGATGTGGTCGGCGAGGTCCTCGTCGACGATCATCCGGACGGCCTTGCCGACGGTGACCGGGTCCACTCCGTACAACTGGATCGAACGCGGGGTCTCGCTCGCGTCGAAGTGGATCAGCTGCATGGTCTTCTCGTTGCGCTCGACCAGCGCCCGCGTGGTGATCATCTCGCTGACGAACAGCCCCTTGCCGCCGGAGAACTCCCGGCACAGGGTGCGGAACGGGGCGTTGGTGATGCCGGCCATGGGGGCGAGCACCACCGGCGGCTGCACCGTGTGCGGGCCGATCCGGAGCAGGGGAAGAGAGGGGGCGAGCGTGGTCATTGCTCCATTGTCGCGTACCGGGCGGGTCTCCCCGGCAGCGGAGTTCGTTAGTTAACCGTACTATCCATGTATGCCCGAGCTCAGTCACCGCCGACGGCAGTTGGTACTGGCGATCTGCTGCATGAGTCTGCTGATCGTCAGTCTCGACAACACCGTGCTCAATGTCGCCCTGCCGTCCATGCAGAAGGAACTGCACGCCACCGTCGCGGGCATGCAGTGGACGATCGACGCGTACACCCTGGTCCTGGCCTCGCTGCTGATGCTCGCGGGCTCCACCGCCGACCGGATCGGGCGCCGGAAGGTCTTCAAGACCGGGCTCGTCCTGTTCACCCTCGGTTCGCTGCTCTGCTCCGTGGCGCCGAACCTGGAGTCGCTGGTGGCGTTCCGGATGGTGCAGGCGGTGGGCGGCTCGATGCTCAACCCGGTCGCGATGTCGATCATCACCAACACCTTCACCGACCCGCGCGAGCGGGCCCGCGCCATCGGGGTGTGGGGCGGTGTCGTCGGCATCTCCATGGCCGCGGGACCGGTGGTCGGCGGTCTGCTGGTGGACTCGGTGGGCTGGCGGTCGATCTTCTGGATCAACCTGCCGGTCGGCCTGGCCGCGCTCCTGCTCACCTGGCGCTACGTCCCCGAGTCCCGCGCCCCGAAGCCGCGCCGCCCCGACCCGGTGGGGCAGCTGCTGGTGATCGGGCTGCTCGGTTCGTTGACGTACGCGATCATCGAGGCGCCCTCGCAGGGCTGGGACTCACCGCTGATCCTGCTGTTCGCCGCGCTCGCCGGATGCTCCCTGATCGGCCTGCTGCTGTACGAGCCCCGGCGCACCGAGCCCCTCATCGAGCTGCGGTTCTTCCGCAGCGCCCCGTTCAGCGGCGCCACGGTCATAGCGGTCAGCGCCTTCGCCGCGCTGAGCGGATTCCTCTTCCTCAACACGCTCTATCTCCAGAACGTGCGCGGCCTGAGCGCACTGCACGCCGGTCTGTACATGCTGCCGATGGCGGCGCTCACCTTCGTCTGCGCGCCGCTGTCCGGGCGGCTCGTCGGCAGCCGCGGGCCCCGGCTCCCGCTGCTCGTGGCGGGCGTGGCCATGACGGCGTGCGGCCTGCTGTTCGCCGCGTTCGACGCGGAGACGGACAACGTCCTGCTGTTCACCGGCTATGTGCTCTTCGGCCTCGGCTTCGGCATGGTGAACGCGCCGATCACCAACACGGCCGTCTCCGGGATGCCGCGCTCGCAGGCCGGGGTGGCGGCCGCGGTGGCCTCGACCAGCCGGCAGATCGGCGGGACGCTGGGGGTCGCCGTGATCGGTGCGGTGCTGGCGGCGGGGGTGGCCGGCACCGGGTCGCCGCGCGGCGCCGCCTACGCCGAGGCCTTCGTGGACGCGAGCAAGCCCGCCTGGTGGATCCTCGCCGGGTGCGGGCTGTCCGTCCTGCTGGTGGGGGCGCTGACGAGCGGGCACTGGGCGCGGGAGACGGCGCGCCGGACCGCCGAACGGCTGGAGCGGCCGACGGACGCCCCGGCCGGAGACCAGACGTCGGCGGGCTCCAGGGCCTGAAAGACGCTCCAAGGGCGTGGACAAGGCCGTGGGCCCGGATCACGGGTGATCCGGGCCCACGGTCGTACGGGTGGGTGAGGCGGCGTCAGCTCTGTGCCGGGGCGTCCTGCTCGGGCGCGTCCGCGGCATCGTCCGCCGGGGCCGCCTGGGGGGCGGCGCCGGACTGCGCGCGCTCACGCATCTTGCGCAGCAGCTCCTGCTTCTGGTCGGCCGCCGCCTTGCGGTCGGTGGTGCGGGCGGCGCCCACGCCCTGCTGGTCGGCGCGGGACAGCTTCTTGCGCTGTCCGCCCACACCGAGAAGGTTGTTGCGGCTCTTGGCCATGGCGTTCTCCCGTTCGTATGGCGAAGTGAGGTCTGAAGCGACCTTGATCGGTCCGGTGGGCGGCGGGTGGTCGGACCCGCCACGCGCTCACTCGTAGATCTGGAAGAACGAATACATGCCGGAACCGTACCCCGGCCCGGTCGGCCCCCGCACCCGATTTCCGCCCGGTCGGGCGGGCATGACGGAGCCCCCGGTTCCGTACGGGCAGCCGGGGGCTTCGTCAGTACGAGCGATACGTCAGCAGCCGAGCAGGCGGGCGCCGAGGTAGGCCTGGATCTGGTCCAGGGAGACGCGCTCCTGCTTCATGGTGTCGCGCTCGCGCACGGTCACCGCGTTGTCGTCGAGGGTGTCGAAGTCGACGGTGACGCAGAACGGCGTACCGATCTCGTCCTGGCGGCGGTAGCGGCGGCCGATGGCGCCCGCGTCGTCGAACTCGATGTTCCAGTTCTTCCGCAGGTCGGCCGCGAGGCCCTTGGCCTTCGGCGACAGCTGCGGGTTGCGGGACAGCGGCAGGACGGCGACCTTGACCGGCGCGAGGCGCGGGTCGAGACGCATCACGGTGCGCTTCTCCATGACGCCCTTGGCGTTGGGCGCCTCGTCCTCGATGTAGGCGTCGAGGAGGAAGGCGAGCATCGCCCGGCCGACACCGGCCGCCGGCTCGATGACGTACGGGGTCCAGCGGTCGCCGGCCTCCTGGTCGAAGAAGGACAGGTCGGTGCCCGAGGCCTGGGAGTGCGCCTTGAGGTCGTAGTCCGTGCGGTTGGCGACGCCCTCCAGCTCACCCCACTCGCTGCCGCCGAAGCGGAAGCGGTACTCGATGTCGGCGGTGCGCTTGGAGTAGTGGGAGAGCTTCTCCTTCGGGTGCTCGAACCAGCGCATGTTCTCCTCGCGCATGCCGAGGTCCGTGTACCAGTTCCAGCGCTGGTCCATCCAGTACTGCTGCCACTCCTCGTCCTCGCCCGGCTTGACGAAGAACTCCATCTCCATCTGCTCGAACTCGCGGGTGCGGAAGATGAAGTTGCCCGGAGTGATCTCGTTCCGGAAGGACTTGCCCATCTGGGCGATGCCGAACGGCGGCTTCTTGCGCGAGGTCTGCAGCACCTGGCCGAAGTTGGTGAAGATGCCCTGGGCGGTCTCGGGGCGCAGGTAGGCGACCGAGCCGGAGTCCTGGGTCGGGCCGAGGTGGGTGGAGAGCAGACCCGAGAACTGCTTGGGCTCGGTGAAGGTGCCCTTGTTGCCGCAGTTGGGGCAGTTGAGCTCGGCCAGGCCGTTCGCGGGCGCGTGGCCGTGCTTCTCCTCGTACGCCTCTTCCAGGTGGTCGGCGCGGAAGCGCTTGTGGCAGGAGGTGCACTCGGTCAGCGGGTCCGTGAACGTGGCGACGTGACCGGAGGCGGACCAGACCTCGGGGGCGAGGATGACCGACGAGTCGAGACCGACCACGTCCTCGCGCGAGGTGACCATGTAGCGCCACCACTGGCGCTTGAGGTTCTCCTTCATCTCGACGCCCAGCGGCCCGTAGTCCCAGGCGGCCTTCTGGCCTCCGTAGATCTCACTGCACGGGTAGACGAAGCCACGGCGCTTGCTCAGGCTGACGATGGAGTCGATCTTGTCGGCGGCCACGGTGCTCTCTTCATAACGACGAAATTGGACAGGGACGGCGCGAAGCGCCTCAGTGGGGGGTGGTGATCGGGAGACGGGCGGGCGAATGCTTCAGATTACCGGCGGGCACGGGGCCTGGATCAAATCGGTATCGGCGCGGTCGGCGGCAAAGTCATCTCATAGGTCTTGTTGACAATCGTTTCCAATTTTGTTGAAAATGACTGTCATGAACGTCAGCCGCCTCATACCCACCGCCGCCGTCGCCGGAGCAGTCGTCCTCGGCCTCACCGCGCTCACCGCCTGCTCCTCCTCGGACGCCGCGGACCACAAGAACGGCGACAAGCTCGACGTGGTGGCCTCGTTCTATCCGATGCAGTTCCTGGCCGAGCGGATAGGCGGGGAGCACGTCTCCGTCACCACGCTGACCAAGCCGGGCGTCGAGCCGCACGACCTGGAGCTCAGCCCGCGGCAGATCGGCGGACTCACCGACGCCGACTACATCCTGTACCTCAAGGGCATCCAGCCCGCCGTGGACGACGCCATCGAGCAGTCCGGCGCGAAGGACGCCGTCGACGCCGCGAAGCTCACCACGTTGGAGGACCACGGCACCGAGGCCGGCGGCGAGGAGCACGGCCACGAGCACCACGGCGACGAGGCCGGCGCCGACCCCCACATCTGGCTGGACCCGGTGAAGTACGCCGAGGTCGCCAAGGGTGTCGGAAAGTCGCTGGAGAAGTCCGACCCCGACCACGCCGCGGACTACCGGAAGAACACGGACGCGCTGGTCACCGAGCTCGGCGAGCTGGACAAGGCGTACACGGACGGCCTGAGGAGCACCGCCACCAAGACGTTCATCACCACCCACTCCGCCTTCGGGTACCTCGCCGAGCGCTACGGCCTCACCCAGGAGGGCATCGCCGGCGTCGACCCCGAGGCCGAGCCCAGCCCCGCCCGGATCAGCGAGATCCACACCATCGCGAAGAAGGACGGGGCGACCACCGTATTCTTCGAGACGCTCGCCAGCGACCGGACCGCGAAGACCCTCGCCAAGGACACCGGCCTGAAGACCGACGTCCTGGACCCGCTCGAAGGGATCACGGACAAGTCCAAGGGCGCCGACTACACCGAGGTCATGCGGTCCAACCTCGCCGCCCTGCAGAAGGCGCTCGGCGCGAAGTGACCCCTGCGAGCCCCGCGACACCCGTACCACCGGCGACACCCGCCACAGCGACATCGGAGGCGCACATGCCCGAGACCGGGAGCAGCACGACCGACCCCGTGATAGCCCTGCGGGGCGCCACGGCCACGCTCGGCGCGCGTCCGGTGCTGCGCGGCATCGACCTGACCGTCCACCGCGGCGAGGTCGCCGCCCTGCTCGGCGCCAACGGCTCGGGCAAGTCGACCGCCGTCCGCTCCGTCATCGGGCAGGTCCCGCTCACCGGCGGCTCCGTCGAACTGTTCGGCACCCCGCTGCGCCGCTTCCGCTCCTGGGCGCGGATCGGCTACGTGCCCCAGCGCACCACGGCGGCCGGCGGCGTCCCCGCCACGATCCGCGAGGTCGTCACCTCCGGGCGGCTGTCCCGTACGAAGCTGGGCCCGCTCCGCAGGGCCGACCGGGCCGCCGTCGACCGGGCCATCGAGCTCGTGGGCCTCGCCGACCGCGCCAAGGACTCGGTGGACGCGCTCTCCGGCGGGCAGCACCAGCGGGTGCTGATCGCCCGCGCGCTGGCCGCCGAACCCGAGCTGCTGATCATGGACGAGCCGATGGCCGGTGTCGACCTGGCCAGCCAGGAGATCCTCGCCACGACCCTGCGCGAGCAGGTCGCGGCCGGCACCACGGTGCTGCTCGTGCTGCACGAGCTGGGCCCGCTGGAGCCGCTGATCGACCGCGCGATCGTGCTGCGCGACGGCTGTGTCATGCACGACGGGCCGCCGCCGAAGGCGCTGGGCCAGCACGCCCTGCCCGGGCACGACCACGTACACCCCCACGCGGCCTCCGAGCCCGTCCGGACGGGACTGCTGAGCTGACCATGGAATTCCTCACCCCTCCCTTCATGCAGCGGGCCCTGCTCGCCGCCGTGCTCGTCGGCGTCATCGCGCCCGCCGTCGGCATCTACCTCGTCCAGCGCCGCCAGGCCCTGATGGGCGACGGCATCGGCCACATCGCGATGACCGGGGTCGGCCTCGGCTTCCTGCTCTCGACCAGCCCCGTCTGGATGGCCACCGCGGTCGCCGTCGCCGGTGCCGTCGTGATGGAGCTGATCCGCTGGTACGGGCGCACCCGCGGCGACCTCGCGCTGGCCATGCTGTTCTACGGCGGCATGGCGGGCGGTGTGCTGCTGATCAACCTCTCCGACACCGGCTCCAACGCCAACCTCACCTCGTACCTCTTCGGCTCCCTGTCCACGGTCTCCTCCGAGGACATCACCTCGATCTGTGTACTGGCCGCCTTCGTGCTGCTGGTGACGCTGGGGCTGCGCCGCCAGCTGTTCGCGGTCAGCCAGGACGAGGAGTTCGCCCGGGTCACCGGGCTGCCGGTGCGGGCACTGAACCTGCTGGTCGCCGTGACGGCGGCGGTGACCGTCACCGTCGCGATGCGGGTCGTCGGGCTGCTGCTGGTCAGCGCGCTGATGGTGGTGCCGGTCGCGGCCGCGCAGCAGATCTCCCGATCCTTCAAGGTGACGTTCGTGCTGTCGGTCGTCATCGGTACGGCGGTGACCCTGGCCGGCACCATCACCTCGTACTACCAGGACGTCCCGCCCGGCGCGACGATCGTGCTGCTGGCCATCGCGGTCTTCGTCGCCCTGACGCTGCTGGCGACCCCGATGGCCGGACGCCGCGCCCGGCGCAGCGAGGCGGCGTCCGGGGGATGCACCCTGGAGGTACCGGCCTCCCGTCCGGCCCCGGACGAGCTCCGGGTTTGACCGCGGCGTCCGGACGGGCTGGCACAATGGCCCGACACAAGTACGGGCGACACGAGGAGGCTGCTGTGGCGACGGCGCCGATCAGTGGAACGAACGCGGCCCCGGTACGCGGCCGGTCGACCCGGCAGCGGGCGGCGGTGGCGGCGGCGCTCGACGAGGTGGACGAGTTCCGCAGCGCCCAGGAGCTGCACGACGTGCTCAAGCACCGCGGCGACTCGGTCGGGCTCACCACCGTCTACCGGACCCTCCAGTCCCTGGCCGACGCCGGCGAGGTCGACGTGCTGCGCACCACGGACGGCGAGTCCGTGTACCGGCGCTGTTCGACCGGGGACCACCATCACCACCTGGTGTGCCGGATGTGCGGCAAGGCCGTGGAGGTCGAGGGGCCCGCGGTGGAGCAGTGGGCGGAGACCATCGCCGCCCAGCACGGTTATGTGAACGTGGCCCACACGGTGGAGATCTTCGGTACCTGCGCGGAGTGCGCGGCCGCGAAGAAGTGACGGGAGGAGGGCCCGGGGCTGCGCCCCCGGGCCCTCCTCCCGTCCCGGAACCCTTCGTCCCGGAACCCTCGTCTCAGAGCCTTCGTACGTTGCGGTCGAGCACGCTCCGCAGCCGGTCGACATCGTCCGGCCCGCGCACGCCGCGCTTGGGCAGCATGGTGACCCCGGTGGCGTGCTTGTCGGCGCTGAACAGCACGAAGAGGTGCGGCGTCTCCCGGTAGCGGGGCACCATCGGCCAGCTG
This sequence comes from Streptomyces sp. NPDC001890, assembly GCF_042891445.1. Taxonomy (NCBI): domain Bacteria; kingdom Bacillati; phylum Actinomycetota; class Actinomycetes; order Kitasatosporales; family Streptomycetaceae; genus Streptomyces; species Streptomyces sp. NPDC001890. Next base: position 545,066 of record NZ_JBIATE010000001.1, on the reverse strand, counting down.
ACGGTCAGGGTGCTGTGGTCCGTGGTCACCTCGATGCCGGTCTCGCGCACCACGGTGCGGCAGGTGCCCTGGCGCGCCGCGAACCGGTACAGCTGCCGGCTCTGGAGCCAGGGCGTCAGGATCACGGTCAGCATCACGGCGACGATCGCCACCCAGAAGGGCGCCCCCGGCCCCTTCCGGCCGCTCGCGACCGTGATGGCCATCAGCACGGCCAGCGCCGGCATCAGGATCAACAGCTTGCGCTGCAGGCGGCCACTCGTACTGATCTTCGCGCGGGCGTTCAGCGCCTCCGCGAAATCGGCCGTGGTCGGCTGGTACTCCAGCTCGACCACGGCACCCTCCACGTCCCACCCCTGAGTCGTCATGGGGCGGAATCGTAACGGCAGGGTCAGCCGGCCCCTCCGGCGGTCCCCGCCTCGACCGCGCCGCCGAAGCGCCGGTCGCGCTGGGCGAACTCCAGACAGGCCCGCCACAGGTCACGGCGGTCGAAGTCCGGCCAGAGCACGTCCTGGAAGACCATCTCGGCGTAGGCGCTCTGCCAGATCAGGTAGTTGGACGTGCGCTGCTCGCCGCTGGGACGGACGAAGAGGTCGACGTCCGGCATGTCCGGGTAGTAGATGTACTTCGCGAAGGTCTTCTCGTTGACCTTGGACGGGTCCAGCTTCCCGGCCGCGACGTCCTCGGCGATACGCCGCGCGGCGTCGGCGATCTCGGCCCGACCGCCGTAGTTGACGCAGAAGTACAGCGTCATCTTGTCGTTGTCCTTGGTCTGCTCCTGGGCGACCTGGAGCTCCTGGACCACGGACTTCCACAGCTTGGGCATGCGGCCGACCCAGCGGATGCGGATGCCCAGTTCGTCCATCTCGTCGCGGCGGCGGCGGATCACGTCCCGGTTGAAGTTCATCAGGAACTTCACCTCCTCCGGGGACCGCTTCCAGTTCTCGGTGGAGAACGCGTACAGCGAGAGGTTCTTGACGCCCATCTCGATGCAGCCCTTGAGGACGTCCATGACGACGCCCTCGCCGACCTTGTGGCCCTCGGTGCGCGGGAGGCCGCGCTCCTTGGCCCAGCGGCCGTTGCCGTCCATCACGACGGCCACGTGCTTGGGCACCAGCTCGCCCGGGATCTTCGGGGGCGTGGCACCGGAGGGGTGCGGCTCCGGGGTCTTGTAGTCGCGCCGGTTACGGCCGCCGAGCATCCCGCGTACTGCCATGAACTGTCTCGCTCCCTGTGCCTGATCTGCCTGTGTCACTTCTCTACGTACCGCAGTGAGCGCAGCCCGCGCTCCAGATGCCAGTGCAGATAGGCGGACACCAGCCCGCTCCCCTCCCTGACATGACGCGGCTCGCACGCGTCCGCCGTCTCCCAGTCGCCGCTGAGCAGCGCGCTCAGCAGCGTGACGGCCTCAGCCGAGGGTACGACGCTGCCGGGCACCCGGCAGTCGCCGCATATGACGCCGCCCGCCGCGACCGAGAAGAACCGGTTCGGTCCGGACATTCCACACTTGGCGCAGTCCTCGAAGCTGGGTGCGTAGCCGTTGACTGCGAGCGAGCGCAGCAGGAAGGCGTCGAGGATGAGATGCGGCTCGTGTTCACCGCGGGCCAGGGTGCGCAGTCCGCCGACGAGCAGCAGGTACTGCTGGACGGCGGGCTCGCCCTCGTGGTCGGTGAACCGCTCGGCGGTCTCCAGCATCGCGGTGCCGGCGGTGTAGCGGGCGTAGTCGGTGACGATGCCGCCGCCGTACGGAGCGATCGTCTCGCTCTGGGTGCAGAGCGGCAGCCCGCGGCCGACCAGTTCGCTGCCCCGGGCGAAGAACTGCACGTCGACGTGGGAGAAGGGTTCCAGCCGTGCCCCGAACTTGGACTTCGTGCGGCGCACCCCGCGTGCGACGGCGCGTACCCGGCCGTGGCCGCGGGTCAGGATCGTGATGATCCGGTCGGCCTCGCCCAGCTTCTGCGTGCGCAGCACCACGCCGTCGTCCCGGAACAAGCTCATGCGTCCATTGTCCGGTACGGGGACGGCCCGCGGGGCCCCCGGCCCCGTCCGGGGCCGTCAGGAGGGCGTGCGCGCCGCCTCGGCGAGCAGTCGGGCGGTGTCCTGGGCGCAGAGCTGGAGCGCGCCGCCGACCGTGGTCAGCACCTCGCGCTCGGCCGGTCCGTACGGGCCGTCGGCGAGGGCGATCCGGGCGCCCTGAAGCAGAATCGATTCACGTCCGGCGGGGGCCAAGTGCGGGGCGAGGGGTTCCAGCGCCTCGTGCAGTTCGATGGCGAGGGCCGCTCCGCACGCCTCGGCCGCGGGGTCGAAGGCGGAGCCGTGACCGGTGTCGGCGGCGAGGACCTCGACGACGGTGCAGAGCTGCTCCTCGGTGCAGTCCTCGAACCCGGCGCCGCGCACGATGCCGGCCGCGGTCTCCAGCACCGGGCGGGAGGTGGTGCCGCCGGCCGCGAGAACGCCGAGCGCGACGGTGTGGACGGCGTCCCGGAGCATGGCGGAGAGCCGGGTGGTGGTGGGGTGGTCGAGCGCGTCGGTGCCGAAGTGCTCGCGGCAGGCGGCGCATTCGACGACGGGGCCCACGGTGCCGCGCCGCAGCATCGGCACGCCGAGCACCGCGAAGCGCCGACGGCCGGTGAGACGGCGGTAGTTGCGGTCGCCGCCGCAGCCGGGGCAGAAGAACTCCCCGTCGCCGACGGGGTCCCAGACGGTGCGGATGCCGCAGATACGCAGCTTCATGGCGCGTTGTCCCAGGCCTGGCCGCACGTCGCACACCTCCGTAACTCCCCCGCAGCCCGAAAGGCACGGGAGGTGCCCCCTCCGGCAACATTGCCGTGTGAACGTGATGTTAACCACAGTCGTGATGCGGCGTCAGTACCTCGCCCGTCACAACCGCCCGGAGATGGCCGAACCCCGCCCCCCGGAAGCGGGTGGACGGGGTTCTCGGCCGTGCGGCCGCGCGCCCTCGCGGGCGGCGGATCAGCGGGTGGCGCGGTTCACCGCGGAGACGACCGCCTTCAGCGAGGCCCGGGTGGTGTTGGCGTCGATGCCGATGCCCCACAGGACCTTTCCGTCGATCGCGCACTCGATGTACGAGGCGGCCTGGGAGCTGGCGCCCTCGCTCATGGTGTGCTCGGTGTAGTCCAGCAGACGCGCGTCGATGCCGATGGCCTGCAGCGCTTCGAAGAACGCGGAGATCGGTCCGTTGCCGGTGCCGGTCAGCACGGTGTCCGTGCCGTCCACGGTCGCCTCGACGGTGATCGTGTCCTTGCCGTCGGAGCCGGTCGTCGACTGGCCGGTGCGGATCTGTACGCGCCCCCATCGAGCCGCAGCGTTCTCCGGGTTCGGCAGGTACTCGTCGCGGAACGTGGACCAGATCTGCGTCGGCGTGACCTCGCCGCCCTCGGCATCCGTCTTGGCCTGAATGATCCGGGAGAATTCGATCTGCATCCGGCGCGGCAGATCCAGCTTGTGGTCGTTCTTCAGGACATAGGCGATTCCGCCCTTGCCGGACTGCGAGTTGACCCGGATGACGGCCTCGTAGCTGCGGCCGACGTCCTTCGGGTCGATCGGCAGGTACGGCACCGCCCACTCGATGTCGTCGACCGTCTTGCCCCGGGCGGCCGCGTCGGCCTCCATGGCGTCGAAGCCCTTCTTGATGGCGTCCTGGTGGGAGCCGGAGAAGGCGGTGTAGACCAGGTCGCCCGCGTAGGGGTGGCGCGGGTGGACCTCCATCTGGTTGCAGTACTCGCTGGTGCGGCGGATCTCGTCGATCTGCGAGAAGTCGATCTGCGGGTCGACGCCCTGCGAGAACAGGTTCATGCCCAGGGTCACCAGGTCGACGTTGCCGGTGCGCTCGCCCTGGCCGAACAGGCAGCCCTCGATCCGGTCCGCACCGGCCATGATGGCCAGCTCGGCGGCGGCGACGGCGGTGCCGCGGTCGTTGTGCGGGTGGACCGACAGGCAGACGAACTCGCGGCGCGACAGATTGCGCGACATCCACTCGAACCGGTCCGCGTGCGTGGACGGCGTCGAACGCTCCACGGTGGCGGGCAGGTTGAGGATGATCTCGCGGCCCTCCTCGGGCTGCCAGACGTCACAGACCGCCTCGCAGACCTCCAGGGCGAAGTCCAGCTCGGTGTCGGTGAAGATCTCGGGGCTGTACTGGTAGCCGAAGATCGTCTCCGGGCCCAGCAGCTTCTCCGCGTACTCCATGACCAGCCGGGTGCCGTCCACGGCGATCTGCTTGATGTCGTCCTTGGAGCCGCGGAAGACGACCCGGCGGAAGGTGGGCGCCGTCGCGTTGTACAGGTGCACGGTGGCGCGGCGGGCGCCGACGAGGGACTCGACGGTCCGCTCGATCAGGTCCTCGCGGGCCTGGGTCAGGACGGAGATCGTCACGTCCTCGGGGATCGCGCCCTCTTCGATGATGGAGCGGACGAACGCGAAGTCGGTCTCGCCGGAAGACGGGAAGCCGACCTCGATCTCCTTGTAGCCCATGCGTACGAGCAGATCGAACATCTCGCGCTTGCGGGCCGGCGACATCGGGTCGATCAGTGCCTGGTTGCCGTCGCGCAGGTCGGTGGAGAGCCAGCGGGGCGCGACCGTGATCCGGTTGTCCGGCCAGGTGCGGTCCGGGATGTCGACGGCCTCGTAGCCGCCGTACTTGTGGATCGGCATCCCGGACGGCTTCTGCAGCTGAGTCGCGTTGGTGATCGGCGTCGGACGGCCGACAGCGGTTTCAGCGGGGGACTGAGCGGGATTTGCGGCGGTCATGGCGTACGGCTCCTCGGGGTCCAACCATTGGGTCGGCCGACTGTGTCGCTGCAACACAAGACTCCGCGGGGAGGGGGTCGGCCTACGACTACAGGCCCTCGCCGCGGCAGCTAAGAAGAAGCAGCCCGAAACGCATGATGCGACGAGACTAACCGAGTGGCGCCTGGTACGTCGGTCCCGTATCAGTATGCGGGACCGGGCGCAGGAAACGCCCAACCGTGACCGATCACTCCATTTCGTCAATCCTGATCGCAACCAGTGACAACGCGATTACCTGCTGCCACAGTCGGTGGTATGCACCCTCAGTCACAGCACGGATTCCACCCCGTCTTCTGCACGATCGTGCCGCCCCAGGTCCTCGACAGGCTGTCGCAGTCCGACAACCCCGATCTCGCCGGTCCCGCCCGCCGCACCCTGGAGGGCGACGCGGCCCGCCGCACCCGGCGTCAGATGGCCACGGTCGTCACCGTGCCCGTCGCCCCCGCCGGGGAGGCGTCCGACAAGCCCGAGCGCCTCCTGTACGACTGCCGCAACGGCACCCAGCTGCCCGGCGCCAAGGTCCGCTCCGAGGGCCAGGACCCGACGAAGGACGCGAGCGTCAACCGCGCGTACGCGGGGCTCGGCGCCACCTTCGAACTGCTGCTCAAGGCGTACGGCCGCAGTTCGATCGACGGCAACGGACTGCCGCTGATCGGTTCCGTGCACTACGACGAGAAGTACAACAACGCCTTCTTCGACGGCGAGCAGATGGTCTTCGGCGACGGGGACGGCGAGATCTTCCTCGACTTCACCGTCGCCATCGACGTGATCGGCCACGAGCTGGCCCACGGCCTGACCCAGTACACCGCCAATCTGAGCTACTACGGCCAGTCCGGGGCGCTCAACGAGTCCATGTCCGACGTCTTCGGCTCCCTGGTCAAGCAGTACTCGCTGGGCCAGAGCGCCGACCAGGCCGACTGGCTGATCGGCGCCGGGCTGCTCGCACCCCGCGTCCAGGGCGTCGCGCTGCGCTCGATGAAGGCACCGGGCACGGCGTACGACGACGACGTGCTGGGCAAGGACCCGCAGCCCGCGAAGATGGAGGACTACATCCACACCAGCGAGGACAACGGCGGGGTGCACCTCAACTCGGGCATTCCCAACCGCGCGTTCTATCTGCTGGCGACGGCGCTCGGCGGCAATGCGTGGGAGCGGGCCGGGCAGCTCTGGTTCGATGTGCTCACAGGTGGTCAACTGGCAGTGGACGCGGACTTCGCGTCCTTCGCCCGGCTGACGGTCGCCGCGGCCCGCAGCCGCTTCGGCGAGGGCGACGAGGCCGAGGCCGTCCTGAAGGCATGGTCGGAAGTGGGCGTACCGACCGCGTAGGTCACGGGCGTCCGGCGTCGGAGGGCATCGCATGCGGATTCAGGTCAGCAGGACCGGCGGCTTCGCCGGCATCGCACGCCACAGCGAGGTCGACACCGCCGGGCGGGACGACGCCCCGGAGTGGGAGGCGCTGGCCGAGTCGGCGCTGGCCGCGGGCCACGACACCCCGCCCAAGGGGGTGCCGGACGGCTTCCGGTACCGGATCACGGTCGGCGACCGTACGGTCCACTGCGCGGACCCGAGACTGACCGACGCCCAGCGGGCTCTGGTCTCACGCGTTCTGAAGGAAGGCGCGTGAGACCGGCTCCGCGGGGCACGCCCTGAGCCCGCGACCCGGCTCAGAACCCCAGCTTGCGCAGCTGCTTGGGATCGCGCTGCCAGTCCTTCGCGACCTTCACATGGAGGTCCAGGAAGACCGGAGTGCCGAGCAGCGCCTCGATGTGCTTGCGGGACTTGGTGCCGACGTCCTTCAGCCGCTTGCCCTTCGGGCCGATGATGATGCCCTTCTGGCTCGGGCGCTCGATGTAGACGTTGGCGTGGATGTCGAGCAGCGGCTTGTCCGCCGGGCGGCCCTCGCGCGGCAGCATCTCCTCGACGACGACCGCGATGGAGTGCGGCAGCTCGTCCCGTACGCCTTCGAGCGCGGCCTCGCGGATCAGCTCCGCGACCATGACCATCTCGGGCTCGTCGGTGAGGTCGCCCTCCGGGTAGAGCGGCGGGCTCTCGGGGAGCAGCGGGGCGATCAGGTCGCCCAGCAGACCGACCTGCGTGTCCTTGACCGCGGAGACCGGAATGATCTCCGCCCACTCGAAGCCGAGCTCCTCGCCGAGGCGGGAGACGGCCAGCAGCTGTTCGGCGAGCTGCTTGGAGTCGACCAGGTCGGTCTTGGTGATGATGGCGATCTTCGGGGTCTTCTTGATGCCCGCGAGTTCCTTGACGATGTACTTGTCGCCGGGGCCGAGCTTCTGGTCGGCGGGCAGGCAGAAGCCGATGACGTCGACCTCGGCCCAGGTGGTGCGCACGACGTCGTTGAGCCGCTCGCCCAGCAGCGTGCGCGGCTTGTGGAGCCCGGGAGTGTCGACCAGGATCAGCTGCGCGTCGTCGCGGTGCACGATGCCGCGCACGGTGTGCCGGGTGGTCTGCGGCCGGTTGGAGGTGATCGCCACCTTCTGGCCGACCAGAGCGTTCGTGAGGGTGGACTTGCCCGCGTTGGGGCGGCCCACGAAGCAGGCGAAACCGGCCCGGTGGGGGGCCTTGCCCGCGGCCTGCTGCGCGGCGGCATCTGTGTCAGGTCGAACGCTCATGGCGCCCATTGTCCCCGATCCCGGCGGCCCCGCCGCACCAAGGGCCGCGGCGGGGCCTGTCGGATGTCGTCTCAGGCGGTGCGGGTACGGCCGCGGCGGGCCCGTATCCACAGCCCCGTACCGCCGCCGACGATCACCAGCAGGATCCCGGCCACCAGCCAGGGCAGGGCGAAGTACGAGGCGGTGGCGGACTCGCGGGTCTCGCGGGCGCTCGCGGTCAGCCGGATCTCGCCCCATTCCAGCTGCGGCGCGCCGGCCCACTGCTCGGTCAGCCGGACCTCCTGGCGGGGCAGCAGCTCGGAGGGGATCTTCTTCAGGTCGCGGGCGAGCAGGGTGCGGCCGAAGAGTCCCTCGGCCTTGAGGGCGACCTTGGGGCTGAGGGTGACGTTGCCCCGGTTGCGGAGCGTGTACGAGATGACGGCCCGGCTCTTCCCGGTGCCGGGGACCAGCGGCTGGGTGTGCTCGACCCGGATGTCGTCCACGGAGAGCGCGGGCATGGTCGGACCGTTCACCCGCAGATAGATCCGGGCGCCGACCGCCTTCTGGATGCCGACGGCGACGGCACCGGCGTCGGCGGGGTCGATGCGCTCGTCGAGCGCGACGAGCGCGCCGGGGTGGTCGCCCGGTTCGGCGTTGCCGGGGACGGCGATGGTGACCGGGACGGTGACCGAGCCGTGCGGCTTCACGGTGACCCGGTCGCGGCCGGTCCTCGCCCAGGCGCCGATCGAGCGCTGCTTCTCGTCGCGGGTCCGGACGGCGAAGCCGCCGTCGCGTGCGGTGTTGTAGGCGTCGGCGGCGTACAGCCGGAAGGTCTGCGGCCGGTCCGTCTTGTTGGTGACGGTGACCTTGTCGTGGAGCGTGGCGCCGGGGTCGGCCGAGAGGTAGAAGTACGGGCGCTGACCGGCCCGTCCGGTGGCCGGGTAGACCGACCAGCTGCCGTTGTCCGCGGCGCCGGCGGCGGGCGCGCCGGTCAGCAGGAGGACGCCGGCCAGGAGCAGTACGTAGATGTTGCGCACGGTGCGAAACCCCCGGGTGGTGGTCGGGACGGACGGTCCGGGCGGGTGCGCGCCCGGAACGCCGGTTGCTCAGGAGCGCTCGGTCACATGAGGGTGCGGGTGAGCTCGCTCACGTGAGGGTGAGGGTGAGCACGCCGGAGTACGCGCCGGGGGCGGTGTACGCCGGTACGTTCAGCGCGAGCCGGGCGTCGACGGTGAACTCGCCGCCGGTGACGGCCCCGTTCGGCGTGGACGCCAGCGTGGCGCCCGCGCTGCCGACCGACCCCTCGGAACCCGCCGCGCAGGTGCTCGGGCTGCCGGGCTTCGTCGCGCAGACCGGGGTCCAGGAGAGCGCGGACGCGCCGATCGTCGCGCCGCCGGGGCCCTGGAAGTCGGTGACCTTTCCGGTCAGGGACCAGCCCGCGGGGCCACCGCGGAAGTCCTCGACCGTCACCGTCTGCAAGGAGCCGCGGGAGGCGCCGCCCCGGCCGAAGTCGACCGCCGACATCTCGACGCTGTCCCCGGCCTGGAGCATGGAGAGCGTGCCCGCCTTGATGGAGGTGTTGAGCCGCTGGCTGCCGTCCGGGGTCTCACCGCCGCCACCGGTGACGGTGTAGGCCTGCGGTCCGGCGCCCTTGGCCGGGTCCCAGGCGCCGCCCTCGTAGGCGACGATGCCGGTGGTCGCCGGGTCGTTGACGGCAAGCCGGCCGCTGAAGCCGCCGGAGTCGTCCGCCTTCACGGTGGCCGTGTCGGCGGTCTGGGTGTCACCGGTCCGGCCGGCGAGGGTGATGTCCGCGCCCGGGGTGAACTTCGACCCGGTGACGGTGACCTCGTCGCCCGCCTTGCCGGACGCGGCCCCGAGCTGGATGGCCCGCTCGTTGACCTGGCCGCCGTCGTCCGTCGCGATGATCGTCTCGGAGACGGGAGCGGGCGGGTCGATCACGGTGCAGGGTGTGTCCAGCTCCATGATGTAGCTGGTGTGGATGTTGTAGTCACCGGGCGACAGGGTGATCGAGCCGGGCGCCGTGACCGTGAAGGTGCCGGTCATCGAGAACGACGGGAAGGTGCCCTTGCCGGGTACCGGGTCGTTCTTCTTCGGGCCCGCGACGGTGACGCTCGCGCTCTGCGCACCGCCGAGAGTGACCTTGCCGGTCGGCGTCATGATGTCGGCGGGCAGTGCCAGATCGACCGGGTTGCTCGCGGCGGCCGAGACGACGGTGTACGTGACCGTGACCGTGTCGCCCACCTTCGGGGCGGCGTTGTCGACGGTGATCGAGGCCTTCGTCGGACCGTCGATCGGCGGGATGCCCGCGATGGCCGGCGGGATGCAGTGGGTGGGGAAGTCCACCGGCACCGAGGCGGTGACCATGGCCTGTGCGGGGGCCGCGAGCCCCCCTCCCCCGGCCACGACGAGCGCGCCGACGCCGAGCGCGGCGGCCCAGCGGTGGCGGTGTCCGGGCCGTCTTCGGACGCCGGATCTTCGCATGCTGATTCTTCGGACGGTCGGACGCATGGAGCCCCCTCCTGCGGATGCGGCGCAGCGGCTCTCCGCGCCGACGGGGGCCCATTGACGGATTCGGCCCCGAAGAAGTCAATGGGAGCGGAACACGTCGGCTGATGACCCATCAGATGCTGTCAAGATCCGCACCCGGCGGGCGGACGCCGGGTGCGGATCCTGCCGCGGGGCCGGGTGGAGGGCTCAGCCCGCCGTCACGCTGACCCGCAGGGTGCCGTCGGGCCCGGCGAGCAGGACGGGGGTGTCCGGGCCGCCCAGGTCCCGTACCGCGGCGCGGTCCTCGTCGGAGGGAGTCTCGGCCTCGGAGACGACCGCGGCGGCCTCCAGGGAAGTGGCCCCGCTGGCCACGGCCATGGCCACGGCGGTCTGCAGCGCGCTGAGCTTCAGCGACTCCAGCCGTACGGTGCCCGCGACATACGTGCGTCCGGTCTCGTCCCGTACGGCCGCGCCCTCCGGCACACCGTTGCGGGCGCGGGCGCTGCGCGCCAGCGTGACGATCTTGCGGTCCTCGGGGCCGAGGTCGGTGCTCTCAGTCATGTGCCGAGCATACGAACCGGGCTCAGGGGCACGCGCACGGGACGGCCCCTACGGCCGGTCGAGCCGCAGCCGGTCCGCCTTCGGCAGCCCCGCCACCACCAGGTCGTAGGAGTCCTCGATCAGCTCGCGGAGCACCCGGTCCGGCACCCCGGACACCGTCACCGTGTTCCAGTGCCGCTTGTTCATGTGCCAGCCCGGCACCACCGCGTCGTACTTCTCCCGCAGCCGCACCGCCTCGTCCGGGTCGCACTTCAGGTTCACCGTCAGCGGCCGGGCGTCCAGCGCGCTGAGCGCGAACATCTTGCCGAGCACCTTGAAGACGGAGGCCTCCGGCCCGAACGGGAACTCCTCGGCGCTCGCGTTGAACTCCAGGCAGAACGCCCGCAGCTGCTCCGGTGTCATCCCTCGTCCTCCCCCTGGGCCGCCACGGGCTCCACCAGCACCGTGACGATCTTGTTGCGGCGGCCGGCCGGGGACTCCGCGGTCAGCCGCAGCCGGCGGCCGTCGGGCAGGTCGACGACGGCCGAGGCCCCGGCGATCGGGACCCGCCCCAGCGCCTTGGCCAGCAGACCACCGACGGTCTCCACGTCCTCGTCGTCGTACTCGTCGAGGCCGAACAGCTCCCCGAGGTCGCCGATGTCGAGGCGCGCGGTCACCCGGAAGCAGTCGTCCCCCAGCTCCTCGACGGGCGGGAGCTCGCGGTCGTACTCGTCGGTGATCTCGCCGACGATCTCTTCGAGGATGTCCTCGATGGTGACGATGCCGGCCGTGCCGCCGTACTCGTCGATCACGACGGCGACGTGGTTGCGTTCCTGCTGCATCTCGCGCAGCAGGTCGCCGGCGTTCTTGGTGTCGGGCACGAAGGACGCCGGCCGCATCGCGGTGGAGACCACATCGGCCTCCGACTCGCGGTTGATGTGGGTCTTGCGGACCAGGTCCTTGAGATACACGATGCCGACGATGTCGTCCTCGTTCTCCCCGGTGACCGGGATCCGCGAGAAACCGGAGCGCAGCGCCAGCGTCAGCGCCTGCCGGATCGTCTTGTAGCGCTCGATACAGACCAGGTCCGTCCGCGGCACCATGACCTCGCGCACGAGCGTGTCACCGAGCTCGAAGACGGAGTGCACCATGCGGCGCTCCTCGTCCTCGATCAGCGACTCCGCCTCGGCGAGGTCGACCATCGCGCGCAGTTCCGCCTCGCTGGCGAACGGGCCCTTGCGGAACCCCTTGCCCGGGGTCAGCGCGTTGCCGATGAGGATCAGCAGCTGCGGGACCGGGCCCATGACCCTGGCCAGCGGCAGCAGCACGTACGCCGCGGCCGTGGCCGTGTTCAGCGGGTGCTGGCGGCCGATGGTGCGCGGCGACACCCCGATGGCGACATAGGAGACGAGGACCATCACGCCCATGGCGACGGCCAGCGCCTGCCAGGTCTCCGGGAACTCCTTCAGGCAGGCGTACGTGACGAGCACCGCGGCCGACATCTCGCAGGCGACCCGCACCAGCAGGGCGACGTTGAGATAGCGGGTCGGGTCCGCCGCGACCTGTTCCAGCTTCCCGCTGCCGCGCCGCCCGGAGCGGACCGCCTCGGCGGCCCGGAAGCTGGAGACCCGGGCGATGCCCGCCTCCGCGCAGGCCGCCAGCCAGCCGACGACGACCAGCAGAACGGCCCCGAGAACGAGAGGAACGCTCACGAGACGGTGGGGGCGGGCGACGGCCCGGTCAGACCGTGCTCGGCGCGCCAGCCGTCGACGATCGCGGCCTGGAGCCCGAACATCTCGGCCTTCTCGTCCGGCTCCTCGTGGTCGTACCCGAGGAGGTGCAGCACTCCGTGGACGGTGAGGAGCTGGAGCTCCTCGTCCATGGAGTGCCGGGTCTCCGCGTCCTCGCCCTGCTTCTTGGCGACCTCCGGGCAGAGCACGATGTCACCGAGGAGCCCCTGCGGGGGCTCCTCGTCGTCCTTGGCCGGCGGACGCAGCTCGTCCATCGGGAAGGACATGACATCGGTCGGGCCCGGAAGGTCCATCCACTGGATGTGGAGCTGTTCCATGGCGTCGGTGTCCACCACGATCACCGAGAGCTCGGAGAGCGGGTGGATCCGCATCCGCGCGAGCGCGTAGCGGGCGATGTCGAGGATCGCCTGCTCGTCGACCTCGGTTCCGGACTCGTTGTTGACGTCGATCGACATGGTGCGCTGCGACTACTTCCGTTTGTGGCTGTCTCGGTTGTCGTACTTCTCGTACGCGTCGACGATACGGCCGACGAGCTTGTGCCGGACGACATCCTGGGAGGTGAGCCGGGAGAAGTGCACGTCCTCGACGCCCTCCAGGATCTCCTGGACCTGGCGCAGACCGCTCTTGGTGCCGTTCGGCAGGTCGACCTGGGTGACGTCACCGGTGATGACGATCTTCGAGTCGAATCCGAGCCGGGTCAGGAACATCTTCATCTGCTCGGCGCTGGTGTTCTGCGCCTCGTCGAGAATGATGAACGCGTCGTTGAGCGTGCGGCCGCGCATGTACGCCAGGGGCGCCACCTCGATCGTGCCCGCCGCCATCAGCCGCGGGATCGAGTCGGGGTCGAGCATGTCGTGCAGCGCGTCGTAGAGCGGGCGCAGGTACGGGTCGATCTTCTCGTAGAGCGTGCCGGGCAGGAAGCCGAGCCGCTCGCCCGCCTCGACGGCGGGACGGGTCAGGATGATCCGGTTGACCTGCTTGGACTGCAGGGCCTGGACGGCCTTCGCCATGGCGAGATAGGTCTTGCCGGTACCGGCGGGGCCGATGCCGAAGACGATCGTGTGCTTGTCGATCGCGTCGACGTACCGCTTCTGGTTGAGCGTCTTGGGGCGGATCGTGCGACCGCGGCTGGAGAGGATGTTCTGGGTGAGCACCTCGGCCGGGGTCTCCTCGCCGTCCCCCTCGCCGTTCTCAGTCGCCCTGAGCATGGCGATCGAGCGTTCCACTGCGTCCTCCGTCATCGGCTGACCGGTGCGGAGCACCAGCATCATCTCGTCGAACAGGCGCTGGATCAGCGCGACTTCCGTCGCGTCTCCGGCGGCGCTGACCTCGTTTCCCCGGACGTGGATGTCGGCCGCCGGGAAGGCCGTCTCGATCACGCGCAGCAAGGCGTCGCCTGAGCCCAGAACGGTCACCATCGGATGGCTGGCAGGGACGGTGAAGTGGGCTCGCGCCTGCCTCGGCGCAGGGGTCTGGGCTGTGGGTGTCTGAGTCATGGGCCGGCTCTGTGGCCTGCACATACCTCCCGTTGCAAGGTCCTCGCCGATCGACAACCTCTCGGATTACCAAGCCTACGACTCCGCACCGACAACACCGAGGGCTTTTTCGCACAGGCTCGCGAACGGGCGAGCGGGTGGGCGAGCGGGCGGGCCCGTCGGTCAGGCGGGGTGGCGGAAGCCGATCGTCGGGACCGCCCGGCGCAGCGGCCAGGGCCGGCTGGCGGCGGGCAGCAGCTCGTCCAGGAAGGCGTACCGCTGGAGCGCGGCCGGGTCCTGGTCGGCGACGGTACGGATCTGCTGCCACCAGGCGGCGATCTCCGCCCAGCCCGGCGCCGACAGCGATCCGCCGAACTCCTGGACCGAGAGCGCCGCGGTCAGTCCGGCGAAGGCCAGCCGGTCGGCCAGCGGCCAGTCCGCCAGGGTTCCGGTGACGAAACCGGCGACGAAGACGTCGCCCGCGCCGGTCGGGTCGAGCGCCTCGACCTCGATCGCGGGCACCTCGGCGCTCGCCCCGGTCGCCGAGTCCACCGCGTAGGCGCCCTCCGCGCCCAGGGTGACGACGGCGAGCGGCACACGCTCGGCCAGGGCGTGGGCGGCGGCGCGCGGGCAGTCGGTGCGGGTGTAGCGCATCGCCTCCTCCGCGTTGGGCAGGAAGGCCTGGCAGTGCTCCAGGTCGGTGAGGGCGTCCAGGTCCCAGCGGCCGGTGTCGTCCCAGCCGACGTCGGCGAAGATCCGGGCGCCGTTGCGGGCCGCGGTGGCGACCCAGGGCTCGCTGCGGCCGGGGGCGAGCGAGGCGACGGCGGCCCGCGCGCGCGGCGGGCAGCACGGGAACGCCGGTTCTCCGGCGGGGACCGCGGGGCCGGGGGCCTCGTGGCCGTGCGAGACCATCGTCCGCTCGCCCTCGTACGCCATCGAGACGGTCACCGGCGAGTGCCAGCCGGGGACGGTGTGCGACATGGACAGGTCGATGCCCTCGCCCTGCTCCAGGGCATCCCAGCAGTACTCCCCGTAGTGGTCGTCGCCGAACGCGGCGGCCAGTGAGGTGTGCAGCCCGAGTCTCGCCAGGGCGGTCGCCATGTTGGCGACCCCGCCGGGGCTGGAGCCCATGCCGCGTGCCCAGGACTCGGTGCCGCGCACCGGGGCGCTGTCGAGGCCGGTGAAGATGATGTCGAGGAAGACCGTGCCGGTGAGGAAGACGTCGCAGGCCGGGTCCTGCGGGGCGCGCAGCCCGTCCAGTGGGTCGATACCTGGGATGCCCGCTGGAACGTCCGCTGGGATGTCCCCTGGGATGTCTGTACTCACCTTGCACTCCCCGGTCGTGGCAGATCCGGCCAGTGTGCCCGATTTCACCGCCGCATCCGGAGGGCACGCGCCCTCCGGTCGCGAAGGCCCCGTTCCGACACCTCGCACAGGGGCCCCGACCTGCATAAACATGCGCTGCTACCCGGACCTCCGGAAGGCAAACGCATATGTGACCCAGATCACACTGGGGTGGCTTTCGGTCGACTGGGCGCAGTTGATACAAATTGGCCCGCGAGCCCCGTCGGTGACGGTTACCGAAGAGTGGCCCGAATTCCCCGTATTTCCCGCATTGCCCTCCCCTGCCTTCTCTGCCGTCCCAGGCATGTCTTCAGGAACGCCCATGTCCTCGCGCCCTCGCGCCGCGTGGCCCCTGGTCGCCGTGTTCACCGCCGGTTACCTCGCCGCCTATCTGCTCCCCACCATCGTCGGGCGGCTCTCCGTCTATCTCGGTCTCAGTACGGCGCAGGCCGGCCTGGTCGGCAGTGCCCTGCTGCTGAGTTCGGCGACCGCCGGGTTCACGCTGGCGGGCCGGGTCGAGACGTACGGGCCGCGGCGGCCGGCCCGGATCGGGCTGGTGCTGGCCGTGGTGGGATACGGCTGCGCCGCCCTGGCCGGGTCGGTGCCGCTGGTGGTCATGGGTGCGATGATCGGCGGCTTCGGCTCCGGTACGGCGACCGCGGTGGCCGCCGCGGGCATCGCCGCCCAGCGCGATCCGCACCGGACCTCGTCGCTCGGGCTGCTGAGCGTCTCCGCGACGGCGGGCGCCCTCTATCTGACGATCCCGCACCTCGGCGGCGGCCACCGGCTGCCGTTCGCCTCGATCGCCCTGGTCGCCCTGCTCGTCTGGCCCGCCACCACGCGGCTCGGCGGCGTCACGCCCACGGGACCGGCCGCCCCGGTGGCCGGCCGGCTGCCGCACCGCCGTTCCGGTCTGGTGCTCGCGGGCGGCATGCTCGTCTGGTCGATGGCGCAGAACGCGCTGTGGGGCGTCAGCAGCCGGATCGGGGTGTCCCAGGTCGGGCTCTCCGAGGTCACCATCGGCGCGGTGTTCGCCGCCGCGCTCGGTGCGGGTCTGCTCGGGGTGATGGGCGCCGGGATGCTGGGCGCCCGGCTCGGCCGGGCGGTGCCGATCGGCATGGGCACCGTGATCATCGCGGCGAGCATCGTGCTCAGCTCCTCGGCCGGGAACCTGGGCCAGTTCGCGACCGGCGAGATCCTCTGGAACACGGTCTACCCCGTGGTCCTGTCGTACCTGATCGGCCTGGCCGCCTCCCTGGACGTACGCGGCCGCTGGGCGGTCCTCGCGGGCTCCGCCTCGTCCGTCGGGGTGGCCTGCGGGCCGGTCCTGGGCAGTGTGCTGTCCGAGCAGGCCGGGTACCCGGTCATGGGCCTGATCCTGGGCGCCGTCACGCTCCTGGTCGCGGCCCCGGTCACGGCCGTCGCCCTGCACACCGGTGGCCGTCCGCTGGTGCCGGGATCGGTGCGCCGCAGGGGCGGTGCCCCGGCCGCGCTGCTCGCCGTCACCACCGGAGCGGTGCCGGGCGCCGTGCCCAAACTGGGCGCGCCCGAGCAGGCCGTCACGGAGATCAGCCTGCCGGTGCGCCGCAGGCGCCCGGTCCGGGCCGCGTTCCGGACGGCAGGCCCGGCGGGCGGGGCCGGTCAGTCGAACGCGTACGCCTCGACCTCGGACAGATAGCGCGCCCTGCGCTCCTCGTCGTGGTCGAGGAAGGCCGCCTCGAAGGAGTTGCGGGCCAGGGTGCGCAGCCGCTCCTGGTCCAGGCCGAGCGCCTCGCGGACGGCGTGGAAGGTGTCCCCCACGTATCCGCCGAAGTAGGCGGGGTCGTCGGAGTTCACCGTGCAGAGCAGCCCGGCGTCCATCATGGCCCGCAGCGGGTGCTCCTCCAGGGTGTCGATGGCGCGCAGCCGTACGTTGGACAGCGGGCAGAGGGTGAGCGGCACCCGGTCCGCGACCAGCCGCTCCACCAGCTCCGGGTCCTCCATGCAGCGCAGCCCGTGATCGATGCGCTCGACCCCGAGGACGTCCAGCGCCTCCCGGATGTACTCGGGCGGGCCCTCCTCGCCGGCGTGGGCGACCCTGCGCAGCCCGAGCGCCGCGGCCGCCTCGTACACCTCGCGGAACTTGACCGGCGGGTGGCCGACCTCCGCCGAGTCCAGGCCGACCGCGCTGATCCGGTGCAGATACGGCTTCGCCGCCTCCAGGGTCTCCATCGCCGACTCGGCGGACTCGTCGCGCAGGAAGCACATGATCAGCCGGGTGGAGATGCCGTGCCGCTCCTCGCTGCGGTCCAGCGCCCGGCCGAGCCCCTCGACGACGGTGCCGATCGGGACGCCCCGGGCGGTGTGCGCCTGCGGGTCGAAGAAGATCTCCGCGTGCCGGACGCCCTGGGCGGCGGCGCGGGCGAGGTACGCGTCGGCGAGCTCCTCGAAGTCCTGCTCGGTCCGGAGCACCGCCATCAGCGCGTAGTACAGGTCGAGGAAGCTCTGCAGGTCGTCGAAGAGGTAGGCGGTGCGCAGCTCTTCGGTGTCCGCGTACGGCAGCTCCACATCGTTGCGCGCGGCGAGCGCGAAGGCCAGCTCGGGTTCGAGGGTGCCTTCGATGTGGAGGTGGAGTTCGGCTTTGGGGAGGGGCACGGGTCTTTCACGCTCACAGACGGTGGTGCTGATGTGTTCCGGCGGTGCTTCAGAGGTGCCGGCTGGGCACGGGGACGCGGTCGAGGTCCCGGGCGACGGTCAGTTCGCCCTCGAACCCCGCGGCGCGGGCCTGGTTCTCGAAGGCGGCCGGGTCGTCGTACCGCTGCGAGAAGTGTGTCAGCACGAGGTGCCGCACGCCCGCGTCCCGGGCCACCCGGGCCGCCTGGCCGGCGGTCAGATGCCCGTGGTCGGTGGCGAGCCGTTCGTCCTCGTCGAGGAAGGTCGACTCGATGACCAGCAGGTCGCAGCCCTCTGCGAGCACCTGCACGCCGTCGCAGAGCCTCGTGTCCATGATGAACGCGAACCGCTGGCCGCGCCTGCGCTCGGAGACGTCGTCGAGCGTGACGCCGCCGATGGCGCCCTCGCGCTGCATCCGGCCGACGTCCGGCCCCTTGATGCCGTGCTCGGCCAGTTTCGCGGGCAGCATGCGCCGCCCGTCGGGCTCGACGAGCCGGTAGCCGTACGACTCGACGGGGTGCGAGAGCAGGTGGGTGCTGAGCGTGTACGTGTCGGTGGTGGCGAGCACCCCGTCGGCGGTGACCGGGGCCTCGGTCAGCTCGACGGACTCGCGGTAGGCGGTGGCGTACCGCAGCCGCTCGAAGAAGTGCTGCCCGCTCGCCGGGTAGTGCGCGGTGACCGGGTGCGGGACCTGGTCGAGGTTGATCCGCTGGATCACCCCGGCCAGGCCCAGCGAGTGGTCGCCGTGGAAGTGCGTGACACAGATCCGGTCGATGTCGTGCGCGGCGACACCGGCCCGCAGCATCTGGCGCTGGGTGCCCTCACCGGGGTCGAAGAGGATGCCCTCGCCGTCCCAGCGCAGCAGATAGCCGTTGTGGTTGCGGTGTCTGGTCGGGACCTGGCTGGCGGTGCCGAGGACCACGAGTTCGCGTACGGACACGGTGTGCGACCGGCCTCTCTAGCCGGGGGGCCACTGCAGTCCGCGGCCGCCCAGGACGTGGGCGTGCGCGTGGAAGACGGTCTGGCCGGCGCCGGAGCCGGTGTTGAAGACGACCCGGTAACCGGTGTCCACGATCTTCTCGTCGGCGGCCACCTGCCCGGCCTCGCGCAGTATGTCGGCAGCGATGTCCGGCTCGGCGGCGGCGAGCGCGGCGGCGTCGGGGTGGTGGACGCGGGGGATGACGAGCACGTGGGTGGGGGCCTGCGGGTTGATGTCCCGGAAGGCGACGGTGGTCTCGGTCTCGCGGACGATGGTGGCCGGGATCTCACCCGAGACGATCTTGCAGAACAGGCAGTCGGGCTGCGGTTCTCCCGCCATGGGGTGACTCCTCGCTGGGTGGTGGTGATCGTTGTACGGCATGGTATCGGGCCGGCGGTCCAGCCCCTCCGGAGCCCGGAAACCAGCCCCTTCGGCGATCGAGGAGCGGGTTCCGGGGGCGGCGCCCCCGGTCACGGGAAGGGGCGGGCAGGGGCGACGAACCCGCCGCAGACGTACCCCCGCCCGCACCCCCGCCCCGCACCCCCTACGCCTCCGGCAGCTCCGGCGCCCGCTTCGCCGGCGTCCCGGCCAGCGACTCCAGCGCGATCCGGATCGCCTCGTCCAACTGCGGATCCCGCCCCGCCGCATGGTCCTGCGGTGTCACCACGACCTCGACGTCGGGATCGACCCCGTAGTTCTCCACGCCCCAGCCGTACCCCTCGAACCAGAACGCGAACTTGGGCTGAGTGACCAGAGTCCCGTCCACCAGGCGGTACTTGCTGTCGATGCCGACCACGCCGCCCCAGGTCCGGGTGCCGACGACCGGTCCGATGCGCAGCGCCTTGATCGCGGCGTTCACGATGTCGCCGTCGGAGCCGGAGAACTCGTTGGCCACGGCGACCACGGGACCGCGCGGCGCGTCCAGCGGGTAGCTGGACGGCTGCTTGCCGCGCGGCAGGTCCCAGCCGACGATGCGGCGGGCGAGCTTCTCCACGATCAGCTGCGAGGTGTGGCCGCCGCGGTTCTCCCGTACGTCCACGACCAGCCCCTCGCGGGCCACCTCGACCCGCAGGTCCCGGTGGAGCTGCGCCCAGCCCGAGCCGGCCATGTCGGGGACGTGGAGGTAGCCGAGGCGGCCGCCGGAGCGCTCGTGCACATAGGCCCGCCGGCCGGCGACCCAGTCGTGGTAGCGCAGCGCCTCCTCGTCGGCGATCGGTACGACGACGACATGGCGGGCGTTGCCGCCGTCCACCGGCGAGACGGTCAGCTCGACCGGCTTGTCCGCCGAGCCGGTGAGCAGCGGTCCGGGCCCGGTCACCGGGTCGACCGGGCGGCCGTCGACGGCGATGATCGTGTCCCCGGCGCGTACCGCCACGCCGGGCGCGGCGAGCGGGGAACGGGCCTCCGGGTCGGAGGTCTCGGACGGCAGGACCCGGTCGATCCGCCAACTGCCTTCATCCGTACGGGAGATGTCGGCACCGAGCAGCCCCTGCCGGGTCGATTCGTCGCCCCAGCCGCCGGACGGCCGCACATAGGCGTGCGAGGTGCCGAGCTCCCCCTGCACCTCCCAGAGCAGGTCCATCAGGTCGTCGTGGGTGGCGACCCGCTCCAGCACCGGGCGGTAGCGGTCCAGGACCCCGTCCCAGTCGAGGCCGCCCATGTCGGGGCGCCAGTAGTTGTCCCGCATGATGCGCCCGGCCTCGTCGTACATCTGGCGCCATTCGGCGGCCGGTTCGAGGGTGCGGCGGATCCGGGAGAGGTCGACGGTGACGCCGCCGTCGCTGCCGCCGTCGTCGTCATCGGCGGCGACCCGGCTGTCGGACGGTACGACGCGCAGCTTGCCCCGGGTCTGCATGGCCACCCGCTTGCCGTCCCCGCTGACCGCGAAGTCCCTGACTCCGGAGGCCAGTTCCTCGCAGCGCAGCTTCTCCAGGTCGTACCGCTCCAGGACCGTCTCGGGCCGCCGGGCGTCGGGGGTGGGTCCGCTGGTGTCGAGCACCCCGGTCACCGGATGGTTCAGCCACAGCAGCCCGTCCTTCGCGGCGCGCAGCGTGGAGTAGCTGGCGGCCTCGACGGGCAGCGGCACGATCCGGTCGGCGAGTCCTTCGAGGTCGATCCGGGTGACGGGGAGCGCGGTCGGGTTGTCCTGGTCGCCCTCGCCGCTGCTCTTCTCGGTCGGGCGGCCGTGGCGCTGCGGCCCGAACGGGGAGGGCGTGGTGGCGGCGAGCGTCAGCAGGTGCGGGCGGCAGGCGCCGATGAACGCCAGGTCGAAGACATGGGTGTCGTAGACCGGGTCGAAGGAGCGCTCGGAGAGGAAGGCCAGGTGCTTGCCGTCGCCGGTGAACGCGGGGGCGAAGTCCCTGAAGCGCAGCGGGGTGGCCTCGGTGACCGAGAGATCGGCGAGGTGGGCGAGCTTGAGCTGGCTGAGCGGATCGGGCCCGGGGTGGGACCAGGCGAGCCAGGAGGAGTCGGGCGAGAAGACGAGGCCGGAGGCTTCGCCGTGCTCGCTGCGGTCCACCTCGTGGACCTCGCCGCTCTCCCGCTCGACGATCAGGATCCGCCCGTCGTGCGCGGCGACGGCGAACCGGCTGCCGTCGGGGGCCGGGGCCAGATCGAGGACCCGGCCGATCCGGCCCGCGGCGAGGCGGCGCGGTACGGCGCCGGGGGCGGTTCCGGTGGCGGGTGCGCACTCCAGGGCGTCCTCGCCCTCGGCGTCGGTGACCCAGACGACGTGCTGGTCGCCGTCGGCCTGGAAGGCATGGGGCAGTCTGGCGCGTACGCCCGGTTCGACGGAGAGCGCGCGGGCCGGGCCCCCGCTGTGGGTGACCCAGTGGACGGCGCCGCGCGTCCCGACGGCGCTGCCGCGGCCGGTGCGGTCCGGGGACGCGGAGTCGAGATGGCTGCCGGCGTGCACGGGGTGCGGCTGGAGGTCGGCGCGCTGGCCGCCGAGCCGGACGTCGATCCGGCGGGGCCCGTCGCCCTCCAGGTCGTCCAGCAGCCAGAGTTCACCGGCCGAGGCGTAGACGACGCGGGTTCCGTCGGTGGACGCGTGGCGGGCGTAGAAGCCCTCGATGCCGGTGTGCCGGCGCAGATCGGAGCCGTCGGGGAGCGAGGAGTAGAGCGCGCCGACGCCTTCGTGGTCGGAGAGGAAGGCGACGCGCTCTCCCACCCACATCGGGCATTCGATGTTCCCGTCGAGGTCGGCGTGGAGCCGTACGAACTCCGCCGGACCGTCCGCCGGGGACTCCCGCTCGATCCACAGCTTGCCCGCCGTGCCGCCCCGGTAGCGCTTCCAGGCGACGGCCTCCCGCCCCATGGTGACCGAGAGCAGCAGGACCCGGCCGCCGGGCCCGTACGCGAGTGAGCCGACCGGCCCGTACGGCAGGGTCCGGGCGGGTCCGCCGTCGACCGGCAGGGCCCTGGCCCAGGTGCGCCGGAACGAGGCCTGACCCTGGGCGCTGACGACCAGCACCTCGCCCTCGGGCGTCCAGCCGTGCACGGCGGTCCGGGCGTCGCCCCAGTGGGTGAGCCGCCGGGAGGGGCCGCCGTCGGCCGGTGCGATGTGCACCTCGGGGGCCCCGTCCCTGGTGGACGTCCAGGCGACCCAGTTGCCGTCGGGTGATATCCGGGGGCCGGCGACCGGCCGGTTGTCGGCACAGACGCGCCAGGCTCGGCCGCCGTCCAGCGGCGCCAGCCAGACATCGTCCTCGGCGGTGAAGGCGATCGAATCGCCCTGGACATGGGGGTATCGGAGGTAGGCAGACTGCGTCACACCGGTCACCCTAGGTCGCGGTAACGCTCCGCGTAAGCGGGTTGGCCGGAGTTCGACGGGCCGCCGCGGGGCGGGCCGGTTCACTTGCCCATGGGTGTCTCGGTCACCGTCACCGTGACGGTGACCACCGGCCGGACGCCCTGGCCGCCGCCGGCCGGCTGCGGATCCACCACGGCGGCCGACGGGACGGCGTCGCAGTTGCCGAGCACATCCGCCCGAAAAACGGCCTTCCCGCCGGTCTTCGCGGTCAGGTCCCCGCGCACGCAGCGCCCGCCGAGCTCCTGGGTCACCTTGCCGGTGAGGCTGATGGGCTCGCCCTGCCCGGTCTTGCCGGTGCAGTCGACGTCCGCGATCCGGCGCGCGGACGCGGAGGGCCGCACGCCCCCGGCCAGGTCCCCGTCGACACCGGCGGTGCAGTTCAGCCACTGCACGTCGACCCCGTTGCGTTCCAGTGCGCCGGTGCCGACCTGGTCGGTGGTCACGGCGATGGACGCGGAGTTCAGCCCGCCCTGGGGGTCACAGGCGGCGGCTCCCGCGACCGCCGCGACCACGAGTGCGGACGCGGCCAGAAAGCGCCGTTCTCTTCCCTGACCCCATGCCCTTGATGTCCCCATACGGGCAGCTTCCCACCGTTCGCTCGCGAAGCGGTAGACGGCTTGCGGCCAAAACCGTAAGCGGCTCCGGCGCACGCGACGGGGCGCGCGACAGGCTCACAACGGGGCGTACTCCGGCCTCACGACGGTGCGCGCGCCGGGCTCGCAACGCGGCGCGCACCTGCCTCGCAGCGCGGCACGCGTCGGCCTGAGAGCGCGGCGCGCGCCGGCCTCACGACCAGCGGCCGGTGCGCCCCAGCAGCAGCGCGGTCGCCGCCGTGCCCGCCGTTGAGGTGCGCAGCACGCTCGCGCCGAGCCGGCAGGTCCGGGCGCCCGCCGCGGCGAAGGCCGCCAGCTCCTGCGGCGACACCCCGCCCTCGGGGCCCACGACGAGCACGATCTCGCCCTGTTCGGGGAGCGGGACCGTGGCCAGCGGTTCGCTGTCGTGCTCCCGGTCCTCGTGCAGGACGGCGGCGAAGTCCGCCGCGGCCAGCAGCGCGGCGACCTGCTTGGTCGTCATCGCGTCGGCCACCTCGGGGAAGCGCACCCGGCGGGACTGCTTGCCCGCCTCCCGGGCGGTGTTGCGCCATTTCGCGAGGGACTTGAGGCCGCGGTCGCCCTTCCACTGCGTGATGCAGCGCGACGCCTGCCAGGGCACGATCGTGTCGGCCCCGGTCTCCGTCATCGTCTCCACGGCGACCTCGCCCCGGTCGCCCTTGGGCAGGGCCTGGACGACGGTGATGCGGGGAGCGGGCCGGGGCTCCTCCCGGATCCCGGTCAGACCGGTGAGGACGAGCCGGTCCTTGCCCTCGGCGGCCAGGACGACGCCTTCAGTCCACCGGCCGCGCCCGTCGGTGAGTACGACGTCCTCCCCGGCGTGCAGCCGCTTGACCGACACGGCGTGCCGGCCCTCGGGCCCCTCCAGGACGAACTCGGGCCCGCCGGGGACCTGTTCGACGACGAAGACCGGTGCGGTCACTGCGTACTCCTTGTGCTCACTGCCGTCCGTGCGGCGTCCAGTTCTTCGGCGAGCAGCCTGACCAGCCGGCCGGCCGGCAGCTCGCGTGCCATCCGGTGTCCCTGCCCCGCCCACAGGGCCATGCCCTGCGCGTCCCCGGCCTTCGCCGCCGCCGTGCGCAACCCGGCGGTCAGATAGTGGATCTGCGGGTAGGCGGCGGGGGCGTACGGGCCGTGCTCGCGCATGAACCGGTTGACCAGGCCGCGGGCCGGGCGGCCGGAGAACGCCCGGGTCAGGGCGGTCCGTACGAACAGCGGGTTGGTCAGGGCCTGCTTGTGCAGCGGGCTCGCCCCGGACTCGGGGCAGATGAGGAACGCCGTGCCGAGCTGCGCCGCCTCCGCGCCCGCGGCGAGCACCGCGGCGATCTGGGAGCCGCGCATCAGCCCGCCGGTGGCGACGATCGGTATCTGCACGGTCTCGCGGACCTGGGACACCAGCGAGAGCAGCCCGATTCCGGCGCCGTCGGTCTGCGGGTCGTCGCGGTGGGTGGACTGGTGGCCGCCCGCCTCGACGCCCTGGACGCAGACCGCGTCGGCGCCCGCCCACTGGGCGGCCTGGGCCTCCTCGGGCGTGGTGACCGTCACGACGGTGTACGTGCCGACGCCCGCGAACGCGTCGAGGGTGTCGCGGGTCGGGCAGCCGAAGGTGAACGAGACGACCGGGACCGGGTCCTCCAGGAGGATGGCGAGTTTGGCGTCGTAGTTGTCGTCTCCGCCGGAGTCCGGATCACCGAGCGGGGTCTCGTACCAGGCGGCCTCGCCCGCGAGCTGGTGCCGGTACACCTCGACGGCGCTCGGGTCGGCGAGCGCCGGCTGCGGCATGAAGACATTGACGCCGAAGGGCTGACCGGTCAGCCCGCGCAGCTGCTTGATCTCGTTGTACATGCCGTCCGCCGTCTTGTACCCGGCGGCGAGGAAACCGAGCCCGCCCGCCGCGCAGACGGCGGCGACGAGCTGCGGACAGGATGCACCCCCCGCCATCGGGGCCTGCACGATCGGATACCGGCAGAGATCGGTCAACGCGGATGACATGACCGCATCGTGTCACGTCCCGCGCGGCGCGGGGCGCGCGGGACGGGGTCCGCTTTGCGCTGAACGCCGGACAAGATCCGTACGCGAACTCCGGACGGGTTCGTACGCGAACGCCTGGCAGGCTCGTCCGCGGACGCCGACCGGCCCGCACGCACGCGGACGCCGGCTCGACGTCGACGCCGAGCCCCTGTCCGACTGGGACAGGCCCGCACGCACGCGGACGCCGGACAGGCCCGCCGAGGGCGGGTCCGTCCGGCGTCCGGAAACGGTGTGCGGGGCCGGGTCGGCCGCCGTCGGCCGGTCAGCGGCCGTTGAAGGCGTCCTTCAGCCGGGAGAACAGCCCCTGCTGGCCGGGCTGGAACTGGCCGGTGGGCCGCTCCTCGCCGCGCATCTTCGCCAGGTCGCGCAGCAGCCGCTCCTGCTCCGGGTCCAGCTTCGTCGGGGTCATCACCTCGACGTGCACGATCAGGTCGCCGCGCCCGCCGCCCCGCAGATGCGTGATGCCTCGGCCGTGCAGCGGCACCGACTGGCCGGACTGGGTGCCCGGCCGGATGTCGACCTCCTCCAGGCCGTCGAGCGTCTCCAGCGGCACCTTGGTGCCGAGCGCGCCCGCCGTCATGGGGATGGTGACCGTGCAGTGCAGGTCGTCGCCGCGGCGCTGGAACACCGAGTGCGAGAGCTCGTGGATCTCCACGTACAGGTCTCCGGCCGGGCCGCCGCCGGGGCCGACCTCGCCCTCGCCCGCGAGCTGGATGCGGGTGCCGTTGTCGACACCGGCGGGGATCTTCACGGTGAGCGTGCGCCGCGAGCGGATGCGGCCGTCGCCGGCGCACTCCGGGCACGGGGTCGGCACGACCGTGCCGAAGCCCTGGCACTGCGGGCAGGGCCGCGAGGTCATGACCTGGCCGAGGAAGGACCGGGTGACCTGGGAGACCTCGCCGCGACCGCGGCACATGTCACAGGTCTGGGCGGAGGTACCGGGTGCGGCGCCCTCCCCGCTGCAGGTCGTACAGACGACGGCCGTGTCGACCTGGATGTCCTTGGTGGTGCCGAACGCTGCCTCGGCGAGATCGATCTCCAGACGGATCATCGCGTCCTGGCCGCGCCGGGTGCGCGAACGGGGCCCGCGCTGCGACGACGTACCGAAGAACGCGTCCATGATGTCGGAGAAGTTGCCGAAGCCACCCTGTCCGAATCCGCCCGCGCCACCGCCGCCGGAGGCGGACAGCGGGTCGCCGCCGAGGTCGTAGACCTGCTTCTTCTGCGGGTCCGACAACACCTCGTAGGCGGCGTTGATCTCCTTGAACCGCTCCTGGGTCTTCGGATCGGGGTTCACATCCGGGTGCAGCTCGCGGGCGAGCCGCCGGAATGCCTTCTTGATCTCGTCCTGAGATGCGTCGCGGCGCACGCCGAGTACGGCGTAGTAGTCCGTGGCCACTTACGACTCCGCCAGGATCTGTCCGACGTAACGTGCCACTGCGCGTACCGCTCCCATCGTTCCGGGGTAGTCCATGCGGGTCGGTCCGACCACGCCGAGTTTGGCGACTGCCTCGTCGCCCGAACCGTAGCCGACCGCGACGACGGACGTGGAGTTGAGCCCCTCGTGGGCGTTCTCGTGCCCGATACGTACGGTCATGCCCGAGTCCTTGGCCTCGCCGAGCAGCTTCAGTAGCACGACCTGCTCCTCCAGTGCCTCCAGCACCGGCCGGATCATCACCGGGAAGTCGTGCCCGAAGCGGGTGAGGTTGGAGGTGCCGCCGATCATCAGCCGCTCCTCCGTCTCCTCGACGAGGGTTTCGAGCAGGGTGGAGAGCACCGTGGACACGGTTCCCCGGTCCTCGCTCTCGAAGGATTCCGGCAGGTCCTGCACCAGCTGCGGGACGTCCGCGAAGCGGCGTCCGACGACCCGGCTGTTGAGCCGGGCCCGCAGATCGGCGAGAGAGGTCTCGCCGAACGGGGCGGGGCAGTCGATCATGCGCTGTTCGACCCGGCCGGTGTCCGTGATGAGCACGAGCATCAGCCGGGCGGGGGCCAGCGAGAGCAGTTCCACGTGCCGCACCGTCGAGCGGGTCAGCGAGGGGTACTGCACGATGGCGACCTGCCGGGTCAGCTGCGCGAGCAGCCGTACGGTGCGGCCCACGACGTCGTCGAGGTCGACCGCGCCGTCGAGGAAATTGTGGATGGCGCGACGTTCCGGCGTCGAGAGGGGCTTGACCCCCGCGAGCTTGTCGACGAAGAGCCGGTAGCCCTTGTCCGTCGGGATGCGTCCCGCGCTGGTGTGGGGCTGGGCGATGAAGCCCTCGTCCTCCAGCACCGCCATGTCGTTGCGGACGGTCGCCGGGGAGACCCCCAGCTTGTGCCGCTCGGTGAGCGCCTTGGAGCCGACGGGCTCCTCCGTGCCGACATAGTCCTGGACGATGGCGCGGAGCACTTCGAGTCTGCGTTCGCTGAGCATCGCGCACACCTCCAGCTGTGTTTCCTCGTTGGTTCTCGGGTCGTTCCTGTTTCTCTGCCCAGGAATCCGCCTGGCACTCTGTCAACGCGAGTGCCAGCAACCCCCCGGCCAGTGTACGGCGGCCGAGTGGGGACCTAGCAAGGGCGACCGACCACGCTACCTCGCGACCTCGCAGGTGGTTTGCGGATAGCGTCACGGTATGGATGCCTCTTGGGAAGAGTTCGGCTGGGAACGACTCGGCCACGGAGTGGGCCGCAGGCGCCTTCCCGGGTGGGACGCGACGGTCGCGCTGGTGGCCGGAACGGACTCGGTGCTGCTCTTCGACACCGGATCGACGCTCCGTGAGGGCGCCGAGGTGCGGGCCCAGGCGCAGGCCCTGCTCGGCCGGAGGGTGACGCATATCGCACTCAGCCATCCCCATTTCGACCATGTGCTGGGCACCGCCGCGTTCTCCGGCGCCCAGGTGTACGGAGCGGTCGGCATGACCGGGCTGCTGAAGCACGGGAAGGACGAGCTGCACACCTCGGCCGTGCGCCACGGGGTCGAGGAGCACGACGCGGCGGAGGCCGCCGACGCGCTGGTCGCGCCGCAGCACGAGGTGTGCGGCGAGTGGACGCTCGATCTGGGCGGCGGACGTGAGGTGCTGCTGGCCGACGTGGGCCCCGCGCACAGCGGCCACGACCTGGTGGTGGTCGTCCCCGGCTCCCCCGCGATCGTGCTCTGCGGCGACCTGGTCGAGGAGTCCGGCGAACCGCAGGCGGGCCGGGACGCCTTCCCCGCCCGCTGGCCGGCCTCCCTGGACCGGCTGCTGGCGCTGGGCGGCGAGGACGCGGTGTACGTGCCGGGGCACGGGGCGGTGGTGGACGCGGCGTTCGTACGCGACCAGCGCGAACAACTGGCCATGCGCTTCGGCGTGTCGTGACCCCCGGGCCCGGCTCGTCCTATCGTCGTCCGATGCGCAGCTACCAGCCGGACCTGACCCCGCCGTGGAAGAGGTCCGCCCCCGTTCCCGAGGTCCCCGCCGAAGCCGATCTGGTCGTGGAGGAGGTCGCCACCGGATTCTGCGGTGCGGTGATCCGCTGCGAGAAGACGGCCCAGGGCCCGACGGTGACCCTGGAGGACCGCTTCGGCAAGCACCGGGTGTTCCCGATGGAACCGCGCGGCTTCCTGCTGGAGGGCCGGGTCGTCACCCTCGTACGCCCCTCGGCCGCCGCTCCGGTGCGCCCCGCGCGCACGGCCTCGGGTTCGGTCGCGGTGCCCGGCGCGCGCGCCCGGGTCGCGCGGGCGGGCCGGATCTATGTGGAGGGCCGGCACGACGCGGAGCTGGTCGAGCGGGTCTGGGGCGACGACCTGCGGATCGAGGGCGTGGTCGTCGAGTACCTGGAGGGCATCGACGACCTTCCCGCCGTCGTACGCGAGTTCTCCCCCGGCCCGGACGCCAGGCTGGGCGTCCTGGTCGACCACCTGGTCCCCGGCTCCAAGGAGTCCCGGATCGCCGACCAGGTCACGGACGGGAACGTGCTGGTGGTCGGCCACCCCTACATCGACGTGTGGGAGGCGGTGAAGCCGTCCTCCGTGGGCATCACGGCCTGGCCGGTGGTCCCTCGCGGCCAGGACTGGAAGACGGGCGTGTGCCGTGCGCTCGGCTGGCCGGAGAACACCGGCGCGGCCTGGCAGCACATCCTGTCCAGGGTCCACTCGTACCGCGACCTGGAGCCGTCCCTGCTGGGCTCGGTGGAGCACTTGATCGACTTCGTGACGGAGCACCCGCACTCAAGCCCCTCCGGCGTTTGAGGAGCGGGGGTCCGGGGGCAGGGCCCCCGGTCACGGGGAGGGGCGGGCAGGGGAACAAGCCCCGCGCAGCGGCCCACCCCCACACCTCCGCGCCGCCCACCTTCAGTCCACCAGATCCCGCACCACCGCATCCGCCAGCAACCGCCCCCGCAAGGTCAGCACCGCCCGCCCCTCCCCATACGGCCCGGACTCCAGCAGCCCATCCGCCAACGCCCGGCGAGAAGCCGCCAGACCGGCCGGGGCCAGGATGTCGAGCGGGCACCCGTCCTGGAGCCGGAGCTCCAGGAGGATCCGCTCGACCCGCCGGTCCTCCGCGGAGAGGATCTCGCGCCCGGCCCCCGGCGACCGTCCCTCGGCCAGCGCCTGCGCGTACGCGCCCGGGTGCTTCACGTTCCACCAGCGCACCCCGCCGACGTGGCTGTGCGCCCCGGGCCCGGCGCCCCACCAGTCGGCCCCTCGCCAGTACAGCTCGTTGTGCAGGCAGCGGCCCTCGGGCGTGCGGGCCCAGTTCGACACCTCGTACCAGGAGAAGCCCGCCGCGGCCATCGCCTCGTCCGCGATCAGGTACCGGTCGGCGTGGGCGTCGTCGTCGGTCATCGGGATCTCGCCGCGCCGGATCCGGCGGGCCAGCTGAGTGCCCTCCTCGACGATCAGCGCGTACGCCGACACATGGTCCGGCCCCGCACCGATCGCCGCGTCCAGCGAGGCCCGCCAGTCGTCGTCGGACTCCCCCGGCGTGCCGTAGATCAGGTCGAGGTTGACGTGCTCGAAGCCCGCCTCCCGGGCCTCGGCGACACAGGCCTCGGGCCGCCCCGGCGTATGCGTGCGGTCCAGGATCTTCAGCACGTGCTGCCGGGCGCTCTGCATCCCGAAGGAGATCCGGTTGAAGCCGCCCTCCCGCAGTTCGGCGAGGTACGCCGGGGAGACGGACTCCGGATTGGCCTCGGTGGTGATCTCCGCGTCGTCCGCGAGCCCGAACTCCTCGCGGATCGCCCCCAGCATCCGGACCAGGTCCGCGGCGGCCAGCAGGGTCGGGGTGCCGCCGCCGACGAAGACCGTGCGGACCGGGCGCGGATCGTCGCCGAGGACCTTGCGGGCCTGGCGGACCTCGCCGATCAGATGCTCGGCGTAATTGTCCCTGGAGGCCAGCGCGCCGCCGGAGCCGCGCAGCTCGGTCGCGGTGTAGGTGTTGAAGTCGCAGTAGCCGCAGCGGGTCGCGCAGTACGGCACGTGCAGGTAGAAGCCGAGCGGCCGGTCGGCGGCGCCTTCCAGGGCATGGCGGGGCAGCGCCCCGTCGTCGGGTACGGGTTCACCATCGGGCAGTACGGAAGGCATACCGCCCATTGTCGCTCGCCGCCGGGGAACGCCCGGCCACGCCCGTGATCACGGAGGCCCCCCCGGCCCCGGCCACGCCCGCGATCACGGGATCCGCCCGGCCCCGGCCACGCGTCCTCACCCCGCCTGGAGCACCAGCAGCGCCAGGTCGTCGTCGGGCGGCCGCTCGGCGAATTCGTGCACCGCCCGCTTGATCCGGTCCGCTATCCCGTCCGCCGACAGCCCGGTGCAGCCGGCCAGCGCCTGGGCCAGCCCGTCCCCGTCGTCGAACATCAGCGGCCCGCAGCGCCGCTCCGTCACCCCGTCCGTGACGCACAGCAGGCTGTCACCCGGCGCCAGCTCGAAGCTCTGGCTCTCGTACGCGACGTCGTCGAAGATCCCGAGCAGCATCTGCGGCTCGGCGGCCGGGCGGACCTCGCCGTCGGGCCGCAGCAGCAGCGGCAGCGGGTGGCCGGCGCTGGCCAGGGTGCAGCGCACGCCGCCGCCGGGCAGCGGTACGAGCTCTCCGTACAGCAGGGACAGGAAGCGGGACTGCCCGGTGTCCGGGGTCTGCTGACCGCCGGCGGCGGCCACCATGAGCGCGGCCGCCTCCGCGGCCTCCATCGCGTCGTCGAGGAGCAGCCGGTTGAGCCGGTCCAGGACCTCGCCGACGCCGAAGCCCTCGCGGGCCAGCAGCCGCAGCCAGGGGCGGGCGAGGCCGGTGACGACGGCGGCTTCGGGGCCGCTGCCCTGCACGTCGCCCAGCACGAAGCACCAGCGGTCGCCGGGGCACGGGAAGATGTCGTAGAAGTCACCGCCGACGACGCCGTCGTCACTGGGTTCGTACACCAGGGAGCTGGTGACCCCGGGTATGTCGGCGACCTTGCCGGGCAGCAGGGCGCGCTGCAGGATGCGGCTGATGGTGGCCTGCCGGGTGTACTCGCGGGCGGCGCCGACGGCGAGGCCGACCCGGCGCACGAAGTCCTCGATGAGCGCGGTCACCTCGTCGGGGACGCGGGCGAGGCCCTCCCGGCCGAGGAGTACGGCGCCCAGGGTCCGGCCGCCGGAGGTGATCCGGTAGGCGAGGGCGGACGCGGCGGGCTCGTCGGCCTTCGCGCCCTCCTCCTCGCCACCGGGCCACGGCATGGAGACGGGCCCGGTGCCGACCCGCTCGGGGAGCCGGATCGGGTCCTGTTCCAGCAGGGCGCGCAGCTGCCCGGTCTCGGCCTCGTCCCGGTGCCAGATGCTGGCGAGCCGGGGTACGGCGGAGGGGCCGCCGTTCTCGGGTTCCAGCCAGATCGCACACCAGTCGGCCAGCCTGGGCACCAGTAACTGTCCGGAGAGCGCCGCCACGATGTCCTCGTCGAGCTGGCCGGCGAGCAGGTCCGACGCCTCGGCGAGAAAGGAGAGCGCGCCGCGGCCGGCCCAGTCCGCGTCGTCGCGCAGCGCCCGGCGGGCGGTGGGGGCGAGCAGCTCGGCGGCGCGCAGACCCTGCTGGAACCCGGGCTCGGCCGCCGGTTCCGGGAAGGGGTTCCAGTCGTCCACGGGGAGCCTGGCCCAGACGGTCTTGAGGCCGGTGCGGTAGGTGATGCCCCAGCGTTCGGCGAGGGTCCCGACGAGCTGGAGCCCACGACCGTACTCGGCGGGCTCGTCGGGGCCGACGAGGCCGGCGCCCTCCGCGGCTTCGGCGGCGCTCCCGGACTCCGGGCGGTCGCTGCGCACGGCGCGGGCCGGGTGGTGGTCCGAGACCTCCAGCACCAGGGCCGCGACCTCGTCCCCGGCGGCCTCCTCCAGCCGGGCGAGCACCTCCACATTGGTCCCGGCGTGCACGACCGCGTTGGTGACCAGCTCGCTGACGACGACTTCCGCGTCCTCGGCCACGCGCTCGCTGAACCCCACGGCCGCGGGCAGCCCGAGCCCGGTCCACTCGCCGAGCGCGGCCCGGACGAACCTGCGGGCGGCGGAGGGTGCGAGGAGGTTCCCGGGCAGGGACGTATGGGCGACCGGCCGTGCGTCCGCACGGCCTGCGGGATCACCGGGACGCTGAACGATGTCCCGCTGCAAGGGAATGGGCCCCACGGTGCAGCTCCTGACCTGTTCTCGCTCTGTCTGTTCTCGTTGCTGTCTGTCTGTTCTCGTTGGGCGGCGCTGACGACACCGACAGAGTGACAGATGGACCATGCCCATAAGCAACGAGTTGCCGAAGTGAGCGGAGAAAAAGAGCGGGGAGGAACACCGTGGGGGCAGGCTCTATGCCTCGCGGGTCCCCGCGTACATGTCGTCGATGAGGCCCTTGTACGCGCGCTCGACGACCGGCCGCTTCAGCTTGAGGCTGGGCGTCAGTTCGCCGTGCTCGATGTCCAGGTCGCGGGGCAGCAGCCGGAACTTCTTGATGGTCTGCCAGCGCTGCAGGCCCTCGTTGAGCCGCTTCACGTAGCCCTCGATGAGCGCGACGGCCTGCGGGGAGGCGACCACTTCGGCGTACGGCTTGCCGCCCAGGCCGTTCTCGGCGGCCCAGCCGAGGATGGTCGGCTCGTCGAGTGCGATCAGGGCGGTGCAGAAGTTCCGGTCCGCGCCGTGCACCAGGATGTTGGAGACGAACGGGCAGACCGCCTTGAACTGTCCCTCGACCTCCGCCGGGGCGATGTACTTGCCGCCGGACGTCTTGATCAGGTCCTTCTTGCGGTCGGTGATCCGGAGGTAGCCGTCCACGGACAGTTCGCCGATGTCGCCGGTGTGGAACCAGCCGTCCGGCTCCAGCACCTCGGCGGTCTTCTCCGGCTGCCCGTGGTAGCCCTGCATCAGGCCGGGGCCGCGCAGCAGGATCTCGCCGTCGTCCGCGATCCGTACCTCGGTGCCGGGGAGCGGCTTGCCGACGGTGCCGGTGCGGTAGGCCTCGCCCGGGTTGACGAAGGAGGCGGCGCTGGACTCGGTGAGGCCGTAGCCCTCCAGGATGTGGATCCCGGCGCCGGAGAAGAAGAGGCCGATGTCGGTGGCGAGGGCGGCGGAGCCGGAGACACAGGCGCGCAGCCGGCCGCCGAAGGCCTCGCGGAGCTTGGCGAAGACAAGGGTGTCGGCCACCTTGTGCTTGGCGCCGAGCCCGAACGGTACGGAGGCCGTGCCGGTGCGCCGGAAGTTGTCCTGCGAGACCGTCGCGTACTCGCGGGCGACACCGGCCGCCCACTGGAAGATCTTGTACTTGGCCCCGCCGCCGGCCCGCGCCTTGGCGGCGACGCCGTTGTAGACCTTCTCGAAGATGCGGGGCACCGCGGCCATGTACGTCGGCTGGACCACCGGCAGGTTCTCGATGATCTTGTCGACCCGGCCGTCGACGGCGGTGACGT
This sequence comes from Streptomyces sp. NPDC001890, assembly GCF_042891445.1. Taxonomy (NCBI): domain Bacteria; kingdom Bacillati; phylum Actinomycetota; class Actinomycetes; order Kitasatosporales; family Streptomycetaceae; genus Streptomyces; species Streptomyces sp. NPDC001890. Next base: position 511,081 of record NZ_JBIATE010000001.1, on the reverse strand, counting down.
GGCCGACCTCGATCTGGCCGGAGGTGAGGACCTTGCCGAAGACGTGCGCGAGCGGCAGCCAGAGGTACTGGACGTCGTCGGCGGTGATGAGGCCGGTGGCCACGGTGGCCTTGGCCATGTACGACCAGTTGTCGTGCGGCAGGCGCACCCCCTTGGGGCGGCCGGTGGTGCCCGAGGTGTAGATCAGGGTCGCCAGCTGGTCGGCCGTGATGGCGGCGACCCGCTCCTTGACCGCCTCGGGGTGCTGCGCCAGGTACTCGGCGCCGCGGGCCTCCAGCTCGGCGAGGGTGAGCACCCAGCCCTCGGGGTCGCCCTCGGCGGGGTCGGCGCCCTCGGGGTCGATGACGACGACATGGGCGAGGTCCGGCAGCTCGGCGCGGCACTCGCGGGCCTTGGCCAGCTGGGCGGCGTTCTCGGCGATGAGCACCCGGCTGTCGGAGTCGGAGAGGATGAACGCCGACTCCTCGGCGTTGGTCGACGGGTAGATCGTGGTGGTGGCGGCACCCGCGCACATCACACCGAGGTCGACGAGGATCCATTCCACCCGGGTGCTGGAGGCGAGCGCGATGCGCTCCTCCGGCTGCACGCCCAGACCGATGAGTCCGGCCGCGACGGCGTAGACCCGCTCGGCGGCCTGCGCCCAGCTCAGCGACTTCCACTCGTCGGGTCCGGCGCCGGTGGCCGCGGGGACGGGGTAGCGGTACGCCTCCCCGTCCGGGGTGGCCGCCACGCGGTCGATGAAGAGGTTCGCCACGGAGGGCGGTCGGTTCTCGATCAAGGTCAGTGTGTCGCTCACGACGTCCTCCGGGCCTGCGGCAGTGCTTCACGACCGGCTGCTGGTTGCTGCTTGTTCCTCGCGGCTGTTCCTCGCGGGGCTTGTTTAACTGGTGAGTAACTACGAAGCCGTGATCAGGGTAGAGCGCCCGCGTCCACCGCGTAAGGGGCAACGAGCCGCCGCTTCATAACAAACGGGCCCCCGCGTCGCGAGTCGCTGCGACGCGGGGGCCGTTCGGGCGGTCACCGGGTGGGACGGGGGTCCGGCTCGGGCGGGCTACTTCTTGCCCTTGCTCTCCCCGCCCGACTCGTCGGTGGACAGCACGGCGATGAAGGCCTCCTGCGGCACCTCCACGTTGCCGACCATCTTCATCCGCTTCTTGCCCTCCTTCTGCTTCTCCAGCAGCTTCCGCTTACGGGAGATGTCACCGCCGTAGCACTTGGCGAGGACGTCCTTGCGGATGGCGCGGACGGTCTCACGGGCGATGACGCGGGAGCCGATGGCGGCCTGGATCGGCACCTCGAAGTTCTGCCGCGGGATCAGCTCGCGCAGCTTGGCGACGAGCCGGACGCCGTACGCGTACGCCTTGTCCTTGTGCGTGACCGCGGAGAACGCGTCGACCTTGTCGCCGTGCAGCAGGATGTCGACCTTGACGAGCTGGGCCGTCTGCTCGCCGGTGGGCTCGTAGTCGAGCGAGGCGTAACCCCGGGTCTTGGACTTCAGCTGGTCGAAGAAGTCGAAGACGATCTCGGCGAGCGGCAGGGTGTAGCGGATCTCGACCCGGTCCTCGGAGAGGTAGTCCATGCCGAGCAGGGTGCCGCGCCGGTTCTGGCAGAGCTCCATGATCGCGCCGATGAACTCGCTGGGGGCCAGGACCGTGGCGCGCACGACGGGCTCGTGCACCTTGTCGATCTTGCCCTCGGGGAATTCGCTCGGGTTGGTGACGGTGTGCTCGGTGCCGTCCTCCATGTCGACGCGGTAGACCACGTTGGGGGCCGTGGCGATGAGTTCGAGGCCGAACTCGCGCTCCAGCCGCTCCCGGATCACGTCGAGGTGGAGCAGCCCGAGGAAGCCGACGCGGAAGCCGAAGCCGAGGGCCGCGGAGGTCTCCGGCTCGTACACCAGGGCGGCGTCGTTGAGCTGGAGCTTGTCCAGCGCCTCGCGCAGGTCCGGGTAGTCCGATCCGTCCAGCGGGTACAGACCCGAGAACACCATCGGCTTGGGGTCCTTGTAGCCGCCCAGCGCCTCGGTCGCACCCTTGTTCAGGGAGGTGATGGTGTCACCGACCTTGGACTGCCGGACGTCCTTCACACCGGTGATGATGTAGCCGACCTCGCCCACGCCGAGGCCGTCGGCCGGGGTCATCTCCGGGGAGGAGACCCCGATCTCCAGCAGCTCGTGGGTGGCGCCGGTGGACATCATCCTGATGCGCTCGCGCTTGTTGAGCTGGCCGTCGACCACCCGGACGTACGTGACGACGCCGCGGTACGAGTCGTAGACCGAGTCGAAGATCATCGCGCGGGCCGGGGCGTCCGCCTGGCCGATCGGGGCCGGGACGTCCCTGACCACCCGGTCGAGCAGCGCGTCCACGCCGATGCCGGTCTTCGCGGAGACCTTGAGCACGTCCTCCGGCTGGCAGCCGATGAGGTTGGCCAGCTCCTCGGAGAACTTCTCGGGCTGCGCGGCCGGCAGGTCGATCTTGTTGAGCACCGGGACGATGGTGAGGTCGTTCTCCATCGCCAGGTAGAGGTTGGCCAGGGTCTGGGCCTCGATGCCCTGCGCGGCGTCGACCAGCAGGATCGTGCCCTCGCAGGCGGCGAGCGAGCGGGAGACCTCGTAGGTGAAGTCCACGTGGCCCGGGGTGTCGATCATGTTGAGGACATGGGTGCGGCCCTGGCCCTCGCCCGTGGTGGGCGCCCAGGGCAGCCGCACCGCCTGGGACTTGATGGTGATGCCGCGCTCGCGCTCGATGTCCATCCGGTCGAGGTACTGAGCACGCATCTGCCGCTGGTCGACCACACCGGTCAGCTGGAGCATCCGGTCGGCAAGGGTCGACTTGCCGTGGTCGATGTGCGCGATGATGCAGAAGTTGCGGATCAGCGCCGGGTCGGTACGGCTCGGCTCGGGCACGTTGGTAGGAGTCGCGGGCACGCAGGGTCCTGATTCTTGAGACGCCGAACGCCGTGTCTCGGGTCGATGTCGGGTCGGTCGGATCGATACGTAGCCTCCATCGTCCCATGGTTGCGGGGCGGAGACCGGTTTGGGCCGGTCGGAGTGGGGCTGGTACCGTTGACAGCTGTGCCTCGCGACTCTCTCAGGCCGTGGGGCGCACATCGAAGATCCAACGAACCTGAAAAGGCTCTTTCGTGGCGAACATCAAGTCCCAGATCAAGCGGAACAAGACGAACGAGAAGGCGCGCCTTCGCAACAAGGCCGTCAAGTCCTCGCTCAAGACCGCTATCCGCAAGGCCCGTGAGGCTGCCGCCGCCGGTGACGTCGAGAAGGCCACCTCGGCCGCTCGCGACGCCTCCCGCGCGCTCGACAAGGCCGTCTCGAAGGGTGTCATCCACAAGAACGCCGCCGCCAACAAGAAGTCGGCGCTGGCCTCCAAGGTTGCCTCCCTCCAGGGCTGAGCATTCTGATGTGATCGCCGGGACGGACCCAGCGGGCCCTCTCTCCCGTTCCTGACCGGCACCCCGCGCCGCACACCGAACCTGCGTTCGCCACGCGGGTGCGGCGCACCAAGCGTGAACCGAAGGCCCCGGCCTCAGCTCTCCCCAGAGCGAGAACCGGGGCCTTCGGCGTACGCGCCAGTTGCGAGGCGGGGCTTTCGGGAAGGGTCCTCCCGGGCGGGGCTTTCCTCGCACGCGCTCGTGGCCGGGCCCTCGGCGCACGCACTCGTGGCCGGGCCGGGCCTTCGGCGTACGCACTCGTGGCCGGGCCGGGCCGGTGTGGCCACCTGGCCCCGGCCCCGGGCTCACCGCCCCGACCGTGCCGCCCGCGCGATCGCCACCACGGCCTTCTCCAGGGCGTACTCCGGGTCGTCGCCGCCGCCCTTGACCCCCGCGTCGGCCTCCGCGACCGCCCGCAGGGCGAGGGCCACCCCGTCGGGTGTCCAGCCACGCATCTGCTGCCGCACCCGGTCGATCTTCCACGGCGGCATCCCCAGCTCACGGGCGAGGTCGGCGGGCCGCCCGCCGCGGGCCGAGGACAGCTTGCCGATCGCCCGTACACCCTGCGCCAGCGCACTCGTGATCAGCACCGGCGCCACCCCGGTCGACAACGACCAGCGCAGCGCCTCCAGCGCCTCCGCCGCCCGGCCCTCCACCGCGCGGTCGGCGACCGTGAAGCTCGACGCCTCGGCACGGCCCGTGTAGTAACGGGCGACGACCGCCTCGTCGATGGTGCCCTCGACATCCGCGACGAGTTGCGAGACCGCACTCGCCAGCTCCCGCAGATCGCTGCCGATGGAGTCGACCAGCGCCTGGCACGCCTCGGGCGTCGCCGAGCGCCCCAGCGCCCGGAACTCGGACCGTACGAACGAGAGCCGCTCGGCCGGCTTGGTCGTCTTCGGGCAGGCGACCTCCCGCGCACCCGCCTTGCGCGCCGCGTCCAGCAGGCCCTTGCCCTTGGCACCGCCCGCGTGCAGGAGCACCAGGGTGATCTCCTCGACCGGGTCGCCGAGATACGCCTTGACGTCCTTGACCGTGTCGGCGGAGAGATCCTGCGCATTGCGCACGATCACCACCTTGCGCTCGGCGAAGAGCGAGGGGCTCGTCAGCTCGGCCAGGGTGCCGGGCTGGAGCTGGTCGGAAGTGAGGTCACGGACATCCGTGTCGGGGTCGGAGGCCCGGGCCGCCGCCACCACCTGCTGCACGGCGCGGTCGAGGAGCAGGTCCTCCTGGCCCACGGCGAGCGTGAGGGGGGCGAGCGGGTAGTCGGTGGAATTCCTTCTAGTGGCCATCGTCGTCCAGCATCCCATGCACCACTGACAGCTTCCGGTCCACCTCCCCCGCCCACCCGGCCCTCCCTCACCCCGAGAGCGTCAAGCACATGAACGGCCGCTGAGGCTGCCCGGTCGAAGGCCGTCTCGTCGGACCGCGCGGCGTACCCGGTACGGAACAATGGGCAGGTGAGCGATGTGAGACATGTGCTGGTGCTGCCCGACCGCGATGCCGCGGAGGAGGTGGCCGGAGAGCTCGCCGACCGGTTCGGGGTCACCGAGGAGCCCCAGCTCGTACGCGATGCGCTGGCCGGCGAGGACGACGCCGAGGACGCCCAGTGGCTGGTGGTCGTGGAGGACCCGTCGGGGCGGCTGGACTCCTCGGCGCTGGACGCCTTCGCCGCGGAGTACGAGGGGTGGCTCGAAGCTCCGTAGCGGGGCACCCGCGGCTCAGGTCTTGGGGACGATCTGGATGTCCATGTCTATGGAGATGCTGGAGCCGACGGCCGCGATGCCCCGGGCCAGCATGGTCTGCCAGGTGAGGGTGAAGTCCTCGCGGTGCAGTTCCGTGGTGGCCCGGCAGGCGGCACGGGTCTCGCCCTCCAGACCGTTGCCCAGGCCGAGGTACTGGGTGTCCAGGGTGACCGTGCGGCTGACGCCGTGCAGCGTGAGCGCACCGGTGACGCCCCAGCGGGTGCCGCCCCGGTGGACGAAGCGGTCGCTGTAGAACTCCATCGTCGGGTAGCGCCCGACGTCGAGGAAGTCACTGGAGCGCAGATGGTCGTCCCGCATCTGGACATTCGTGTCGATCGACGCGGCGTCGATGATCACATGCATGGCCGAGTCCTCCATGCGGTCGGCGATCCGCACGGCACCCGCGAAGGTGTTGAACCGGCCGTGGATGCGCGCCATACCGATGTGCCGGGCCGTGAAACCGATCTGTGAATGCATCGGCTCGACCTCCCACTCCCCCGGCGCGGGAAGCTGCGGAGGCGCGGATAGCTGCAGGGTCACATCGCCCAGGCTCGCGTGACCTCCCTCGGCCACAGTGGCCGACGCGTGGAACGGGGTGAAGCCCTCGGCCGTGACGGCCAGCCGGTACTCACCGGCCGGCACGGTGGCGAGGACATTGCCGAACGGGTCGGTCTCACCCCCGAAGACCTTGCGGCCCGCGCCGTCCGTGACCACGAACTCAGCCTGCGGCACGACCTCGTTGACCGGGTCGAGCACCCGGCAACTGAGCAATCCGGCAGTGCGCGGCACCTCCAGCCCGGCCAGGGCATTGCCCTGCGCCCCGCCCGTCGCTCGCCTGCTGTTCAGCCAACGACCGAACATGTTCCACCTTCCCCCGGGGACGATTCACCTTGGGGCCCGGCGGCTGGACGTCTCTGTCGGAGCAGCGGCCCACCGACGAGCATGCATTCGATCACCATTGTGCCGTTCGAGGCAAACAGAGCAGCTCGGAGGGGCTTGGAATAGCTTGGGCCGAGGTGTTACCGAAGGTCCGAATTGACCTCGCGGCTGGCGCTCCCGGCTCGCTGTGGTCATGACCGGCCCACCGCCCGCAGACCCGGCCCGGCACCCGTCAGGGCGATCGCGCCATCGGTGTCCGTACGCAGCACCACGGCGCCGCCCGCTCGGAGCGCCTCGACGGTTCGCGCGGCCGGATGACCGTACGGGTTGTCCCGACCCACGCTCACCAGGGCGAACCGCGGACGCGCGCTGCGCAGCAGCGCGGGGTCCTGATGCGCCGAGCCGTGATGCGCGACCTTGAGCACGTCCACCCTCGGCAGCGCGGGATATCGGCGCAACACCCCTTGCTGGGACGGTGGTTCGAGGTCCCCCAGGAGCAGCAGGGTCAACCCGCCCGTCCGGACGTACAGGGTGACACTGGCATCGTTCGGCTCCAGCGGTACGGGACCGGCGCCCTGGCCCATCGCTGTTCCGCCGGCCCCCGTGGCGCTCGCCGGCCAGAGGACCCGCCAGTCGAGCTCCCCGATCCGGCGGCGCTCCCCCGGCGCGGCCCGCACCAGGGGCACGTGTGCTTCGGCCGCCGTTCTCCGTACGAACGCGACCTGGTCCGGCGGCTCGTCCAGGCTCGTCGTCTCGATCGCTCCCACCGCCCTGCCCCGCAACACCCCTGGCAGGCCCCGCACATGGTCGGCGTGAAAGTGTGTGAGGACCAGGAACGGCACCTCGGTGATGCCGAGGTCGCGAAGGCACCGGTCGACGAGCGAGGGGTCGGGGCCCGCGTCGACGACCACCCCCGCACCGTCCCCCGCCGCCAGCACCAGGGCGTCCCCCTGCCCCACGTCGCACATCGCGAACGTCCAGCCCGGCGGCGGCCATCCGGTCAGTGCCCGGGTGAGCGGCACCGGGCGCAGCACCACGAGGATCAACAGCAGCGCGGTGGCCGAACAGACCCAGGGGTGCCGCACGATTCGCCGGGCGAAGAGCACCACCAGAGCGGTCAGCGCGGTGAGCAGCAGCGCCCCCTTCCCGCCGTCGGGCCAGCCGATCTCCGCCCCGGGCAGGGCCGCCCCGGTGCGGGCCACCATGGCGATCCAACCGGTCGGCCACCCCGCGATCCGGGCGAGCAGCTCCGCCACCGGCATGGCCACCGGCGCCAGGGCGAGCGCGGCGAACCCCAGGACCGTGGCCGGTGCCACCGCCGCCTCGGCCAGCAGATTGCACGGGATCGCCACCAGGCTGACCCGGGAGGCGAGCAGCACGACCACCGGCGCGCACACCGCCTGCGCAGCGGCTGCCGCGGCCAGCGCCTCGGCGAACCGGGCCGGGACTCCGCGCCGTTGCAGCGCGCCGCTCCATACCGGGGCGATGGTCAGCAGGGCGCCGGTGGCCAGCACGGAGAGGACGAAGCCGTAACTGCGTGCCATCCACGGGTCATGGAGCACCAGCAGGAGAACAGCGGCCGCCAGCGCGGGAATCAGCGATCTGCGCCGCCCCGTTCCGATGGCGAGCAGGGTGATCAGCCCGCAGGCCGCCGCCCGCAGAACGCTCGGCTCGGGGCGGCAGACGATGACGAAGGCAAGCGTGAGCCCGCCGCCGAGCAGTGCCGTGAACCGCAGCGAGATCCCCAACCGGGGCGCCAGTCCCTTGCGTTCGGCCCGGAGTGCCGTGCCCGGCGGTCCGATGAGGAGGACGAGCAGGATCGCCAGGTTGGAGCCGGAAACCGCCATCAGGTGGGTGAGATCGGCGGCCTTGAACGCCTCGTGCAGTTCGGGCGTGATCCGTGAGGTGTCGCCGACCACCAGGCCCGGCAGAAGGGCCCTCGCGTCGGGATCGAGCCGTTCGGTGGCCTGTCGCAGTCCGCCGCGCAGCGCGCCTGCCGTGCGCTGGAGGGCGGAAGGGGGTCCGAGGACGCGAGGCGGCCCCTTGCCCTCGGGCCGCAGCACGGCGGCACTGCGCTCCCCGTCGTGCAGTGGCGGCGAGAGCCGGCCGTCGACACGCAGGTGGGTGGAGGGGAGCAACTGCTGCCACTGGCCCGCCGATCCGCCGGGCGAGACGATCAGCAGCACCGGCGTACTCAGCCTGGTGACCGCGCCGTCGGGCCCGGTCAGCCGGGTGATCTCGGCGTCCACGAGGAGAGCGGCGGGCGTGCTGTGGTCACCCCGCACCCGCGGCGTGGTCCGCCGGGCATCGGACGTCACCGTCACCTCCGTCTCGACCCTCGCGAATCGCTGGGCCAGCGTGTGGACCGGCCCCTGCCGTACGTCCGCGCCGTGCAACCCGGCCGATGCGGCCCCGGCCGCCGCGCAGAGCAAGGCCGCGGCGGTGGCAGTGGCGGTCGCCGTGGCCCGTGGTCGCCGCCGACCGCGTACCGCGACCTCGCCCCTCGCACCTTCCCCGCCCTCCTCCGCGTCCCGGAACTCCCCTTCGCCCTCGCCCTCGCCTTCCTCTCCGTCCTCGGCCGTCCTTCGCAGCGACCGGGTTGCCGAGACTCCCGCCATGGCCAGGAGCACCATTGCCGTGCCCACGCAGAGCATCACGCCTGCCGTGGTCCACCGGCCCGGCGCACTCAGCGCCGACGCTGCTCCGGCCCAGGCCGCCAAGGCAGGCGGGACCAGGCGGAGATCGGCCGGACCCTCCTGTCGCGGTTCGGAAAGGCCGAGCCGACGGCCCGAGGCCGCATGGACGTCCAGGTGGCTCATGGCCCCACCAGTGGTTGGAGGTCGGCGAACCTGCGGTCACCGATCCCGTTGACCTCACGCAGCTCATCGATGGACCGGAATCCGCCGTGCTGTGCGCGGTAGTCGACGATGTGCTGGGCGAGGACCGGGCCGACGCCGGGCAATGTGTCCAGCTGTTCGACGGTCGCGGTGTTGAGGCTGACCGGGCCGGCCGCAGAACTCCCGCCGCCGCTGCCCGACGCAACTCCTGCTGCCCCACCACCAGTTGAAGGGCCGGGCGGGGCTCCCACCACGACCTGCTCGCCGTCCATGAGCACCCGCGCCCGGTTGAGCCCGGTGAGGTCTGTTCCGGCCCGGACCCCGCCGGCAGCGCGTAACGCATCGGCGACCCTTGAGCCGGACGGAAGTTGCCGGATCCCGGGCCTTCGCACCTTTCCGTTCACGTCGACGACGATGTGCCCGCCCGGCCCTGTCGCGGGTGGCGGACCCGGTGAGGGCTCCGGTACTCCGACACCCTCCGCCGCCGGAGGCGATGTCCGGGTGTGCGCGGCCTCGTCGACCAGATCGGGGGCGCGCACGGATTGGGGGCGCGCGGACCAGAAATGCACTGCGGCGAAGACTCCGGCCGCGACCAGGACAACAGCCAACGCGGCCAGGGTCTTTGGCTCCAAGCCGCATCTGAGCTGAAGCCACACCGGAATCCGTTCCCGCAGCGCGGGAACCAACCTCTCCCGCCACCGCCCTGCCACCCCGGAAACCGGGGCCGGCGCTGAGGCCGGGACCGGCGCTGGGACCGGAACCGAAGCCGGGGCCGGAACCGAAGCGGGGGACACGGCCGGATTCGATACCGGCCCCGCGACCGGGGCCGGAGCCGAGACCGAGGCCGGAGCGGTCCCCGGCACGGGCCGCGCGACCCGCCCGCCGCCCCCGCCCGTCATGAGCGCGTCCGCCCGACGGCGCGAAGCCGCGGCTACGGCGTCCGCGCCCCCGCGCGAAGCCCGTCGCCGGCCGGACCCGAAGCCCGGCCCCGAGCCTGGTCCGGTACCGGCGCCGCCGCCTGGTCCGGTGCCGGGCCCGCTGCGAACACGGACGTCCGAGGCCGCGGCCCGTCCGGGGCCGCTGCCGCTGGTTGCACGAAGTGATCGGGGAGTCATGCCTCACGACGGTAGGCACATCTGCCCGAACCCGCTGAGCAGCCTCAATTCCGGTGGACAACCGACCAGTTGTGGATAACTCGGCCACCCCTGGGGGTGACGCACGAGCGACCGCCGAGGCCGCCCGCCCCGGTCAGCGCGGCGAGACCACTGCCCCGAGCAGACCGGGACCGGTGTGCGCACCGATCACCGCGCCCACCTCGCTCACATGCAGATCGACCAGCCCCGGCACCCGCTCACGCAGCCGCTCGGCGAGTCGCTCCGCCCGCTCGGGGGCCGCGAGGTGGTGCACGGCGATGTCCACTCGGCCACTGCCCGCCCGTTCCGCGACGATCTCCTCCAGGCGCGCGATCGCCTTCGAGGCCGTCCGCACCTTCTCCAGCAGTTCGATACGGCCGCCGTCGAGCTGGAGCAGCGGTTTCACGGCGAGTGCCGACCCCAGCAGGGCCTGTGCGGCACCGATGCGGCCGCCGCGGCGCAGGTAGTCCAGCGTGTCGACGTAGAAGTACGCGGAGGTGCCCGCTGCCCGCTTCTCCGCGGCCGCGACCGCCTCGTCCAGGCTTCCGCCCGCCTCCGCCGTCTCCGCCGAGGCCAGGGCGCAGAATCCGAGGGCCATGGCGACCATTCCGGTGTCCACCACCCGTACCGGAACCGGCGCCTCCTTCGCCGCGAGCAGGGCGGCGTCGTACGTACCCGAGATCTCGGCCGAGAGGTGCAGCGAGACGACGCCGGTGGCCCCCGCCTCGGCCGCCGCCCGGTACGCGGCGGCGAATACCTCGGGACTCGGCCGGGACGTGGTCACGGGACGACGCTTCTGGAGCGCCACGGCGAGGGAACGGGCCGAGATCTCGGTGCCGTCCTCCAGAGCCTGATCACCGAGGACGACGGTCAGCGGCACCGCGGTGATGCCGTGCCGCTCCATCGTCTCGGGCGGCAGGTAGGCCGTGGAATCGGTGACGATCGCGACATGGCGGGACATGAGCGGGAGGTTACCTGGCGAGTCCGTGTCCCGGCAGTCCGACCCCGGCCGAATGATCTCTCCTGACCGCTTCGGACCGCATCCGGTCACCGGCGGTCATCGGACGTGTCAGTTCGTCGTTTCGGGCCGGGCCGTCTTCTGCCACGGATATGTGGTCTGCCGTCGCGGATCGGGAGCCGTGATCGCCCGCGCCGCACCATCGGCCGGCCCGCTCTCCTCCTCCGGCCACTGGTTCTGCTCCGGTCGCTGGTCCTGCCCCGGTCGCTCGTTCTGCCCGCTCGCGTCGCCCTGCGGTCGGCCGCCCTCGCCCTGTCCCCGGACCGGTTCGTCCGTCTCCGCCGTCCAGTGCCGAAGCGCCCCCGCCTCCACGTCGATCTGGGCGTTCAGCGCGTCCAGCGAGTCGTCCGAGAACTTCCGCGCCCGGTCACGCGCCGCCCATCGCAGCGAATCCGCGGCGTGGGTGATCCGCTCCGTGCGCTGCTTCAGGCCCGGCAGCATCGAGGCGACGGTCGCCCGGTCGGGCTCGCGTTCCAGCTTCTTCAGCTCGTCGTCCAGCTCACGGCCGTGCACGCTCAGCCGCTGGAACAGGCCCAGCGACTCCGAGAGCGAGGCGTCCTCGGCGGCTCCGGCCCGCAATGCCTCCTGCGTGGCCCGCATGGATGTGCGCAGCGCCAGCCGGAGCTGCGCCAGCTCTCCGCCCACGCCCGTCTGCCCGTAGCTCTTCGCCCGCAGCGTGGTCTCCTCGACGGTGCGGCGCGCCTGGCTGATCGTCCGGTCCACCCCGCGCTTCGCCGCGCCCACGGCTTTGACGCCCGCGTACACGCCCAGGGCCACGAACGCGAAGAAGAGCAACCCCAGAATCAGGATCACAAATTCCATGAGCGCCCCTCGGTTCTCGTTACGGCTGCCGGTGCCGGCCCCTCCACCGTAAACGGAAAGGGCAGGCCGAGGGTTCCTTCGGAACCCCCAACCTGCCCGTAGGGGAATGCCCCCACACCGTCGCGCGCGGCGCGTCAGCGCCTCACAAGGGACGCCTCACGCGGAAACGCCTCGTCATCACGCCGGGACGATGTTGACCAGCTTCGGCGCCCGCACGATCACCTTGCGGATGCCCGCGCCGTCCAGCGCCGCCACCACGGCCGGGTCGGCCAGGGCCAGCGCCTCCAGCTCCTCGTCCGTGATCGACGGGGAGATCTCCAGGCGCGCCTTGACCTTGCCCTTGACCTGCACGACACAGGTCACGGTCTCGTCCACGACATACGCCGGGTCGGCGACCGGGAAGTCCTGGTGCACGACCGAATCGGTGTGGCCCAGCCGGCGCCACAGCTCCTCGGCGATGTGCGGGGCCAGCGGCGCCACCAGCAGCACCAGCGACTCGGCGACGGACCGGGACAGCGGCCCGCCCGCCTTGGTCAGGTGGTTGTTCAGCTCGGTGACCTTGGCGATCGCCGTGTTGAAACGCATCCCGGCCATGTCCTGGCCGACCCCGTCGATCGCCTTGTGCAGCGCACGCAGCGTCTCCTCGCCCGGCTCCGCGTCCACGACGGTGACCTCGCCGGTCTCCTCGTCGACGACATTGCGCCACAGCCGCTGCAGCAGCCGGTACTGGCCGACGACGGCGCGGGTGTCCCACGGCCGCGACACGTCCAGCGGGCCCATCGCCATCTCGTACAGGCGCAGCGTGTCCGCCCCGTACTCGGTGCAGATCTCGTCCGGCGTGACGGCGTTCTTCAGGGACTTGCCCATCTTGCCCAGGACACGGCTGACCTTCTCGCCCTGGTAGTAGAACTGTCCGTCGCGCTCCTCGACCTCGGCCGCCGGGACCGCGATGCCGCGGCTGTCCCGGTAGACGAACGCCTGGATCATGCCCTGGTTGTACAGCTTGTGGAACGGCTCGACGGACGAGATGTGCCCCAGGTCGTGCAGCACCTTGGACCAGAAGCGGGCGTACAGCAGGTGCAGGACGGCGTGCTCGGCGCCACCGACGTACAGGTCGACACCGCCGGTCGGCTGCCCCTCGCGCGGACCCATCCAGTACTGCTCGATTTCCGGGTCGACCAGCTCGGTGTCGTTGTTCGGGTCCAGATAGCGCAGCTCGTACCAGCAGGAGCCCGCCCAGTTGGGCATGGTGTTGGTCTCGCGGCGGTACTTCTTCGGACCGTTGCCGTCGCCCAGGTCCAGGGTGACGTTGACCCAGTCGGCGTTCCGGGACAGCGGGGTCTCGGGCTGGGTGTCGGCGTCGTCGGGGTCGAAGGTGCGCGGCGAGTAGTCGTCGACCTCCGGCAGCTCCAGGGGCAGCATCGACTCGGGCAGCGGGTGGGCGATGCCGTCCTCGTCGTAGACGATCGGGAAGGGCTCGCCCCAGTAGCGCTGGCGGCTGAACAGCCAGTCACGCAGCCGGAAGTTGACGGTGCCCTCTCCGACGCCGTGTGCCGTCAGCCACTCGGTGATCTTCGCCTTGGCATCGACGACACCCAGGCCGTCCAGCGAGATCTCGTCGTTGGCGGAGTTGACCAGCTTCGCTTCGTACGAGCCGAAGGCGTCCTCCCACGTCGAGGGGTCCGTGCCGCGGTCGTCCGACGGCTCGACGACACAGCGCATCGGCAGCTCGAAGGCGCGCGCGAAGGCGAAGTCGCGCGCGTCGTGCGCCGGTACGGCCATGATCGCGCCGGTGCCGTAGCCCATCAGGACGTAGTCGGCGATGAAGACGGGGACCTTCTCGCCGCTGACCGGGTTGGTGGCGTACGCACCGGTGAAGACACCGGTCTTGTCCTTGGCCTCGGCCTGCCGCTCCACGTCGGACTTGGCGGCGGCCAGCTTGCGGTAGGCGGCGACCGCCTCGGCCGGGGACGCGTATCCGCCGGTCCACACCGCGTGGGTGCCCTCGGGCCAGGCCGCCGGAGTGATCTGCTCGACCAGCTCGTGCTCGGGCGCCAGCACCATGTAGGTGGCGCCGAACAGGGTGTCCTGGCGGGTGGTGAAGACGGTGATGCTGCCTGCGCCGTCGACCGGGAAGTCGACGCGGGCACCTTCGGAGCGCCCGATCCAGTTGCGCTGCTGCAGCTTGATCGCCTCGGGCCAGTCCAGCCCGTCCAGGTCGTTCAGCAGACGGTCGGCATAGGCGGTGATGCGCATGTTCCACTGGCGCAGCTTGGCCTTGAAGACGGGGAAGTTGCCGCGCTCGGAGCGGCCGTCGGCCGTCACCTCTTCGTTGGCCAGGACGGTACCCAGGCCGGGCGACCAGTTGACGGGCGCGTCGGAGGCGTACGCCAGGCGGTACTCGCCCAGGATGTCCGCGCGCTCGGTGGCGCTCAGCGCGCTCCAGTCACGGCCGTCCGGCGTGGGGCGTGCGCCGCTCTCGAACTGTTCGACCAGCTCGTCGATCGGGCGGGCGCGGTCGGCCTCGGTGTCGTACCAGGAGTTGAAGATCTGCAGGAAGATCCACTGGGTCCACTTGTAGTACTCCGACTCGATCGTGGCGAACGAGCGGCGCTTGTCGTGGCCCAGGCCCAGCCGGCGCAGCTGGGCGGTCATGTTCTCGATGTTGGCCTCGGTGGAGACCCGCGGGTGCGTGCCGGTCTGCACCGCGTACTGCTCCGCGGGCAGGCCGAAGGCGTCGAAGCCCAGGGTGTGCAGCACGTTGTGCCCGGTCATCCGCTGGTGGCGGGCGTAGACATCGGTGGCGATGTAGCCCAGCGGGTGACCGACGTGCAGGCCCGCACCCGAGGGGTACGGGAACATGTCCATGATGAACTTCTTCGGCCTGGCGGCCAGCTCCGGATCGCCTGCCAGGTCACCGGTCGGATTCGGCGCCTCGTACGTGCCCTCGGCGTCCCAGAAGTCCTGCCAGCGTGCCTCGATGTCGGCGGCCATCGCCGCCGTGTAGCGGTGCGGCGCAGCCGTCTCGGCTGCGGAAGTCGTCTCGCTCATGATCCTCAAAGCTCCATCGATCGTCATCTGCCGGCGCCCATGTCTACGGACACGCGTCTACGGAAACGAAAAATCCCCTCGCACAGGAGGGGACGCCGCGCCGATTCCGACCAGGCATTCTCACCGGTCGGGACTGATCAGCGCGGCTCGCTAAGCAGAAGGCGTACGGCACGCATGGCGTCAGGGTACCGCACGGGCCCGGAGCGGGGCCGGGCGCGACCGAACCATGGACAGGGCGGCGGGAGCGCAGGTAAGGCGGAACTCCAGGTTCCAGCATCGGTGTACGCACACGTACGAGAAGTGGGCCATGCAAGAAGCGGGCCACCCTGTATGGGTGACCCGCTTCTCGTACTTCCCTGTGGAGCTAAGGAGAATTGAACTCCTGACCTCCTGCATGCCATGCAGGCGCTCTACCAACTGAGCTATAGCCCCGTGCTGTTTTCCGCCCGGTTTCCCTGGCGACATCGAGAACATTACCGGTGACCCCGCCAGTCCACCAAATCGATTCCCGACCGCTCCGATTTGACCGGTTCCGCGACACCCGGGCCGAGGCCGGCGGCGGCACCGAAGGGGGGTCAGGCCGTGGCGAAGGAGTAGAAGCGCTTGAGCGTGCAGTGCTCCTCCAGCAGCCGACCGTAGATCGGCTCCCCCTCCAGCTCCCGATAGGTCTCGATCGGGTCGCCCTTTATGACCAGCGCCCGAGCGCACTCCTCGCACCAGTACTGGTACTCCGGATTGATCGGGTCCATGTCCCTGACGATGGGCGTACCGCTGCCGCACCAGTCGCATTTCCGCCTGTGTGCACCCATGGGTCAGCTCCGGCTTTGGCCGCGGGCGGTGCATACGAAGAAGGTCCCGCCGCTCTCGGGGGCTGCGCAGAGACCTGGAACCGCGTAGATACCGGGAACCGTGGGGAAATCAGGAACTGCGGGAAGACCGGGAACAAGGAGCAGGTCCGGGACCTCGTGGCGGCTCGCAGGCATCGCGCTCCCTCCCGATCGGTCCGTCGCCCCCTCCGGCGCTCCGATTCTGCCATGACCCCGCAAGAGGGGCAGCCCACCGGAGTTCCGGCCGCTCACCGACGTCGCACGAGCCCCATCACCGCACCTGCCGCAGCGGCGGCCGAGAGCGCGAGGGCGCATACCCACAACGCCTGTCCCGACCCCTGCGCCCCTTGCGTTTCAAGGCGGTTGAGATAGAGCGTGCCGAACGCGGCGACCCCGGTCACCTGTCCCAGCTGGGTGACCGTCACCAGTACGCCGCTCGCATCGGCCGCGTCCTTGGGACTCACGTCCGCCAACGCCCTCGTGAGGGTGGGGCTGAAGCCCAGCGCCAGGCCGGTGCCCATCGCCGCGAAGGCCGCGTACAGCGCGGGCCCACCATCGCCGCCACCACGCATCAGCAGCCCGACGGCCACGGAGGCGGCGGCCACGAGCACGAACCCACCGGGCACCAGGGCCCCTTGGAGGCCGGCGGGCCAGCGCCGCCAGGTCAGTCCGGTCACACCGAATACCAGCGCGGTCGGTGCGAACATCAGCCCCGCGCGCAGCGGCGAGTAGCCCAGACCCCCCTGGACGTGCAGCGTCATGGCGAAGAGGAAGCCCGCGTTGATCGCCATCGCCAGGAGAATGCGCAGCGCCGCTCGGGCGATACCGGGAACACGCAGCACCCTGGGCGCGATCAGGGGCGCGCCACCGCGCGCGGCCAGCCGTGACTCGTACCGGACGAAACCGGCGAAGAGCCCCACGGAGGCGGCCAGGCAGACCTGGGACCAGGCCGGCCAGTCCAGCTCCTGCCCGAGCACCAGGGGGACGGTGAGCAGCGTGACGGCGGCGGCGAGCAGTACCAGCCCCGGCAGATCGAGGCCGCGGGCCCGTGCCTGCACCCTGCCGGGCGCGGTGCGCGGTTCGCGCGGCAGTACACGGATGCCCAGCACCAGCAGCACGAGCCCGATCGGCACGTTGACCAGGAAGACCGGCCGCCAGCCCGCGCCGAACAGATCGGCGCTGACCAGCACCCCGCCGACCACCTGCCCGGCGGCCGCTCCAATGGCGAGCACCGCGCTGTAGGCGCCGAGCGCCCGGATCCGGGCCTCGCCCGTGAAATGGCGCTGGATGAGGCTGAGCACCTGCGGAATCATCACCGCGGCGGCCGCACCCTGCACCAGCCGGAAGGCGATCAGCTGCCCGGTTCCCGCGGCGAGTCCGCAGGCGAGCGAGGCCGCGGTGAAGACGCCGAGCCCGGCCAGATGGGCCCGGCCGTGTCCGATCAGGTCGCCGAGCCTGGCGCCGGTGATGAGCAGCACCGCGTACGTGATGGTGTAGCCGGCCACGATGAGCTGCAACCCGGCTCCGGAGGCGCCGAGTTCGGTGCGGATCGTCGGAGCGGCGACGTTGACGATGAAGATGTCGAGCAGCGCCATGAACTGGGCCGCGAGCACCAGGGCGAGCACTCTCCCGGAACGGTTGTCAGTGGTGGGGGGTTTACTGGTTACGGAATGTGGAGTTGCCTCGGATGTTGTCGTCATGACATCGAGCCTGGCCCCGGCCGAATACGGGTAACGAGAGCCCGCTGATGCTGGTACCGACAGCACCTGGCAACTCCCCTGCGGGTCACCGAACATGGGGGTGTGGCAGCGGTGACGACACATCAGGCGGCGGACCGGGCAGGAGATCGGGCAGCACCCCGGGCGACGCCTCGCTCGACGCCTTCGGCAGGCCGGCACCGGCGGCGTCCGGAGCTCGCCGCGTTTCTGCGCAACCGCCGGGCGCGGGTGACGCCCGCGGATGTGGGCATGGCACCCGGGCTGCGCCGCCGCACCCCGGGCCTGCGCCGCGAGGAGGTCGCGCAGCTCTCCGGCGTCGGCGTCACCTGGTACACCTGGCTGGAGCAGGGCCGCCCCATCAACGCGTCACCGCAGGTGCTGGATGCCGTGGCGCGCACGCTCCGGCTGGACGCTTCGGAGCGCGAACACCTGTACCACCTGGCGGAGGTGGCCTGCGCACCCGGCAGGCAGTCCGACGTCATCGAGGTGGGGCCCGAGATCCAGGGCATCATCGACGCGCTCGATCCGCATCCCGCCGTGGTCTACAACACGAGATACGACATCCTGGCCACCAATCCCGCCTATCTCGACCTGTTCGCCGTCCCCGCGATCACCGGACCGGGGATACGCAACGCACTGTGGACGGTGTTCACGGTGTCCGAGGACGCCTGTCCCGTCGTCCACCGGGCGCAGGAGCTGCCGATCATGGTGGCCACGCTGCGGGGCGCGTACGGGCGCCATACGGGCGAGCCCGCCTGGGAGTCGTTCGTCGAACGGCTCTCGGCCGCCAGCCCGTACTTCGCCGAGTTGTGGCGCAGCGGGGACGTGGCCCCGCCCGGGCCGCGGGTGAAGACCTTCCGGCACCGCGCGGTGGCCGGGGAGATACGGATGACCTCGGTGTCGCTGTCCATCAACGGCCTGCCGGAGTGCCGGATCGTGGCGTACACACCGGCGGACGAGGAGAGCAGGGAGCGGGTCGACGCGCTGCGGCGGCACCGGGAGAGCTGAAGGGCCGAAGGGCAGCGGCGCGGCAAGGCGGCAGGGCGGAATGCAAAGATCCCGCCCCCTGTCGGGGACGGGATCCTGATTGTGGAGCTAAGGAGAATTGAACTCCTGACCTCCTGCATGCCATGCAGGCGCTCTACCAACTGAGCTATAGCCCCGCTGTTCGCTGTGTTTCTCTGCGTTTCCGCGCTGCGAACAAGAAGAACTTTAGCCTGTGACCTGCCGGAAAGTGAAATCCGGCCGGTACCGGGGCCGGGGCGGCCTCAGGTGTCGTCGCCGAGCACCGGCTCGGGCAGCGTGCCGGCGTTGTGCTCCAGCAGACGCCAGCCCCGCGCACCCTCGCCCAGCACCGACCAGCAGCAGTTGGAGAGCCCTCCGAGCCCTTCCCAGTGGTGCGCCTCCAGGCCCAGCAGCCGGCCGATGGTGGTGCGGATGGTGCCGCCGTGGCTGACCACGACGAGCGTCCCGTTCTCGGGCAGCTTGTCGGCATGCCCGAGCACCACCGGGGCGGCCCGGTCGGCGACCTCGGTCTCCAGTTCGCCGCCGCCGCGACGCACGGGCTCGCCGCGCTTCCAGGCGGCGTACTGCTCGCCGTACTGCCCGACGATCTCCTCGTGGGTGAGGCCCTGCCAGGCACCCGCGTAGGTCTCGCGCAGTCCCGAGTCGTGTGCGACTTCGAGGCCGGTGATCGCGGCGAGCTCGGCGGCGGTGGCCGCCGCCCGCTGCAGATCGGAGGCGACGATCGCATCCGGCTTCAACGAGGCCAGCAGCCGGGCGGCCCGCTGGGCCTGCCCGACTCCGGCGTCGGTGAGCGCGATGTCAGTGGAACCCTGGAACCTGCGCTCCAGGTTCCAGGCCGTCTGGCCGTGACGCCAGAGGACGATCCTGCGGCCCCTGCCGCTTCCGCCGCTTTTCAGCTCTGCTCACCTTCCGTGCTGCCGGTGAGCCGGGCGTGCTCCTCGGCCTTCCCGCGGGTCTTGACGGCGTCCTCGGGAAGCGCGATCTCGGGGCAGTCCTTCCAGAGGCGCTCCAGCGCGTAGAAGACCCGCTCCTCGCTGTGCTGGACGTGGATGACGATGTCGACGTAGTCGAGGAGGATCCAGCGCGCGTCGCGGTCGCCCTCGCGGCGCACCGGCTTGGCGCCGAGCTCCTTCTGGAGCCGCTCCTCGATCTCGTCGACGATCGACTTGACCTGGCGGTCGTTGGGGGCCGAGGCCAGGAGGAAGGCGTCGGTGATCGACAGCACGTCGCTGACGTCGTACGCGATGATGTCGTGCGCGAGCCGGTCGGCGGCCGCCTGAGCGGCGGCGTTGATGAGCTCGATGGAGCGGTCCGTGGCGGTCACAAGCAGGCTTTCGTCGGCGGTCAGAGAGACCTCTAGGGTCTCACGGACCGCCGACAGCCCACGCAGCGATTGTTCGAAGATCGAATCGACATCATCCGGGCGGCCGGACCCGGGTCATTTGATCTTGTAGTCCTGGCCGAGCAGTACGGACACGTCCGCGTTCGCGGCGGGCTTGCCCTGCTTCACCACGCTCGTCGGCAGGCCCAGGGTCTTGGCGACCTGCGTCGCTTTCTCCTTGTCCGCCGCGGTCCCGTAGACGACCTCGGACAGTGCCACGGCCCCGGCCGTTCCGCCGCCGACGAAGGTGTAGCCGCCATTGACCAGCTTGACCTGCGCGGATCCCGTGCCGTCCTGGTCTCCGGTGGCGTTCTTGACGCCGACCCGCACCGGTGCGTCCGCGCCGGCGCCCGGAGCCTTGACCGAACCGCCCAGGATGTCCTTGACGACGCTCTCGGTGGCCGCGTCGGTCAGTGATCCGTCGGCCTGCACCGGCAGCACCGCCGTCTTGTAGTCGCCGACCTTGGCGTGCTTGGCGAGCTTCGCCAGCGAGGCTCCCAGGTCCTTCTCGGGAAGCGAGGGGTCGAGGATCTGCGCCAGCGTCTGCACGGTGATCGTGGCGGCCTTCGGGTCGTCCGACATCTTCCGCAGCACGCCGCGCATGACCTCCCCGAACCGCGTGAGCTGCTTCGTCTCGGCCTCGCCCGGCCCGCGGTAGGTGGCGTAGGCGACGGCCATCCGGCCGCTCAGGGTCTGTGCCTCCCCCTTCTTCACCAGGGGGGAGGCGCCCTTCTTCCCGTCCGGCACATCGGTGTCGGTGTCGACCTCGATGTTGCCGACCAGATCGACAAGGGTCTCCAGGTACGGAGTGTCGAGCCGCCAGGTGCCGCTGATGTCGGTGCCGAGCAGGTTGCCGATGGACTCGCGGGTGCCGGTGGTGCCGTCGTCCTTGACGGACTTGCCGAGGGTGGTCGCGACGCCGTCCTCGTCGGCGACCGCGAGCGAGTTGGGGAGCAGGACCGTGGTGCCCTGTTCGGTCGTCACATTGTCGACGAGCAGCGCCGTGGAGGTGCCGCCCTTCTTGGTGTTGTGCAGATGGACCACGATGACGTCCCGTTTCTGCGGGCCCGTCGATGCCGTGCTGTCCTTGTCCGAGCCGGACAGGCCCGGGATCATTCCGGCGGACCAGAGGTAGCCGACACCGCCGACCACGACCAGGGCCACCACGACTATGAGCGCGACCATGCGGTTGCGGCCGCGCCGCCGCGCCTCCTCGCGCCGCTCGCTGCGGCTCTCGGTGAACTTCAGCCAGTCGATGACGTCTTCGGAGTCCTCGTCGGGCTCCTCGATGAAGGAGAACTGCTCGGTGCGGTAGTCGCGGTCGGCGCGGCGCTGCCCGGGGACGGCCGCGTCCGGCTCCGCACCGGGCTCGGGTCCGGGGTCCGGCGGGGCCGGAGCGGCGGGTGCGGGCGGGGCGGGCTGCGGGGCCGCCTGCTGCGGGATGTTCCACTGCTGGGTCGTGTCGACCGCGGCGGGCTGCCGGCCCGTGTCGTAGCCATAGCCGTCATAGCCGCCGTACGCCTGCTGCTGCGGCTGCTGGTGCTGTTGCGGCTGGTGGTTCTGCTGCAGTTGCTGCGGCTGGGACGCGTACGGGTCGTATCCCTGCGGCTGGGCGTACGGGTCGTATCCGTACCCCTGGCCGGCCTGTTGCGGCTGCTGCGGCTGCTGGTTCTGCTGCTGCGGCTGGGACGCGTACGGGTCGTACGGCTGCTGCTGGACGTGCTGCGGCTGCTGGTACACCGGCTGCCCGTACTCGTCGTAGCCGATGATCTGCGGCTGCTGGTAGTACGGGTCGTACGCGTTCTGTCGGTCGTTCACCGGTGCCCCTCTGCGTCGCTCATTCGCCGCGGTACAGCTGGCGCTTGTCGATGTAGCGGACCACACCGTCCGGCACCAGGTACCAGACCGGATCCCCCTGCGCGACCCTCTCACGGCAGTCCGTGGACGAGATAGCGAGCGCGGGAACCTCCACGAGGGAGACCCCGCCCTCCGGCAGTCCGGCGTCCGTGAGCACATGCCCCGGCCGCGTCACGCCGATGAAGTGGGAGAGCGAGAACAGTTCGTCCGCGTCCCGCCAGGTGAGGATCTGGGAGAGCGCGTCGGCACCGGTGATGAAGAAGAGGTCCGCGTCGCCGTGGATCGCGCGCAGGTCCCGCAGGGTGTCGATGGTGTACGTGGGCCCGCTGCGGTCGATGTCGCTCCGGCTGACCGAGAACTGCGGGTTGGACGCTGTCGCGATGACCGTCATCAGATAACGGTCCTCGGCCGGGGAGACGTGCTTGTGGCTCTTCTGCCACGGCTGCCCGGTCGGAACGAAGATCACCTCGTCGAGATGGAACTGGGCGGCCACTTCGCTGGCCGCCACCAGGTGTCCATGATGGATCGGGTCAAACGTCCCGCCCATGACGCCGAGTCGGCGCTTTCCGCGGCCGGTAGGCACTTCCTGCTCTCCCATGCGTGCAGAGCCTACTGGCACAGCTGTACGCCTTCGCCTCAGCGGTCGCGGTTGAAGCGAGTGGTGATCCACAGCAGGAGCAGCAGCGCGATGAACGCACCGCCCCCGGTCACGTACGGGCTGAGGCTTTCGTGGTTGCCACCGTGCTCGCCGCCCTCGGAGGCGAGAGTGACCAGCTGGTGTGCGGTGCTCGTGAGGCTCATCTTCGGCAGGACCTATCGATCGGGAGTCGGAAGGAAGACGTCGCGCACATCGTATGCGGGCGCCCCGGGCACGCTCACGCCGACTCAGTCGTTGTTGTCGTCGTTGCGGTATCCGCGGAGCAGGAACCAGCCGAGCAGCCCGGCTCCGACGAGCGAGGCGAGCAGCACGACACGGAGCGTGTTGCCGGGTCCCTGGGCCCCGGATGCGGCGGCGAGCAGAGCAACGGTGTGCGGCATGTCGGGCGTCTCCTCAGTTGTCCACAGCCCCCCGCACACCGTAGCCCCAGCACCTACGCTGGGGTTTGTCAGGGGGGCGAGCGACATCTCGTACGAACAGGGGGCCCATTCATGACCGAACACAGCAGCGAGAGCCACGAGAACGTGCCGAGCAGGCAGCGCAGGCGTTTCGCAGGGATCTCGTCCCGGGCCTACGAACACCCGGCGGACCGCTCGGCCCTGGTGGCCCTGCGCAAGCTGAGCGGTTTCGACACCGTGTTCAAGACACTGAGCGGCCTGCTGCCCGAGCGCAGTCTGCGACTGCTCTTCCTCTCCGACTCCGTCCGGGTGAGCGACGCGCAGTTCGCCCATCTCAACGACATGCTGCGCGATGCCTGTTACATCCTGGACCTGGAGAAGGTCCCGCCGATGTACGTCAATCAGGACCCGCAGCCCAATGCCATGTGCATCGGCCTCGACGAGCCGATCATCGTGGTGACGACAGGGCTGGTGGAGCTGCTCGACGAGGAGGAGATGCGGGCCGTCATCGGCCACGAGGTGGGTCACGCCCTCTCCGGCCACGCGGTGTACCGCACGATCCTTCTGTTCCTCACCAATATCGCGCTGAAGGTCGCCTGGATCCCGCTCGGCAACGTCGCGATCATGGCGATCGTGACGGCGCTGCGCGAGTGGTTCCGCAAGTCCGAGCTGTCGGCCGACCGGGCCGGGCTGCTCGTCGGCCAGGATCTGCAGGCGTCGATGCGCGGCCTGATGAAGATCGCGGGCGGCAACCACCTGCACGAGATGAACGTGGACGCCTTCCTCGCCCAGGCCGACGAGTACGAGAAGGGCGGCGATCTGCGGGACTCCGTGCTCAAGATCCTCAACCTGCTGCCCCGCTCGCACCCGTTCACCACGGTGCGCGCCGCCGAGCTGAAGAAGTGGTCCGAGACCCGCGACTACCAGCGGATCATGGACGGTCACTACCCGCGGCGCGACGGGGACAAGGACACCTCGGTGACCGACTCCTTCCGGGAGTCCGCGGCCCACTACGCGGACACGGTGCGCACCAGCAAGGACCCGCTGATGAAGCTGGTCGGCGACATAGCGGGCGGCGCCGGGGACCTGGGCGGCAAGCTCCGCGACAAGTTCACCGGCCAGGGCGGAGGCTCGGCCGGCAAGGGCGGTGCTAAGGACGGCTCGGCGGACTCTGCGAGGCGGGATGAGCCGCAGAGCCCTGATGGGCCGGGGACTGAGCCGGGGTCTGCGGGGAGCTGACCGTCAGGGTCCCGCAGAGCGCCGCCGTGGGCCGGCCCGTCGCGTACGGGTCGGTGCCCGCGGGGCCACGAAGGACGGCGTGCTGTCCGGCCAGCAGCGGGCGCAGCGCACCGGTGGTGTCCGCCGGGCACGACTGCGGTCCGGCCTGGACGTAGCTGGTGCGCAGCTCCAGCCGGTGCAGCCGCAGGTCCTCCCGGTCGAAGCGGAAGTGCAGCTCGCGCCGTACGGTGAAGAGCGAGGCGCCGCCCGCCGGTTGGGGTCCCGCGACGGCCGGGCGAAGCGTGTAGGTGAAGGTGTGGTCCGACACCACCTCCAGGGTGTCGGACCCCTCCTCGGTGTAGCTCAGAGTGCCCCGGACCCGGATGTCCGGACCGGCCAGGGCCACCTTCGCCGGGTCGAACCGCACCAGCCACCCGGTCGCGGCATGCCGGCCGTCGTCCCGCGGGTGGTTCATGCTGCGCTCGAACTGGGCCGTCTGATCCGGGTCGAGCAGCAATTCCACCGGGCGCGCAGCGGCGCCGGTGAGCACGTCGGGGTCGAGCGAGGAGGCCACCAGATAGTCCTTGACCGTGGTCAGGGCCGTCGCCACCTGGCTGTCCGTGAAATTGTCGGTCCGCCTGATCGCCGGCAGATTGATGCCTTCGGCACCTGTTCCGAAGTGGGCGGCGGGGCTCCGGGCCAGGAGGGCGGCAGCGGTTCCGCCCGGTACGACACCCTGCGGTGCCAGGGGCACGACGGTCGACCTCAGCGGCTCGGTCCGTCTGCCGACGGGCGCCTCGTAGGGGTGGCGAAGGCCCATGTACACGGCGATCCCGAAGGCCAGGGCAATCAGGAGGATCAGGGCGATGACGGCTCGGGGCCCGTTGCGCAGGCGCCTGGCCGGCAGACTGCGTACGGCGGGGGCGTGGTCCTCCATGCGCTCCTGGGCGGAGAATTCCCGCAGCCGGGCAGCGCGCACGAACGACTCGTCGAAGACGAGTGACCGGTACTCGTCCTCACCACCGCCCGTCGGACTCTCGGGCGGCCCTTCCGGTGGTTCTCCGCGGCCTGCCATGACTTCTCCCGACTCCACGTCATCGACCAGGGCCGAAACGCTTCGCTCTGCTTCGGCCGAATGGCTTCGACAGGGCCTGCCCGTCATGAGTTCGTATGACGTCGCACGACTGCGCATGTACGGACGAGTGAGAAGCCCCCTCGGAGAGAGGGGTCACACCTTCAGGGTAGGTCGATTACGGCCGCGATAAACGCCCAGCCGGGAGCGAACCATGGGGGAAACGGAGAAACAGCCGCCCCACCTGCCGCCCGCCGCCGATGCGCTGCCTGCCCGACACGGTGCCTGCCCGTCGCCGCCCCGCGCTCCCGGTCTGCGCGTGCCTCAGTCCGTGCGGGGGATCGCGGACACCGTGGGGCGCAGATAGCCCGTGGGGGCCGATGGGGTGGCGTCGGGGGCGGAGCCCGGCGCGCTGTCCACGCCGGTCGTGGCGGGCGGCGGGGCGGGGTCCTCGCGGCTGCCCGAGGTGTTCCGGTAGACGGCGCTGAAGGCCAGCGCGACCATTCCGATGCCCATCAGCACGGCGAGCAGCCAGGCCACCGGCCGGTGCCAGCGCGCCGTACCCCGGTAGGGCCGCAGAGCGCCGCCGTGGCGCCCGTAGGGCCCGTTGCCGTAGCCGTCGTCATCGGGGTCCAGCGGGTCGTAGGCGCCCTCGCGGCTGTACGCGCCGGGGCCGTACCCCTCGTCGTAGAGCTCGTCGTCCAGGGGGCCGCCGCCCGCCCGCGCCCGGGATGCCTCGGCCTCGGCGCGCGCCTGGGCGGCCGCCAGCAGCCGCTCCACGGCGGTCGGCTCATGGATCGCGGCGGCCCGTACGAAGTCCTCGTCGAACACCACGGAGGCGAAGTCCTCGTCCGCGCCCCCGCGGTCGTCGTCGGGCTCCCAGCCGTCCGGGAACGGCCTGCCCCCCACGTCGTCCGGCACGGCTCCAGACTAGCCCCGCCGGGACGTTCTGGGCAGGGAGCCCGCAACATTCACCGGCCCCGAAGAGGCCGCTGAAGGCCGCCGAAGGCCGTCCCGAGGTCACCGCACGTGACCGTCGCCCGTGACGATGTACTTCGTGGAGGTGAGTTCCGGCAGGCCCATCGGGCCCCTGGCGTGCAGCTTCTGCGTGGAGATGCCGATCTCCGCACCGAAGCCGAACTGACCGCCGTCGGTGAAGCGGGTGGACGCGTTCACGGCCACCGTCGTGGAGTCCACCAGCTGGGTGAAACGGCGGGCCGCGGCCTGGGAGGTGGTCACGATCGCCTCGGTGTGACCGGAGGACCAGAGCCGGATGTGCGCGACGGCCGCGTCCAGCGAGTCCACGACGGCCGCGGCGATGTCGTAGGAGAGGTACTCGGTCTCCCAGTCCTCCGGCGTCGCCTCGACCACGGTGGCCTTGGAGCCCTCGGCGTGTTCGAGCACCCGCTCGTCTCCGTGGACGGTCACGCCCGCGTCGGCCAGTGCGTCCAGGGCGCGCGGCAGGAACTGCGCGGCGACGTCCTTGTGGACCAGGAGCGTCTCGGCGGCGTTGCAGACGCTCGGGCGCTGCGCCTTGGAGTTGATCAGGATGTCCACGGCCATGTCGAGGTCGGTCTGCGCGTCCACGTAGACATGGCAGTTGCCGGTGCCGGTCTCGATGACCGGCACGGTGGACTCCTCGACCACCGTACGGATCAGCGAGGCGCCGCCGCGCGGGATGAGGACGTCGACCAGGCCGCGGGCCCGCATCAGTTCCCGTACCGAGTCACGGCTCTCGCCCGGGACCAGCTGCACCGCGTCGGCCGGGAGGCCGGAGCCGCCGACCGCGTCGCGCAGCACCCGTACCAGCGCGACGTTGGAGGAGTAGGCGGAGGACGAGCCGCGCAGCAGGACGGCGTTGCCGGACTTCAGGCAGAGGGCCGCGGCGTCGACCGTCACGTTGGGCCGGGCCTCGTAGATGATCCCGACCACGCCGAGCGGCACCCGGACCTGTCGCAGGTCGATGCCGTTGGGCAGGGTCGAGCCGCGGACGACCTCGCCCACCGGGTCGGGCAGCGCCGCCACGTCCCGCACATCGGCGGCGATGGCGCGGATCCGCTCCGGGGTGAGGGTGAGCCGGTCGATGATCGACTCGCTGGTCCCGGCTTCGCGGGCGCGGGCGACGTCCTCGGCGTTGGCCGTGACGATCTCGCCCGTCCGCACCTCCAGCGCGTCCGCGATCGCCAGCAGTGCGTCGTCCTTGGCCGCGCGCGGCAGCGGCGCGATGTCCGCTGCGGCGGAGCGTGCCCGGTAGGCGGCCTGGGCGACCGGGGACATGTTGTCGTACGGCGAGAGCGTGGTCATGCCCGCAGGGTAGTGCGCACACTGCGGGCATCCGTCACTTATCCCGTGATGCGAGACGGCCAGGGGGTGTCCGGCGGATCACGCTGCGACCCGGCCATGATCCGCCGGACAGGCCCCGGGGCCGGGACAACCGTTTTGGCAGCGGGTGCGGGCTCAGTACGGGTGCACTCCGACCGGAGCGGCCGGGGGCGGCCCGTACCCCTCCGCGACGCGCTGATGGTACGTCTCGCGGTCGATGACCTCCAGGCCGACGATCTCCCAGGGAGGGAGCCTGGCCGTGGAGCGGTGCTCGCCCCACAGCCGCAGCGCGACGGCCGCCGCGTCGTGCAGATCGCGGGCCTCTTCCCAGTAGCGGATCTCCGCGTGGTCGTCGGCGTACCGGCTGGTCAGCAGGAAGGGATGGTCGTGCGCGAGCTGTTCGAGTCCACGTCTGATCTCCGTCAGGGGAGTGGCGGCTCCCGAGACGCTGAGCGTGATGTGCCACAGCCTCGACGGGGTGCGTTCCTCCTTCGCCACCGTCTGCTCGGACCCGGTGGTCCGGTCGTCCCCTCGCTCCTTGGTCCGGCTCCCGTCGAAGCCGGCACCTGCTCCGACGCTGGTCAGGGCCCGGCCACCCGTTCCTCGGGGCGGCGCCCCCGGGCGCGCTCGTCTCACCGGCGGCCTCCTGTGAATGCGTTTACTGTGCTGTACCCCGCTGTTTCCCCGTTACAAAGTTGACCAGCCCGCGGCCGGGGATGGGGCGGTTTTCGTGAAGGTCCCTGCCCCGAGGCTGGACTTTCAGTCGTTTCAGGGCTGTGTCAGGAGTGCAGTACGACCAGATCGTCCCTGTGTACGACCTCGCGCTCGTAGGCCGGACCGAGCTCCCGTGCCAGCTCGCGGGTGGAGCGGCCGAGCAGCTGCGGGATCTCCTTGGCGTCGAAGCTGACGAGTCCGCGGGCCACCGGCCGGCCCGCGAGATCGCGCAGTTCCACCGGGTCACCGGCGGCGAACTCGCCCTCGACCGAGGCGATTCCGGCGGGCAGCAGCGAGCTGTGGCGTTCGACGATCGCCTGCACGGCCCCGTCGTCGAGGGTCAGTGAGCCCTGCGGGGTGGAGGCGTGGGCGAGCCAGAGCAGCCGGTCCGCGGAGCGGCGTCCGGTGCGGTGGAAGTACGTGCCGGTGTCGCGGCCGGCCAGGGCGTCGGCGGCCCGGCTCGCCGAGGTGAGGACGACGGGGACGCCGGCGGCCGTGGCGATCCGGGCGGCCTCGACCTTGGTGACCATGCCGCCGGTGCCGACGCCCGCCTTCCCGGCGCTGCCGATGGTGACGCCCGCCAGGTCCTCGGGACCGGTCACCTCGGCGACCCGTGAGGTGCCCGGGGTGCTGGGGTCGCCGTCGTACAGGCCGTCCACGTCCGAGAGCAGGACCAGCAGATCGGCGCGGACGAGATGGGCGACGAGCGCGGCCAGCCGGTCGTTGTCGCCGAACCGGATCTCGTCGGTGGCGACGGTGTCGTTCTCGTTGACGACCGGGAGCGCGCCCATCTCCAGGAGCTGGTCGAGGGTGCGGTAGGCGTTGCGGTAGTGGGCGCGACGGCTGGTGTCGTTGCTGGTCAGCAGGACCTGGCCGACGCGTACGCCGTACCGTGCGAAGGAGGCGGTGTAGCGGGCGACGAGCAGTCCCTGGCCGACGCTGGCGGCGGCCTGCTGCCGGGCCAGGTCCTTGGGGCGGCGCACCAGTCCGAGCGGGGCGAGCCCGGCCGCGATGGCGCCGCTGGAGACGAGCACGATCTCGCGCTCCCCGCCGCTGCGCACCTTCGCCAGCACGTCGACGAGCGCGTCGACACGGTCCGCGTCGAGGCCGCCGGCCGCAGTGGTGAGGGATGAGGAACCGACCTTGACCACGATCCTGCGGGCCTCTGTGACGCCCTGCCTTGCCCCTGACACTTCCATCCCCAATGATTCGGCTCGCCCGGCCCCCGCAATCTACGCGAGCGGCGGATCCGGCGCCCGTGCGTTCCGCCCTCTGGACCTCTGCACCTCCGGGCGGATCCGCCACGGTCCGGCAGTTCCGCCGCACCGGCCGTTCATGCGTGCGACCGCGCGCGTATACCGAAGGTCCCGGGACTCCTCGGGCGGTATCCACACACTGTCGGCAGGATCACGCCGACCCCGGCATGCGCAACCATCTCGGCATCTCGACCATCTAACAGCCGATAGGGTGCACGGCGGGTGGCTTCCTATGCCCATTTTCAGCAGTGCAGGCCCCGCATCCGCCGCCGGCCAAAGGGACTTCCAACAGACATGGGACAGCAGCAATGCCAGTCAAAGTAAGTGTCGTCATTCCTGTATACAACCCGGGCAAGTACATCGACCCCTGCATCGACTCGCTGCTGCGACAGACCCTCCCCGCAGGGGAATTCGAAGTTCTTTTCGTCAACGATGGCTCGACGGACGACACTCGTGAGCGACTTGAGAAACTGGCCGGGGAGCACCCGCACTTCCGTGTGATCACCATTCCGAACTCCGGCTGGCCCGGAAAGCCCCGCAACATCGGTGTGGACGAGGCGAAGGGCGAGTACGTCCAGTTCGTCGACCAGGACGACTACCTCGCCTCCGGCGCCCTGCAGCGGCTGTACGACATGGGCCACCGCAACGGTTCGGACATCGTCATCGGCAAGGTGGCGAGCAACTTCCGCGGCGTCCCGCACGGTGTGTTCAAGAAGAACCGCGAGAAGTGCACCCTGCACGACGCGCCCCTGTACGACAGCCTCACGCCGCACAAGATGTTCCGTACGGAGTTCCTCCGCGAGAACGGCATCGCCTATCCCGAGGGCAAGCGCCGGCTCGAGGACCAGCTCTACATGATGCAGGCGTACTTCCCCGCCAAGGTCGTATCGATCCTCGGCAACTACACCTGCTACTACTACTCCCGCCGGGACGACGGCCAGAACGCCGGATCCGCGAAGATCGTCCCGTCCGGCTACTACGGCAACCTCCGCGAGGTCCTCGACGTCGTCGTGGAGAACACGGAGCCCGGCGAGTTCCGGGACATGCTGCTGCGCCGCTTCTACCGTGTCGAGATGCTCGGCCGGCTCAGCGAGCCCGCCGTCCTCAAGTACGACCCCGCGTACCTGGACGAGATGTGCGACGCCGTCCGGGACCTGGCCACGGACTTCATGCACGACGGGGTGCACGACGGGCTCGGCCCGGTGCTCCGGCTGCGCTCCACGCTGCTGCGCAACGACGACCGCCAGGGCCTCGTCCAGGTCTCCCGCTTCGCCGCGTCGGTCAAGGCGGCGGCCCGCCTGGAGAAGTTCGCCTGGCGGCCGGACGGCAGGATCGACCTCACCATCAGCGGCCGCCTCGTCCACGGCGAGGACCAGACCCCGCTGACGCTGCTGCGCCGCGACGGGCGCTACTTCCTGCACCCCGACATCACCGAGGGCCTGCTGCCGGACGGCGAACTCCTGGACGTCACCGACGACATGGCCGGATTCTCCGCCGAGCTGTCGCTGCGCAACCGCGAGACCGCCGTCGAGTGGTCCTGCCCCGCGAGCTTCACCGCCCGGGTCGAGGAGCTCGGCGACGACGTCTGCGAGGTCGTCCTGCACGGCAGCGGCCAGATCGGCTCGGAGGCGGCCCAGGGCCGCGGCCGGGTGTCGCGCGGCTTCTGGGACGTCTGGGTGCCGCTGCGCGGTCTCGGTCTGGTCCGCAAGGCCCGGCTCGGCGCCGACTGCGCCCCGGAGGTGGACGCCGCCTGCCTGCCCGCCTCGCTGGGTTCGCCGGCCCGTGCCGTCATTCCGTACTTCACCGACCCGCACGGCAACATCACCCTCGACGTGGCCGGCCGCGCCAAGAGGCTGGCCGAGTACCTCGAAGGCCGTCCGGTCCGCCGCTCCCCCTCCAGCCCCACCGAACTGCGGCTGGACCTGTTCACCACGTCCGCCACCGTGCCCTCCGCGACCACCCTGGTCCTGAGTCCGGCGGACGGCGCCGACGGGCCGTCCCACCAGCTCCGCACCACGCTGCGGCCCACCGACGGCCGGGCCCACCTCACCGTGCCCGACCGCGCCCCGGGCGTCACGCCCGGCACCTGGAAGCTCGCGGTCCGGCTGGACGGCGACAAGCACCCCGCGTTCCACCTCTGCGACGTCACCGTCGGCAAGGGCGGCCGGATCACCGTCCCCCGGACCATGCCCGCGATCGAGGCCGAGATCATGCAGGGGATCGTCGGCAGGCGCCGGAAGGCGAAGCTGCGCCGCGCGCTGCGCACCGTCGGCGGTCCCCTCGTACGCAGGCTCCCGGCCAAGAGCCGCAAGCGGGCGCGGCGTCTCGCCGCCCGGTTCACCGGCTGACCGCTCCCCGTACCTCCGTACGCTTCCCACCAGAACACACCGGCCGGGTCCATCGGCCATGAGCGACAGAACAAGGACGTGATCGCATGCGGCAGCTCTCCATCACAGGGGCCTGGGTGCATGAACCCAAGGTCTTCCCGGACAGCCGCGGCAGCTTCCACGAGTGGTTCAAGGCGTCGGAGCTCAGCGAGGCCGTCGGCCACACGCTGCGGCTGGCGCAGGCCAACTTCTCCGTCTCCAGCCGGGGGACGCTGCGCGGGGTGCACTTCGCCGACGTGCCGCCGAGCCAGGCGAAGTACGTCAAGTGCGTGCGCGGCGCGGTGCTCGACGTCATCGTGGACATCCGGGTCGGCTCCCCCACGTACAAGCAGTGGGAGGCCGTCCGGCTCGACGACGTGGACCACCACTCCGTGTACCTCGCCGAGGGCCTCGGGCACGCCTTCATGGCGCTGACGGACGACGCCTCGGTCGCCTATCTGTGCTCCGAGGGCTACGCGCCCGGCCGCGAGCACGGCATCAACCCGCTCGACCCCGAGCTGGGCATCGAGTGGCCGCAGGGGATCACCCCGCTGCTGTCCGACAAGGACGCCGCGGCGCCCTCGCTGGCCGAGGCCGAGGAGCAGGGCCTGCTGCCCTCGTACGAGGCGTGCCAGGAGTACTACGCGCAGCTGCGGGCCCGCGGCTGAGCCGTCCGGGCCGGTACGCCGAAGCCCCCGTGGTCCGTACGGATCACGGGGGCTTCGCGTCGTCCGGGTGCGGTCAGCCCGTCACCGACTCGATGCGCGAGCGCAGCGGCGCGAACGCCGAGCGCGGGCGGCGCAGGTTGCGGGCGCGGGCCAGGGCCGGCCAGAAGTCGGCGCGGAGCAGTGCCTCGGGACGGACCGCGTTCTTGCGGACGAGCACCTCTTCGGGCACGTCCTGCGGGTCGGGTACGACGAACTCCTCGATGATCTTGTCGTACTCGTTCTTGAGGACGTTGTTCTCCGGGTCGGCGCCGAACACGGCGACCACGCCGGTCGGTTCGGTGTCCACCTCGACGACCAGCAGATCGGGACGGTAGCGGCGCAGCACCTGCACCACCTTGTACACATCGCCGGTCCAGTACTTGGTGTGCCGGTCGCGGGCCGCCTCGTCGACGTCGCGCGGCAGCATGTCGTCGAGCACGATCACGCTCGACCAGCGGGAGTGCTTCTCCACGTTCATGAAGTCGCGCAGGGCGTACTCGAAGAGGTGCATCCCGTCGATGAAGGAGAGCTCCAGCTTCGGGTCTCCCCCGAGGACGTTGAGCGCGTCGCGGCGGGCGAGGGCGCGGAACGGGTTCCGGCCGTTGCGCAGGTGCAGCAGCGGGTCCTTGCGGGCGAAGAAGTCGTCGCTCGTGGCTCTGACCAGGTGGACGTCACAGCTGATGTCCGTCACGACCCGGAAGGCGGGGTCGACGGCGACGGAAGGGACCCGCGAGAGGGCCAGGCTTCTGCCGTCGTTGACCCCGATCTCCAGATAGTTCCGAGGCCGGTAGACGCGGTGCAGATGGCGCAGGAAGTCGTGGCGGTTCACGTGGAGCTGCCCTTCGGAGGAAACCAACTGGTCTGGTTCCCGGCGAAGTTACCTCATGACCGCACTGTGATGTAAGCGTTCTCCCCGATGTAAACCTGCGTTATGGATTTCTCTGAAATTCGACGTGATTCGATCAGCTATAGGATCAACTGATGATCAAGGCCGTGGTGATCAGGGCCGTTCTGCCGCGACAAGTGCCGGAAATGCTTCTTCAAGTGCCGCCCGCCAGTCCCGGACCGGTTCGATCCCGGCCGCGGCCCAGCGGTCGTGGCCCAGCACGCTGAACGCGGGCCGGGGGGCCGGCCGTACGAAGGCTTCGCTGGTCGTGGGGCGGACCCGCTCCGGGTCGGCGCCGAGCAGCCGGAAGATCTCCCGGGTGAAGCCGAACCAGGTCGTCTCGCCGCCACTGGTGCCGTGGTAGACGCCGGCCGGAGCACTGCCCGCGAGGGCGGCCAGCCCCAGCCGGACCAGCCGGTCGGCCAGATCGACGGTCCAGGTGGGCTGACCGCGCTGGTCGTCCACCACGTCGAGGGTGTCCTTGACGCCCTCCAGCTTGATCATCGTACGGACGAAGTTGCCGCCGCCCGCGCCGTACAGCCAGGCGGTACGGACCACGTAACCGGTCTCCGGCAGGGTGCTCAGCACGGCCTGCTCGCCGGCCAGCTTGGTACGGCCGTAGGCGCTGCGTGGCCCGGTCGGGTCGTCCTCGGCGTACGGCTTCTCACCGTCACCGGCGAAGACGTAGTCCGTGGAGACCTGGAGGAGAACGGCGCCGTGTTCGCGGCAGACCTCGGCGAGGACGGCGGGGCCCGTGCCGTTGACCCGCAGCGCGGCGTCCTCCTGGGACTCCGCGTCGTCGACCGCGGTCCAGGCGGCGCAGTTCACCACGACGGCGGGGCGGTGCTCCGCGAAGGCCGCCCGTACCGACTCCGGGTCGGCGACGTCCAGTGCCGCCCGGTCCGCGGCGACGGCGGTGACGTCCTCACCGGCCAGCCGGGTCAGGACGTCCTGGCCCAGCATCCCGGCGGCTCCGGTGACCAGCCAGACGGCGCTCACAGGGCGGCCCGGTCCTTCAGCGGCTCCCACCAGGCGCGGTTGTCGCGGTACCACTGCACGGTCTCGGCGAGGCCGGTGCGGAAGTCCTTGCGGGGCTCGTAGCCGAGCTCCTCGCGGATCTTGGTGCAGTCGACCGAGTAACGGCGGTCGTGGCCCTTGCGGTCCTCGACATAGGTGACGCTGGTGTCCCAGTCGGCGCCGCAGGCGTCCAGCAGCAGGCCGGTGAGCTCCTTGTTGGAGAGCTCGGTGCCGCCGCCGATGTTGTAGACCTCGCCGGCCCGGCCCCTGGTGCGGACCAGTTCGATGCCCTGGACGTGGTCGTCGATGTGCAGCCAGTCGCGGACGTTGGCGCCGTCGCCGTAGAGCGGGACCGTCTTGCCGTCCAGCAGGTTGGTGACGAAGAGCGGGATGACCTTCTCGGGGAAGTGGTGGTGCCCGTAGTTGTTGGAGCAGCGGGTCACCCGCACGTCGAGGCCGTGGGTGCGGTGGTACGAGAGCGCGATCAGGTCGCTGGACGCCTTGGCCGCGGAGTACGGCGAGTTGGGCGCGAGCGGGTGGGTCTCGGGCCAGGAGCCCTCGTCGATCGAGCCGTAGACCTCGTCGGTGGAGATGTGCACGAAGGTCTTGATGCCCGCCAGGTGCGCGGCGTGGATCAGGGTGTGGGTGCCGACCACGTTGGTACGGACGAACTCGGCGCCGCCGTCGATGGAACGGTCCACGTGGGACTCGGCGGCGAAGTGCACCACCTGGTCGTGCTCGGCCATCAGCTTGGCGACCAGCTCCGGGTCGCAGATGTCACCCTGCACGAACCGGAAACCGGGGTGGTCACGCACCTCGTCGAGGTTGGCCGGGTTGCCCGCGTAGGTGAGCTTGTCGAGCACGGTGACGGCGATGTCGCCGGGGCCCTCGGGGCCGAGCACCGTACGGACGTAGTGCGAGCCGATGAAGCCGGCGCCGCCGGTCACCAGGATGTTGGTGGTCATGAAGAGATCTGCACCTTGCTGTGGTCGCCGAGCACGAGTCGGTGGGCGGACGGGGAACGGGGGGCGGGGGTCACTTCGACGTCACGGCCGATGAGCGACGCCTCGACGCGGCGGACACCGGCGATGGAGGCGCCCCGCAGAACGATGGAGTACTCGATCTCGCTGTCCTCGATGCGGACGTCCTCCGAGACCGAGGTGAACGGGCCCACGTACGCGCCGCTGATCACCGAACGGGCACCGATGATCGCGGGTCCGACGATGCGGCTGCCGCTGACCTTGGCGCCCGGCTCGATCCGGACCCGGCCGATGATCTCGCTGTCCGCGTCGACGTCGGCACCCTCCTGGAAGGGCTCGACGGCCTCCAGGACGGTCCGGTTGACCTCCAGCATGTCGGTGACGTTGCCGGTGTCCTTCCAGTAGCCGCGGATCGTGGTGGAGCGCACGTCGCGCTTCTGGTCGATCAGCCACTGGATGGCGTGCGTGATCTCCAGCTCGCCGCGCCAGGACGGCTCGATCGAGCGGACCGCCTCGTGGATGGCGGGGGTGAAGAGGTAGACGCCGACGAGCGCCAGATCGCTCTTGGGCTGCTTCGGCTTCTCCTCCAGCGCCGCCACCCGGCCGTCGGCGTCGAGCTCCGCGACGCCGAAGGAGGTCGGGTTGGGCACCTGCGTCAGCAGGATCTGCGCGTCGGGCCGGTCCGCGCGGAACCCGTCCACCAGACCGGTGATCCCGCCGACGATGAAGTTGTCGCCGAGGTACATGACGAAGTCGTCGTCGCCCAGGAAGTCACGGGCGATCAGCACCGCGTGGGCGAGGCCGAGCGGCTCGTCCTGCGGGATGTAGGTGACCTCGATGCCGAGCGCGGAACCGTCACCGACCGCCTCGCGGATCTCGGGGGCGGTGTCCCCCACGATGATGCCGACCTCGGTGATTCCGGCTTCCGCGATGGCTTCCAGCCCGTAGAACAGCACGGGCTTGTTCGCCACCGGCACCAGCTGCTTGGCCGAGGTGTGTGTGATGGGACGCAGGCGGGTGCCGGCCCCTCCGGATAGTACGAGAGCCTTCACGTGACCAGTCCCCATGGTGTTCTGTCGGTCCTGTCGCGGGCGCGACGTCCGAACGATTTTACTGAGCTTTTCTGAGTGTTCTTCAGCGAATCGGTCCCGCGGGTTCGCCCCGGGTCCGCCCCGCGGACGCGCGGCTGTCACTCCACGGTCAGCCGCGCCTTCCATCGCCGCACGTCACGGCGCATCCTGCGGACCACCCGCCGGGACAGCGAGGCCCGGCGGGCGGCGACCTTCGGCTGGTCGATGCGCTTGCCGTCGTGCCAGTCCGGCACGGTGACCTCGTAGTCGGAGTCGGCCAGGCCGGCCGAACGGTCGCGGAAGTGCGGGTACGCGAGGTAGAGCGTCCGGCCGTCGCGCGAGTGGACCACGTCCGGGACGGTCTTCGCCCGGATGTACCGCACCATCTCGATGAGCAGGTCCATCCTGCCCCGTGCCACACAGGCGAGACGCAGCCGCTCGGACACCTTGATCAGCCGGGCCACGCCGTCGTCCCAGTACGCGTCCATGAGCGGAGCCGCGAGTTCCATCTTGTGCCGCCGGACTTCCTCGGAATCCTTCAGCACCACGGGGCCGAACTGCTGGAGCATCCCGACGGTGAAGGGCCGGACCATGAGGAAGTCCCTTTTCGGGCCCGCGGGCTCGATCCGGTGAATGAGCGCCATCATGGCGCGCATCGACTCGAAGCGCCATTCATAGGTGCCGCTCTTCGTGACGTGCTTCCCGTCGTCACGGCCCACCAGGTAATAGCAGACGTAATTGGAGATCACCGAGACCCCGGCACCCCGTAGATATGCCTCCATCGTGAAGAGGGCGTCCTCGCCGGTCCTGAGATTCTCGTCGAATCTCAGGGCGAGTCGTTCCAGGAGTTCACGCCGGAAGAGCTTCTGGGCACTCAGGGTGTAAATGACCTTGGAGTTGTAGACGTCGACCCTTTCCTTGGTGGCCCGCCACATCGACTGCGGCGCCCCACGGTTCACGCCGACCACCTTGCCGAGCACCACATCGGTGCCCGCCCGGTCGGCCATGGCGACCATCCGCTCCAGGGCCTCGTCACCGAAGTAGTCGTCGGCGTCCAGGAAGAACACATAGCGGCCGCGGGCCAGGCCGATCCCCACATTGCGCGGCCCGCTGGGCCCACCGGAGTTCTTCTGTCTGACCACTCTGGTCGGGACCTTCGACCGCGCGGCGAATTCCTCCAGGTACTCGCCCGTTCCATCGGTGGAACCGTCATCGACCGCGACAATTTCGATGCGGTCGGCGCCGAGGGTCTGCGCCTCCACCGATTCGAGACAACGGATGAGGTAGGGCATCGCCTCATATGCACCGACAACCACAGTCACGTCAGGAATTTGCGTCTCGTTCACACAAACAGAAGACAGTCGGCCCGGCCCGTTGGTTGTCCCACGCCACACGGCCAAAAGGTGACACTCATCACAAAGGCCCGGCACAACCCTTTGGGGGGTATGCCGGGCCTTGCTCGATCATGTAAGGCGAATGGCCGACTTCTCAGCCGCCCACGGGTTCACCCAGGCTCTTCGCCACTCCGGCGTTCCGGGCGTCGGACTTGGCCGCGAGCTCCTTCACCGCCGAGTCGAACTGCACGATCGAGGTGGGCTCGTCCGGCCCGAGGAGGTACTGCTTCAGCTCGCGCCTGGCGTCCGCCCGGGCGTCCGCGGCCGGAGACGTCACCGCGGTGAGCAGTTCGTCCAGCTCGGCCGCCGAGTTGGACAGGATCACCGCGGCGCGCACCGCGGTGTTCTGCCGGCGGAACTCCTCCTCGCCCAGTTCGGCCGAGTCCGTGACCGCGTACGGCTTCCCGCTCGCGATGAAGTCGGAGACCACGCTGGAGATGTCCGAGACCATGGCGTCCGACTCGTTGAAGCAGTCGTACAGCCGCATCTGGGCGCCGGTGATGACCCGGTGCTCCCACCAGCCCTGCGCACGCCAGGACGCGGCGTTCCACTCGTCCTTGAGCTTCGCCGTCTCGGCCTCGCGCGCCGGGTCGGCCAGCGAGTCCCGGGACAGCTCGGCCTCGTCCCGGGCGGTGCGGCCACCGCCGGCCAGCTCGGCCAGCCGCGCCTCGATACGGACCAGCTCGGCCCGCGCCGCGGCCTGCTCGCCCTGGAGCGCGGCCGACTGCTCCGCCCAGCGGGGGTCGCCGACGCGCTCGGCGGCAGCCTGCTCGATCATCGCCGTGATGCGCAGGTGCACGGCCTTGGCCTTGGCGCTGCGGGTACCGGTGAAGGGGTGCGGCTTGTACAGCAGCCGGACCGGCTGCTCGGCCTCCAGCAGCCGCCTGACGATGTTCTCGCCGGCCAGCAGCAGGGAGGTGTTGCCCGGGTTGTCGTCCCAGCCCTCCCAGGTGGGGGCGTACAGCACGGTCGGGATCGGGTTCTTCTGCGTACCGGACCAGGACTCGATGGCGGCCAGCTGCGGGCGGCCCACCTCCACGATGTCCTCGTCGCGCACCCCGACGTCGGCCAGCGCGTAACGGTCGCGGCCGGCCCGGCCCGCGGTCCACACCTCGTCGTACACCTTGCTGTACGGGTTGACGCTCGCGATCTTGTCGCTGTCGCCGTGACCGATGAAGACGTGCTTCATCGTCGGCACCCGGAGCAGGTGGATGTTCTTGCCGACGTTGGCCGCGTAGAGCGCGACCCGCACCGACGAGAGGTCCAGGTTCATCAGGTGCACGCCACCGGGCACGCAGAGCACCGGAACCGAGGTCGTGGCGAGCTGCGGCACGATGTTGCGCTCACGGAGCAGGATCATCGGCCGGCCGCCGAGCTGCGCCATCGTCTCCAGCCACATGTTGACCTGGTAGGCGGAGTCCTTGGAACCGGAGAAGTACAGCATCACGGTCGGCTGGTACTCGGCGAGCCAGTCGCCCACCGCGTTGAGGACCTTGGTCTCCGGGGGTACGAGCCGGCTCGGCCGGATGTACGGCAGCAGCGCCGCCAGGTAGCAGACCGCGAGAACGAGCGTCAGGCCGAGGCCGATGTACGCGATGGCGTCCTTGCCGGTCTCGACCGCGACGAGCACACCCACCATCGAGAAGACGTCCAGGTGCAGCATCTTCTCCGCGGGCCGGCTCATCAGGCGCTGCGGCGGGGCATCCGCTATCCGCACCGAGGCCAGGTCGATGTTGCGGGTGACCACCGGAAGCTTGCGGCGGAGCCGGATCAGGGTGACCATCGCGCTCTGCGGCGCCTGGAGTCCGTAGAACGCCAGCAGGCAGGCGACCGTCACGTAGAAGAGCGTCTCCTCGCCGTATCCCATGCGGGAGAGCAGCAGGACGAGCAGCAGCTGCCGGACCAGGAAGCGGATCGAAAGCCCGGCCCGGACCGCGGCGAGCCGGTTGATCAGGTAGCTGCCGCAATGGTGCAGATACCGGTCCGCGAGGTAGGTGGCCGCGGTGGCCGCGGCGAAGAACCAGAGATTGGGGATTATCGCCGCGAGCATTATGCACGGGAACCCCAGAGCCACCAGGAGCGCGGCGGCCAGCTCCGAACCGCTGCCCACCCGAGCCAAACGCATGGCTTTCGAAATCACGAAGTACCGCTCCCGAGGGTGCCGACTTGTTTACCTTACGAGGGGAATGTGAAGACAGAGCTTCACGAATTCGGACCCCTGCAGTTCGCGCTCGGCGACGGCAGGGGTCCGAATAGTCGATTGTCAAGCAGTATTACACATCGGCCTGTCGGTCCAGGACAGCGGCAAGCGCCTGCTCGAAGCCGGACGCCTCGGAGGCACCCCGGGTCGGGTCCTGCTGGCGTACGTCGATGACATGGCCCGTCATCTCCGAGAGCAGCACGTCGAGCGAGGTCCGGGCGACCGCCTCGGAGGAGAGCAGCGTGCCCGCGGGCTCGTCGCCGAACGCCTTGGTGCGCATCGGGGTGGCGGTGCGCTCGGGGTTCACGCAGTTCACCCGCACGCCGTCGGCCGCCCACTCGTCCGAGAGCGCCTGGGTGAGGTTCACCATGGCGGCCTTGGTCGACGAGTAGAGGCTGTACTCCGCGCGGCCCCGGGTGTAGCTGCTGGAGGTGTAGAGCAGCAGCTGGCCCTTGGTCTCGGCGAGGTACTTGTACGAGGCGCGGGCGATCTGCACGGGTGCCAGGTAGTTGACGTTCAGCGCCTCCTGGATGACCGCGCTGTCCGTCTCGGCGAGCTTGCCGATGCGGAGCACACCGGCGGTGTTGATCACGTAGTCGACCCGGCCCGTGTCGGCGTACGCCTTGGAGAGCGCCTCGTCGATGTGCTCGGGGTTCTCCACGTGCGTACCGGTGGTGGAGCGGCCCAGGGCGTAGACGGTGGCGCCGTAGGACTCGGCGAGCGTCGCGATGTCCGCGCCGATGCCGTACGAGCCGCCGAAGACGACGAGGGTCTTGCCGGTGAGCAGCTCGCGGTAGGCGGCGTCGTCGGCCGGCTGCGGAGCGGCCGTGGAGGCCAGCTGGAAGAGCTTGTCGGCGATGAAGACGTCGACCGGCTGCGTGACCTTCATGTTGTACTCGTCGCCCGCCACGACGTAGATCGGTACGTCGGGGAGGTACTTGAGCACGACCGAGCAGTCGTCGGTGGCCTGGAAGTTCGGGTCGCCGGCTGCGACCTCGTAGGCCCGGCGGATCGTGGAGAGCTTGAAGGCCTGCGGCGTCTGGCCACGGCGCAGCCGGGAGCGGTCGGGCACATCGGTGATGAACTCGCCGTCGCCGCCATGGGTGCGGGTCACGATGATCGTGTCCGCGGACGGGATGGCGACGTCGACCGCCTGGTAGCGGTCCAGTGCGTCGACGCAGTCCTTGATGACGCGCTGCGAGAGCAGCGGGCGCACGGCGTCGTGGAAGAGGACGTTGCGGTCCTCGCCCTCGGCCAGGCCCTCGCCGAGGGCCGCGATGGCGCGCTCGGTGGTCTCGTTGCGCGTGGAGCCGCCCTCGATCACCTTGGTGACCTTGGTGAGCCCCGCCTTGGCCACGATCTTCTCCACGTCGGGCACGTAGCCCGGAGCCATCAGCACGATGACGTCGTCGATGGAGTCGGCCTGCTGGAAGATCGACAGCGTGTGCTCGATGACAGCCTTGCCTGCGATCTTCAGCAGCTGCTTGGGAATGGACAGACCCACGCGCTGGCCGGTACCGCCGGCGAGCACGACTGCTGTGGTTCGGGCTTTGGCTATGTGCTGAGCAGACACAGACGACCTACCTTGCGAGGGCTGGGAGATACCGCGATGGTTGCACTCTCCGTTACCGTCTCGCAAGGTGGACGTCGGCCACCGCATGCCGTATCGAAACCTTTTGTTGCCTTGCGATCAGGGCGAATACCGGAATTAGCGCTTCCTGGCCAGGTGACCGACGCCACACGAGTGAGCGGCATGATTCACCCTTGAGCGGGTCCGGTTCCCCCGGACGTATGACGCGGAGAACGTGCGCGGCCGCCGGACAGGCTTGCGGAACAGCCTGCCCGGCGGGCCGGTGCGCGGTCTAGAACGGGTTGAACTCGTCGAATTCGCGCTGGGCCTCGTCGCGTTCCGACTCGCGCTCACGGCGGCGCTGCGCCGCCGGGCGCGGTGCTTCGAGCCGGTGGTCCTCGCCACGACGGCCGAGCATCTCCGCACCGGCCGCCAGCGTCGGCTCCCAGTCGAAGACGACCGCGTTGTCCTCGGCGCCGATGGCGACGCCGTCGCCCGCGCGGGCACCGGCCTTCATCAGCTCGTCCTCGACACCGAGGCGGTTGAGCCGGTCGGCCAGGTAGCCGACGGCCTCGTCGTTGTTGAAGTCGGTCTGGCGCACCCAGCGCTCCGGCTTCTCGCCGCGCACCCGGTAGATGCCGTCCTCCTCCAGGGTGACGGTGAAGCCCGCGTCGTCGACGGCCTTCGGGCGGATGACGATCCGGGTCGCCACCTCCACCGGCTTGGCCGCACGCGCCTCGGCGACGATGCCCGCGAGCGCGTAGGAGAGCTCCTTCAGACCGGAGTGGGCCACGGCGGACACCTCGAAGACGCGGTAGCCGCGCTCCTCCAGGTCCGGGCGGATCATGTCGGCGAGGTCCTGGCCGTCCGGGATGTCGACCTTGTTGAGGACGACGATGCGGGGCCGGTCCTCCAGGCCGCCGTACTGCTTCAGCTCCTCCTCGATGATGTCGAGGTCGGAGACCGGGTCCCGGTCGGACTCCAGGGTCGCGGTGTCCAGCACGTGCACCAGCACCGAGCAGCGCTCCACGTGCCGCAGGAACTCCAGGCCGAGGCCGCGGCCCTGGCTGGCGCCCGGGATCAGGCCGGGGACGTCGGCGACGGTGTAGACGGTGCTGCCCGCGGTGACCACGCCGAGGTTCGGGACCAGGGTCGTGAAGGGGTAGTCGGCGATTTTCGGCTTGGCCGCCGACAGCACGGAGATCAGCGAGGACTTGCCGGCGCTCGGGTAGCCGACCAGCGCGACGTCGGCGACGGTCTTGAGCTCCAGGACGATGTCCCGGGCCTCACCGGGCTCGCCGAGCAGCGCGAAGCCGGGGGCCTTGCGCCGGGCGGAGGCCAGCGCGGCGTTGCCGAGGCCGCCGCGGCCGCCCTGGCCGGCGACGAACGTGGTGCCCTGGCCGACCAGGTCGGCGAGCACTTCGCCGTTGCCGTCGAGCACGACGGTGCCGTCGGGCACCGGCAGGACCAGGTCCTGGCCGTCCTTGCCGGAACGGTTGTCGCCCGCGCCGGGCTGGCCGTTGGTGGCCTTGCGGTGGGGGTGGTGGTGGTAGTCGAGGAGCGTGGTGATCGCCTGGTCGACGACCAGGGTCACATCGCCGCCGCGGCCGCCGTTGCCGCCGTCGGGACCGCCGAGCGGCTTGAACTTCTCACGGTGTACGGAGGCACAGCCGTGGCCCCCGTTACCCGCGGCGACATGCAGCTCGACGCGGTCCACGAAGGTGGTCATGGTTGAAACCTCCAGTTACATACATGCAGAAATGTCTCACTCGTGCTGTCCCCCTGGCGGAGAAAGCCGTCTCTCATGGGAGAAACACGCGAAAGGCGGACCCGCTTCCCGTACGGGAAGTGAGGTCCGCCTCCGCAGAAACCGCTCGACGAGCGCCGAAAATCAGCCGGCGATCGGAACGATGTTCACGACCTTGCGGCCACGGTGCGTGCCGAACTCGACCGCACCGGCGGCGAGGGCGAACAGCGTGTCGTCGCCGCCACGGCCGACGCCCGTGCCCGGGTGGAAGTGGGTGCCGCGCTGGCGGACCAGGATCTCACCGGCGTTGACGGCCTGACCGCCGAAGCGCTTCACGCCGAGCCGCTGAGCATTGGAATCGCGCCCGTTCCGGGTGGACGATGCGCCCTTCTTGTGTGCCATGTCTCCTCAGTCCCTTACTTCGCAGCCGCGGGGATACCGGTGACCTTGATCGCCGTGTACTGCTGGCGGTGACCCTGGCGACGGCGGTAGCCGGTCTTGTTCTTGTAGCGAAGGATGTCGATCTTCGCGCCCTTGTGGTGGTCCACGACCTCGGCCTGGACCTTGATCCCGGCCAGCACCCACGGGTCGCTGGTCACGGCGTCGCCGTCGACCACGAGCAGGGTCGAGAGCTCGACCGTGTCGCCAACCTGGGCAGTGGAAATCTTGTCAACCTCAACGATGTCACCGACAGCAACCTTGTGCTGGCGGCCACCGCTGCGCACGATGGCGTACACGCGGATCTCTCTCTCGCTCGGAACGGAGCCCCTGATGCCAGCCACCCGCGCAGGCCGGGGCCCACGACGATCCGGAAGGATGAGCGGCCTCTCCTGACGAACGGATCCGTCGGGAGGAATGTGCTCAGGGGAAGGCGCGCATGGAAAACACGCCGATGGACAAGATTACGGGGCCGCCTCCTGACGGTCAAACCGGGTCTCCGGCCTGATCGACGGCAGGGCGACGGGACCGGGCACACGGTCCGGCCCGGCCCCCCGACACCTGCGCTCCGAGCCCCGGAGGCGATGCCTTCGGGACCTCACCGGGGATTCAGCCGGCGCCACCGGCAGGGGCCGGGAAGAACGAGCAGAAAACGCCGGAACGGCTGCCCCTGAATTTACGATGCCCCCCATTCCGGCGGCCGTGAGATCGTCGTCGCCGACGCCGATGCGTGTTTCCGGATGGGGAAATCCGACTCCTTCCGGCCCGGGGCTTCAGCAGCGGGAGAAGGGGGTTCACGGGCTCGGCAGCGGCTGAGAGCTGTCCCGGGGAGCCGAGGGCCGGTCCGGGCTGCTGATGCGGGCCCCTGCACGTCCATGGGCGCGCCGCGGCATCGAGCTGCCGGACAAATCCGCCGGACAAGAAGGAGAGGTGCTGTCCCCTCCGGGGGACAGCACCTCTCCTTCTTCGCTGGGCTGTCGCCTACGCCTCGGCGTCGGCCGAGACAGCGGACTTCGGCGACTTCTCGGCGGCGACCGTCTTCTTGGCTGCCGCCTTCTTGGCCGTCGTCTTCTTCGCGGCGGTCTTCTTGGCAGCCGTCTTCTTGGTGGCCGCCTTCTTGGCGG
Organism: Streptomyces sp. NPDC001890; assembly: GCF_042891445.1. NCBI lineage: Bacteria > Bacillati > Actinomycetota > Actinomycetes > Kitasatosporales > Streptomycetaceae > Streptomyces > Streptomyces sp. NPDC001890. The sequence continues at coordinate 466,203 of NZ_JBIATE010000001.1, read as the reverse complement.
TGGCCTTCTTGGCGGTCTTGCGGGCCGCCTTCTTGGCCGGGGCCGCCGCTTCGGCGGTCTCGGCGTCGGAGGTCGGCTCGGCTTCGGGCTTCGGCTCGGCCGTGGCGGTCACCACGACGACCTCCGCTCCGTCCGCACCGGCGGGCGAGCCCGCGGGGGCGGTGACCTTGCGGGTCACCCGGCGACGCGCACGCGGCGGGGCGGCCTCGGGGGCCACCTCCTCGGGTGCGGCCTCGGGCTGCACGGCCTCGACGACCGGCTCCGGCTGCTCGGCCGGCTCGGCGACCGGTGCCTCGGCAGCCGGTGCCTCGGCGACCGGCTCGACCGGGGCGGGCGAGCCCGCCGGGGCGGTCGCCTTCCGGGTCGCCCGACGGCGCGTACGGCCCTGGGGGGCCTCCGCCGCGGGGGCCTCCTCGACCACCGGGGCCGGGGCCTCGGCGACCGGCTCCACGACCGGCTCGGGCTCCGCGACCACGACCGGCTCCGGCTCGACGATGTCCGGGGCTGCGGCGGCCGCGGCCTTCGGGGCGCCGTCCGGGGCCGTTGCCTTACGGGTCGCGCGGCGACGGCCACGGCCGCGCGTGGCGGCCGCCTCGGCCTCGGCCGGGCTGCTGTACAGCTCCTCGTCCGGTACGAACTCCGGCTCGGGCAGCGCCACGGGGGCGGCCACCTCGGCGGCCACCTCGGCCTCGGTCTCGACCTCTGCCACGATCTCGGCCTCGGCCACGTGCTCGTGGTCGACGCCACCCCGGCCGCGCTTCTTGGCACGCTTGCCGCCGCCACCGACCGAGGTCGGCTGCTCCATGTGCACGATGACACCGCGGCCGTTGCAGTGGACGCACGTCTCGGAGAAGGACTCCAGCAGACCCTGGCCCACCCGCTTGCGGGTCATCTGGACCAGGCCCAGCGAGGTGACCTCGGCGACCTGGTGCTTCGTACGGTCGCGTCCCAGGCACTCCAGCAGGCGCCGCAGCACCAGGTCCCGGTTGGACTCCAGCACCATGTCGATGAAGTCGACGACGACGATGCCACCGAGGTCGCGCAGCCGCAGCTGGCGCACGATCTCCTCGGCCGCCTCCAGGTTGTTCTTGGTGACGGTCTCCTCAAGGTTGCCGCCCTGACCGGTGAACTTGCCGGTGTTGACGTCGACGACGACCATCGCCTCGGTCTTGTCGATCACCAGCGAGCCGCCGCTCGGCAGATAGACCTTGCGGTCCAGCGCCTTCATCAGCTGCTCGTCGATCCGGTACGTCGCGAAGATGTCGACCTCGGAGGTCCACCGCGACAGGCGGTCCGTCAGGTCGGGCGCGACCTGCGAGACGTATCCGTGGATGGTCTCCCACGCGTCGTCGCCGCTGACGATGACCTTGGAGAAGTCCTCGTTGAAGATGTCGCGGACGACCCGGACGGTCATGTCCGGCTCGCCGTAGAGCAGGGTCGGCGCGTTGGAGCTGCCGGTGCTCTTCGACTTCTTCTGGATGTCCTCCCACTGCTGCTGGAGCCGCTCGACATCGCGGCGCAGCTCGTCCTCGCTCGCGCCCTCCGCGGCGGTACGGACGATGACGCCCGCGTCCTCGGGGACGATCTTCTTGAGGATGGTCTTCAGCCGGGCCCGCTCGGTGTCGGGCAGCTTGCGGCTGATGCCGGTCATCGAGCCCTCGGGCACGTAGACCAGGTAACGGCCGGGCAGCGAGACCTGGCTGGTCAGGCGGGCGCCCTTGTGGCCGATCGGGTCCTTGGTCACCTGGACGAGGACGGACTGGCCCGACTTCAGCGCGGTCTCGATACGGCGCGGCCCGTGGGCCATGCCGAGCGCCTCGAAGTTGACCTCACCGGCGTACAGGACGGCGTTGCGGCCCTTGCCGATGTCGACGAAGGCGGCCTCCATGGACGGCAGTACGTTCTGCACCTTGCCCAGGTAGACGTTGCCGACGTAGCTGGTGGCCTGCTCCTTGTTGACGTAGTGCTCGACGAGCACGTTGTCCTCAAGGACGCCGATCTGGGTGCGCTCGCCGTTCTGGCGGACGACCATGACCCGCTCCACGGCCTCACGGCGGGCCAGGAACTCGGCCTCGGTGATGATCGGGACGCGACGGCGGCCCTGCTCACGGCCTTCGCGGCGGCGCTGCTTCTTGGCCTCCATGCGGGTCGAGCCCTTGATGGACTGGACCTCGTCGAAGCCGGTGCCGGGCTCCCGCTCCTCCTTCTTGCGGGGCTCGCGGACCTTGACGACCGTGCGCTCCGGGTCGTCGGTGCCGCTGTCTGCCTCGGCGGAGACGTCCCCGCTGCGACGACGACGGCGACGACGGCGACGGCTGCTGCTCGAACCGGCGGCGGAGGCCTCGTGGTCCTCGTCCTCCTCCTCGGGCTCCTGGGCGCGCTCCTGCTCGTCCTCGGCGTGCTCGGCGGCGGCCTCGTCACCGAGCTGCTCGGCGGCCTCGTCACCCTCGGCGGCCTCGCCGCGACGACGGCGACGGCCACCACGACGGCGACGGCGCGAGGGCCGGTCCCCGTACTCGTCCGTCTCCTCGGCCTCGGCCTCGGCCTCGTGCTCGGCCTCGGTCTCCGGCTCCTCCTCGACCGGCTCCTCCACGGGAGCCACGGCCTGCTCGGGCTCGGCGGCCTCGCCGCGACGGCGACGACGACGGCGCGAACCGGCCTGCGGCGCGGCCTCGGCGGCCGGGGCCTCGACGGTGGCCGTCGGCTCCTCGACCGTCTCGGCCTCTTCCTCGGCCTCGACCTCTTCGTAGCGCGACGCCGCCGCTGCGGCGGCCGCGGTCTCCGGGGTCTGGAACATCGGCTCGGCGAAGACCGGCGCCTGGAACACGGCCACGGCGGGGCGCGCGGCGCGACGGCTCTTGCGTACGGGCTCCTCGGCCTTGGCCGTGAACTCCGGCCGGCCGGCGGGGGCGGTGGCCCGGCGGCGCTGACGGCCGCGCGGTGCGGCCTCCTCCGCCTCGGCGGGCTCCGCCTCGGGCTTCTCGGCGGCAGGCTGCTCGGTGGGCTTCTCGGCGGCGGCCTCGGGCACGCTCTCGCCGGCCTCCTCGGTCTTCTCGGCGGCCTGCGGCGCGCCTGCCGGGGAGGTCGCCTTGCGGACCGCACGACGACGCGGACGCGCGGGCGCCGCCTCCACGACCTCGGCCTCGGGCTCCACAGCCTCGGGCTCGACCACCGGCGCGGCGCTCTCCACGACCGGCTCGACGTGCTGCGGGGCACCGGCCGGGGCCGACGCCCTGCGCCGGGTGCGACCGCGCGGGGCGGCGGGCTCCGGCTCGACGATCTCGGCGGCCGGCTCGGGCTCGGCGACGGCCGGTGCTTCCTCGACGATCTCCACGGCTTCGGCGGCCTGCGGCGCGCCTGCCGGGGAGGTCGCCTTGCGCACCGCACGACGACGCGGACGCGCGGGCGCCGCCTCCACGACCTCGGCCTCGGGCTCCACGGCCTCGGGCTCGGCAACCGGCGCGGCGGCCTTCGGCGCACCCGCCGGGGACGTCGCCTTGCGCACCGCACGACGACGCGGACGCGCGGGCGCCGCCTCCACGACCTCAGCGGCCTCTTCGGCCTCGGCAACCGGCGCTGCGGCAGCCTCGGTCACCTCGGCGGCCTGCGGCGCACCCGCCGGAGCGGTCGCCTTGCGCACCGCACGACGACGCGGACGCGCGGGCGGCGCGGCTTCCGCCGTCGCGGCGCTCTCGGCGTCGGCGGGCTTCTCGGACACTGCGGCGTCAACGGCCGGTATGGCAGGCGTGGCCGAACCCTGGGCTTCCGCCACCGGCGGACCGGCCGGGCGGGACGCTGCGCGGCGCCTGCGGCGCGGCGGCAGCTTGTCGCCGGGGGCGTTGTTCTCTTCGGCGTTCCCGGTCGTGCCGGGTTCGTTGGACTGGGGCATGCGGGCGGTTCTCCCGTCAGGCTCCCGGGCGCCGCGCCTGGTTCCGGTCCGGCACGGTCCGCGTGATGTACGCGGCTCCGCCGTCCGGGGCGCGGGCGCCGCACGGGAACTCAATGTCTGGCTCGCCGGTTCCGTACGCGTGGTGCGTACGGCCTGGCGAAAGTCTTATGGGTCATCGCGCGGCCCGAACCGGATGTCTCCCGAGTCGGAGGCTGCGCTGCAACGACCGCCTTACGCGGAACCTGCACCTTCCGGCGCCGTCGCGACGGCGGTCCCGGTGGCCGCTGATGGAGCGGCCGGGGCTGCCTCGCGGTCGGGCGCGAGCGGGTCGGTCACCGTGCCGGACTCCTCGTCGAAGAGCCCCTGCGCCAGCCTGGTCACCGCTGCGGGGACCGGCGGCGCCAGGTCGGCCACAACGCGGAGACCGGACAGGACGTCGTCAGGTCGCACGGCAGGTGTCACGTGCCGAACAACCAGCCGCAGTATCGCACAGGGCCTGTCCTCGGGCCTATCAGCCTGTGGATCAAGGGCCTGCAGATCGACCACGGCGGCGCGGGCGTCGAAGGTGCGCATGCCGTTCTTGGCGCGGCGCTGGACCTCGACGGTCTCCGCCCCGTTGAACGCGGCCACGGCCTCGGCCGCGTCCGCCACGGCGACACCGTCGAGACGGAGCTCCCAGACGGAGGCGGTCAGCCGGTCGGCGAGCCCCGAGGTACGGGCCTCCACGGCGTCGGTGATGTCGAGACCGTCCGGCAGCGAGTCGTTGAGCAGGTCCCGCAGGACGGCCGGATCGCGGGCCTCGGTGAGGGCGATCTCCAGGAACTCGGCCTCACTGCCCGTGCCGGTCGGGGCGGCGTTGGCGTACGACACCTTCGGGTGCGGGGTGAACCCTGCCGAGTAGGCCATGGGCACCTCGGAGCGGCGCAGTGCCCGCTCGAAGGCGCGCTGGAAGTCACGGTGACTGGTGAACCGGAGGCGGCCGCGCTTGGTGTAGCGCAGTCGGATGCGCTGCACTGCCGGTGCGGGCGGCGGGCCTTCGGGCTGTCGCTTGCCCAGTGGTTCTTCTCCTCGGTGCGGGGCGGACGCGGTGGGGCGCCGCCCTCGAAATGCGGGTGGCCCGGGGTGTCCGGTCCGGCTCACCCCCGCTCGGCTCTTTTCTCTCCGGGCGAGGAGATCTCTGGTTCGGGCGCCGCGCTGGGCTCAGTCGTTGTACTACCCAGAGTACGCGTAACAAGCCTCCCCGGTTCCCGGGGCTCGGGCTCCCGGGCACCGTCGGCCGGCGCCCGCCAGGCATCGCGGCGTGCCTGTCGCACGGTCTCGCCCACCGAGCGCAGCGCCGACCGGGCCACGCGTCCCGCCTCGGCGGCGGCCCGCCTGGCCGGGGCCCGGATCCGGTCGCGCAGGCAATGGCCCACCGGTGTGCAGACCGTGCGGTAGGCCCAGGCCACGGGCGCCCCGACCAGATGCCGGGCCAGCCGGGCGAGGGCCCGGCCGACGGCTCGCGAGACGTACCCCGCCGCTTCCCAGGCGATGCCGAACGCGGCGGCGACCTCCCGGCCCAGCGGGGAGAGGAGGCGTCGGTGCAGCCGGCGGAGCGGCGCGACCAGCACTGTCCTGACCAGCCACTTCGTCGCGGTCCACAGGCCGGTCCCGATGGCCGTGAGTCCGCGCGCCAGCTTGTCGAGCAGCCAGGCGATGCCGTGACCGAGCGGGGTGAGCAGCACCCGGTACGCCCATTGCAGCGGCCGTACGACCAGGACCAGGAGCACCTGGCCGACGGCCCGGCGGATCCCGCGTCCGGCAGGGGCGAGCAGTACCCGGTACGCCCACCGCAGCCCGTGCCCGACCGGGGTGAGCACCGACTCGTACAGCCACACCACCGGCACCACCAGCCCGTACCGCACCCCCGGCACCAGCGCATACCGCCACAGCGCGACCCACGGCCACACGAGGACCGCGGCGGCCAGCCACCTCAGCGCACGGCCGAGCGGGACGAGCACCGGCTCGTAGAGCCGGACCAGGGCGCGGCCCAGCGGGCGCAGCAGGGTCCGGTGGGCGGCGCGGGCCGCCACCACCAGGGCGTCCCAGGCCATCCGCACGGGCAGGACGATCACCAGCACCACGATCCGGACCGGGACCCGGATCATCAGGGTCAGACGGCCCTCACCGGCTTCGTGCCCGGCCGGGGCCCGGTGTTCGCCGTAGTCCATGCCGTGAACGACGCGAAGACCCGGCCGGGAGTTTCCCGGGCCGGGCCTTCGTCACTCAGCTGTCACCCGCGGGGACGCGCCCGCGGCGGCCGGCTACTTCACGACCGTGAGCGGCAGCAGCTTCTTGCCGGTCGGGCCGATCTGGATGCTGGTGTCCATCTGCGGGCAGACGCCGCAGTCGAAGCACGGGGTCCAGCGGCAGTCCTCGACCTCGGTCTCGTCGAGCGAGTCCTGCCAGTCCTCCCAGAGCCAGTCCTTGTCGAGGCCGGAGTCCAGGTGGTCCCAGGGCAGGACCTCCTCGTAGCTCCGCTCGCGGGTGGTGTACCAGTCGACGTCCACGCCGTACTCGGGCAGCGTCTTCTCGGCGGCGGTCATCCAGCGGTCGTAGCTGAAGTGCTCGCGCCAGCCGTCGAAGCGGCCGCCGGACTCGTAGACCGCGCGGATGACGGAGCCGACGCGGCGGTCACCGCGGGAGAGCAGGCCCTCGACGATGCCGGGCTTGCCGTCGTGGTAGCGGAAGCCGATGGAGCGGCCGTACTTCTTGTCGCCGCGGATCTTGTCGCGGAGCTTGGTGAGCCGGGCGTCGGTCTCCTCGGCGCTCAGCTGCGGGGCCCACTGGAACGGGGTGTGCGGCTTGGGCACGAAGCCGCCGATGGAGACGGTGCAGCGGATGTCGTTCTGGCCGGAGACCTCGCGGCCCTTGGCGATCACGTTGACCGCCATGTCGCCGATCTGGAGGACGTCCTCGTCGGTCTCGGTGGGCAGGCCGCACATGAAGTACAGCTTCACCTGGCGCCAGCCGTTGCCGTACGCGGTGGCGACGGTACGGATGAGGTCCTCTTCCGAGACCATCTTGTTGATGACCTTGCGCATCCGCTCGGAGCCGCCCTCGGGGGCGAAGGTGAGGCCGGAGCGGCGGCCGTTGCGGGTCAGCTCGTTGGCCAGGTCCACGTTGAACGCGTCGACGCGGGTGGACGGCAGCGAGAGGCCGATCTTGTCCTCGGTGTAGCGGTCGGCGAGGCCCTTGGCGATCTCGCCGATCTCGGTGTGGTCCGCGGAGGAGAGCGAGAGCAGGCCGACCTCCTCGAAGCCGGTCGCCTTGAGACCCTTCTCGACCATCTCGCCGATGCCGGTGATGCTTCGCTCCCGCACGGGGCGCGTGATCATGCCGGCCTGGCAGAAACGGCAGCCGCGGGTGCAGCCGCGGAAGATCTCGACGGACATCCGCTCGTGGACGGTCTCGGCGAGCGGGACGAGGGGCTGCTTCGGGTACGGCCACTCGTCGAGGTCCATGACGGTGTGCTTGGAGACCCGCCACGGCACGCCCGACTTGTTGGGCACGACGCGGCCGATGCGGCCGTCCGGGAGGTACTCGACGTCGTAGAAGCCCGGGACGTAGACGCCGCCGGTCCTCGCCAGACGGAAGAGCACCTCCTCGCGGCCGCCGGGGCGGCCCTCGGCCTTCCAGGCGCGGATGATCTCGGTGATCTCCAGGACGGCCTGCTCGCCGTCGCCGATGACCGCGCAGTCGATGAACTCGGCGATCGGCTCGGGGTTGAACGCGGCGTGGCCGCCCGCGAGGACGATCGGGTCGTCGACGGTGCGGTTCCGGGCCTCCAGCGGGATGCCCGCGAGGTCCAGGGCGGTGAGCATGTTGGTGTAGCCGAGCTCGGTGGAGAAGCTCAGCCCGAAGACGTCGAACGCCTTGACCGGGCGGTGGCTGTCCACGGTGAACTGCGGGACCTTGTGCTCACGCATCAGCTCTTCGAGGTCCGGCCACACGCTGTAGGTGCGCTCGGCGAGCACGCCCTGACGCTCGTTGAGTACCTCATAGAGGATCATGACGCCCTGGTTGGGGAGCCCGACCTCGTACGCGTCCGGGTACATCAGGGCCCAGCGGACGTCGCATTCGTCCCACGGCTTGACGGTGGAGTTCAGCTCACCGCCGACGTACTGGATGGGCTTCTGCACATGCGGGAGCAGAGCTTCGAGCTGTGGGAAGACCGAATCGACAGACATCGCGAACTTTCGAGAGCCGGCAAGGGTGACCATCAAGCGTACCCCGATGCTCAGCCTTCCAGAGCCGCCCGCAACCGGGGCCGCGACGCCCGCCGCCACACCTCGGGCAGCTCCCGCTCCCGGGCGGCGGCGATCGCCTCCTCCCGCCCGTACAGCAGTCCCCAGGTGAAGGCCGGCTCCCCCGCCGCATGCGCCTGGACGGCGAGGGTGCGCAGGGTCTCGCGGGCCACCACGCTGTCCTGGTGGTCGCCGAGGAGGCTCTGGACCGCCTTCATCCGTGTGGCGAACCGCTTGGCGGGCCTCCCCAGCGCGGGCCGGGCCGCCTCCGCCGCGTACCGGACGCGTTTGGCGGCCTTGCGGGCCTCGTGCACGGCCAGATCCCGGTCGTGACCGGGCGGGAGTTCCAGGGCATGGCCGGTCCGGTCCGCGAGGCGCCCGTACTCCTTCAGCACGGCGCGGGACAGCTCCCGTCCGGGGGCGCGTGCGGCGGCGGGCAGCAGGGGCGGGGCGGCGAGCAGGGCGTCGAGGCTCTCCAGGAGGGCCAGGTACCGCTTCCCGTCGAGCACGGCGACGGTGCGGCGGCGGGAGCCGCCCCGGGTGGCCGCCGACCAGATCCGCAGTCGGCCGCGGACCGGGCCGAGGACCAGGGTGCGGGGCAGTTCCGCGAGACGGGCGCGCAGCCGGGCGTCGAGCACCTCCAGGTCGCGGCCGACGCCGAGCTCGGCGGCCAGCCATTTCAGCTCGGCGCCGACCGGGTCGGTGGCGTCGCGGTCGAGGATCTTCCGGTACGTCCGCAGCGCGCTGCGGAGCCTGCGGGTGGCGACCCGCATCTGGTGCACGGAGTCGGGGAGGTCGCGGCGCACGGCGGGGTCCAGGGCGACGATCGCCTCGGCCTGGTGGCGGATGTACGCGAGGACGTGATCGCCCGCGGTGGGCTTCCGCCGGGTCCCCTCGGCCGGGCTCTTCTTCCCCTGCTGCTGCTCCTTCTGCTGCTCCTTCTGCTGCTTCTTCTGCTGCTGCTTCTTCTGCTGCTTCGGCGCGGTCTCGGCGAGTGCCCTGGACAGCTTGGACGGGGACGCGGACGGGCGGATCCCGGCCTTGCGCAGCCGGCGCTCCACGGCGTCGAGGAAGGCGGGGTCGCCGTCGTCCGCGAGTTCCGCCTCGATCTCGGTCCAGGCGGTCCGGGCGGCCGTGGCGCCGCCGCCCGTCAGCCGTTCGGCCCGCACCCGGTCGACGCTGACCTCGGCGAGCAGGGCGCCCTCGGCGTCGAGCAGGTGGTGGACGTCGCGGGCGGAGACCAGCCGGACGACGGGGACGAGGGCGCGGTCGCGGACCCGGGAGCGCAACAGCCCCGCGAAGGAGCGCGGCAGGGTGTCGGAGAGTGGTTCTCGCAGCTCGTCCCGGATGCCGGAGGCGACCGGGAACTTGAGGTGCCAGCCGGCGTCGCTCCCGCCGGTGCGGCGGCGCAGGGTGAGGGAGTCCGCCGCGAGCCGGAGGTCCTCGGTGTCGTAGTAGACGGCGTCCAGCTCGGTGACGCCCTCGTGGGCGACGGCGAAGACCCCGGCCACCCGGCTCAGGTCCGGGAGCCGGGTTTCCGCGGTGGCTTCGTACTTCCGCTCGATCTCGCGCTTCGAGTCCGCCATGACCCGAATCTAGACGCGTTGCGCGTGAATGGGCACTGCTCCGGTACCCGCTCAGGCGCTTATCGGCCGTTGCACCCTGATCGACTGGAGCAGCCCGACGGCCACCCAGACGGCGAACATCGAGGACCCTCCGTACGACACGAACGGCAGCGGGAGCCCGGCGACCGGCATGATGCCCAGCGTCATGCCGATGTTCTCGAAGGACTGGAAGGCGAACCAGGCGATGATTCCGGCGGCGACGATCGTGCCGTACAGCTCGGTCGTCTCGCGGGCGATCCGGCAGGCCCGCCACAGCACGACGCCGAGCAGGACGAGGATCAGCCCGGCGCCGAGGAAGCCGAGCTCCTCGCCCGCGACGGTGAAGACGAAGTCGGTCTGCTGCTCGGGGACGAACTGGCCGGTGGTCTGGGTGCCCTGGAAGAGGCCGGTCCCGTAGAGGCCGCCGGAGCCGATCGCGATGCGGGCCTGGTTGGTGTTGTAGCCGACGCCCGCCGGGTCGAGCGCCGGGTTGGCGAAGGCGGCGAAGCGGGCGATCTGGTACTCGTCGAGCAGACCGAGCTGCCAGATCGCGATCGCGCCGGCCACACCCGCGCCGAGCAGTCCGGCGATCCAGCGGTTCGACGCGCCGGAGGCGAGGAGCACGCCGAGCACGATGACGACCATGACCATCACGGAGCCGAGGTCCGGCATGCCCATGACGACGGCCATCGGGACGGCCGCCAGACCGAGGGCCTTGGCGACGGTCCGGTGGTCGGGATGGAGCTGGTCGCCCGCGTCGACGCGCTCGGCGAGCAGCATCGCCATGACCAGGATGATGGTGATCTTGGTGAACTCGGACGGCTGGAGCGAGAAGCCGCCGCCGATGATGATCCAGGCGTGGGCGCCGTTGACGGTGGCGCCGAGCGGGGTGAGCACCGCGAGCACCAGAAGCACCGAGAGGCCGTAGAGGATCGGGACGGCGCCGCGCAGGGTGCGGTGGCCGAGCCAGATCGTGCCGACCATCAGGGCGAAGCCGATGCCGGTGTTGAGGGCGTGCCGGAGGAGGAAGTAGTACGGGTCGCCGTGGGTGAGCGAGTCACGTCCCCGGGTCGCCGACCAGACCAGCAGCGAGCCGATGAAGGAGAGCGCGATCGCGGAGCCGAGCAGCGGCCAGTCGAGTCTGCGTACGACGGAGTCGCGGGCGGTGAATTTGCCCCAGGCGGAGCGCTCGGGGCCGTACCCCTGGACGGAGAAGCCGGCCATCAGTCACGCCTCCCCAGCACCGCGGCGAGGGTCTGTTCCTCCGGGGTCTTCTGCGAGTCCGGGTCGTAGGGCTTGATCTGCGGGGCGTCGATCGAGCCGTCCCGCTGGATCTTCGGCAGGGACTTCTGCGGAGTGGGCAGCAGCGCCTTCTTCAGGTCCTGCTTGCCGGAGTCGTCGAGACCGTAGAGGGCGTCGTAGATGTTGCGCACGGCGGGCCCGGACGCACCGGAGCCCGTACCGCCCTGGGAGATCGTCATGACGATCGAGTAGTCCTTGGTGTACGTGGCGAACCAGGAGGTCGTCTGCTTGCCGTAGACCTCGGCGGTACCCGTCTTGGCGTGCATCGGGATCTTGTCCTGCGGCCAGCCGCCGAATCGCCAGGCGGCCGAACCACGGGTCGCGACTCCCGCGAGGGCACCGTCTATCTCGTTGCGGGTCTTGCGCGAGAAGGGCAGCTTGCCGTGCGACTCGGGCTCGATCACCTCGACACTCTTGCCGTCGCCGCTGACGATCGCCTTGCCGACGGTGGGGTCGTACAGGGTGCCGCCGTTGGAGATCGCGGCGTAGATGGTGGCCATCTGGATCGGCGTGACGAGCGTGTCGCCCTGGCCGATCGAGTAGTTGACGGAGTCACCGGCGCGCATCTTGTTGCCTTCGAGGCAGTTCTCGTACGCGATCTGCTCGACGTACGTGCCGCCCTTCTTGCCCTGCTTGCACCAGGCGTCCTTGTTCGCCTTGTAGAAGTCCTGCTTCCACTTGCGGTCGGGGACCCGGCCGCTGACCTCGTTGGGGAGGTCGATGCCGGTCTCCTTGCCGAGGCCGAACTGGTGGGCGGTCTTGTAGAACCAGTCCTTGGCGTTCTTCTTGGGGGTCATCCCGCCGTCCTTCAGCCACTCCTTGTGCGCGATGCCGTAGTACACGGTGTCGCAGGAGACTTCGAGGGCCCGGCCGATGGTGATGTCGCCGTAGCCCTGGGACTCGAAGTTCTTGAAGGTCTGCCCGCCGACGTTGTACGAGCTGGGGCAGGGGTAGTGGCCGTCGAAGGGGTAACCGGCGTTGACCGCGGCGGTCGAGGAGATGACCTTGAAGATCGAGCCGGGGGCGGCCTGGCCCTGGATGGCCCGGTTCAGCAGCGGGAAGTTGGACTTCTTGCCGGTGAGCTTGGCGTAGTCCTTGGCGGAGATGCCGCCGACCCAGGAGTTGGGGTCGTAGTTCGGCAGCGAGGCCATCGCGACGACGCGGCCGGTCTTCGCCTCCATGACGACGACGGCGCCGGAGTCGGCCTTGTAGTTCTCGCCGGTGTTCTTGTCGAAGGACTTGCGGGCCGTCTTCATGGCCTCGTTGAGCTCGTACTCGGCAACGGCCTGGACCCGGGCGTCGATGGAGGTGACGACGCTGGAGCCGGGTTCCGCCTTGTCGTTCTTCGCCTGGCCGATGACCCGGCCGAGGTTGTCGACCTCGTAGCGGGTGACCCCGGCCTTGCCGCGCAGCTCCTTGTCGTAGGTGCGCTCCAGGCCGGAGCGGCCGACCTGGTCGGAGCGGAGGTACGGCGATTCGGTGTCCTGGGCCTTGGTGATCTCCTCGTCGGTGACCGGCGAGAGGTAGCCGAGGACCTGGGCGGTGTTGGCCTTGCCGGGTTCTCCGTAGCGGCGTACGGCGGTGGGCTCGGCGGTGATGCCGGGGAAGTCCTCGGCGCGTTCGCGGATCGTGAGGGCCTGCTGGGTGGTGGCCTCGTCGGTGACCGGGATCGGCTGGTACGGCGAGCCGTTCCAGCAGGGCTGCGGCGTCTTGGAGTCGCAGAGCCGGACCTTGTCGAGGACTTCCTTGGGCTTCATGTCGAGGACGCCGGCGAGCCGGGTCAGGACGCTCTTGCCGTCGTCGTCCATCTTCATCAGCTCGGTGCGGCTCGCGGAGACGACGAGACGGGTCTCGTTGTCGGCCAGCGGCACGCCGCGCGCGTCGAGGATGGAGCCGCGGACGGCGGGCTGGACGACCTGCTGTACGTGGTTGTTCTTCGCCTCGTCGCTGTACTCCTGGCCGTTGCGGATCTGGAGGTACCAGAGGCGCCCGCCGAGGGTGAGCAGCAGGGAGAAGACGAGGACCTGGATGACGATGAGACGGATCTGGACCCGCTGGGTCCGGCCGGTCTCGGGGATGTTGGTCACGGGGCGCCCCCGGTGGTGGTCGGTCCGGAGGTACGCGCGGTGTCCCGCTCGCGGTGCGGTCTCACAGTCGCTTGACCCCCTTGATCCGTCCGGCGCGTGCCGCGCGGCTGCGGGCGGCCTTGACGCGCAGTCCGCCGCGCTGGCTGCCGATCCGCAGCCCGGTGCCGGAGGCGAGCCAGCCCGCGGCCACGTCGCCGCCGCCGGAGGAGTCCGCGAGCGGGTCGTTCACCGTGCGTCTGGCGATCGCCATGACCAGCGGTACGACGAAGGGGGCGAGGAGCAGGTCGTAGACGGCCGCCGTGAACAGCAGGCTGCCGAGGCCGACATGACGGGCCGCCGTGTCCCCGACGAGCGCGCCGACCATCGCGTACAGCAGGGTCGAGCCGATCGCCGCGGCGACGACCCCGATCATCGGGACCATCGCCGACTTCAGCTGCCCGTTCTCCGGCTTCAGCAGCCCGGCGAGGTAGCCGATGACGCAGAGGACCAGTGCGTAGCGCCCGGCGGCGTGGTCGGCGGGCGGTGCCAGGTCGGCGAGGAGCCCCGCGCCGAAGCCGATGAGGGCGCCGCTGACGTGCCCGTACACGAAGGCGAGGGCGAGGACGACGAGGAGCAGCAGGTCCGGCACGGCGCCGGGGAGCTGGAGGCGGGCGAGCACGGAGACCTGGACGACGAGAGCGACGACGACCAGGACGGTGGAGAGCAGAATCCGGTTCAGGCGCATGGGAATCAGCTCTACCTCTGCTCGTCTACCGCGTTATCAGCGTTCGGTGTGGCGCCCGGAGTGCCGTTCGGGTCCGGGCTGTTGCTGGGATCCGGGCTCTCGTGGATGTTGCCGACCACGTTCCCCTCGGTGTCGACGATGTCGCCGTTGGGCGAGATGGTGACGGTCACGGTGGGGGTGGGCTTCGGCTTGGCGGGCTTGGCCGGCTGCTTCGGCAGGACCATGTCACGGGGGTCCTCGCGCGGGGCCTGGACCACGACGCCGACGATGTCGAGCTTGGTGAAGCCGACGTACGGGCGGACGTAGACGGTACGGGTCAGGCCGCCGCCGGACGGGTCGACCCGGACGACCTCGCCGACCGGGACGCCCGGCACGAAGGGCTTGTCCTTGCTGGAGCCGAAGGTGACGAGCCGGTCGCCCTTCTTCACCTTGGCCTTGCCGTTGAGGAACTGGACGGACAGCGGCTGGGAGCCCTGGCCGGTGGCGAAGCCGAGTTCGTCGGTCTTCTCCATACGGGTGCCGACGGTGAAGTCGGGGTCGTTGGCGAGGAGCACCGTCGCGGTGTCCGGGCCGACGGTGGTGACCCGGCCGACCAGCCCGTCGCCGTTGATGACCGTCATGTCGCGCTTGATTCCGTCGTCGGAACCCGCGTCGATGGTGACCGTCCAGGAGAAGCCCTGGGCCGCTCCTATGGCGATGACCTCGGCGCCCTTGATGCCGTACTGGCCGGTGGCCGAATTCTTCAGCAGCCGGTCCAGTTCACGGACCCGGCTGCGGTTGCGGTCGTCGCTGCCGAGCTTCGTCTTGAGCGCGGCGTTCTGCTGTTCCAGCTGGGCGATCCGGTTGTGCCGTTCACCGGAGTCGCGTACCGCCCCTATGGCGTTGCCCACCGGGTCGACGGCGGCCGCGACGCCGTTCTCCACCGGCCCGAAGGCCGCTGCGGCGGCCCGCCGGGCGCCGTCCACCGGCGACTCCTCGCCTCCGCGGATGTCCACCGTGATCAAAGCGAACGCGATGGCGATCAGCAGCACCAGGAGCAGCCGGCTCTCTCGTGTGTCCCTCACGTGCGGCGGCCGTGCCTTCCTCGTCGGAATGTTCGTGCCTGTATATCAACGACCGGCCGCACGGAACGGCAGTGTTCCGTACAGCGGACCGCTGGGTTGTTCACCCGCGGGGTGGTTCACCCGCGGGGCTGTCTGCCTCGGGGGCGTTACCCGCGGGGCTGTCTGCCTGCGGGGTCGTTCACCTGCGGGGCTGGGCGTCCAGCACCTGCTGGAGCGCCTCGAACTCCTCGACGCACTTGCCGGATCCGAGCGCCACCGAGTCCAGCGGGTCCTCCGCGATGTGGATCGGCATGCCGGTCTCGCGACGCAGCCGCTCGTCCAGGCCGCGCAGCAGCGCGCCGCCGCCGGTGAGGACGATGCCGCGGTCCATGACGTCGCCGGAGAGCTCCGGCGGGCACTTGTCGAGCGTGGTCTTCACGGCGTCGACGATCGCGTTGACCGGCTCCTCGATGGCCTTGCGGACCTCGGCGGCCGAGATGACCACGGTCTTGGGCAGCCCGGAGACCAGGTCGCGGCCGCGGATCTCGGTGTGCTCGTCCTTGTCCATGTCGTACGCCGAACCGATCGTGATCTTGATCTGTTCGGCGGTGCGCTCGCCGAGGAGGAGCGAGTACTCCTTCTTGACGTGCTGGATGATCGCGTTGTCCAGTTCGTCGCCGGCGACCCGGATCGACTGGGCAGTGACGATTCCGCCCAGCGAGATGACCGCGACCTCGGTGGTGCCACCGCCGATGTCGACGACCATGTTGCCGGTGGCCTCGTGGACCGGCAACCCGGAACCGATGGCCGCGGCCATGGGCTCCTCGATGATGTGCACCTGGCGGGCACCGGCCTGCGTCGACGCCTCGATGACGGCGCGTCGCTCGACCCCGGTGATGCCGGAGGGCACGCAGACGACGACCCGGGGGCGGGCCAGGTAGCGGCGCTTGTGGATCTTCAGGATGAAGTAGCGGAGCATCCGCTCGGTGATCTCGAAGTCGGCGATCACGCCGTCCTTCAGGGGGCGCACGGCAACGATGTTGCCCGGCGTGCGCCCGATCATCTTCTTGGCCTCGGAGCCGACCGCCAGGATGCCGCCGGTGTTGGTGTTGATGGCCACGACGGACGGCTCGTTCAGGACGATGCCGCGCCCCCTGACGTACACCAGCGTGTTGGCAGTCCCGAGGTCGATAGCCATGTCACGGCCGATGAACGACATTGATTTCCCCTTGTTCCCCATTGAGGATGCGTCGGGCCTTCCGAGAAAGCGATATATGGCTTGTTCTGGACGGCGAGCTGAGCGCTGCGGGCGTGGAAGATTCCATCGTAGTGCCGTATTGACGGACACCGCGCGAGGGTCCTTCGCCATTGTGGGCGGAACGGGTGGCCGTTCCACTCATGGTGACGTTACGTCGGAGGGATGCGTTCCCGCGATCCCGGACCCTATACCGAAGGGCGACCGAATTAATTCGGTCGCCCCAGGTCGTGAGCGCTGTTCGGCTGATCGCGGATCAGACGAGTCCGGGGAAGAAGAGCTTCAGTTCCCGCTCTGCGGACTCCTCGGAGTCCGAGGCGTGGATGAGGTTTTCCCGGGTGATGGTGCCGAAGTCACCGCGGATGGATCCGGGCGCGGCGGCGATCGGGTCGGTGGGGCCGGCCAGCGTACGGACGCCCTCGATGACCCGCTCGCCCTCGGCGACCAGCGCCACGATCGGGCCGGACTGCATGAACTCGACGAGCGGCTCGTAGAACGGGCGGCCGACGTGCTCGGCGTAGTGCTGCTCCAGCGTGGCGCGGTCGAGGGTGCGCAGCTCCAGTGCGGTGATCCGCCAGTCGGCCTTGCGCTCGATCCGCCCGACGATCTCGCCGACCAGTCCGCGCCGGACCGCATCGGGCTTGAGGAGAACGAGGGTGCGCTGGGTCATGGTGTGCGGCTCCTTGCAGGCATGCGGGTGCGGTGAACCGAGGCTACAGGGGTACGGGGACGGCCCGGCGGCCGGGTTTGGCCACCGGACGACCACGTCAGCCGCCGGCCGGCGCCTCGGCGGCTTCCTGCGCCGCCGCCCAGCGGGCCTTCGCCTCGTCGATCTTGCGGCCGTAATACACCGAGGCCCACCACAGACCTGCGAAGACCACGCCGAGGATGAACATCATCGGGACGACGAAGCCACTCAGCACCAGGGCGATCTGCAGCACCCAGCCGAGCTGGATACCACCGGGGCGGGTGATCATCCCGCAGAGCAGCACGGAGAGCAGCATGCCGATGCCGCAGACCGTCCAGACCGTGGCACTGGTCAGGTCGTCGGACTTCATCGCGACGAGTCCCGCGAAGCCGATCACGAAGAACTCGCCGATCAGCGTGGATGCACAGAGCGTACGCATGGGGTCAGCGCCTTCCCAGAAGCAGCCGGGCCTCGCCGACCGTGATCACGGAACCGGTCACCAGCACCCCGGCGCCCGCGTACTCGTCCTCTTCCTCGGCGAGGGTGATCGCCGCCTCCAGCGCGTCGTCCAGGCGGGGCTCCACCTGGACGCGGTCCTCGCCGAAGACCTCGACCGCGACGGCGGCCAGTTCGTCGACGTCCATCGCGCGGCCGCTGGAGTTCTGCGTGATGACGACCTCGGCGAAGATCGGCTCGAAGGCTTCGAGGAGCCCCTTGACGTCCTTGTCGGAGCTGGTGCCGACGACACCGATCAGCCGGGAGAAGCCGAACGCCTCGGAGAGCCCGTCGGCGGTGGCGCGGGCGCCCGCCGGGTTGTGCGCCGCGTCCAGGACGACGGTGGGGCTGGAGCGGACGACTTCGAGGCGGCCCGGGGAGACCACCGAGGCGAACGCCCGGCGGACCGTTTCGTGGTCGAGCGAGCCGGGCTGCTCGGCGCCGATCCCGAAGAACGCCTCCACCGCGGCGAGCGCCACCGCCGCGTTGTGCGCCTGGTGGGCGCCGTAGAGCGGGAGGAAGATCTCCTCGTACTCGCCGCCCAGGCCGCGCAGCGTCAGCAGCTGCCCGCCGACGGCGATCTCGCGCGAGACGACGCCGAACTCCATGCCCTCGCGGGCCACCGTGGCATCGACCTCGACGGCCTTCTTCAGCATGACCTGCGCGGCGTCCACCGGCTGCTGGGCCAGGATGACCGTGGCGCCCTGCTTGATGATCCCGGCCTTCTCGTCGGCGATCTCGGCGGGCGTGGTGCCCAGCCGGTCGGTGTGGTCCAGCGAAATGGGGGTGACGACGGCGACCGAGGAGTCGATGACGTTGGTCGCGTCCCAGCTGCCGCCCATGCCGACCTCGACGACCGCGACGTCGACCGGCGCGTCGGCGAAGGCCGCGTAGGCCATGCCCGTCAGCACCTCGAAGAAGGAGAGCCGGTACGGCTGCTGGGCGTCGACCATCTCCACGTACGGCTTGATGTCCTGGTACGCCTCGATGAACCGCTCGGGGTCGATCGGGGAGCCGTCCAGGCTGATCCGCTCGGTGATCGACTGGACGTGCGGCGAGGTGTAGCGGCCGGTACGCAGGTCGAAGGCGCCGAGCAGCGCCTCGATCATGCGGGCCGTGCTCGTCTTGCCGTTGGTCCCGGTGATGTGGATCGAGGGGTACGCGCGCTGCGGCTCGCCGAGCACGTCCATCAGCGCGGCGATGCGCGTGACGGAGGGCTCCAGCTTGGTCTCGCCCCAGCGTCCGGCGAGCTCCTGCTCCACGGCGCGCAGCGCCTTGTCCACCTCGGGGTCGGCGGGGCGGGCGGGGACCTCGTCGCCCTGCGGCGGTCCGGAGCGGGTGCGCAGCGTGCGGCTCCCGGCCTCGATCACCGCCAGGTCGGGGTCGCGCTGGGTCTCTTCGTCGACGATCTCCGCGAAGGTCTCGTCGGGATCGGAGTCGTCATGCCGGTCGGAAGGGCGGGGCTCACTCACGAGGCCAGTCTACGGATGGGCACGGACATCGCGCGCAGCGCCCGGTGGCGGGGACGAATGCCATGGGCCGGACAACGGCGGAAAGAGCGAAGCCCCCGCCCCCCTGGTCGGTCAGGGGGACGGGGGCTCCGTGCTCAGGTCATCAGCTCTGCGGCAGGTTCGCCAGCTGACCGGAGATCCGCTCGATGTCGGCCTCTGCCTTGGCGAGCCGGCCGCGGATCTTGTCGACCACGTTGTCCGGGGCCTTGCCGAGGAACGCCTCGTTGGAAAGCTTGCCGACCGCCTGGGCCTTCTCCTTCTCGGCGGCGCCCAGGTCCTTCGTCAGGCGCTTGCGCTCCGCCTCGACGTCGATGGTGCCGGAGAGGTCCAGCGCGACCGTGGCACCCGCGACGGGCAGCGACGCGGTGGCATGGAAGCCCTCCTCGGCGGGCTGGAGCCGCAGCAGCTGGCGGATGGCCGCCTCGTGCGGGGCGAGCGGCGTGCCGGTCAGGGTGAGCTCGGCCGGGACCTTCTGGCCGGGCTGCAGGCCCTGGTCGGAGCGGAACCGGCGGACCTCGGTGACGACCTGCTGGACGAGCGCGATCTCCTGCTCGGCCGCGTCGTCGCGGAAGCCCGAGTCCTTCGGCCAGTCGGCGATGACGACGGACTCCCGGCCGGTGAGCGCGGTCCAGAGGGTCTCCGTGACGAACGGGACGACCGGGTGCAGCAGACGCAGCATCACGTCGAGGACCTCGCCGAGGACCCGGCCCGAGACCTCGGCCGGCCGGCCGCCCGCGAAGAACGTGGTCTTGGAGAGCTCGACGTACCAGTCGAAGACCTCGTCCCAGGCGAAGTGCCGCAGCGCCTCGCTGAGCTTGGAGAACTGGAAGTCGTCGTAGTACGCGTCGACTTCGGCGACGGTCTTGCCCAGCCGGGACAGGATCCAGCGGTCGGTCACCGACATCTCGTCGGCGGACGGCAGTTCGCCCTCGATCGTCGCGCCGTTCATCAGCGCGAAGCGGGTGGCGTTCCAGATCTTGTTGGCGAACTTGGCGGAGCCCTGGACCCACTCCTCGCCGATCGGGACGTCGACGCCGGGGTTGGCGCCGCGCGCCAGCGTGAAGCGCAGCGCGTCGGAGCCGTACTTGTCCATCCAGTCCAGCGGGTTGACGACGTTGCCGAAGGACTTCGACATCTTCTTGCCGTACTCGTCGCGGACCATGCCGTGCAGGACGATGGTCTCGAACGGCGGGACGTCCTTGTTGATGTACAGGCCGAACATCATCATCCGGGCGACCCAGAAGAAGAGGATGTCGTAGCCGGTGACCAGGACGGAGTTCGGGTAGAACTTCGCGAGGCTGTCGGTCTGTTCGGGCCAGCCGAGCGTGGAGAACGGCCACAGGCCGGAGGAGAACCAGGTGTCCAGGACGTCGGTGTCCTGCGTCCAGCCCTCGCCGGTGGGGATCTCGTCGTCCGGTCCGACGCAGACGACCTCGCCGTTCGGGCCGTACCAGACGGGGATGCGGTGGCCCCACCAGAGCTGGCGCGAGATCGTCCAGTCGTGGAGGTTGTCGACCCAGTCGAAGTACCGCTTCTCCATCTCCTGCGGGTGGATCTTGACCTTGCCGTCGCGGACGGCGTCACCGGCCGCCTTGGCGAGCGGGGCGACCTTGACCCACCACTGGAGGGAGAGGCGCGGCTCGATGGTGGTCTTGCAGCGCGAGCAGTGGCCGACGGAGTGGACGTACGGACGCTTCTCGGCGACGATCCGGCCCTCGGCGCGCAGCGCGCCGACGATGGCGGAGCGGGCCTCCAGCCGGTCCAGGCCCTCGAACGGGCCGGGGACGGTGATGACCGCGCGCTCGTCCATGACCGTGAGGAACGGCAGGTCGTGGCGCTTGCCGATCTCGAAGTCGTTCGGGTCGTGGGCGGGGGTGACCTTGACGGCGCCGGTACCGAACTCCGGGTCGACGTGGTGGTCGGCGACGACGGGGATGGTGCGGTCGGTCAGCGGCAGCCTGATCTGCCGGCCGACGAGGTGCTTGTAGCGCTCGTCGTCGGGGTGGACGGCGACGGCGGTGTCACCGAGCATCGTCTCGGCGCGGGTCGTCGCGACGACGATGGTGTCGTCCCCGTCCCCGTACGTCATCGAGACCAGTTCGCCGTCGTCGTCCTGGTACTCGACCTCGATGTCCGAGATCGCGGTCAGACAGCGCGGGCACCAGTTGATGATGCGCTCGGCGCGGTAGATCAGACCGTCGTCGTACATCCGCTTGAAGATGGTCTGGACGGCGGTGGACAGGCCCTCGTCCATGGTGAAGCGCTCACGGGACCAGGCGACGCCCTCGCCGAGCCGGCGCATCTGGCCGGAGATCTGGCCGCCGGACTCGTTCTTCCACTTCCAGACGCGCTCGACGAAGCCCTCGCGGCCCAGGTCGTGGCGGGACTTGCCCTCCTTGCCGAGCTCGCGCTCGACGACGTTCTGGGTGGCGATGCCGGCATGGTCCATGCCGGGCTGGTAGAGCGCCTCGAAGCCCTGCATGCGCTTGCGGCGGACGAGGGCGTCGATCAGCGTGTGCTCGAAGGCGTGCCCGAGGTGCAGGCTGCCCGTGACGTTCGGCGGCGGGATGACGATGGAGTACGGCGGCTTCTCGCTGTGCTCGTCGGCTTCGAAGTAACCCCGTTCTACCCAGCGCTCATACAGCTTCCCCTCTACCTCGGCCGGTGCGTACTGGGTCGGCAGTTCGGGGTTGCTGGCTGGCGTCTGCTGAGTGTTCTCGGTCACGGGGGACAGTTTAGGGCCGTCGCGGTCATGCACTGAAACCCGTTTGTTCAGTAACGGTGTGACTCCCGGTGCTCCATCCGGGCGACGCTTCCGTCAGGATGTTCGGAACGCATAAGCATTCCGAACAGGGGACACCGCAGATGAGCTACAACCAGCCGGGCCCGTACGGCGGCCAGCAGCCCCAGGGCCAGCCCGGACCCTACGGTGGCCCGCCGCAGGGCCAGCCCGGACCGTACGGCCAGCAGCCGCCGCAGGGTCAGCCCGGCCCGTACGGCCAGCAGCCGGGCCCGTACGGCGGCCAGCCCCCGCAGGGCCAGCCCGGTTACGGCTACCCCCAGCAGCAGCCCCAGCAGGGCTACGGCTACCCCCAGGCCCAGCAGCCCGGCCCGTACGGCCAGCAGCCCCCCACTCCCCCGTACGGCGGCCAGCAGGCGTACGGCATGCCGATGCCCCCGGCGCAGCCGAAGAAGAAGACCGGCCTGATCATCGGAAGCGTGGTCGTGGCCGTGGCGGTCATCGCGGGCGGCGTGTACTTCCTGACGTCGGGCGGTGGCAGCGGCTCCGTGGCGGACTCCACCAAGGGGTACAAGCTGACGCCGGCGGCCTCGGTCGACGAGTACAAGAAGAAGTCGACCGGCGAGATCTCGGGACCGGCGACCGGTGACCGCAAGATCAAGGCCGAGGCCATGGGCATCAAGAACCCCCAGCAGGCGGGCGCCGACTACCAGGCCGGCGACGACGAGAATCCGCTCACTTCCAAGGTGCTCAACCTGCAGGGCACCTGGGGCGAGGTCGCCGACCCGGCCAAGGCCATCGAGGTCTCCTTCGCCAACGCCGAGGCGGCGATGAAGAAGGGCATGTCGGGCATGTCCGTCGAACTCGTCGGCAACCCCGAGTCCGTCACGCCGTCCGGATTCGAAGGCGCGCTGATGAAGTGCCAGGAGACCAAGATTTCCAACCCGAACGGCGACGGCACCGCCGCGAAGGGCCCGAAGGAATTCACGGTCCCGGTCTGCGTCTGGGCCGACTACAGCATGGTCGGCGTGGCCAACGCCGTGGACACGACGCTCGCCCTGGCCGGGAAGGGCATCTCCCTGGACGACATGGCCACCCTGACCGCCAAGCTCTACAACACGTCCCGCACCAAGGTCTGATCGGACCGCACATACGGAGAAGGGGCGCCCGGCCGGGCGCCCCTTCTCCGTATGTCTGCCGCTACGTGTCTGCCGCTACGCGGACTTCTCGTGCCGCCCGCCGTCGCCCTTGCCGATCGTCCGCGGCTCGCGCGGGACCAGCGTCGGGTTCACGTTGTCGCGGACGACGTCGGCCGTGATGACGACGCGGGCGACGTCCTTGCGGGACGGCACCTCGTACATCACGGACTGGAGGACCTCCTCCATGATGGCCCGCAGGCCACGCGCTCCGGTGCCGCGCAGGATCGCCTGGTCGGCGATGGCCTCCAGGGCCGGGCGGTCGAAGTCCAGCTCGACGCCGTCGAGTTCGAAGAGGCGCTGGTACTGCTTCACCAGCGCGTTGCGCGGCTCGACGAGGATCTGCAGCAGCGCCTCGCGGTCCAGGTTGTGGACCGAGGTCAGGACGGGCAGCCGGCCGATGAACTCCGGGATCATCCCGAACTTCACCAGGTCCTCCGGCATGACCTCCTGGAACTGGTCGCTCGCCTCGATCTCCCGCTTCGAACGGATCGTCGCGCCGAAGCCGATGCCCTTGGCTCCCGCCCGGGACTCGATGATCCGCTCCAGGCCGGAGAAGGCGCCGCCCACGATGAACAGCACGTTCGTCGTGTCGATCTGGATGAACTCCTGGTGCGGGTGCTTCCGGCCGCCCTGGGGCGGTACGGAGGCGGTGGTGCCCTCCAGGATCTTCAGCAGGGCCTGCTGGACGCCCTCGCCGGAGACATCGCGGGTGATCGACGGGTTCTCGCTCTTGCGGGCGACCTTGTCGATCTCGTCGATGTAGATGATCCCGGTCTCGGCCTTCTTGACGTCGTAGTCCGCGGCCTGGATCAGCTTCAGCAGGATGTTCTCGACGTCCTCGCCGACATAGCCGGCCTCCGTCAGCGCCGTCGCGTCGGCGATGGCGAACGGGACGTTGAGCATGCGGGCCAGCGTCTGCGCGAGCAGCGTCTTGCCGGAGCCCGTGGGGCCCAGCAGCAGGATGTTGGACTTGGCCAGCTCGATGGCGTCGTCGCGGCCCTGCGCGCCGCCGTTCTCGCCCGCCTGGACCCGCTTGTAGTGGTTGTACACAGCGACCGAGAGGGCCTTCTTCGCGGGCTCCTGCCCGACGACGTACCCCTCGAGGAACTCGTAGATCTCGCGCGGCTTGGGGAGTTCCTCCCACCGCACCTCGGAGGTCTCTGCGAGCTCCTCCTCGATGATCTCGTTACAGAGATCGATGCACTCGTCGCAGATGTACACACCGGGTCCCGCGATGAGCTTCTTCACCTGCTTCTGGCTCTTTCCGCAGAACGAGCACTTGAGCAGATCGCCGCCATCACCGATGCGTGCCACGAGGTGCTTCCCCTTCGCCTGGGAGCAGCTTGGTTCAGCGGCTCCTGGTGCCTCTATCCGACGGTACCTTGCCTGGCCCCCCGTTCGGGCCCCCCTTGGCACGGTTCACACGGCGAAGACCGGGAGAACGCGGTGTGCCAAGGGGTGAAGGCGGACGTCAGACGGCCGTGGCCGCCTGCTTGCGGGTCGACACGATCTGGTCGACGAGACCGTAGGCGAGGGCGTCCTCGGCGGTCAGGATCTTGTCGCGCTCGATGTCGTCGCGGATCTTCTCCAGCGGGGTGGTGGAGTGCTTGGCCAGCATCTCCTCCAGCTGGGTGCGCATCCGCAGGATCTCGTTGGCCGCGATCTCCAGGTCGGAGAGCTGCTCACGGCCGGTCTGCGAGGACGGCTGGTGGATCAGCACACGGGCGTTGGGCAGCGCCATCCGCTTGCCGGGCGTACCCGCGGCGAGCAGCACGGCCGCGGCGGAGGCCGCCTGGCCCATGCAGACCGTCTGGATGTCCGGCTTCACGAACTGCATCGTGTCGTAGATCGCGGTGAGCGCGGTGAACGAGCCGCCGGGGCTGTTGATGTAGATCGAGATGTCCCGGTCCGGGTCCATCGACTCCAGGCACAGCAGCTGCGCCATGACGTCGTTGGCGGAGGCGTCGTCGATCTGCACGCCGAGGAAGATCACGCGCTCCTCGAAGAGCTTCGCGTACGGGTCGTACTCACGCACGCCCTGCGAGGTGCGCTCCACGAAGCGCGGCACGATGTAGCGGTTGTCCACCTGCGGGCCGGTGTAGAGGCCGCTCGCGGAGGCGCCGGGGAAGTTGTTCATGTGGGTGTTCACCATCCTGGTGGCGTTCTGTGGCTGGGTGTCTCGGCGTACGAGAGGTGCGCGGGGCGGTGGAGCCGGATCCGGTGACCGGATCAGGCGCCGGTGCCGCCGCCGCCCGGAACGCCCGATGCGGCTGTGATGATCTCGTCGATGAGGCCGTACTCCTTGGCCTCCTCCGCGGTGTACCAGCGGTCGCGGTCGCCGTCGCGGATGATCGTCTCGACGGTCTGGCCGGAGTGACGGGCGGTGATCTCCGCCATCCGCTGCTTGGTGCGCAGCAGGTACTGGGCCTGGATCTTGATGTCCGAGGCCGTGCCGCCGATGCCGGCCGAACCCTGGTGCATGAGGATGTCGGTGTTCGGGAGGGCGAAGCGCTTGCCCGGGGTGCCGCCGGTGAGCAGGAACTGGCCCATCGAGGCCGCCATGCCCATACCGATGGTGACGACGTCGTTCGGGATGTACTGCATGGTGTCGTAGACCGCCATGCCGGCCGTCACCGAACCGCCGGGGCTGTTGATGTAGAGGTAGATGTCCTTCTCGGGCTCCGCGGCGAGAAGAAGCAGCTGCGCGGTGATCTTGTTGGCGATCTCATCGTCGACCTGCTGACCGAGGAAGATGATGCGCTCGCCGAGCAGCCGGCTGTAGACCTGGTCACCGAGGCCTCCACCGAGGGACGGCTCTCCGGCGGCGTAGGGCATCAGATTCGTCACGTATCCACCTGCTCGTCTCTGACGGCTCCGGCCGTCTCAGCGTCTTCGTACCGGGTGGGCGGGGACTCCCCAGCCCTTCCTATTCATGGACCCTAACGCGCAGGTAGGACAACGCCATCCCGCTTCCGCAACTGTTCGCTGGGAGCGCAAGCTCCGCAGTCCGCACAAGGGTTGTGGGGCACCGTACGCCATACGGCGACGGGCTCCGGACGCGCATGCGTCCGGAGCCCGTCGTTCGGGTTCAGCGCGAGGCTCAGGCCTCGTTCTTCTCCTCGGCGGCGTCGGCCGCGGCCTCGGTGGTGCCCTCGGCGGCCTCGACTGCCTCGATGGCCTCCTCCGCCAGGTCCTCGTCGTCCTCCAGGTCGACGACCTCACCGTTGGTGTCGACGACCTTGGCGGCCTCGACGACCACGGCCAGCGCCTTGCCGCGGGCGACCTCGCCGACGAGCATCGGCACCTGGCCGCCCTCGACGACGGCCTGGGCGAACTGGTCGGGGCTCATGCCGGAGGAAGCAGCGCGCCGCATGAGGTGCTCGGTGAGCTCCTCCTGGTTGACGTTCAGCTTCTCCTTGTTGACGATCTCGTCCAGGATGAACTGGGTCTTGATGCCCTTGATCGCCTGCTCGGAGGTCTCGGCGTCGAACTCCTCGACCGTCTTGCCCTGGATCTCCAGGTACTTGTCGAGGGTCAGACCCATCTGACCGAGCTGGTGGTGCTCCAGGTTGTGCTTGCGGGTCTGGACCTCGTCCGCGAGCAGCTTCTCCGGGATCGGGACCTCGGCGAGCTTGAGCAGCTCGTCCAGGACACGCTCCTGGGCCTGGGTGGCCTGGTCGTACTGCTTGGTGTTCTCCAGGCGCTTGCGGCTGTCCGCCTTCAGCTCGTCCAGGGTGTCGAACTCGCTCGCCATCTGGGCGAACTCGTCGTCCAGCTCGGGGAGCTCACGGGCGGCGACGGTGGCGACCTTGACGGTGACCTCGGCCTCCTTGCCCTCGGCGGAGCCGCCCTTCAGCTCGGAGGTGAAGGTGGCCTCGCCACCCGCCTCCAGGCCGGTGACGGCGGCGTCGATGCCGTCGAGGAGCTCTCCGGAACCGATGGTGTACGAGACACCCTCGGCCACGCCGTCCTCCAGGACCTCGCCGTCGACCTTGGCCTGCAGGTCGATCGTCACGACGTCGCCCTCGGCGGCGGCGCGCTCGACCGGGTTGGTGGAGGCGAAGCGCTCGCGGAGCTGCTCCACGGCCTTCTCGACGTCCTCGTCGCTGACCTCGAGGGCGTCGACGGTGACCTCGATGCCGGAGTAGTCCGGAATCTCGATCTCGGGGCGTACGTCAACCTCGGCGGTGAAGGCCAGCAGCTCGCCGTCCTTCAGCTCGGTGATGTCGACCTCGGGCTGACCGAGGACGTTGAGCTCACCCTCGTTGACGGCCTCGGTGTAGAACTTCGGGAGGGCGTCGTTGACGGCCTCCTCCAGCACCGCACCGCGGCCGAAGCGCTGGTCGATGACCCGGGCAGGGATCTTGCCCTTGCGGAAGCCCTTCACCGTGACCTGCTGGTTGATCTTCTTGTACGCCGCGTCGAGGCTGTCCTTGAGCTCCTCGAAGGGCACCTCGACAGTGAGCCGAACCCGGGTCGGGTTCAGGGTCTCCACGGCGCTCTTCACGGTTCGGTCTCCTTGTGGCTGACTTCTTGGGGTTCTGCTCCACCGCACTGGAAGCGGCTTCGCGGACCGAGCCCGGTACATCAGACACACGGGCACGCATTTTGCATAGTAACGGCAAGGAGTCGGACTCCCACAATGCGATCTTGCCCGTGGTCTGCGATCTTGCGGGTGGCCCCGGGCCCTGCTCGTGTGGTCCTGGATCTTGCCGGTGGTCGGGGTGGCCGGATTCGAACCGACGACCTTCCGCTCCCAAAGCGGACGCGCTACCAAGCTGCGCCACACCCCGTCGGTGCGACACGTAGGGTACATGCAGTCAGGCAGTGCATCGGCCGCTTTTCGCGGGTGGCACCGAACGCGACACGGGGTGACCGCAATCGGGTGTGCGGGCAGCCTCCGCGACCCGCTACGATGCTTCACGTGCCGCCGGTCCCCGACCTGCGGTGCGGCTTTGCGGGCGTAGCTCAATGGTAGAGCCCTAGTCTTCCAAACTAGCTACGCGGGTTCGATTCCCGTCGCCCGCTCCATGCTTGGGCCCGGTCCGGCGAATTCCTCGCCGGACCGGGCCTTTTGCGTGTCCGTACGAGCTGTGCCGGTCCGCGGTCCGCCGCCCGTGCCGGAGCGCGGGCGGCGGACGCGGCCGGATTCAGAAGGAGATCTGGTTGATGGTCTCCGCTATCGAGTTCATGAACCTGGTGATCGACGGCGCCATGCCGGTCGATGCCAGGAAGAAGCCGAAGAGCGCCGCGACGATCGCCGGCCCGGGCTTGATCGAGCCGCCCCGGATCAGGACCACCAGGATGATCGCCAACATCAGCACCACAGACAGTGAAATGGCCACGACTGATCACACCCTTGGTCGGTCCGCCTTGCCGGCCCGGAGGTGTGCGGCCGAGCACTCCTCCGTCCCGTCCATCGTGCCACCAACTCCCCTGTGGTCGCTGCCGGGTGACGGATCGAAGTGGCGGGATCTCGCCATCCTTGCGCCCCCGCGCGCATCCGGGGCGCACGGCCGCACGAGGGGTCGCACAGGGCTCCGCCGATGCGCCGCAAGACCGCGAGCGGCGCCCCTCGATCCTGTGCGCGGGCTGTGGATCACACATTCACAATGGCTTGCGAATGTGACGGTTTCCATATCCACACACTTCATTCACATGCAATTCCCAGGCGTGAGTGCGATTAAATTCACGCCGCTCAACAGGCTGCCGATATGCGCCATTTAAGGTGGATGAATCGGTGCATAGCGGGCGGTTGCCGGTGGTTTCGCTTTCGATTGGACAGGAACACGCAGCAGGGCCGAGCGATATCCTGGAGCGGTTTTACGAATAGCAATCGGGGCGTCTAAGGTGCATGAGATGTTCCACGCTCCGAACGTATTTCAGAGGGCCCCGCTCCCATCGGCGACCCGGGAGCCGGAGCCCGGAAACCGAGGGACGACCGCCACCGCCGCACCCCCCACACCGGTGGAGAACAAGCCTCCGGCCTCCGCACCGGCGAAGCGGCGTGACGCCTACTTCGACAACGTCAAATATCTGGCCATCGTGCTCGTCGCGGTGGCGCACTCGTGGGAACCGGTGATGGACGGCAGCCGGACCGCACGGGCGCTGTACATGGTGGCGTACACCTTCCACATGCCGGCGTTCATCATCGTCTCCGGCTACTTCTCCCGCTCCTTCGACATGTCCGCCGCGAAGGTGAAGCGCCTGGTCACCGGTGTCGTCGTGCCCTATGTGGTGTTCGAGACGGCGTACTCGCTGTTCAAGCGGTACGCGGACGACTCGGCCGATCCGTCGATCAGCCTGATGGACCCGTGGTACCTGACGTGGTTCCTGATCGCGCTGTTCATCTGGCGGCTCACCACGCCGCTCTGGCAGACGCTGCGCCATCCGCTGCCGGTCGCGCTCCTCATCGCCGTGCTCGCCTCCTTCTCCCCGACGATCGGCGACGACCTCGATCTCCAGCGTGTGCTGCAGTTCCTGCCGTTCTTCGTGCTGGGACTGCGGTTGAAGCCCGAGCACTTCGAGCTGGTGCGCCGGCGCGAGGTGCGGATGCTCGCGCTGCCGCTGTTCGCCGGGGCCCTGCTGTTCGCGTACTGGGCGGCGCCCCGGATGCAGCTGGGCTGGTTCTACCGCAGCAACAGCGCTCAGGAGATGGGCGCCCCGTGGTGGTCCGGTGCCGTGATGACGCTGGCCATGTTCGGCTGCGCGCTGCTGCTCACCATCGGGTTCCTGGCCTGGGTGCCGCGCCGCCACATGTGGTTCACGGTGCTCGGCTCCGGAACGATCTGCGGCTACCTGCTGCACGGCTTCCTGATCAAGGGAGCCGGGTACGCCGGGGTGTTCGACGTCTACGACTGGCTCGCGGCCCCCGCCGGCCTGGTGCTCGTCTCCGTGGTCGCGGCCGCCGCCGTGACGCTGCTGTGCACGCCACCGGTGCGCCGGGTGCTGCGCCCGGTGACGGAGCCGGACATGGACTGGGCGTTCCGGCGGGCCTCGGCCCGGCTCTGAGCCCTGCCGGTCTCCGGGCCGGCCGGTCTCCGGGCCCGGACCGGCCGGGAAGTTGATCAGTCCTTCGCCGTGTTGGCTTGAACCGATTGCTCGGCGGGCCCTTCGCCCGGTGTGAACCCCAGCAGCGCCCGTACCTGCGCATACTTCTCGGTCAGCCGGGTACGGGTCGCCGGTTCCAGCACGGCGAGGCGGGCCGGGTCCGCGTTGTGCGCCAGATCGGACTCCTTGATCAGCAGGGCTCCCGGGGTGTCCAGGATGCGCCGGGTGTACGAACGATGGTCCTCGCCGTCACGTCTGCTGACGGCGAGGACCATGTCCTTCACCTGCTGCGGCAGCGCGGCGTCGGCCAGCCACCGCGCCGACAGCGCGTCGTCCTCGACCGCGTCGTGCAGCCAGGCCGCGGCAATCTGTTCGTCGCTGCCGCCCCGGACGCGTACCCCCTCGGCGACGGCGGCGAGGTGTTCGGTGTACGGGCGTCCCGCCTTGTCCCGCTGTCCGGCGTGGGCCTCGCGGGCGATCGCCTCGACTTCGGCCAGGGTCAGGTGTGTCTGCGGCTCGGGCATGGCCCGACTCTACGGACGGGAGGCCCTGTCGCGCAGGGCGGCCCGCGCCGGGATCAGGGTGGCGGCGAGGCCGAGGCCGACGGTCACGGCGACGAAGCTCCCGTACAGGACCGGCGGAATGTACGGGGACTCGCCCGTCAGCCCCCTCATCATCGGGAAGAGCGTGGCCATGGCGATGGCGGTGCCGAGCGCGGCGCCGGCCACCGTGACCAGCAGCGCCTCCCAGCGGATCATGCCCATGACCTGGCGGCGGGTGGAGCCGACCAGGCGCAGCACGGTCAGTTCGCGGCGGCGGTCCAGGACGGTCATCACCAGGGTGTTCACGGCGGCGATGGCGGCGAATCCGCCGAGCACCGCGGCCATGACGGTGTTGGCCCAGGCGTTGAGCTCGCGGTCCTTGTCCTGTGCGGCGGCGTAGCCGGAGGCGTCGGTGACGGTGCCGAGCGCGGTGAGCCGCTGTGCGGCGGCGGGGGTGGCCCGTACCAGGACGTCGGAGGCGTACGGCGAGGTCATGTGGTGTTCCAGGTCGGCCGCGGGGAGCGTGACGAGGCTGGTGCCGAGGCCGCGTCCGTAGACCGCGACGACCTTCGGGTTCGCCTTGGTGCCGTCCGGCAGCCGCAGGGCGAGCCGGTCGCCGGTGCTCAGGTCCGCCGTGTCGGCGAGCGTGGTGTCGACGGCGACGGTTCCGGGCCGCAGGGCGGTGAGGGATCCGGTCCTGACGTCGAGGTCCTGGACCTCGGCGAGGTCCGTGCCGGAGCCGATGACGCCCTGCGCGGAGGCGCTCTGCAGCAACACGCCCCCGCTGCCGGGCACCAGGACGGAACTGCGGAGCAGTCCGACGGCGGTGGAGACGCCGGGGGTGGCGGCGGCCCGTTCGGTCGCGTCGGAGGCGAGCCCGGCGGGGGCGGTGACGATGTGGTCGGCGGTGATGGCGTCGCGCTGCTGGTGTGCGGTGACCCGCTCCTGGCTGGTCTGCATGAAGACGAGCGTCGACGAGAAGGCCATGGCGAGCACGATCGGGGTGATCGCGGAGGCCAGCCGGCGGGAGTTGGTGAGGGAGTTGGCGGCGGCCAGCGATCCCGACGCGCCGGTGGCGCGCAGCGGGAGGCCGATGACGGCGGCGCAGATCCGGGCGATCACCGGGCCGAGCAGCCCGACCGCGAGCATGAAGAGCATGACGACGCCGAGGGCCGCGTTCGCCGAGTCGTCGCCGGACGTGGAGGCCGCGACGCCGGCGAGGACCCCGCCGCCGACGAGGGCGGCGATGCCGAGCGGGGTGCGGATCACGCCGAACGGGGCGCGTTCCACGGCCGACTGGGCCAGGGCGAGTCCCGGTTTCGTCTTCGCGGGGCGCCGTGCGGCGAGGTAGCCGGCGCCGAGCGCGGTGAGCATGGTGGTGGCGGTCGCGATGGTCAGCGGCAGCCAGGAGATGTGCAGGCTCACGCCGTCGAGGACCGCTCCCCGGTCCTGGAGCTGGCCGAACCACCACTTGGCCAGGGCGGTTCCGGGCAGGCAGCCGAGTGCTCCGGCGATCGGGGCGACGAGCAGGGACTCCGTGGCGATGGTGCGGCGCAGCTGGCGCGGGGTGGCGCCGATGGCGCGCAGCAGGGCGAATTCGCGGCTGCGCTGCCCCACGGAGAGGGCGACCGTACCGGCGGCGGTGAAGACGGCGACCATGGTGGCGACGCCGCCGAAGGAGAGGCCGAGCCCGAGCAGAAGCTCCTCGGTGCTCGCGAGGGCCGGGGTCTCGACGGCGCCCCGGTCGTCCCCGGTGTGGACCCGGGCGGTGGCGGTGGGGCCGACGGCCTCGCGGACCTGGTCGGCGAGGGTGCCGGTGGCGGTGCCCGGTCCGGCGAGCACGGCGATGGCGTCGACCCGGCCGGGGTGGCCGGAGAGCTGTACGGCCTGCCGGTCGGCGAACCAGACGGTGGCGTCGGCACGGGTGGTGCCCGACACCCGGAACTCCCGTACGCCCGCAGGTGTGTCGAGGGTTACGGTGTCGCCCACCCGGCTGCCGGTCCCGGCCGGGACGACGGCCTCGCCGGTCCCGGGGGCGTCGCCGGTGACCGGCCTCGTGCCGGTGAGGGCGGTGGAGCCCCAGCCGTGGGCGGTGAGGGGGGTGCCGTCCAGTCGTACGGTGTAGCCGACGTCCCCGATCGCGGTGGCCGCGCCGGGGACGGAGGCGGCCTTCGCGACCAGGGATTCGGGCAGCCTCGCGGTGTCCGCGAGGAGTACGTCCATCTCCTCCGCGCTGTCGCCGCTGCCGTGCTTCAGATGGATCTTCTGGTCGGCGGCGACCACCACCGGGGCCTTCGCGTAGCGGTCCGCGGGTACGGACGCCCGCAGGCCGCTCTCCGTCAGGATGCCGCAGGCACTGACGACGGCCGCGGCCAGCAGGAGCGCGACGAAGGTCCCGACGAACGACGAGGGTTTGAAGCGGACGGCCGCGCGGGCGAGGCCGTTCGGGACGTGCGGGGTGAACATCAGGCTGCTGCTCCGGCGTGGGCGGGGGCGGTCCGAGCGGTCAGGGTGGCCATCCGGGCGGCGATCCTGGCGGCGCCGGCGCGCGGCAGGCGGTCCACGATCGCGCCGTCGGCGAGGAAGAGCACCTGGTCGGCGTAGGAGGCGGCCGTCGGGTCGTGGGTGACCATGACGACGGTGGCGCCGAGGCCGTCCACCGCATTGCGGAGCAGGGCGAGGATCTCGGCGGCGGTGGTGGTGTCGAGGGCTCCGGTCGGCTCGTCGGCGAAGATCACGTCGGGCCGGGTGACCAGGGCGCGGGCGACGGCGACGCGCTGCTGCTGGCCGCCGGAGAGCTCGCTGGGGCGGCGGCGGCCCTTGTCGCCGAGGCCGACCCGGTCGAGCATCTCGGTGGCTTCGCGGCGGCTGCGGGCGGAGCCGGTGCGCTGTCCGGCCAGGCGCATGGGCAGGACGACGTTCTGCTCGACCGTGAGGGACGGCAGCAGGTTGAAGGACTGGAAGACGAAGCCGAGGCGGGTGCGGCGCAGTTCGGTGAGCCGGTTCTCGCTCATGCCGGTGATCTCGGTGCCGCCGAGGCGTACGGAGCCCTCGGTGGGGCGGTCGAGTCCGGCCGCGCACTGGAGGAAGGTCGACTTGCCGGAGCCGGAGGGGCCCATGACGGCGGTGAAGGTGGCGCGCGGGAGGGCCAGGTCGATGCCCCGGAGCGCGTGGACGGCGGAGCCGCCCCGGCCGTACTGCCTGCGGACACCGCGCAGTTCGACGGCGAGGTCCGCGGGGACGGGCCCCTGGTGGAAGTCCGCCGGGTACTGACCGTCCTGCGCGCGCTGCCTGGTGCGTCGCAGCCCCATGATGTCCGCCTTCCGTTGCTCGACGGCCGCTTCTTCGACCGTGATTCGAAGCTACGGAGCAGGGGTGGGCCAGGAACATGGCGGCTGCTGGCGGATCGGGGGTGGGGAAAACCCCAGGTCCACTCCGGGGGAAGGCGGATCCGGGCAGGTCATGGCGGGGGTCGCGGGGCCGGGGCCCGGAGGGGGCCACAGTTGCAAGGTCAATCATTCGGTAAACTAATTACTGACGATTTCTTGACGTTCTCTTGACCTGACGAAGGACTGGGCTCATCGGACACGCAGACACGCTCATCGCCATGGGCGGCGCCTTCCTGGCCGCCGCCGTTCTCGCCCGCGTCGGCAGCCGCATCGGACTGCCGACCATCCCCCTGTTCATCCTGGCCGGAATCCTGCTCGGCCCGCACACCCCCGGGATCGTGCTCGTCGCCGACCCGCACGAGCTGGAGATGCTCTCCGCGCTCGGTCTGGTGCTGCTGCTCTTCTACCTCGGTCTCGAATTCCACCTCGACGACCTCAGGACCGGCGGCCGCAGGATGGCGATCGCCGGCGGCACCTATCTCGCCCTGAACGTCGGCGCCGGGCTCGGCTTCGGTTTCGCCCTGGGCTGGGGCACGTCCGAGGCGCTGGTCCTCGCCGGGGTGCTCGGCATCTCGTCGTCGGCCATCGTCACCAAGGTCCTGGTCGACCTGGGGCGCATCGGCAACCCGGAGACCAAGCCGATCCTCGGCATCATCGTCGTCGAGGACGTCTTCCTCGCCCTCTACCTGGCCGCCCTCCAGCCCATCCTGTCGGGCGCCGACAGCCTGTCCGCCGCGGCGGTCGACGGCGGCAAGGCCTTCGGCTTCCTGCTGCTGCTCGCGCTGGCCGCCCGGTTCGGCACCCGGGTCATCGGCAAGCTGATCAGCACCCGTGACGACGAGCTCCTCGTCATCTCCTTCCTCGGCGCGGCGGTCCTCGTGGCCGGTGTCTCGGAATGGTTCGGGGTCGCGGACGCGATCGGCGCCTTCATGGTCGGCCTGATGCTCGGCAGCACGACCTCCGGGCCTCGCATCCTCAAGCTGGTCCACCCGTTGCGGGACGCCTTCGGCGCGATCTTCTTCTTCGCCTTCGGGCTCTCCATCGACCCGGGCGATCTGCCGACCGTGCTCTGGCCGGTGCTGGCCGCCGTCGCGGTGACCCTGGCGATGAACGTGTTCGCCGGACTCGCCGCCGCGAAGGTGTACTCGTTCGGTCCGCAGGCCACGGCGAACATCTCCACCACGCTGGTGGCGCGCGGCGAGTTCGCCCTGATCCTCGCCACGATGGCGGCGGCCGCCGGGCTGGACGAGCGGCTCTCCCCGTTCATCGCGGGCTACGTGCTGCTCCTCGCGGTCCTCGCACCGCTGGCTGCCGGGCGCTCGCACTGGCTGGCCCGGATCCTGCCGGGCGGGCGGGACCGGGACGAGAACAGCGGTGACAGCGAGGCCGGGAAGCTCGCGGTCCCGGCCTGAGCCGGCCCCCTCGGCGTTCCGGGTACGGGGAGACGGAACTCGTCGCCCCCGTGCCCGGAGGCGCCGGCGCCGCCGCGCGGTTCGGGACCAGCCGCTCGGGACCTGCGCGCAAGCGGCCTGCGCGGCCAGGACCGGCCGCTCAGGACCGGCCGCTCAGTGCCAGCCGTTCAGGACCAGCCGCTCAGGACCAGCCGCTCAGGACCAGCCGCTCAGGACTTGCGCGACAGCAGCAGCAGCGCCCGGTCGTCGTTGACGTCCTTGGCGCACGCCTCGATCAGGTGCCAGGCCGCGCCCTCGAAGCCGGTGGCGACATAACGGTCGGCCTCGCCGGTCAGCCGGTCGATGCCCTCCGCGATATCGCGGTCGGACGCCTCCACCAGGCCGTCCGTGAACAGCATCAGCACGTCGCCGGGGGCCAGCGAGCCCTTCACGGCGTCGAACTGCGCCCCGTCGTACACCCCCAGCAGCGGCCCCTCGGCCGCCTTCTCCTCCCACTGGCCGCTGCCCGAGTGGAGCTGGAGGGCGGGCGGGTGACCGGCCGACAGGAGTTCGTAGTCGCCCGATTCGAGGTCCAGGACCAGATGGATCGAGGTGGCGAACCCCTCGTCCCAGTCCTGGCGCAGCAGATAGCCGTTGGCCGCGGGCAGGAAGCCGTGCGGGGGGAGCGAGCCGAGCAGCCCGCCGAAGGCCCCGGACAGCAGGAGGGCGCGGGAGCCCGCGTCCATGCCCTTGCCGGAGACATCGGTGAGCACGGCCTCCAGGGTCCGTCCGCCGTTGGTCCGGGCGGCGACCACGAAGTCCCCGGAGAAGGACTGCCCGCCCGCCGGGCGCAGCGCCATCTCCCGGTGCCAGCCCTGCGGCAGCCGGGGCAGCGCGCTCTGTACCCGGATGCGTTCGCGCAGGTCGAAGAGCATGGTGCCACCGCGCCGCCACGGCACCCCGACCCTGGCCCGGAACTGGGCGAGGACCAGCCCGAAGAAGCCGCAGGCCGCGACCACCAGGACGATGCCGGGGGTCACCCGGGCCGGGCCGTCGCCGTACGGCCCCAGCGCTACCGACTCCACGATCAGGGCCGTGGCGGCGGTCGCGTACAGGCCGAGCAGGCTGGCCGGGCGCAGCAGCAGGCCGCCCGCGACGATCGGCAGGACGAGTGCGGCCGGTGAGCACCACACGGCGTTGATCAGGGTGGCGCAGGTGATGGCCGGAATGGTGAGCAGCAGACCGGCCAGCGCGATCCAGTCCGAACCATCGCCGCGGAAGTAGTCGACCCCGGACTTGCGCAGCGCGATGCGTGCCCGGTGCGCCGATTTCCGCAATCGGGCCGGGTACGTGTCTGCTCCTGCGCGTCGGGCCATTGCGGGGACCCTATCTACCCGGCCGCCCGGGGTGCAGGGGGACCCCGTGACAATGCGTTCGAAATCGGGTCGCCCTGCCGCCCCGCGCCCTGGTAGGCATGGCCCATGACTACTGAGCTTCGCGTACTGCGTCCGTCCGAATGGAACCGGTGGTTCGAGTGTCTGGAGCTGGCGTTCGGCGGTGTAGCGGAGGCTCCCGAGGAGCGCGAGCTGTTCGAGCAGCTGACCGAGCACGAGCGGTCGCTCGGCATCTGGGACGGTGACGACGTGGTCGGCACCGCGGGGGCGTTCAGCTTCCGGGTCGCCGTGCCGGGCGGGGCGCTGGTGCCCGCCGCCGGGATCACGATGGTGAGCGTCGCCGCCACGCACCGCCGTCGCGGACTGCTGACCTCGATGATGCGCCGGCAGCTGGACGACATCCGCGCACTGGGCGAGCCGATCGCCGTCCTGACGGCCTCGGAGCCGGTGATCTACGGCCGCTTCGGCTACGGCGCGGCCTCGCGGCAGATGTCGCTGACGATCGAGAAGGACCGGATCCGGCTGGACGTCCCGCCGGGCACGGACGAGGTGCGGCTGCGCCACGCGAAGCCGGACGAGGCGATGGCGGCGTGCGAGAGCGTGTACGAGCGGCTGGTCTCCGGCCGTCCCGGCGTCCCGGTCCACGGGCCCGGCTGGGAGCGCAAGCCCATGGTCGACCCGGTCTCCAGTCGGCAGGGCTCCTCGGCGCAGCAGTGCGTGCTGGCGGAGCGGGACGGGGAGATCGTCGGCAATGTGACGTACCACATGAAGCCGGAGTGGGAGCCGGCCGGCCCCAAGGGCACCGTCGTGGTCAACGACCTGGCCGCCCTGGACCCGGCGGCGTACGCGGCGCTGTGGCGGTTCGTCTTCGACATCGACCTGATGACGACGATCGTGGCCCGCAACCGTCCGGTCGACGACGCGGTGCTGCACCTGGTGTCGGACGTGCGGCGGTGCAACATCCGGGTCCGCGATTCGCTCCATGTGCGCATCGTGGAGCTGGGGGCGGCGCTGGAGGCCCGGTCGTACCGGGGCCCGCTGGACGTGGTGTTCGAGGTGGCGGACGCGTTCTGCCCGTGGAACGCGGGGCGTTGGCGGCTCACGGCCGACGCGAAGGGTGCCGCGACCTGCCGGCGGACCGAGGACGCGGCCGATCTGGCGCTCTCGGCACGGGAGTTGGGCTCGGCGTATCTGGGCGGCGAGTCGCTGAGCTCGCTGGGGCTGGCCGGGCGGGTACGGGAGCTGCGGGCGGGCGCGCTGGCGGAGGCGTCGGCGGCGTTCCTGTCGGACACGGCGCCGTGGCTGCCGCGGGGGTTCTAGGAGCCGTCTAGGCCGTCTGGCACCCCGGGCACCAGAAGAGATTGCGGGCGGCGAGATCGGCGGTGCGGATCTCGCCGCCGCAGATGTGGCAG
Organism: Streptomyces sp. NPDC001890; assembly: GCF_042891445.1. Lineage (NCBI taxonomy): Bacteria > Bacillati > Actinomycetota > Actinomycetes > Kitasatosporales > Streptomycetaceae > Streptomyces > Streptomyces sp. NPDC001890. The sequence continues at coordinate 428,202 of NZ_JBIATE010000001.1, read as the reverse complement.
GACTGGCGGGCCCGGCGGTAGACGTACACCTCGCCGCCGTGGTCGTCGACGCGCGGCGGGCGCCCCATCGCCTCCGGCAGGTGCTCGGGGCGGACCGTGTCGATCCGGTTGTTCCGTACGCCTTCGCGCATCAGCGCCACCAGGTCCACCCAGATCGCGTCCCACTCCGCGCGCGTGAGGTCCCTGCCGAGGCGGTACGGGTCGATCCCGTGCCGGAACAGCACCTCCGCGCGGTAGACGTTGCCGACCCCCGCGATGACCTTCTGGTCCATCAGCAGGGCCGCGACGGTGATCCGGCTGCGGGAGATCCGCAGCCAGGCCCGCTCGCCGTCCTCGTCGGAGCGCAGCGGGTCGGGCCCGAGGCGGTCGTGTATCGCGCGCTTCTCCGGGTCGGTGATCAGCGCGCAGGTCGTCGGGCCGCGCAGATCCGCGTGGTGCTCGTCGTTCAGCAGCCGCAGCCGGACCGTGTCGGTGGGCGGCGGGGCCGGGACCGTACCGAATCCGAGTTTGCCGAACAGGCCCAGGTGGATGTGGACCCAGCCGGTGCCTTCGAAGCCGAGGAAGAGGTGCTTGCCGTGGGCGTCCACGTCGGTGAGGGGCCGGCCGTCGAGCAGCGCGGCACCGGCGGAGAACTTGCCCTGCGGGCTGCTCACCCGCACCGGACGCCCGGCGAACCTGTCCCGGTGGTCCGCGGCCAGGCGGTGGATCGTGTGTCCCTCGGGCACGGTGGCGGCTCTCCTCGGTACGACTCGGTGAGATCGGCGGGATTCGGTGGGATGCGGTGGGATGCGGGGCGGACATGGCTGTGCCGCCGGGCGCACCGGCGGCACAGGGGCGAGGGCGGTCAGCCCTGCTGCGGGTGGTGGGCCGGGATCGGGGGGAGCTCGCCGGTCGTCTCGTACGCCGTCAGCATCTCGATGCGACGGGTGTGACGCTCCTCGTTGGAGTACGGGGTGGCGAGGAAGATCTCGACGAACTTGGTGGACTCCTCCACCGAGTGCATCCGGCCGCCGATGGCGATCACGTTGGCGTTGTTGTGCTCGCGGCCCAGGGCGGCGGTCTGCTCGCTCCAGGCCAGGGCGGCACGGACGCCCTTGACCTTGTTGGCGGCGATCTGCTCGCCGTTGCCGGAGCCGCCGATCACGATGCCGAGGCTGTCCGGGTCCGCGGCCGTCCGCTCGGCGGCACGCAGGCAGAACGGCGGGTAGTCGTCCTGGGCGTCGTAGATGTGGGGGCCGCAGTCGACGGCCTCGTGGCCCTGGGACGTGAGCCACTCGACGAGGTGGTTCTTGAGTTCATAGCCGGCATGGTCCGAGCCGAGGTACACGCGCATGTTCCGAGTGTGGCACGTGCGACGCGGGGTAGCCGCCATCGGGGTCGGAACGCTCCGGCCGTCACGCCCGGAGACGTGCGGCGCACACCGTGTGACCGCGATGCGCGGATCGCGTGTGAGCCGGGCCACTCGGGCAACGATCGGGCAAACGATCCGGAAGAAGGGGTTCCGTTTTTACGGTTCGCCGGGCTTCAATGCATCACTCGCTGTCGCACCCCACTGCGGCGGCCGGGCACGCATCGCGTGATCCGAGAACGTAAGGATTCGATTCCATGACGTCGCAGACCACCACGGCCGGGCCGGTCGAAAGGCCCGGCGGGCCGGACTCCCCCCACAGCCCCTCCGCCTCCCCCTCCCCGGACGGTCTCCAGCCGGGGCTCAAGAACCGCCACCTCTCGATGATCGCGATCGGGGGCGTGATCGGCGCGGGTCTCTTCGTGGGCTCCGGCGCCGGTATCGCCGCCGCCGGACCCGCCATCCTGCTGTCGTACGCCCTGGTCGGCCTGATGGTCGTCTTCGTGATGCGGATGCTCGGCGAGATGGCCGCGGCCCGCCCCAGCTCGGGCTCCTTCTCCGCCTACGCCGACCAGGCGCTGGGCCGCTGGGCCGGTTTCTCGATCGGCTGGCTGTACTGGTTCTTCTGGGTCGTGGTGCTCGCCGTCGAGGCCACGGCGGGTGCCAAGATCCTGGAGGGCTGGGTGCCGGGCGTCCCGCAGTGGGCGTGGGCGCTGATCGTGATGGTGGTGCTGACCGCGACCAACCTGGTCTCGGTCGGGTCGTACGGCGAGTTCGAGTTCTGGTTCGCCGGGATCAAGGTCGTGGCGATCGGCGCGTTCGTCGTCGTCGGACTGCTCGCCGTCTTCGGGCTGCTGCCCGGCTCGGACAACCCCGGCGCGGGGCTGGCGCATCTCACCGACACCGGCGGGTTCTTCCCCGAGGGGCCGGGCGCCGTCCTCACCGGTGTGCTGATGGTCGTCTTCTCCTTCATGGGCAGCGAGATCGTCACCCTGGCCGCTGGTGAGTCGGAGAACCCGCAGCGCGCCGTCCAGAAGGCCACCAACAGCGTGATCTGGCGGATCGCCGTCTTCTACCTGGGCTCGATCTTCATCGTGCTCACCCTGCTGCCGTGGAACGACCCGTCGATCGTGAAGGACGGCAGCTATGTCGCCGCCCTCAACTCCATCGGCATCCCGCACGCCGGACAGGTCATGGACGTCATCGTGCTCACCGCCGTGCTGTCGTGCCTGAACTCCGGCCTCTACACCGCCTCCCGGATGGCGTTCTCGCTCGGCGGCCGCGGGGACGCGCCGAAGGCGTTCGCCCGGACGAACAAGCGGGGCGTGCCGCAGGCCGCCATCCTGTCCTCGGTCGTCTTCGGCTTCGTCGCCGTGTTCTTCAACTACAAGTGGCCCGACACCGTCTTCCAGTTCCTGCTGAACTCCTCCGGTGCGGTCGCCCTCTTCGTCTGGCTGGTCATCTGCTTCACCCAGCTGCGGATGCGCGGCATGATCCTTCGCGAGTCGCCCGAGAAGCTGGTCGTACGGATGTGGCTCTTCCCGTACCTGACCTGGGCGACCATCGCGATGATCTCGTTCGTGCTGGTCTACATGCTGACCGACGACGGCGGACGTCAGCAGGTGCTGCTCTCGCTGCTCGTGGCGGCGCTGGTGGTGGCCGTCTCGCTGGTCCGCGAGGTCAGGGACCGCCGCAACGGTACGGATTCCAGGACACCTGCCCATACCTGACGGCTGTTGTCAGGTTTACCGGAAAGGCTCTCCCTCGCGGGCGACACCGCGCGAGCGATCGGAGAGCCTTTCCATGACCACCACCACCCCGTCCGGTTTCCAGACCGGTTTCGCGATCCGCCCCGACCTCGTCGTCGAGGCCGCCCACGCCGAGGACGTACGCGCCGCCGTGGCCGACGCCGCCGCGCGCGGCCTGCCGGTCCGCGTCCACGCCACCGGCCACGGGCTGCCCGGCGCCATCGAGGGCGGGGTCCTGATCAGCACCCGCCGGATGGACTCCGTGGAGATCGACCCGGTCCACCGCACCGCCCGGATCGGCGCGGGCGTCACCTGGGGGCAGGTGATCGAGGCCGCCGCACCGCACGGCCTCGCCCCGCTGAACGGATCGTCCCCGTCGGTCGGCGCGGTCTCCTACACCCTCGGCGGCGGGCTCTCCGTCCTGGCCAGGGAGTTCGGCTACGCCGCCGACCAGGTGCGCTCCCTCGACGTGGTGACGGCCGACGGGACGCTGCGCCATGCCTCCCCGGACAGCGAGCCCGATCTCTTCTGGGGGCTGCGCGGCGGCGGCCACCGGCTCGGCGTGGTGACCGCCCTGGAGATCGGCCTGGTCGGGGTCGAGCGGCTGTACGGCGGCTCGATCGCCTTCTACGGGGACGGGGCGGACGTCGCCGCGGAAGAGGTGATGGGCGGCTATCTGGAGTGGACCCGGACCGTGCCCGACGCCCTGACGTCCTCGCTGGCGGCGATCAGGTACCCCGACGCCCCGCAGCTGCCGGAGCCGCTGCGCGGGCGGTACGTCGTCTCGGTGCGGGTCGCGTACACCGGCGGTGCGGCCGAGGGCGAGCGGCTGGTCGCGCCGCTGCGGGCGATCGGGCCCGCGGCGGCGGATTCGCTGCGGGAGATGCCGTACGCCGAGAGCCACACCATTCACAGCGACCCGCCGTTCCCGCACGCGTACTACGGCGACAGCGTGGTGCTCGACGGCCTGGACGCCGGCCGTGCCGCGCGCGTGCTGGAGCTGACCGGACCGAAGGCGCCGATGATGACCGTGGTCCAGCTCAACCACCTGGGCGGCGCGCTCGCCGCCCGGCCCGCCGTCGACAACGCGGTGCCGTACCGCGAGGCGGGGTTCCTGCTGCGGCTGCTCTCACCGCTCGACGGCACGGACGTGGCCTCGGTACGGGCCCTGTACACGGAGGTGGCCGAGCTGCTCGCCCCCGACGCCCTGGGCCGCTCGCTCGGCTTCTCCTTCGGCGGCGGGGACCGGACCGAGGGCTTCCACGACTCCCGGACACAGAAGAGGCTCGCCGGTCTGGTGTCGCACCACGACCCGGCGAGCCTCTTCGGGGGAAGTTACTGAATCAGCCCCTGGATCAGCCCCGGCGGCCGATGAGCTTCCAGGCCGCGGGCAGCGCGCCCATGGCCAGCGCGGCCTTCACCGCGTCACCGATCAGGAACGGCACCAGGCCGGCCGCGATCGCGGCGCTCGCCGACATGCCGGTGGCCAGCGCCAGGTACGGGACGCCGACCGCGTAGATGATCGCGGAGCCCAGCACCATCGTGCCCGCGGTGCGCAGCACGGAGCGGTCGCCGCCGCGGCGGGCGAGGCCGCCGACCACGGCGGCGGCGAGCATCATGCCGAGGACGTAGCCGAACGAGGGGAAGCCCATTCCGGAGGTGCCCTCGGAGAACCACGGCATGCCCGCCATGCCCACCAGCGCGTACACCGCGAGGGAGAGGAAACCGCGGCGGGCGCCGAGGGCGGTGCCGACGAGGAGCGCGGCGAAGGTCTGGCCGGTGACCGGTACCGGGGAGCCGGGGACGGGTACGGCGATCTGGGCGGCGATGCCGGTGAGCGCGGCGCCACCGAGGACCAGGGCCGTGTCGACGGCGTAACGGTGCCTGGCGGCGGGCAGCAGGTCGGCGAGGACCGCTCCGGTGCGGGCAGGGGCGGCGGCAGCAGTGCTCATCGGGACTCCGCGAGGTGAGGACAGGTGGGGACAGACTGAGCCCGACGTTAGCCCACGGGTTAACGCTCGATCACCATCAGTGGCCCACAAAGCGTTGACCGGGGCGTTGGTGGGGTTCGCACAATGGGCGCCACGCAATCGCGCGGCGGCGTGATGCTCGTCACTGAGGTGGGGGCGGACCGGCCCCGATCCGGCCGGGCGGGTCCGCCGGGAGGGACTGTAGGTTCCCGCCAATTCCACCCGGCCCCACCAAGGACGGATCCGCGGCTTCCGTCCGGGAGGGGCCGCCGCCTTCCACCCGGGGCCGACCGGCGGCCGAGCGGGCGCCGACCCGGCCGCGACCCGGCCGGACCCTCCCCGTGTCCGGGTGTGCACCTTGTGTGAGCATCGTGCCCGTATAGCGGACAGTGGTTCCCCGTGGGCGGGGCGCGTGCTCAGACTGTGCGCGCACGCCCCCCACATACCGCTCGGACCCCCTCGCCCCCATCTCTCTCGTCTCACCTATCGAACAGAGCTTGTCCATGTCTCGGAATTCCGTGTCTCCCCCCACCGATTCCCCGGCCACCGTCCCCGACGCCGGGGCCGATTCGGCTCTCACCCACGGGCTCAAGCAGCGCCACCTGTCGATGATCGCCCTCGGCGGGGTCATCGGCGCCGGACTCTTCGTCGGCTCGGGCGCGGGCATCGCCGCCGCGGGACCGTCGATCATCGTCGCGTACGCCGTCTCCGGGCTGCTGGTCATGCTCGTGATGCGCATGCTCGGCGAGATGTCGGCCGCGAACCCGGCCTCCGGTTCCTTCTCCGTCCACGCGGAGCGGGCGATAGGGCCGTGGGCGGGGTTCACCGCCGGCTGGGCGTTCTGGGTACTGCTCTGTGTGGCCGTCGGCCTGGAGGGCATCGGCGCGGCGAAGATCGTCACCGGCTGGCTGCCCGGCACGCCGGAGTGGGCCTGGGTCGCGCTGTTCATGGTGGTCTTCCTGGGCACCAATCTGGCCTCGGTGACGAAGTTCGGCGAGTTCGAGTTCTGGTTCGCCGCCCTCAAGGTCGTCGCGATCTCGCTCTTCCTGGTCCTCGGCGTGCTGGCGATCCTGGGCGTGCTGCCCGGTACGGACGCCCCCGGCACCGCCAACCTCAGCGGTGCGGGCGGCTTCATGCCGAACGGCACCGAGGGCCTGGTGATCGGACTGCTCGCCTCCGTCTTCGCGTACGGCGGTCTGGAGACCGTCACCATCGCCGCGGCCGAGTCCGAGAACCCGGTGCAGGGTGTCGCCAAGGCCGTGCGGACGGCGATGTGGCGGATCGCGCTCTTCTACGTCGGCTCGATGGCGGTCGTCGTCACGCTGGTCCCGTGGGACGACCCGAAGGTCGCGACGGTCGGCCCGTTCTACGCGGCCCTGGACCACCTCGGCATCAGCGGTGCGGCCGAGATCATGAACGTGGTCATCCTGGTCGCCCTGCTCTCCGCGATGAACGCCAACATCTACGGCGCCTCGCGCATGGCCTGCTCGCTGGTCGCCCGCGGCCAGGGCCCGAAGCGGCTCGGCAAGGTCTCCTCGGGGGTCCCGCGCGCCGCGGTCCTGGTCTCGTCCGTCTTCGGTTTCCTGTGCGTGCTGCTCAGCTACTGGCGCCCCGACGACGTCTTCCCGTGGCTGCTCAACATGATCGGCGCGGTGATCCTGGTCGTCTGGATCTTCATCGGCGTCTCCCAGCTGATCCTGCGCGTCCGGCTGGAGCGCACCGCCCCGGAGCTGCTCGTCGTACGGATGTGGTTCTTCCCCGTCCTGCCGGTGCTGGCGCTCCTGGCGATGGGCGGCATCTTCTTCCTGATGCTGCGCCAGCCGGACACCCGTGACCAGCTGCTGGCGACCGGCGTCCTGACCGTGGTGCTCATCGCCATCGGTCTCGTACGCCAGCGTCGGGCGGCGGCAGCGGCGGCGGCGGTCAAGGGCTGACGTCCGGTCCGCAGGGCACGTTGAGGGAGAGCAGCGCACCGCCCGCCTCCCCGATCCGTACCTCGCTCACCGCCGCGTTCCGCAGCTGCGGGAAGACCTGGCGGTAGGACCCCAGCGGAATCGACAGCAGTTCGCACAGCACCAGCCGCAGCAGGGTGTTGTGCGCGACGACGAGCACCCGCTGCCCCGGGTGCCCGTCCGCGATCCGGCGCAGCGCCGAGGACCCCCGGGCCGCCGCGGCCCGGGGGTCCTCGGCCCCCGGAAAGGGGTGGGCCACCGGGTCGGCGCGGTACTCCCGGGCCCGCCGCGGGTGCTCGGCCGCGAATTCCGCCAGGGTCCGCCCCTCCACCTCGCCGAAGTCGCATTCGCGCAGCTCGTGTTCGCGCCGGGGCGTGATGCCGAGCGCCTCGCACGCGGGGCGCGCGGTCTCGATCGCACGGCTGACCGTGGAGGTCCAGACCGCGTCGACCTCGCTCCGGGCCGCCCACTCGGCCAGCCGCCGGGCCTGGCGGCGGCCCTCGTCGGTGAGGGCGATGTCGCTGACCCCGGCGTAGCGGTTCTCCGCGTGCCAGACGGTCTGGCCGTGGCGGGCGAGCAGCAGGGTGGCCGGGCTCCCGGTCATGACTTCTCCGTTCTCATGGCTTGTCCGTTCGGGTGCGGGTGGTCACGACCGCTCCACCCGGGCGTGCGCGTGGGCGGCGACCGGGCCGGGGAGCCAGCCGCGTCGCTCCAGTTCGTCCACCAGCCCGAGGTACGGCTCGGTGTACCACGCCGTACGCTCCGGGTCCGGGTGCAGCACGTGCCGCAGCCGCACCATCGCGCCCGCTGTCCTGATCAGGCTGGTCCCGTCCCCCGCCCCGTACGCGGCCAGGACGGCCATGCCGAGGGCGGGCTCGCTGTACTGCGGGATGTACACGGGCCGGCCCAGGATGTCGGCGCGCAGCCGGCTCCAGTAGCCGCTGCGGACCGCGCCCCCGGTGAAGGTGAGCCGGCCGTACACCTGGGCGCCGAGCAGGTCGAGGTAGTCGAAGCAGAGCCGTTCGACCAGGCCCACGCCGGTGAGCAGGGCCAGCCAGTGCTCGGCGTCGGAGGCGGGCTCGCCGAGCAGGAACCCGGTGGCCTCCGGCGCGACGAAGGGGAACCGCTCCCCCGTCGCCACCAGCGGATACGCCACCACCCGCGCCGGTTCGTGCGCGCGGGCCAGCGCGTCCAGCCGGGCCGGGTCCGCGTCGCGGAACGCGGCGGTCAGCGCCCCGCCGCCGACGCCCGAGGCCCCGCCGGGCAGCCAGCTCCCGTCCGGCGCCCGGTGGTTGTAGACCACCCCGGCCCGGTCCTGCACCGGCGACGAGGTGACCCCCTTCAGCACCAGCGTGGTGCCCAGCACCGAATTCCAGGAGCCGACGGCGAGCGAACCGGAGGCGATCTGGGCCGCGCACCCGTCCGTCATCCCGGCCACGATCGCGGTGCCCACCGGAATCCCGGTCTCCTCGGCCGCCGCCCGCCCCACCTCGCCGATGCGCGTCCCCGGCCGCACCACGTCCGGGAACAGTCCGTCGGGCAGGCCCAGCTTCCCGAACCTTTGCCGCGGCCACTCGTCCCGCTCCAGGTCGTAGCCGGTCTTCAGGGCGTGGCTGGAATCGGTGGGCAGCGGCGTCCCGGCGAGCCGGGCCAGCACCAGATCGGCCTGGTGCATCACCCGTACGGCGCCGTCCGCCCCCGCCCCGTACTCCTCCAGCAGCCACATCGCCTTGGGCAGGGCCCAGCTCGGCGCGGTCCCCGCCCTGGCCGCCTCCGCCACGGCCCGCCCGTCGTCGTACATCACCCCCGGCGTCAGCGGCCGGCCCTCCCGGTCGCCGAGCAGCACGGTGCCGGAGGTGGCGCAGACGGCCAGTGCGCGGGGGGCGGGGCAGTCGCGCAGCGCCTGCCGGCTGGCCGCGCACAGGGCGGTCCACCAGTCGAGGGGCCGCTGCTCATGCCGTACGCCGTCGCGTCTGCCCGTGAGCGGGGCCGAGCCGCTGCCGAGGATCTCGCCGCTGTCTCCTGCCACCACCGCCCGGACGCTCTGCGTGCCGAGATCGATGCCCATCCACATATCGGTCCCCTCTGTGAAGTTCTCACTCTGCACCGAGAATTTCCGTTGCGCGAGGGATTGACGGCCAACTTGCGTTGTTCCAAGCTCTGTTAACCAGTCGATTCAACGTGTGAACGGGCCCCCCACCCATCTCCGGCCGGACCGTGGAGGTCACGGATGGACATGCACGCCCACGACCGACGACGGTTCCTCGCCCTCGGCGCGGCCGCGGCCGCCACCCCGCTGCTGACCGCCTGCGGCGCGGGCTTCGGCGGCGACAAGGCCACGGGCGACGGCTCCGCGGCCGACGACGTCACCGGCCCCTTCGACTGGAAGCGGGCCGAGGGAAAGACGGTCAGGGCGCTGCTCAACAAGCACCCGTACACCGACGCGCTGATCGCCGACCTGAAGGCGTTCACCGAGAAGACCGGGATCAAGGTCGAGTACGACGTCTTCCCGGAGGACAACTACTTCGACAAGCTCACCGTCGACCTGTCCAGCGGACGCGCCTCCTACGACGTGTTCATGCTCGGCGCGTACATGGTGTGGCAGTACGGGCCGCCGGGCTGGCTGGAGGACCTCGGCCCCTGGATGCGCAATTCCTCGGCCACCGGGGACGAGTGGGACCAGGAGGACTTCTTCCCCAACCTCCTCGCGGCCGACCAGTGGTCGCTGAAGGCGGGCGCGCCGCTCGGGCAGGGCGGGCAGTACGCGCTGCCGTGGGGCTGGGAGACCAATGTCGTCGCGTACAACACCGAGGTGTTCGAGAAGCTCGGCCTGAAGCCCGCCGAGACCTTCGACGAGCTGCGCGAGGTCGCCGGGGCGATCACCCGCCGGGCGCCCGGGGCGGGCTTCGACGGGATGTACGGGGTCGCGGTGCGCGGTTCGCGCAGCTGGGCGACGATCCACCCCGGTTTCATGACGATGTACGCCCGCAACGGCCTGAAGGACTTCACGGTCGAGGGCGGGAAGGTGAAGCCCGCGATGAACTCCCCGGAGGCGATCGCGTTCACCCGGGACTGGGCGGAGATGGTCAAGAAGGGCGGGCCGCCGTCCTGGACCTCGTACACCTGGTACCAGTGCTCCAGCGACCTCGGGGCGAAGAAGGCGGGGATGCTGTTCGACGCGGACACCGCCGCCTACTTCCAGGCGGTGAAGGGGGCCTCGCCCGCCTCCGGGAAGATCGCCTTCCACCCCGGCCCGAAGGGCCCCGGCGGCTCGCTCGCCACCAACATGTGGATCTGGTCGCTCGGCATGAACGCCCGCAGCCGCAACAAGTCCGCCGCCTGGCTTTTCCTCCAGTGGGCGACCGGCAAGGAGCACCTGCGCAGGAGCGCGATCGAGCACAACCACATCGACCCGGTGCGGAAGTCGGTCGGCCAGGACGCCGCGTACAAGGACAAGATGCGGGCCATCCCGGGGTTCATCGAGACCTTCGAGACGGTCGTCGACGAGACGAGGATCCAGTTCACCCCGCAGGAGCAGTTCTTCGACGCGACGACCAGCTGGGCCGCCGCGCTCCAGGAGATCTACGGCGGGAAGAACGCCTCGTCGGTGCTGAACGGCCTGGCCGGCGATCTGGCTTCGAAGGTCGGCTGACCGGTGCCGGGACGCACGGCCACCGCGCCGGAGGCCGGCCGCGGGGCGGCCGCCGGCCCGGAGGGGGCCGGGAAACCGGCGGTGCGGGCGGTGCCGACATGGCGCCGCTCGTTGCGGCCGTATCTGCTGATCGTGCCCGCGCTGCTGCTGACCGGCGGGATCCTCTACCCGTTCGGGCTCGGCCTCTACTACACGGTGTTCGACTTCGCGGCGAGCAAGCCGCAGCCCGACCTGGTGGGGATCGGGAACTACCGGCGGATCCTCACCCAGCCGGCGTTCTGGGACTCGGCGCGGGTGACGGTGGCGTACGCGGTCGGCGCGGCGGCCGTCGAGACGGTGCTCGGGGTGGCCGTGGCGCTGCTGCTGCACCGGTCGAGCCTCGTCGGGCGGGTGCTGGAGAAGATCCTGATCCTGCCGCTGATGATCGCGCCGGTGATCGCCGCGATCATGTGGAAGCTGATGCTCCAGCCCTCGGTCGGCGTCATCAACCATCTGCTGGAGCCGTTCGGGCTCGGCGGTGTGCAATGGACGGACACCCCGACGGGCGCGCTGCTCTCGTCGATCGCGGTGGACGTGTGGGTCTACACCCCGTTCGTCGCGATCCTCGCGCTGGCCGGTCTGCGCTCGCTGCCCGCCTCCCCGTTCGAGGCGGCGGCGGTCGACGGGGCGGGCTGGTGGTTCACCTTCCGGCGTCTGACCCTGCCGATGCTCTGGCCGTACGTCCTGGTCGCCGTGATCTTCCGGTTCATGGACTCGCTGAAGGTCTTCGACATCATCTACGCGCTGACCGAGGGCGGTCCCGGGGACTCGACGATGGTGCTCCAGATCCGGGCCTATCTGGAGGCGATCCGCTTCCAGCGCTACTCGTTCGGGATCAGCTACATGATCGTGCTGTGGGCCGTGGTCTACCTGGTCACGATGGTGCTGGTGCGCTATCTGGGCCGGATCCAGAACCGGGCCGCGGAGGTGGCCCGATGAGGCGCGGACTGCTCGGCCGCGCATCGGCCGCCGCCACGGAGGTGGCGCGATGAGGCGCAGACTGCTCTCCGTCGCCGCCGACCTGGCGCTGATCGCCTACTTCGTCTTCGCGCTGTTCCCCGTCGTCTGGATGGTGGTCCTGTCGCTGAAGCCGACGAACGAGCTGTTCAGCACGTACTTCTCGTTCACCCCGACCCTCGACTCGTACCGCACGGTGCTGGGCGCCGGGGACGACCAGGGAGTGCCGTTCCTCCGGTTCTTCGTGAACAGCCTCGTCGTGTCGCTGGGCGCGGTCGCGCTGTCGCTGGTGATCGGGCTGCCCGCCGCGTACGCCGCCGCGCGGTGGCGGTTCCGCGGCTCGGAGAACCTGATGTTCACCCTGCTCTCGTTCCGCTTCGCGCCCGAACTCACCGTGATCATCCCGCTGTTCGTGCTCTACCAGCAGCTCGGGCTCTTCGACACCTACGTCGGCATGGTGTGGGTGCTGCAACTGGTGACGCTCCCGCTGATCGTCTGGATCATGCGGTCGTACTTCTCCGATCTCTCCCCGGAGCTGGAGCAGGCGGCGCTGCTGGACGGCTACACCCGCAAGCAGGCGTTCTTCAAGGTGGCGCTGCCGCTGGTGAAGCCGGGGATCGCGGCCGTCTCGCTGCTGGCGTTCATCTTCGCGTGGAACAACTTCGTCTTCCCGCTGATCCTCACCTCGTCGAACGCGCAGACGGTGACGGTCGGCGCGCTGTCCTTCCTCGGCGGCGACCGGCCCAAGTACAACCTGACGGCTGCGGCGGCCCTGGTCTCGGTGGTCCCGCCGCTGCTGCTGGCGCTCACCATCCAGCGGTATCTGGTGCGCGGGCTGTCGTTCGGGGCGGTGAAGTCATGACCGGCCCGGCGGCCATCGCGCTGCGCGGGGTCAGCAAGCGCTGCGGGAAGCACACCGCGCTCGACGGCCTGGACCTGGAAGTGGCCGAGGGCGAGTTCTTCTGTCTGCTCGGCCCGTCCGGCGCCGGGAAGACGACCACGCTCAAGACGATCGCGGGCCTGGAGCAGCCGCAGGCCGGGACGGTCGAGCTGGACGGGACGGACATGGCGGGCGTGGAGCCCTACGACCGGGGCGTGGCCATGTGTTTCGAGTCGTACGCGCTCTACCCGCACCGCACCGCGTACGACAACCTCGCCTCCCCGCTCCGCTCGCCGCGCCACCGCCTCCCCGCGCACGAGGCGCGCGAGCGGATCGGGGAGATCGCCGAACTCCTGGGCATCGGCGCCCTGCTGGACCGTCAGGTGGGCCGGCTCTCCAACGGCCAGCGGCAGCGGGTGGCGCTCGGCCGGGTGCTGGTGCGGCCGGCCAGGGCGTTCCTGCTGGACGAGCCGCTGTCGCACCTGGACGCGAAGCTGCGGCAGGCGATGCGCGCGGAGCTGCGGGCGATCGGCGCGGTGCGGCGCACCACCACGCTGTACGTCACCCACGACTCGGTGGAGGCGCTGGCGCTCGGCGACCGGATCGGAGTGATCAGGGACGGCAGGATGGTGCAGACCGGCACCCGCGAGGAGCTGTGGCACCGCCCGTACGACACCTTCGTCGCCCGGTCCTTCGGCCGGCCGAGGATCAATCTGCTGCCCGGGACGGTGACGTCCGAGGGGCGCTTCCGGTCGCCGGACGGGGCGTACGAGCTGCCGCTGGCGGTGCCCGCGCCGCCCGGCACCGCCGTCCAACTGGGTGTACGGCCACGGGACATCGGCCTGGCGGGTCCGGCGGGCCCGGCGGGGAGCGGGGGCGGGTCCCCGGCCCTGGAGCTGACCGGAGCCGTCCATGTCACCGAGTTGCTGGGCCGGGCCACCGAGGTCACCGTACGGATCGGCGGGCAGCGGCTGTCCCTCGTCGTGCCGCGCGCCGAGGCGGCCGGACTGAGCCCCGACCAGCCGGTCCGGCTCTCCGTACCGCCTGAGAGTCTGCTGCTGTTCGAGGCCGACCGGCCGGCACGTCCAGGACGAAGGATCAGCACGTGAGCAACGTTCCGCAGCGGGGTCCCGCCCCGCGTCAGGCATCCATAGCCGAGTACGTCCTCGCGCAGGGCGAGGTGAGCGCCGCCGAACTGGCGGAGCGTTTCGACGTCAGTCTGATGACCATCCACCGCGACCTGGACGAGCTGGAACGGCAGGGCATCGTCCGCAAGTTCCGCGGCGGCGTCACCGCCCAGCCGTCCGGTGTCTTCGAGTCGAACGTCTCCTACCGGCTGAAGACGATGCGGGCCGAGAAGGCCGCCGTCGCCGAACGGGCCCTGAAGCTCATAGAGCCGGGCATGGCGGTGATGCTCGACGACTCGACGTCCACGCTGGAGATAGCGCGCCGGCTGCGCTCGATCACCCCGCTGACCGTCGTCACCAACTTCCTGGAGGCGATCAATCTGCTGTCGCAGGAACGCGGCATCCATCTGATGGGCCTGGGCGGGGACTTCGACCCGCTGCACTCCTCGTTCCTCGGTGTCTCCTGCGTGGAGGCGGTGCAGTCGCTCCAGGTCGACATCTGTTTCACCTCCACCTCCGCCGCGTCCGGCGGCTTCGCCTACCACCAGGAGCAGCACATCATCTCCGTGAAGCGGGCGATGCTCGACTCGGCGAGCCGCAATGTGCTGCTGCTCGACCACTCGAAGCTGGGCCGGGTCGCCCTGCACCGGCTCGCCCCGCTCTCCCGCTTCGATCTGCTGCTGGTCGACGACGGGGCGTCCCCGCAGGCGCTGCGGGAGCTCGACGAGCACAAGGTGCCCTACGAGGTCTGCTCCACCGGCCGGGACTCCGGGACGGGGGACCGCGATGACGGGTGAGCGCGATGACGGATGAACGCCAGGTGGTGACCGCGGTGACGGGTGAGCGCGAGGCGGCGGTGTCGGATGACTGAACTGGCCCTGCGCGCGCTGCGCAAGACGTACACCGGGCGGGGCCGGGCGGCCGTCGAGGCCGTCCGGTCCATCGACGTCGAGCTGCGCTCCGGCGAGCTGCTGGGGCTGCTCGGCCCGTCCGGCTGCGGCAAGTCCACGACCCTGCGGATGATCGCCGGCCTGGAGACGGTCACCGGCGGCGACATCCTGATCGGCGGCTCGTCGGTGGTCGCGCTCCCGGCCCGGCAGCGCAACATCGGGGTGGCGTTCGAGAACTACGCGCTGTACCCGCCGCTGACGGTCGCGGAGAACCTCGGTTTCGGGCTCGCCGCCCGGGGCGGCTGCGGGCGGGCCGAGATCCGCCGCCGGGTCGCCGAGATGGCCGAACGCATCGGGATCACCGAGCTCCTGGACGCCCGTCCGGCCGGGCTCTCCAGCGGCCAGAAGCAGCGGGTCGCACTGGCCCGCGCACTGATCCGGGTCCCCGACGTCCTCCTCCTGGACGAGCCGCTCTCCCACCTCGACGCCGCCCAACGCGACACCACCCGGCGGGAGTTGAAACGCATCCAGCGCGACAGCGGCCACACCGCGATCCTGGTCACGCACGACCAGGAGGAGGCGCTGTCGCTCGCCGACCGGATCGCGGTGATGCGGGACGGCGAGATCCAGCAGCTCGGCACCCCCGAGGAGATCTACGACGCCCCGGCGAACGTGTTCGTCGCCGACTTCGTCGGGGAACCGGCCGTCAATCTGCTGCCGGGCACGGCCGACGGATCGGGCGGGGTGCGCCTCTCGGACTCCGTGCGCGTCCCCGTACCGCACCGGATCGCGGCGGGACGCGCGGTGGTGCTCGGCATCCGCCCGGAGGATGTGCGCCTGGACGACACTGGTGCACGGGCCCGGGTCGCCGCCCATGAGCCCCTGCTGGAATCCGGCGTCGCCACGCTCTCGCTCGACGGGGTGGCGGAGCCACTGGTCGTCGTGACCGGTCCGGAGGTACGGCTCGACCGGGACGACACCGTACGCATCACCGCTGATCCCCGGCACGTCCATGTCTTCGACGCCCAGACAGGAGACGCTCTGCGATGACCCTCCCCGAGTCTGCGATGCCCCGCCCCGGGACCGTCCGCCCCGGGACCGCCCGCCCCGCCACGAGGATTCTGCTCGCCGGTGACCACTTCGTCCGCAACTCGCTGCTCGCCGAGGCCCTGAACCACGCGTTCGGGGCGTTCGGCGCGGAGCCGCAGCTCGGCGAGCTCACCCTGCCCTGGCCGCTCGAACCCTTCGGCAAGGTCGCCGAGGTCGACGAGGCGAGCGACGCCGAGGACGCGCTGATCGCCGCCCTGGACGGGGTGGAGGTGTGCGTCACCCAGATGGGCCCGTTCACCGAGCGGGTGCTGGCCGCCGCCCCCGATCTCCGGCTGATCGTGGTCTGCCGGGGCGGCCCGGTCAATGTGAACGCGGCCGCGGCACGCGCCCGGGGTGTGCGGGTGTGCTTCGCGCCGGGGCGCAACGCGGCGGCGACCGCCGAGTTCACCGTCGGGCTGATCCTCTCCGCCCTGCGCCGTATCCCCGAGGCGCACCGCTCCCTCGCCGCCGACGGCCGCTGGGACGCCTCCCACTACACGTACGAGAACTGCGGCCTGGAGCTGGAGGACACCCCGGTCGGCCTGATCGGCTACGGCGCGGTGGGCAGCCGGGTGGCGCGGGTGCTGTGCGCGTTCGGCGCCGAGGTCGAGGTGTACGACCCGTATGTGCGCGGCGACGTCCACGGCATGCGGGCCGGCTCGCTGGAGGCGCTGCTCGCCCGCTCGCGCGTGCTGACCCTGCACGCCCGGCTCACTCCGGAGTCCCGGCATCTCATCGGCGCCCGCGAGCTGGCCCTGCTGCCGCGCGGCGCGGTGCTGGTGAACGCGGCCCGGGGCGGGCTGCTGGACACGGACGCGCTGTGCGACGCCCTGGACTCGGGGCAGTTGCGGGCGGCGGCGCTCGACACGTACGAGCAGGAGCCGCCCCCGCCCGGCTCGCGGCTCTTCCGTACCCCGCACCTTCTGATGACCCCGCATGTGGCGGGTGCCAGCCGGGCCGTCGCGCAGAAGGCGGCCCGGATCGCGGCGGCCGAGGTGACGCGCTACGTACGGGGCGAACCGCTCGCCCACGCGCTGTGAGGGGAACCGTGACGATGACCGGAACGACGACCGGGACCACGCCCGGCACGACGAGATACATCGGCATCGACGTCGGCACGTCCGTGGTGAAGGCCGCCGCCTTCGACCCGGACGGCCGCACGCTGGCCGTCGAGTCCCGCCCGGTGGGGCTCGCGATCCACGACGGGTCCGTGGAGCAGGACATGGACGAGGTGTACGGCGCGGTCCGCGAGGTGCTGGCCGCGCTGGGCTCCGACGGGGTGGCGTTCGCCGGACTCACCGGCCAGGGCGACGGTGTCTGGCTGGTCGACGCGGCGGGCAGGCCGGTCCGCAAAGCGATCTCCTGGATGGACGGCCGGGCCCATGAACTGGTCGACTCCTGGCTGGCGTCCGGCGTCTTCGAGACGGTCTACCGGCGTACCGGCAGCGCGATGTTCCCGGGCTGTCCGGGCCCGGTGCTGGCCTGGCTCGACCGGCACGAGCCGGCCGCGCTCGACGCCGCGACGACCGCCCTGTACTGCAAGGACATGGTGTTCCAGCGGCTGACGGGGGTCCGGGCCACGGACGTCTCCGACGCGTCGATGCCCTTCCTGGACCCGGTGACCCGTGCGTACGCCCCGGATGTCGTGGCCGCCCTCGGCCTCACCCACCGGGCCCCGCTCCTCGCCCCGGTCAGCGACCCGGTGGCCACCGCCGAACTGCCCTCCGGGTTACGGGTCTCCAACGGCCCGTACGACCTGCCGGC
The DNA here is from genome assembly GCF_042891445.1 of Streptomyces sp. NPDC001890. NCBI lineage: Bacteria > Bacillati > Actinomycetota > Actinomycetes > Kitasatosporales > Streptomycetaceae > Streptomyces > Streptomyces sp. NPDC001890. The sequence goes on along the minus strand of NZ_JBIATE010000001.1, from coordinate 410,786 downwards.
CAGCGCCCTCGGCGCGGGCGTCACCCGTCCCGGCGACGGGCTGCTGATCGTCGGCACCTGTCTGGCCGCGCTGGTGGCCACGGAGCGGCTCGACCTGGACGGCGAACCGGCCGGGCTGCACATCTCCACCGACCGCCCCGGCCACTGGCTGCGCGCCATGCCCGCGATGGTCGGCACGGCGGCCCTGGACTGGGTCCTGACCACCACCGGCGTACGCCACACGGAGGTCGACGCACTGCTCGCCGCCACCCCGCCCGGCGCGAACGGGGTCCGGGTCCTGCCCTACTTCGCCCCGTCCGGCGAACGCGCCCCGTTCGTCGAGCCCCGGCTGCGCGCCGAGTTCACCGGCGTGTCCCTGGAGACGACCCCCGCCGATCTGATCCGTGCCGTCTGCGAGGGCATCGGCTTCGCCGCCCGGCACTGCCTGGAGGCCGCGGGGCTCACCGGCACCCTCGCCCTGTGCGGCGGCGGCACCCGCTCCCCCGCGTGGATGCGGCTGTTCGCCGAGGTACTGGGCCGGCCGGTCCGGATCGTGGAGGGCGAGGTCGGTGCGCGCGGCGCGGTGCTCGCGGCGGCGCGGCGGTTCGGCGCGGAGCTGGACACGGCCGCGTGGACGGCCCCGACGGCGGTCGTCGAGCCGGACCCGGCGCACGCGGCGTACTACGCGAAGGAGTACGAGGACCACCTGAACCGGCTCGCTCAGGCCCGCACGCGCGCCCGCACCTGATCGGCGTCACCGTGCCGCGGCCGATCGGCGTCGCCGTGCCCGCGGCCGATCAGCTCAGGGCCCGGCCGAAGGTGGCGGTCGCGAGCACGGTGCCGTGTGCGTCGGTCAGGCGTAGGCCGGTGACCGGCGCCGTGCCCGCCGGGACGGGCCCGCCCCAGGAGCCGTAGCCCTCGGCGTCGAGCGTGAAGGATCCGGCCTTGGCGGTGGTGCCGTCGGCGCGCTGGACCAGGCAGTGGACGGTGCCGGAGTGCCCGTCGGCGTCCACTGCCATGTACAGCCAGGGCGAGGCCCCGGCGTAGAGGTAGACCTGCCCGAACGAATCATTGCCGTGGGTGAGTCGGGCGGTGAGCAGCTGCGGCTGCACGGGGGAGGCGATGGGCGCGACCGGGGCCGGAGTGCCGGTGTACGCGCCGAGCACCCAGCCGCCGCCGCCGAGCGCCAGGCCCGCTGCCGCCGCCGCGGCGGCGAGGGCGATCCGCCGCCACCGCGGGTGCCGGACGGCCGGCCGCCGTGCCGGGGCGAGCCCGAGCCGCTCGATCACCCGGTCCTCGAACCCGGCCGGCGGTTCGCTGCCCGGGACGAGGTCCAGCAGCGCGTCCGAGGCGGCGGCCAGCTCGTGGACGTGTTCGCGGCAGGCGGCGCAGTCCTCCAGGTGTCCCATCGCCCCGGCCCGCTCCCTGGCGGGCAGCACACCGAGCGCCAGCTCCGCGCCGATCTCCCGGAGCTGCTCGCAGCTCAGCCCGCCGTTGCCGGTCATGGTTCCACCTGCCTGGCCGCGAGGGACGCCCGGAGCTTGCCCATGGCCGCCCTGATCCGGGTCTTGGCGGTACCGAGCGGTATCCGCTCGAAGTCGGCGACCTGCTGGGCCGTCATCCCGTAGATGCCGGCCATCACCAGGGCACGGGCCTGTTCCCGTGGCAGCTTGCCGACCGCTCGGCGCAGGTCCGCCGCGGCTTCGGCGGACAGTGCGTGCCGCTCCGGGGTGTCGGCGATGGTCTCCATCATGTTCTCCAGATCCGCGGGGTCGACCGGGGTGGCCTTGCGGGCACGTACCGCGTCGATCGCGAGGTTGTGCGCGATGGCGGACAGCCAGGTGGGCACCGATCCCCGGCGCGGGTCGTAGACCTGGGCGTGCCGGCAGGCGCGCTCGAAGGTCTGCTGGGCGATGTCCTCGGCGAGCTGGATGTCGCCCACCACGGCGAGGGCCACGCCGAAGACCCGACGCTGGAACCGCCGTACGAAGGCCACGGCGATCTCGGGATCGCCGGTCATGAGCCCGGCCAGCAGCGCTTCGTCGGGCACCCGCTCCAGGGGGATGCCAATCCTGCGCATACTCCTTACGTAACACGCGCCCGCGCGGATTTCCTGCTGCGGGCGCCCCCGGGACCTCTCGTTCGGACGGGGCGGGCAGGGCAAGCCGGGCAGGGCAGGGCCGGGCAAGCCGGACCGGGCAGGGCAGGGCCGGCCGATCATGAACCCTCGGCCCGGCGGTGCCGTAGGTAATGAAGGCGCGCCCTACCGACGCACGGCGGCGCACGCCGCCTTCGACCCTTGGAGTCGTGATGACGTCCCGCACGACACACATGGCATGGCTCGGGACCGGGGCGATCTGCGCCCTGGCGAGCGCGGTGCTCCATCTCCTGCTGGTCCCCTCGCATCTGACGGAGATGCCGTACATCGGCGTCCTGTTCCTGATCGGCGGCGTGGCGCTGCTCGCCGTCGCCGCGGGTCTCCTCGGCCGGCAACGGCCGCTCGGCGCTTGGCTGATCGGGGCCGTCATCAGCATCGGGATGATCGTGGGTTTCCTGCTGTCGCGGACCGTCGGACTGCCTGGCTACCGCGAGACCGGCTGGGAACCGCCGTACGGCATCCTGTGCCTGCTCTCGGAAGTCGTCTTCGTACTTGCCTTCCTGGCGTGGCTGAAGGCGGGCGGCGCGGGCGGCGCCGCGGGCGGCGGAACAGGAAATCTCCGGGACCGGCAATCCCGCGAGCGCACCGGCGCGTATTGCGTCCAGAAGCCTCCGAGGAGGGAAGCCCATGGCGATCTTCAAGCATCTGATCCCCGCCAAGCATCGTGACGAGAAGAGGAACATGACATCGGGGCACGACGACCGCGACGAAGGGCACAGTCGCCACCGTCGCCACCATGGTCGCCGTCACACCCACCACGGTCACTACTGGTGACCATCACCCGGTACGGCTGAGCGGGCCCCTGTTCCTGGTCCGCTCAGCCGTCGGTCCATGAGGAACGCGTCGATGAGGCGTGTCTCGCACCATTTCGTGCGGCGGCTGCTGTCGGTGGCGGACGATCCCGACGCGGTCGTCGCCGCCGCGCCCGCGGTCGCCCCGCGCGAGGTGTTCCGGCGCTTCTGGCCGTACACGCGCGGCGGCCGGCACCGGCTCGTTCCGATCCTCGCCCTCAGCCTGATCGGCCCCGTCGTCGACGCGGCCGAGATCTGGCTCTTCAAGATCGTGGTGGACGACGTCCTCGTCCCGCGCGATCTGCGCCCCTTCGCCTGGATCGCACCGGCGTACGCGGCGCTCATCCTCTGCTCCGGCGCACTGGAGTTCAGCGACGACGTGCTGTCCACCTGGGTGAGCGAGCGCTTCCTGCTGGCTCTCCGTTCGGATGTGTTCCGGCACGTCCAGGGTCTCTCGCTCGGCTTCTTCGAGCGGCGCCGGCTGGGGGACTTGCTGTCGCGCATCACGGGCGACGTCGACGCGGTCGAGACGTTCCTCCTCTCGGGGGTGGCGGACGGCCTGTACTTCGTGATCCGGCTGGGTGTCTTCCTGGGGCTGCTGTTCTACCTGCGATGGGACCTGACCCTGCTGGCGCTCGTCGTCGTGCCGCTCTTCTGGTACGCGGCCCGGCACTTCTCCCGGCTGGTCAAGGCCGCGTCGCGGGAGCGGCGGCGGCGCAGCGGTTCGATCAGCGCGATCGCCGAGGAGTCGCTCGGCAATGTCGCGCTGGTGCAGGCGTACAACCGGCAGGGGACGGAGGAGCGCCGGTTCGAGCGCGAGAGCGTGGGCAAGTTCCGTGCGGCGATGGCCTCGGCGCGCATCCGTGCCGTGTACGGCCCGGTCGTCGAGGTCATCGAGCTGGCCGGTGCGCTGGCCGTCATGGGCCTGGGCACCTGGAAGCTGGCGCAGGGGCAGCTCACCCTGGGCGGGCTGCTGGTCTTCCTGGCACTGCTGGGCAACCTGTACGGCCCGATCCGCGATCTGTCCCGTCTCGCCGGTACGTTCTACGCGGCATCCGCCTCCGCCGAGCGGATCATCGAGCTGCTCGACCAGCGCCCCCAGGTGGTCGAGGCCGCCGGAGCCCGGCGTATCGGGCGCGCCCGGGGCGAGGTGGAGTTCCGCGGCGTCTCCTTCCGTTACCCGGGTACGTCCCGGTGGGCGCTGGCGGACGTGTCGTTCCATGTGGCACCCGGCACGACGCTGGCGCTGGTCGGCGCGAGCGGCGCCGGCAAGTCCACGGCCGGGAAACTGCAACTGCGCTTCTACGACCCGGACCGGGGCGCGATCCTGCTCGACGGCAGGGACCTCAGGGAGCTGCTCCTGTCCGAGCTGCGGGAGAACGTCGCGGTGGTGCTTCAGGAGACGCTCGTCCTGCACGGCACGGTGCGGGAGAACATCGCGTACGGCCGCCCGGACGCGTCGGAGGCGGACGTCGTCGCGGCGGCCCGTGCCGCCGACGCCGACGGCTTCATCCGGCAGCTCCCCGAGGGCTACGACACCGTGGTGGGCCAACGCGGCCGGACGCTCTCCGGCGGGCAGGCCCAGCGCCTCGCGATCGCCCGCGCGATGATCAGGGACGCGCCCGTACTGCTCCTGGACGAGCCGACCACCGGGCTGGACGCCGGGTCGGGCCGCCGGATCATGGAACCGCTGCGCCGGCTCATGGCGGGGCGCACCACCGTCGTCATCTCGCACAATCTGCTGACCGTCCGCGACGCCACGTCCACGGTGGTGCTGGACCACGGCCGGGTCGTCGAACGCGGCACGCACGAGGAGCTGCTGCTGCGCGACGGCACCTATGCCCGGCTGCACCGGCTGAGTGCGGGGACCGGCCCGCCACCACCGCTGCGGAAGGTCCTGTCATGAGCCCCCGCACCGCCCCGCCGCCTGCCCCGCCGCTCGCCCCCGGGACGAGACCCGCGCCGGGGTGCGAGGTCGACGACGCGCCCGACGCGGGCAGCGCGAGCGACACGGGCGACGACCCGTGCGACGGGCCCGTCCGGTACCCGCAGCTGGAGGAGACCGCTGCGCCGGTCGGCTCCCGGCGACGCCTCCCCCGCGACCTGGCCGCGGCCATCGACGCCTGCCTGCGCCCCGACCCGGCCGCCAGGCCCACGGTCCCCGAACCCGCCGAGGCCCTGGGCGGGGTTCCGCCCCGGCAGGCACGCCACCGACCAGGAGAGACGTCCTAGGTCGAAGGACTGATCACCTTCCGCTCTTCCTGCTGTTAGCCTGCTCTTGCATATAGGTTGCAATAACAACAGCACAGCATCTGGAGGGTTCGACCACATGGCCACGTACACGCTCCCGGAACTCCCGTACGACTACGCGGCGCTCGAACCGGTCATCAATCCGCAGATCATCGAGCTCCACCACGACAAGCACCACGCCGCCTACGTGAAGGGCGCGAACGACACCCTGGAGCAGCTGGCGGAGGCGCGCGACAAGGAGGCCTGGGGTGCGATCAACGGGCTCCAGAAGAACCTCGCGTTCCACCTCTCCGGCCACATCCTGCACTCGATCTACTGGCACAACATGACCGGCGACGGCGGCGGCGAGCCGCTCGCGGCGGACGGTGTCGGTGACCTGGCGGACGCGATCACCGAGTCGTTCGGCTCGTTCGCCGGTTTCAAGGCCCAACTGACGAAGGCCGCGGCCACCACGCAGGGATCCGGCTGGGGCGTCCTGGCGTACGAGCCGGTCAGCGACAAGCTGATCGTCGAGCAGGTCTACGACCACCAAGGCAATGTCGGCCAGGGCTCCGTCCCGGTCCTGGTCTTCGACGCCTGGGAGCACGCCTTCTACCTCCAGTACAAGAACCAGAAGGTCGACTTCATCGAGGCGATGTGGGCCGTCGTCAACTGGCAGGACGTGGCGAAGCGTTACGCGGCCGCCAAGGAGCGCGCCGACGTACTGCTGCTCGCCCCCTGACCGGGAGGCACGAGTACGTCCTGCCTCGTGATCGTCTTCTCAACCTTCACCGGGCAGGCGGATGAAGGGAGGGCCCTCGCCTGGACGTGACAGGTGAGGGCCCTTCTGTCATGTCCGAGGGCCCAGGGGGCACAGGGGGTCTCGTCCCGACGTGACAGATGAGGGACGTGACAGATGAGGGCCCTGCCGGCACGTCCAAAAACTCAGGGGGTCGCACCGCGCCCCAGCAGCGTGCTCAGCACCTGCTCGGCGTGGGTCCAGAGCACCGCCCCGCCCACCTCCGGCACCAGGTGCCGGACCGCGCCCGGGATGCGCGAGGCCAGCCGGACCCCCTGGTCCGGCGAGTGACCGGTGTCCTTCTCCCCGTACCAGAGGTCGACGGGTACGGAGATGTCCGACAGCCCGATGCCCCAGCGCCCCATGGCGAGGACGGTATCCCGCGCGTAACCGCCCGGCCCCTGCGCGAAGGCCTCGTCGAGGGCGCGCCGGTAGGCCGCGGCGAACGCGGGCTGTCGGTAGACATCGAGGTCGCACTCCGGGCTGCCGGACATGACCATGTCCCACATCCCCTGCGGGGTGAACCCGGCGAAGACCTGCTCGGCGGCGGCCGGATCGGACACGGCCAGGCCGACGAGCCCCCGCAACTCCTCCGGAAGCGCGTCGGCGAAGCCCGGTTCCGCGACCTCGTCCGCACCGGAGACCACCGCGAGCGCCCGGACCGCCCCGGCGGCGGCGCACGCCAGCGCGAACGGCGCCCCCTGCGAATTGCCGACCATCAGGGGCCGCCCCAGGCCGCGCAGACCGGCGAACGCCCGGATGTCGTCGACGAAGTCACCGAACGTACGCCCCGGCGCGGGCGAGGAGACTCCCAGACCGGGGCGGTCGACGGAGATCAGCCGCACCCCGAGCCCGTCCAGCACACCGGCACCGAAGCCGAGATGCCGGCTGGTGGCCGCCCCGGGCGAGAACAGCACCGGCACCCCGTCCCCCGGCCCCCACTCGGCCCAGCCCAGCAACCGCCCTCCCGGAAGCTTCTCCGTACCGATACGAACCGGGTCACTCATACGCAAACTCATACGCCCGATCATGTCCGGGTCCGCTGCCCCCGTCGAACACTTTTCCCGCCGACGCGATCTTCTGCCGTGCCGCGGGCGGGGAGGCAGGTCAGCCGGGCAGCGGGCCGCCGAGGTTCGGCATGGGGACGACCTTGCCGGGGTCCGGGGCCTTCGCGCGCACCGGCTTCCCGTGGTCCGCCAGATTCATCGTCGCCTTGACGCCCGCCGCCCCCATGGGCCAGTCGAGCCGGGTACGCACGAGCTGCCCCTTCCGGTCGATCCAGACATCCGCGTAGACGGTGATCCCGCCGATCTGCTCCCGCGCGGAGTCGATCTTGGCCCGCATGTCCTTCGCCATCCGCAGCGTGACCGTCTCGTCGGCGAGCACCCCCCGGTAGTGGACCGCGGGCGTACCGTTCACCGTCTCCTCGCCGACCCGCGAGATCCGACGCATCTGTGCCACCTGGCGCAAGACGTGCTCGGGGTCGTTCATCGGTGCCCGCAACGCATAGTGGGCCTCGGCCTCGTCCCGGCGAATCGATCCCCAGGAGCCCGCCAACTCGGCGAAGCCGCCCACGTAGACCGTGCCGTCGGCGAAGATCTCGTCCATGCGGGGCGAGGTCTTCCCGGGCACCGCCGGATTGCGGAGGGAGACCGCGAGGCGACCTGCGGCATCCGCCCAGTCGAAGTCGCCCTTGACCGAGACGACGTACTCGGTGGTGCCGTCCCCTATCTCGATCCGCTCGTCGATCCGGGCACTGGTCTTCTTCGTCGCGGCCACCGCGGCCCGCACCGCAGCCCCGTGGTCCGCCGCCGAGCGGGACGCGGAGGCATTCCCGGACTTCTCCGCCCCTCGCGCCGATCCCGAACCCGAGCCCGAATCCGAGCCCCCGGAACATCCGGCACACAACAGCGCCGCAGCGACAACGAGCGGGACGAGGGGGCGCTGCATGGTCTCTCCACGGGGTGCTGGCCGGGTGCGGAGGCATCACCGACGCGTCGAACGCGCGATCGTATCAACGCGGTTCCGGGGCCTGCCCGGTGACCAGCGCCATCATCAGCCCGTCGTACCCCTTGCTCCCGACGGTCTGCAGCGCGGTCGCGGTCAACGTCGGCTCGGCGGCGACGAGTTCGGTGAACCGGCGCACGCCCTGCACCTTCGGGTCGTCGCTGTCGCCGTCCACCACCTCTCCGTCGCGTACGACGTTGTCGGCGACGATCAGGCTGCCGGGCCGGGTCAGCTTCAGGGACCAGGCCAGGTAGTCGGGGTTGCTCGGCTTGTCGGCGTCGATGAACACGACGTCGAACGGCCCGTACCCCTGCGCCGCGAGCTCCGGCAGCGTGTCGAGGGCGCGGCCGACCCTGATCTCGACGACGTCCGCGAGCCCGGCCCGCTCGATGTTGGCCCGCGCGACCTCCGCGTACGCCGGATCGGCCTCCAGCGTCACGACCTTGCCGCCCTCCGGCAGCGCGCGGGCCAGCCAGATGGTGCTGTAGCCGCCCAGGGTGCCGATCTCCAGCACGGTGCGCGCCCCCTGGAGCCTGGCCAGCAGGTTCAGCAGCTTGCCCTGGTTGGCGGCGACCTGGATCGCCGGGAGTCCGGCCCCGTCACTGGCCTCCACGGCCGCGTCCAGGGCTTCGTCCGGACCCACCAGCAGACCGTTGAAGTAGTCGTCGACCTCGGTCCATTGCGCCAGCGTCACGGCGTACCCCTCTCCCGCTTTTGTTAGTTCCTAAAAGGAACTTACATCATGCGAGGTGGATGCGATGATGTGCCCCATGAGCCCAGTCCCCGCTGACCCCACCGTCCTGCACCCGATGCCCGGCCAGCCCCGCGTCGTACTGCTGAAGCCCCTGGTGAAGTCCGAACTGATCGAGGTCGGGGACTTCTCGTACTACGACGACCCGGACGACGCGACCGGGTTCGAGACCCGCAACGTGCTGTACCACTACGGCCCGGAGAAGCTCGTCATCGGCAAGTTCTGCGCGCTCGGGACCGGTACGCGGTTCATCATGAACGGCGCCAACCACCGGATGGACGGCCCGTCCACGTTCCCGTTCCCCTCCATGGGCGGTTCCTGGACCGACCACTTCGATCTGCTGACCGGGCTGCCGGGCCGGGGCGACACGGTCGTCGGCAACGACGTCTGGTTCGGCTACGGCTCCATGGTGATGCCGGGCGTACGGATCGGGCACGGCGCGATCATCGGCGCCGGCTCCGTCGTCACCTCCGACGTACCCGACTACGGCATCGTCGGCGGCAACCCCGCCCGCCTCATCCGCACCCGCTACGACGAGGAGACCGTCGCCCGGCTCCTCGCCGTCGCCTGGTGGGACTGGCCCACCGACCACCTCACCCGCCACATCCGCACCATCATGTCCGGCAGCGTCGACGACCTCGAAGCGGCCGCCCCGGAGGGGACACCATGACGATCACCGTCCGCGAGCTGGCGTACTACCCCGTCAAGGGCTGCGCCGGGACCACGGTCGACTCCGCGCAGGTCTTCGGCACCGGCCTCGAACACGACCGCACGTTCATGGTGGTGGACGCCGCCGACGGCGCCTTCCGCAGCCAGCGCACGCACCCCGCGATGGCCGCGATCGGGGTGGAAGTCCTGGACGGCGGAGCGGCGTTGGCCCTGACCGCCGAGGGTGTCGAGCCGTTGCGCCTGGACATCGACCGGGACGGCGCGCGCCGTGACGTCAGCATGTTCGACCGGCCGCTCGGCGTGGCCGCCGACCAGGGCGACGAGGTCGCGGAGTGGTTCTCCGACGCGCTCGTCGCGAAGTCCCGCCTGGTACGGGTGGTTCCCGGCTTCGACCGGGACGGCTGGGGCGACACCCCCGGCAAGGTCAACTTCGCGGACGCGCACGCGGTGCTGGTCGCCTCGACGGCCTCCCTGGACGACCTCAACGCCCGCATCACCGCCCGGGGCGACGCCGAGCCCGTCCCCATGAACCGCTTCCGCCCCAACATCGTCCTGACCGGCGACGACGAACCCCACTTCGAGGACCGGGTCCGCCGGATGACCATCGGCTCCGTCGAACTCGCCCACTCGGTACGGGCGACACGGTGCGCCGTCCCGATGGTCGACCAGGCCACCGGCCACCGTGCGGGCCCGGAGCCGATCCGGACCCTGTCGACGTACCGGCGCGAACCGGAGTACGGCAACAGGGTCAGCTTCGGCGCGAAGAACGCGGTGGTGTGCGAGGGCGTACTGAGCGTCGGGGACGTGGTCGAGGTCGTGGAGTGGCTCGGCGCGTGAAGGCGAGGGAACGAGGGCTGTCCCGCGGACAGCCCTTGTTCCCTTGTGGGTTACAGCGGATTCAGCCTCCTCGTGACGAGGTGAGCGGGCCACACGCCCCGGCGGACCGAGGGACGAGAAAACCCAAACGGCGATTTTCGGCACGTCTCTGTGACCAACCGGGATATCAGGCCGTTTGGGTGACCTCTCCGAGCAGCAACATCCCCTCGCAAGGTTCGAGGTAAGGGGACAGGAAAATGGCTGACTGGAAGAACGTCTCCGGTGGTCTCACTTCGATCTCGGTCGGGTCCAGGACTCATGTCTGGGGCGTGAACTCCCTGGGCCAGATGTACCGCTACACCGGCCACGACTCCAACCCGTGGGTAGGCATCCCCGGCAAGGCCGTCGACATCGGCGTCGCAGCCGACGGCACCGTATGGCACGTCAACTCAGCAGGCGGCATCTACCGCTACACCGGAGACCAGGGCTCCACCGACTGGGTCTCCGTCCCGGGCGGCCTGACCCGCATCTCCGTCGGATCCAGAACCCACGTCTGGGGCGTGAACTCCCTCGGCCAGATGTACCGCTACACCGGCCACGACTCCAACCCGTGGGTAGGCATCCCCGGCAAGGCCGTCGACATCGGCGTCGCAGCCGACGGCACCGTATG